>CANQGO010000052.1 GCA_947623225.1 uncultured Clostridia bacterium | reverse complement strand
GATCAACCCATTGAAAGACCGGATCCGGAATCCGTCACGTTGAATAAGTCCGGCACTTTGTATCTTGCTCCTCAAAGTGGAAACTATATTCAACTTAACGCTACCGTGCAACCCGTTGCAGCTTCGCAAGAAATTGAATGGAGTAGTTCCAACGAGCAAGCCGCTACCGTAGAAAACGGCAAGGTAACTTATGTTGGCGCAGGTCAAACAACTATTACCGCAACGGCAAAAGGAACAGACAAGAAGGTTGAGATAACCGTAATTGTTCCATCTAATGGAGGTGAAGATCATCCGCTTAGCGTAGACGAAGCAATAGAGATTATGAACACTGCCGGTGTCAGCGTTGAGATTGGTGGTCAAAACAATTATTTTTATATCACGGGAACAGTGGCAGAAGGCTCGGTTTTTTCAAAAACTTGGTCTGTCAATCTTCTTGGTAGTGGTAATCAAAAAATACAATGCACATTTGAGCATGACACTTATGTGGGTGGACGTGTAGCTGCAGAAAGTGGAAATTTTGATAACTATACTTTGGTATTGCGGGTTTCATTAGAAAAAAGAGCTGATTCCTATACAACAGCAAGTGCGAACGTTGTCTCATTGGAGCGTCCGACGCTTACAGGTATACAAATTGAAGAAACTGTTGCAATAGATGTTGACGGATTATATGTTTTGCAAGCAACAGCTATTCCGACCAACGCTTTGTTGGGAGATGTAGAATGGCATTCTTCTGACGATGGAAAAGTAACGGTAGATAACGATGGGAAAATCCACGGTATTGTCGCCGGAACAGCGAAGATTACCGTTTCCTCGGGTGACGTGACATCCAATGAATGTGTTGTTACCGTAAATGAGTCTAAACAAGCATTGTTAGTGACTTATGATTGGACCAGCACTGTTGCGAGCAACAAGGTTGACACATATTTTGGCGGTATGATGTGTAATAATGGAACGGGCGATATTAAGACATCGCACATAGATGTTTGGTCGCAAGGACAGGCGGAAATAAAGACATTCGTTGTTTCCAACATTCGGATACCGCTTATGGGGGCTGTCGGACAGGGTATTTGTTATATGCCCGGATTGGCTAAGGCAGATGGCTCTATAACGATTACAACAGAACACGAAATCAAGAAAGTAACGTTTAAGATTGTGCCGTGTTCAACTGCCACCAGTATTAAATTCTCCTTGAACGGACAATCCCATACAGAGGAAATTGGCGATAGAACTTGGGACGGAAATATTGCTTCGGCAATCGATATAACGATTACGCTCGATGCTGCGTCTGACAATCTTGAGTTTATTGCTTCCCAAGATGGTGGTGGTTTCGCTATTGTTGGATTAACTCTTGAGGGAGAAAATGAACAAGAACAAAGCATTGCTCTCGATTGGACCAGCACTGTTGCGAGCAACAAGGTTGACACATATTTTGGCGGTATGATGTGTAATAATGGAACGGGCGATATTAAGACATCGCACATAGATGTTTGGTCGCAAGGACAGGCGGAAATAAAGACATTCGTTGTTTCCAACATTCGGATACCGCTTATGGGGGCTGTCGGACAGGGTATTTGTTATATGCCCGGATTGGCTAAGGCAGATGGCTCTATAACGATTACAACAGAACACGAAATCAAGAAAGTAACGTTTAAGATTGTGCCGTGTTCAACTGCCACCAGTATTAAATTCTCCTTGAACGGACAATCCCATACAGAGGAAATTGGCGATAGAACTTGGGACGGAAATATTGCTTCGGCAATCGATATAACGATTACGCTCGATGCTGCGTCTGACAATCTTGAGTTTATTGCTTCCCAAGATGGTGGTGGTTTCGCTATTGTTGGAATGACATTAACTTGGTAAACAGCAATCAAATTTCATATAATGCTCCTTTGTAATATAAATTCTCCTTTTATATAATACCTCTCCTTATAGATAAACAAAGTGCCTTTGGAAAACCCGAAGGCACTTTTAATGTGTAATATCAATTAACATAAAAAATGCCCAGAATCCGAAAGGAATCCGGGCATTATAAATGACTACTATATCTATTCTTTTGCGCTTTTGTCGGTAACAAACACTTTGTCGCCTACCTGCACGGCTTTGTAACGCACACCGTTAAGCTCCAACACCGTATGTTGAGGTTTGCCCTTGGCTACGGCGCGCAAGTGAACAGCCTTGTCGTCGTAGGGTATTTTAGGTATGTTGCCGTCCAGCATATTACCTTGTGTAGCGGCAATAGGCACACGGTATTTGCGACGAATGAGATCTGCGGAAAGTTCCCATATCTCATTGCAATAGCCGTAGCTATCCAATACAAAGCAAAAGTCTTTTTCTTCACAGTAACCTACAACTCTGAAATATTCTCTCATAATTAAAATCTCCTTTATGCAACTTTTTGTATTTTCCGTAGTTTTCTGTTGGCATACGGAAGCCAATTTTTGTTGACAAAATTGAGTAACTCATCTTGGGGTTTGCTATCATTATCACCATAGCATTGCAAAATCTTTTTGTCTTGCAATGAGTACTCCAATGTGGCAAGCGGAACGTCCGGTTGGGTGGCTAAACG
>CANQGO010000051.1 GCA_947623225.1 uncultured Clostridia bacterium | reverse complement strand
CATAAGCAGCAGGCAGTGACCGTTCCGACGGTGACGGCACCCGAGGACGCCGCCATATACGCCAAGGGGCTTACGTTTACGTACAACCCCAAGTCCAACTTCTCTAAGACCGCGCTGTCGGACATAGACCTGTATGTGAAGCGGGGCGAATTCGTCGCCGTTGTCGGACATACGGGCAGCGGCAAGACTACATTCGTACAGCATCTGAACGCGCTCATCCGCGTGCAGAGCGGATACCTGTCGGTACTGGGGCACGACCTGTCCGCCAAGAAGCCGGATCTCAAGGCACTGCGCAGGGGCGTGGGAATGGTATTTCAATACCCCGAGTATCAGCTGTTTGCCGATACGGTGCTCGCGGACGTGTGCTTCGGACTCAAGAACTTCGGTGTGGACAAGGAGCAGCGCGAGGCTATGGCTCGGGACGCACTGACGTTGGTGGGGCTGGACTACGAGACGATCAAGGACAAGTCGCCCTTCGACCTGTCCGGCGGCGAGAAGCGGCGCGTGGCGTTGGCGGGAGTGCTGGCGATGAAGCCGCAGATACTGGTACTGGACGAGCCTACGGCGGGACTGGACCCGCGAGGCAAGAAGGAAGTACTGGACCTGGTGCGCGGACTGAACCGCGACGAGGGCGTGACGGTGCTCATGGTATCGCACGATATGAACGAAGTATACGAGAACGCGGACAGGATACTTGTATTTAGCGAGGGGACTATCGCCTACGATATGCCGCCGCGCGCGCTCTTCCGTATGGAGAGCGAGATAGAGTCTATGGGTCTGGAAGTGCCGGCAGTTGCTGCCTATTGCAACACGCTCGAGCAGGCAGGCTACAATATAAGCGAGGACGTACGCACGGTGGAACAGGCTCTCGCCGCTACGCTGGCTATCAGGGAGGGAGGCAATGTTTAGAGACGTTACATTCGGACAATACTATCCCGCCGACTCCTTTGTCCACAAAATGGACGCACGTATCAAGTTGGTGCTGACGTTGCTGTTCATGGTGGGCGTGTTCTTTGTCAAGAGTTTTGCCGTATTCGGCTTTCTTACAGTGTTCCTTCTCGTCATCATAGCGGTGGCGCGGCTGCCTCTGCGCTCCGTGCTCAGGTCGGTGAAGGGCATCATGGTATTGCTGCTCTTTACCGCCGTTATCAACGTATTTTTCAACAAGGGCACCGAGGGAGAAACGCCGCTGGTGGACTGGTGGAAGATAAGGATATACCTCAGCGGTATAGTGCAGGCGGCGAAGATATTCCTGCGGCTCATATACCTGGTAGTGGGTTCGTCCGTGCTCACGCTGACCACCACACCGGTGGACCTGACGCATGCGGTGGAGAGCCTGCTCAAGCCGCTGAGGATAGTGCGCTTTCCCGTGCACGAATTTGCACTCATCATGAGCCTGACGCTCAGCTTCATCCCCAGCCTCATAGAGGAGACGGACCGTATCATACGCGCACAGAAGGCGCGCGGAGCCGACTTCGACACGGGCGGACTGATCAAGCGGGCAAAGGCGTTCGTACCTATACTCATTCCGCTGCTTGTGGGCGGATTTCGCCGCGCGGAGGAACTTGCCAATGCCATGAACAGCCGCTGCTACGAGGGCGCGACCAAGCGTACATGTATGCGCGTGATGCGGCCTACCTGGCGGGACCTGGTGGCGGGACTCATAGTCGTGGCGTTCTTCACGGGCGTATTCCTGCTGTACGGCATGGCGGACAAGTGGGGCGGCGTCGTGTGGCTGTATTACTGAAATGACCAAGATCAAACTCACTATCGAATACCTCGGCACAGCCTACTGCGGCTGGCAGAGCCAGACCAACGGCGTCTCCGTGCAGGACACGGTGGAGCGCGCGCTCGGCGGCTTTTTCGGATGCGAATATGTACGGATATACGCTGCAGGCCGCACCGACGCAGGCGTACACGCTACCGGACAGGTGGCGCACTTCGTCACGGACGGGCAGGTGAATTGTCACAAACTGTGCCTCGGCGTGAATACTTCCCTTCCGCCCGACATTTCCATAGTGAGCGCGGAGCAGGTGAGCGACGACTTCGACGCGCGCAGATCCGCTGTTTCCAAAACGTACGTGTACAGGCTGTATATGTCCCCCACCCGCAGACCCATGCTGGACGTGGACCACGCGCAGGTGTACAAGCGGCTGGATATAGACGCCATGCGCCGCGCCGCCGCCTTGCTCACGGGAACGCATGACTTCACCGCCTTTCGCAAGCAGGGCAGCAACCTCGTCGGCACCGTGCGCACGGTGAATAGCCTCGAGGTGGAGTCGGACGGCGAAGAAGTCACCTTCACCGTCAACGGCAACGCATTTTTGTACAACCAGGTGCGCAATATGTGCGGCGTGCTGGTAGAGGTGGGGCGCGGCAGATTCACTCTCGCCGACGTGCAGACCCTGCTGGACGGCACCCGCCTGCACTACAAGACCCTCCCCGCCCGCGGTCTGACGCTGGAGCAGGTTTTCTACTAGGCGGCAAAGGTCGGACTGAGTTGGAAGCGACGGGTCTCTACATGGGTTGTGCACGGTCCTCGCGACTCACACACATTTTTCGAAGGACTCACGCTATGCGTGGGGCTTTTTTATTATGTCTAAAATGTGGCGTATCTTGTTACAATACGTACAAGTTACGCAGTTAAACACCCCTACTTGCACTTTATGAAACAGGTCTGAACTTGCGTGAGAGTATTCCGCAGTCGAACTTTTTTTTGAGACCAAATGCTTTCAACTCAGTCCGACCGCTTTTCAAGTAGACCACGCGGACCGTGCACAAAAAATCATTGCCGGTTCCGAACGGGGCTTGTCCCCTGAGGGTTTGGCACCGGATTTTTTGGCACGTGTCCAAGTGGTCCTCCGGTTCCGAAGAGACTTCGTCTCGAGGGTTTGGCTCCGTTTTTCTCGTGAGAGTCCAAGCGGCCTTGCTTTCAACTCAGTCCGACCGCTTCTTAGAGAGGAGCGAGGGTCTCGCACAGCAAAACTTTTGACGCGATGACGGGGTTTACCCCTGAAGAGTGGCACAGTTTTGCGTACGACGACCCGAGCGAAACTTCTTGACATTATCGGACGGGGGGGGGTATAATTTTATTCGATAGATATTTTATATATAGGAGG
>CANQGO010000050.1 GCA_947623225.1 uncultured Clostridia bacterium | reverse complement strand
GTATAAAAGCAAAAGAATTGATGAATATCATTAAACAAGCCAAGATCTGCAACATAACCGTCAACGATGAAAAACTGGACATTGATGGCATCGTGAAGTTGATTTGCATCTATTTGCGTGCATGGGAAAATGTCGTGGATTTTAAGTTCTCATCGCCTATCATAAAAAAGGATGGCCCTGCGGTGAAGCAGGCCGGATTACGCTATATGCTGTTGCTATTGCCGACTATCTGGGATCGAGCGTTGAGCACACGTGAAAAATTTACAATAGATTTTGTACAAAGAACTTTGACGCAGTTTATAACGTCACAGGGCATTATCAAGAGCGAGTTTTTTATCTGTGAAGAAAATAAGTATAACTTCAGGGACCGGTCAATGATCGAACAATTCGCCAATGACAGCATACAAAAAATCAAAACGATGGACTCGGGAAGTTTCAACCCGTTATCTTGACAACGGAATCGAGTTTTAACGGATCGATTTTGTTGTTCTTGCATGGCATCTCAGCCCGGAACAAATGCGTAAAAGTCGGGAGTGTTATCTCTCGACTTTTTATATTTACTAAGTGTACGCAATTATCTCTATAAGAGTAGTTTTGATAATTTATAATATAGCTTTCAGGCTCCTATATCGTATTGAAAAACTCATCAGGTGGAGGATATGTCGCGAAAATGCAATTTTCTATTTACTAATGACGGAGTTTGCGGTATAATTGCTGTTAGATGATGGCAAACGAGCCGGACTCGTGACGAAACACAAAGAAGTAAATAAGTGTAAAGAGAAGGTTGACCAGGAGCGTGAGTCCCACGTCGAGTATGAAGTATTGTGCGCGCAGCGACATGCTCACGAAGTTGGTCACGAATGCGGACACGAAGAACACGACAGACATTGCCAGAGTGATGGCTATACCGACGCTGACGAGGACTATGCCCGGCACATACGGCTCTCCGTCGTTTTTGAAGACAAGGTTCTTCATCAGGATAGTAGGCAACTTGAAGGATCGGACTATGAAGCCCATGATCGCACCCTCGAACAGCATAGATATGAGCGAAGATATGAGTAGCACTATGTCGTCCAGAGTCAAGCTTGCGCGTATGCCGTGTGCAAGATTCTCTATGAATATATATGCCGTATATGCCACTACGGCGGCGGAACAAACCAGATACAGTATCTTGAAAACTATTGCCTTCTTAGGCGATACTCGGTAATTCATACACCCTCCGACCTGATGCGTACGAGACGCTCAGATCGAGTAATATTATACAGTCATCACGTTGTCTTGTCAAGAGCGGGCGACGAAAGGAGCAATCATGGAAAAGAGTGCTATATTGCATCAGAGCGATTCGAGGTTTTCATTCCCCGTGAGCGATACTAAGGCGGTAGTGCGCCTCAGGACCAAGCGCGGAGATAGTATCCGGAGCGTGGCGGTTTTGTGGAATACCGCGCACAGATTCTGGAAGCAACAATTGCGCTTGCCGCTGGAGATAAGGTACAGCGACGCGCTCTTTGATTGGTATGTGGGCGAGTTGGACAATGGCACGCCCGGATATTCGTACCTATTTGAGATAACCGACGAGGACGGTACCGTGTGGTACTACAACGAGAGCGGGTTTGACACGGTGTTGCGCGTGGAGCATGCCTTCGAGGACAATTTCACCGTTGTATTCCCCAACAGATCCGATACGGTGGTGCCCAATGAGCAATTTGAGGGAAGAGTGTTTTACCAGATATTCCCCGAGCGGTTCGCTCGTGGCGCGAATAAGGCGGATACGTCCTACATAGACATGGACTGGAATACCGACAAGCCGGACAATATGCATTTTGCCGGCGGCGACCTCAACGGTATTCGCGAAAAACTTCCCTACCTCAAGGAACTGGGCATAGGTGCGGTGTATATGACCCCCATCCATCAGTCGGTGTCCGCGCACAAGTATGACATAGACGACTACTTCTCTGTGGATAAAATGTTCGGCAATATAGACGACCTGAAAGAGTTGGTGAGGCAGGCGCACGCGCTGGATATAAAGATAGTGATGGACCTGGTCTTTAACCATTCGAGTTACTACAACGCATTGTTTGCGGACGTGGTGCGGCAGGGCAGAAAGAGCAAGTATTACGATTGGTATTTTGTCTACGGAGACAAGCCCAACAAAAACAAACTGAACTACAATACATTTGCCGACGTATGGATGATGCCGAAACTCAACACCAACAACCCCGAGGTGCAGGACTATCTGTGTCGAGTGGGCGAGTACTATCTCGGAGAATGCGGCGTGGACGGATACAGACTGGACGTAGCCTTCGACGTGTCTCATGACTTTTGGCGTCTGTTCAAGCGTCGCTGCAAGGCTGTGAATCCGCAAGTATTTATAATTGGCGAAGATTGGCAGAATTCCGAATCGTTTCTCGGCAACGATCAGTGGGATAGCGTAATGAACTATGCTTTCAAGTACGCTTGCGAGAGGTTCCTCGTGGAGGAGCGTTACGACGCGGCAGACTTCTGCAACTATCTGAATGGTGCGCTCATGCGGTACAAGGACGGTACCAATATGATGATGCTGAACCTTGTCGATTCGCATGATACGCCGCGCTTTTTCGAACAGCTGCATAAGAACAAGTCCCGCATGCTCATGACCGTTGCCGCGCTTATGTTCTATCCCGGTTGTCCCATGATCTACTACGGCGATGAGATATTTATGGACGGCAAGATGGATCCGTACAACCGCAAGTGTATGCGCTGGGATAGCAAAGAATTTGCAAGTGCGGAACACCGGGTGATCCGCGAGCTGATCGGCATGCGTCAGCGCGACGTGCTCAGACGCGGCGATACGCGTATATATGCACGCGACGGGCTTGCGATCATAGAACGTAGCACGCAGGACGAGACGCTTATACTGGCTTTGAACCGCAGCGGTAGAGATGTATCGATAGACGTGGACCCCATATACGGACATGGGTATGATGGTAGGATAGTGCACAATGACGGATTCGTCGTGTGGGAAGGCAAATAAATAGTGCAAGATACAGCGCGCTGTTATGCTGCTCGGCGCAATTGAGGCAAATCGCGGCACTTTTGTAAAACAGTAAAAATTTTGTTGACAATGTCGCGATAATTTGTTACAATGATTAGGCTTTTGTAGCAATGCAATGAGCAGTATGGCGGCGTAGCTTAGTTGGTTATAGCGG
>CANQGO010000049.1 GCA_947623225.1 uncultured Clostridia bacterium | reverse complement strand
AACTACGCTTTTAGTTGCAACGGAAAGGAAGCACAACGAGGTGCTTCCTTTTCCATTGCTGCCCTATGCTTGTTGCCCTTATCTATCACGTAGCCAGGACAGACCGAAATGACGTAGCACTCCGTTCGCGTTGCTCACTCCGTTTACCCTCGCTACGCTCGGGACAAATCCTGCTGTTTCTATTGTTCCTTTTTGCTCGCCGCACCTTCTGGCGGGTAGCAGGACCGTCCGAAATACTCCGCTTGCGCTCCGTGGCGTTCACTTCGCCTGCGGCTCGTTCGGCTGAGAACGTAGCGTTCCGTTCGCTCCGTTTACCCGCGCCGTACGGGGCCCCCGACAAGTCGTAGCGTAGCAGACTTGTTGGGGAAAGGAGACGCCGACCGCCAACGGAACCGAGCGCACCGCCTGCGCTTGGTGTTGACTCAGGGAGAGCGTCGACGTGGGACAAATCCTGCTACCCTTCTTTAATATGATTGGTTTCGCGGCTGCGCTTTTAGTTGCAACGGAAAGGAAGCACAACGAGGTGCTTCCTTTTCCATTGCTGCCCTATGCTTGTTGCCCTCATCTATCACGTAGCCGGGACAGTTTGAAATACTCCGCTTCGCTCCGTGGCGTTCACTTCGCCTGCGGCTCGTTCGGCTGAGAACGTAGCATTCCGTTCGCGGGCGCGGCTGTCAGCGCGGCAGTTTGGTGGGGTGTGGATAGGTCGTGCCGTGGGTGTCCACGCGCACTTTCGTCATGCGCACCTCGTCTATGGGTCTGTCGCTATAGCGGTCCACGGGGTGGTCGGCTATTCTGTCCACCGCGTCCATACCCTCTATGACCTTGCCGAAGGCGGCATACGCGCCGTCCAGGTGGGGAGCGTCGCGGTGCATGATGAAGAATTGGCTGCCGGCACTGTCCGCCTTCATGGCTCGCGCCATACTCAGCACGCCGCGAGTGTGGCGAAGGGTATTGGACGGGCAGCCGTTTTGCGCGAATTCGCCGCGTATGCAGTAGCCCGGTCCGCCGGTACCGTTGCCGTAGGGGCAGCCGCCCTGTATCATAAAGCCTCTGATCACGCGGTGAAAGGTCAGCCCGTCGTAGAAGCCGCTGTTTGCCAGGTCGATGAAGTTGTACACCGTCTCCGGAGCCAGGTCCGGGTACAGTTCCAGGCGTATGGTGCCTTCTGTGGTCTCTATAGTCGCTATCGGGTTCATATATCTGCACCTCTGTATAGTATTTGTCCACATTGTAACACATTTGCAGGCGTTTGGCAACGGCGTTTTGTTGACTTTGCAGGGCGGGTTATTGTATAATATATCTTAGCAAAAGGAGAAAAATTATGCTTACAAACACACAACTACACAACTTTGCCGCGCTCGCTCTGCGTGTGGGCGCGAATATCCAACCCGACCAGGAGGTCGTCATCCGCTGCGACGTGCAATGCGCCGACTTTGCGCATATCATCGCGGAGAAGGCGTACGACTTCGGTGCCAAGTATGTGCACATTCAGTGGCGCGACGAGCGGCTCGCCCGTATCAATATGCTGGGCGCGAGCAAGCAGACGCTGACGGAAGTGCCCGACTACCTCACCGCGCAGACCGACTACTTCATCGACCACCGCGTATGCCTCATCAGCATATCCGCAGGCGATCCCAATATAATGAAGGGTTGCGACCCGGACAAGATGCAGGCGTCGTCCTTGGCGTCCATGCGCGCCAATGCACGCTTCCGCGCCGCCACCATGAGCAACCTGCTGCGCTGGACCATCGTGTCCATTCCCACTCGCGAATGGGCTATGCAGGTGTTCCCGGGCGTGGAGCCTGAGGTCGCCATCGACCGCATGTGGGACGCCATCGGGCATATAATGCGGCTGGACACGGAGGACCCGACCCGCGCCTGGCGTGAGCACATTGACACTCTCCACCGCCGCGCCGACTTCCTCAACAGGCACAACTTCGAGTATATCCGCCTGCACAACGCACGGGGCACCGACCTGCGCGTGGGCTTGGCAACGGACCACATATGGCTCGCCGCCGAGGAAATGGGTCAGGACGGGCTGCCCTTCACCGCCAATATGCCCACCGAGGAGATATTCACCGCGCCCCACTGCCGTAAGATCGACGGCAAAGTGGTCAACGCGCTGCCCCTCGTCAACAACGGCAATATCATAGACGACTTCGAGATCACCTTCGCCAACGGCCGCGTCACCGACTACAGCGCAAAGGTAGGCTACGACGCGCTCAAAAATATCCTCACCACCGACGACGGCGTACTGAGCCTGGGCGAGATCGCGCTCATTGGCAAACATTCGCCCATAGCCGAGAGCGGAATACTCTTCTACAATACCCTCTTCGACGAGAACGCCAGCTGCCACCTCGCCTTCGGAGCCAGCTACCCCACCACCGTCCGCGGCGGCAACGACATGACCGACGAGCAACTCAACGCCCACGGCATGAACCGCAGCCTGCAGCACGTCGACTTCATGGTGGGCACCGATGACATAGACATAGACGGCGTCACCTACGACGGCAAGACAGTCGCATTGTTCAGGGACGGCGAGTGGGTGGTTTGACTCGGGTCGTCGCGCCAAAAGCCGTAGGTGCTTGGACGCATACACAAAAAACCTTGTGCCAACCCTCAGGGCAAGCCCTTTCGGAACGAGCTATGGTTTTTTGTGTACGGTCCGCGCCCTTACGTATATAATGTTGTAGTCTAAAAACGAAAGACTGCCATATTGGTTTGTTGTGCGCGAGGCCCTCGCAAATGACATGGGCGGTAGGGTTTAGTGGAAGCATCTGACTTCGGTTGCGAACTGACTTCTGTGGATACGAACCGCCATATTGTTTTTCTTCGTGAGACCCCCGCACCCTTTCTCATCTCTAAAGACTCACACTCTGTGTGGGCCTTTTTCTTTCCCCGTCGCCCATACTCGAAAATTGTCGCTTTCTGTCGAAAACCGTCACGTCTCCGCCCCACTTTAAGAATCCAGCCACGCCTCACGCAACTCGCCTTCGTCACTACAGCCAGCACTCTCCCCCTAAAAGGTTTTCCCGGTAGACTCACTCTCCGCAACACGCCCCGCCTACCGAGACCGACTTAAACCTGCACTACTTCGAGAAACCGACCCGACCTCTCTCAGCCAACTACATATAGTAGTCCGTCGTTTCTAACTCAGTCCGTCCGCTTTTCCCACCAGAGACGAGGGTGTTGCGAAGAAAAACCATTGCCGGCTCCGAGTGGGGCTTGTCCCCCGAGTGGTTTGGCACAGGTTTTTCTCGCAATCACTCCTCGTCGAGCGGCGTGAATAGGTGCGACAGGTCCTCGTCGGAGTAGGGTCTGCGCTCTATCTCCCGCCCGTTGATGAGCGCGGCGTTGGTGGTCGCTTGCGGCGAACGCGAGATCACACGCTCGGTGCGCTCCCAACCTCGCAGCGCGGCTTTCCAGTCTATCATGGGCACATG
>CANQGO010000048.1 GCA_947623225.1 uncultured Clostridia bacterium | reverse complement strand
CCGTGAATGCGATATCCTCGTCCTTCAACTTGGACAGTCCGCCGAATACCTTGTCCTCGTCACCCTTCTTGGCGGCGTATACCGCGCGCGAATATACCGGACGGGGCAGCTCTACGGGCTTCAACTCCACTTCGCCGCTCTCGCACAGCACGTCTCCCGTGCCTGTCGCGGACAGCTTGGCAAGCGCGGCTATGTCTCCTGCGCACGCCATGTCGGTGGGATCCTGCTTCTTGCCCTTCATGAAGTATACCTGAGATATCTTCTCGTTGGCGCCGCTGTTCAGATTGCGCAGCGTCATGCCGCTCTTCAGCGTGCCGCGTATCACTTTGAATATGGACAGTCTGCCCACGAACGGGTCGGCAATAGTCTTGAATACGCGCAGCACTACGGGCGCGTTGGCGTCTGCCGGTATCTGCTCGCCCTTGACGTCCATTGTAGGACGGGACTCGGGACTGGGCAGCGTGCCCGATATGAAGTCCAGCAACTGGTCTATGCCCCAACGCTGCGTGGCACTTCCCGCCAGTACGGGCACCGTCGCGCCGTTGAGCAACGTGGTAGCGAATCCGCGCGTGATCTCCTCCGCGGACAACTCCTCTCCGTCGAAGAACTTCATCATCAGCTCGTCGTCGCTCTCGGCTGCTATCTCCACGATAGCGGAGCGTACCGTCTCGTACTCACCCTGCAATCCTGCGGGGATACCGCCGCCGTTGCCGGAGAAGCTCACGTACTCGCCCGTGACGGCATTCACATATCCCGTCATCTTGTGTCCCGCAAGTTCCGGTACTATGATGGAGGATACCTTGTTGAAACGTTCTCTGATGGCGTCCACCGTGCCTTGGAAGTTGGAATTTTCCTTGTCTACACCGTTTACGAACAGCACCGCCGGGATCTTGTGCTCCAGACAGTACTCCAACGCCTTCTCCGTGCCTACGCTCATGGAGCCGGTGGCACTCGTGACGATGACGGCACTGTCGGCGACCGTCAACGCTTCCAGCATCTCACATTCGAAATCGAAATAGCCGGGCACGTCGATTATGTTGATCTTGGTCCCCTTGTAGTTACAGTTGGCTACGGACAAAGATATGGATATGTGACGAGCCGTCTCCTCGGGGTCAAAGTCCATCGTAGAGTTGCCGTCGTCTACCTTTCCCAGTCTGTCTATTACTCCCGTGTTGTACAGAAGTGCTTCGGCAAGGGAGGTCTTACCTTCTCCGCTGTGTCCGATCAGTGCCACGTTACGTATGTCTTTCGCGTAAACTGCCATGTTAGTTTGTACTCCTAATAATAATATTCGTTTTAGCGCGTTTGCCCATAATTTCCATTCTAAACAAACTACCATTATTGATTATACACTAACCGCTGTTTTTTTTCAAGAGGTTACGACATTTTATTCGCTAAAAATTGTGTATTTTTCGCTTATATCCCGTCCCTCGAGATCCACCACCCGGTATCCGCCCTCCTCTCGCGGGTATTTTTTGTACGCCTTGCGCATGCGCCGCGCCACCCCCTCCGGACTGTCGAATATCTTCACGCCCGGATATACCCTCGCGAAGCAGTGCTTGTACAGGTTCATGCTGCTGTTCGCCAGCACTATACAGTCGAACCTGTCCGGTATAGGCTCGCACATTCGGGATATGTACTCCACTATCCTGCGCTCGTCCCCCTCCTCGGCAAGGCGCGGAAACTCCGGCATGGGCAGGGGTATCAGCCCGCTCTGCACCCTGTGCCTCAGTACGCACTCGTCCCCCGTCAGCAGCACGCCCGACGCCGTGTACGTCAGCCCGTGCATCACCGGCGCGTCACAGCCGTATATGTCTATGCCCGCGCTCAGCACGCTCCGCCGCGAGGACAACGCGACAGAGGACAGCACCACCGCGTTGCACCCCATCCCCTCCAGCAACCGCACCGCTCTCGTACCTATCTCCGCCAACTGCGACGGAGTCCTCTCCCCCAGCGGCATGTGCTCCGGGCACACCACGCACACGTACTCGCCGCCCACCGCCTGACGGAGTTTGCACAGCGTGGGGATGAACCCCACTCCGTCGTCCACTATCCCTATACTCAGCATATCCTTACGCCTCCACGCCTTTGGTCTCAACCATATTGTACTGCCCTCGCTCGCGTAAAATGTGACCGAGAGCAAATTTCATACAAAAACTTTGTACAATATATGTCAAAATTGTTGCTAAAAACACAGAAGTATGCTAAGATATATAGGCAAAAAATCATTAGTGGTACTATGTACATAAGGAGTAACAATGCCTAATATTAAATCCGCAGAAAAAAGAGTTTCCGTTTCCGCAACCAAAAAACTTCAGAACCAGATGATCCGTTCGCAGATGCAGACGGCGGTCCGCAAGTTCAATGCAGCCATCGCCGAAGGCGACGTGGAATCGGCAAAAGCGTTGCTGCCCATTGCTTCTTCCAAGATAGACAATGCCGCAACGAAGAACGTTATACACAAGAACGCCGCCAACCGCAAAAAGGCTCAGATCGCCAAAGCATTGAGCCAGCTCGAGCGCGGTATCGTAGTGGTCAAGGTAGACGCCAAGACGCTCAAGCAGGCAGAGCAGAAAGCCGCCGCTCAGCGCAAGGCGGAAGAGGCCGAAGCCATCAAGGCTCAGCGCAACGAGGCGAAGAAGGCTAAGGAAGCCGCCAAGGCTCCCGCTCGTAAGGCTCCTGCCAAGAAAGTGTCCGCTCCCAAGGCTCCCAAGACGGAGACCACCAGAAAGCGCGCTCCCAAGAAGCCTGTCGAGTCCGACGAAGGTGCCGGCGACCCCGACGAAGTCAAGTAAGTCTATATACGACCAACTCCCTGCAGATCCTGCAGGGAGTTTTTTTGATCTTTAAGTTTTTTGCACTACTCTTTGGGCAGACTGTCCAGTTTCTCCTGCGCTATGCCGCTGCCCTCTTCCAGCGCGAGCAGATAGTACTCCCGCGCCTTCTCTACCGAGCGCGGCACGCCTACGCCGTTGAGATAGCAGTCCGCCAGCCGCTCGTATGAGGACATGCAGGGATCCTGCAGGAAAAACAGCACCGCCACTTCCGCGTCCTGCGGCACGCCGTGCCCCTTCAGATAGCATAGCCCGAGCGCGAAGCCCGCATGCTTGTTGCCGGAGAGAAACGCCCTCATCAGCAGCGACGCCGCACGCCCATAGTCCTTGACATATCCGCTCGTGCCCGTCATATACCTGAAGCCTTCCTTGTATAGCCTCTCTCCTTCCGTCAGCTTCTTCTTGTATACGCTCACCGACACCGGACCTTCGCCCGCACCCTCATCCTCCGGGTGTCCCATCGATACCTCTTTCATCCTCTTCACCTCCGCTTGCCCCTATTATATCTTCCCCTCCCGGAAAAATCAAGCAAACCGCCCCACCTCAAACAATTTCGCCCCGCTTCGTGACGTTCGCTCACTTCGTTCGCTCGGTTGAGCGGACCCCCGACCGT
>CANQGO010000047.1 GCA_947623225.1 uncultured Clostridia bacterium | reverse complement strand
TGGAGATAGCGTGAGTCGAACACGTGACCTCTTGAATGCCATTCAAGCGCTCTACCAACTGAGCTATACCCCCATGGCTATAATAGTATAGCACAGCAGCGCGCTTATGTCAATCCCTGAATGGGCACTTTACGCAAAATTTCCAAACTGCAAAAATCTCTCCCCACCGCACCGCAGCAGGGAGAGACCGTTGCTAACTCATTTCACTTTCGGGCGAGTCCCACCCGAGTACTTTACGTGACCTGTCAATTAGTCATGCAATTTATTCTCGTTGATAGTCTTTGCCGTCTCTGAATCGTATTGCACGTTGATCGTACCCTCTACACCCGAATTATCATAGCAGTAGAGGTAATCTGTGTTTGTGAATGTGCAATTCGTGAACGAAATGTTCACTTTGCCGGTTTCATTACGATTGCAGTAGATCGCGCAGTACATATTCTCAAATGTGCAGTTCTCGAACACTACTTCCACGTTGGCGTCGAATCCAAGTGTCAGAGCATAACCATCATCTCTTCCGTCGATCTCTCTGAAAAAGTGCACGTTCTTGATGACGATCTTGCCACTGGTGATACCTTCCAGCCCGTCAAAGTGGTTGAAAGCAGTATGTTTTACTTCGACAAGCATTCTGTGGTCATCCGTAGCGTCGGTGGTACCGTCGATGGTGATAGTACCGTCATTGAAGTCCATGCCGTTGTCGGGATAACTCGGAATACTTCCGCTGCTGCTGAGATTTGCCAGACCCTTGACTTCCACATTGGATCCTTCTTCCTGAGTGGGTTCACCTGTGACCGTGCCGCCCGCATGATATCCTGCCAAGAAGCTGATGGACTTGGACGCTTCGTTTGCCTTGAGTCCGTTGAAGTCCAACGTAACATTAGCATCGCTTGCAAGCACTACATTGTCAAAACTCAATGTACCTTCTGACATAATGCCTACGAACGCACCGATGCCGGGATAGTCTTCCTTACGCGGAGTATCGGGCAGATCGTTATAGATGATCTCCACTTTGCCTTCGAGACGGCAGTTGGTGAGAGCCAAGCCGCTGGACAATCCCGCAAATGCTCCTGCCTGCGAACCTTCCGACCTGACATTGCGCAGAGTGAGGTTGGATATGGGACTTCCGGGGTTGCCGACCAGACCGCTCTTGTCATTTCCGTCATATCCAAACTTTATGTTGGATAAAGTGTGACCGTGTCCGTCTATCTCGACTCTGTTGGAGTCGATCGGAGCGACTACTTGATCATGGAAGTCGATATCCTGGGCGATATTGAGATGGAATCTCTCTTCATAAGTAATGATAGATCCAACCTGTTTACGGAAGATCGTGCCCACGTGCTCATTGGCATAGCTGCTTACGAACTTGTTGTAGCCCTCGATCGTGGAAGCCTCGAAGTAGTACCTGAGGTCCTCATGAGCCACCATGCGCAGTCCGTCTACGATATTCGCATAGATATGACCCTTTATATTGCAACCCGGGTTGATAGCCGTAGTCGCGTCATTGTATGCATAGCCCAGCAGGTAGTTGTTGTCTACGAAGTTCAACGAACTGTGGGGAACGATATCGTTCAGATACAGGTTCACCACGCAGTTTTCGTCGATGACAGCCTTGGTCAGAGTATCCGCATCACTGGTGATGACGCCGTAGAATACGCCGATACCGGGTGCGTCTTCACTGTAACTGGGGGCATCGCCGTAGCTTACGGAAATGTTGCCCTTCAGGGTGACGTTCTCGATCTTGGCGGGTTGATCGGCATGACCTGCCACTATACCGACCTGCTCGCCGATAAGCGTGCCGTTTTCAAACGTGAATCCTCTGATCGTGCAGTCGGCTGCGCTATCCACGAAACCGCCGCGCCATTGAGCAGACGTCATGTTCATATTTCTGATGGTGACGTCGCCGTCGGCAATATAGTCAAAGCGACCTCCGTCAAACGGTGTCCACTCTATTCCGCTGAGGTCATATACGCCCTCATCGAAGTAAACTACCGTGTGGTTCTCACCTGCAATTACAGCATTGTGTTTCAAAGTTCCATCGGCTTGCAACGCGCGAATATTCACGATATCCTGTACGCTGTGCACTCTGAGATTGCTGATGAACGCACCGTTATAGAGACTATACCTTACGTCGTTGAGCAGGGCGTTGAAGGTGACTCTCTCGTAGGTGTTGCCGCTTGCCTCGATGGTCTTGGCTTTATCCATACCGTCCTGAGTATTGCACTCGCGAGCGTTACCCAGGATCGCACTATTCAGCACCTGGTCATTGGTAACAGTCTCAAATGTATAGGACTTGGGTGCATTGATGGTTATATTTCTTACGCTGTTGTCCGTGATGGTACGAGTCGTAGACGTTATATGCGTTTGTCCTACAATACCGCCGACAGTGATCATGGCAATGCCTTTACTTTCGATATATGCATCGACCGCAGTCACGTTGAGCGTGCCGTCCGTGAAGGAGCAACCGGTGACCGTGCTGGAAGAGTGCAGATATCCGAGCACGCCGCCGACCTTACGAGTACCCTCGATGGTCACGCCGCTGACATGGCAGTTGGAGTATATGCAACTCTCACCGGAGAATCCGCAGATACCGCCGACATTGTCACCTTCGAGATCTGTTCTGTTGTAAATAGATCTGATATAACTTCCCGTAGATCCCGTAACGGTACTATTGCTTATGTTGTCGTAGGAGAATCCTTCGATAGCAGCGACAGCATAGTTAGCCTGGATCTTGATCAGACCAGTGACATGGCAGTTGTCGATTATACTGTCAGTACTCTCGATTCCGCCCATAAGCGCACCGACATATTGTTCGCCCGTTACATTGACATTAGACAAAGTCAGTCCCTTGATCACGCCGTCGTGGACACCGCCATAACTGTAGAAGCGAGAGAACAAACCTACGTTCTTCTCCGTAGGAGCATTGATATACAGGTTGCTGATCGTCAAGCCCTGTCCGTCAAATGTGCCGTTGAAGCCGTTCGCTCCGCCGATATAGGTCGTCCAAGGCTCATTGTTGAGATCCAGACTCTCCATCAGGAGCACCGTCTTGCCGGTGAAGGGGTCGCGTTTAGATTGTTGTGCAAATTCCTTGAACTCTTCTACGGTATATATGTAGAGAGTGTCGGTAACCTTATTCACCTCGGCTACGGGTTTGACCGTCGGAGCATTGCCCTGGACTGCGTATACAGTGATGATGATGGACAGATTTTTACTATCCGTCTGCTTCTCTGTGCTATCGGGCAGTTGGATATGTACATTCAACGAATCAGGAGCCACACCTGCTGCGAGAGGCTGCCAATTGGTCAATTGCGCATTGCCCGTGTCTACGATTTCCAGACTGGATGTGGTGAAATTAAGTTGTTTGAAAAACTCCTTGTCCGCTTCGTCCTTGGCATCCGTGGTGATCTGGAGTTGCCACTTTGTAGCGATCGTGCTTTGGTTGTCAAAAGTCAGATCGAATGTAACATAGTCGCCCGGTGCCATATTGGACACTGTCAACTTGTTACCATCCAGAGATACACTTCCCATAGGTGCGTAATCCTTCTTTTCACCTGGAAGTTCACTCTTCATCTCAACTTTTGAGATGTTTGCCTTG
>CANQGO010000046.1 GCA_947623225.1 uncultured Clostridia bacterium | reverse complement strand
CCATCTGCCGCCTTGGGTCCGTCGGGCAGGGTGTACTTGGCACCGGCTTCCAGTTGCTGAGCGGCGGGTGCGGTAGCGTCGGACGCTGCGTGATCGCCCAGAGCAAAGGTCAGCGTGTACTTGGCTGCGGGAGCAGGTCCATTCTGCGTCCACTGAGCCGTGAACTCGGTGTCCTTGGTCAGCGTATAGGTAGCACCTGCTTGGTAGGTCTCGGAACCGTCCGACCAACCGGAGAAGGTGTAGCCGTCACGCGTGAACGTGTTCTGCGGGAGTGTGATCTCGCCCTCCGACTCTATAGGAGCAGGGGCTGTGCCGGTGGCACCGTCGCCTCCCACAAAGGTAGCCGTATACGTCTTGTGGCAGGCAGTGAGTGCGAAACTCGCCGTCAGTGCCAGCACGAGAACTATACACAGCAACCAACGTGTAGCTGTCTTTTTCATAGATTTTCCTCCATAATAAATGTTTTTATCTTACAGAGTGCGGCCCGATCTTCGCACGGGGCACTCCGACTCGATCCGTATATAGCCCTCTACCCTATGCCGCCGGGGTGAACTCCAGCGTGAGGGCTGCGAGGAAGTTGCCGAGGACGATCCTGTCGGCGTATATGATGATATCGTAGTAGATATTGTTGTATATGACGCGTGCATAGTAGTATTCGCTGTCGCTGCTGTAGCCCTGACCCCAGTACACTATGGGTACGCCGTCGATGGTGATCTTGCCGTCGCCTATATGCATGGTGAGCGTCTGCTCGCCGTCGGAGCACACCCAGTCGCCCTCGTAGTCCTCCAGATCGGGAGTCTGCGTCGAAGGCAGAGACGCGCCCTCGCGGATATACAACTCGTAGGTATTGTCGGTGAAGTTGATCACGAAGAGCAAGTCTACGCCCTCCACCTTGCCTATGCCGCAGTCCTTGTTGCCCAGTTTGAAGTCGTACGCGTATGACGCCCTATTTGCCGGCAGAGTCGGGTACGTATCCCCTTCGTAGTTGAATACGCCCCTCTCCACCGCGATGACCTTGTCACCGCCTACCAGCGTCCACCTGCCCTCGTATTCGCTGTCGAGAAGCTGTGCTACGACCCTGGTATAGGTATCGTTTTGTCCCTTGCCGCCGGGCTGGGAGAACTTCAACGTGTCCGCGCCCGCGGTATACGTCAACTCCCAATAGTTGCCGTTGTACAACGTCTGCAATGTGTACGTGTCATCCTCTATTGTCGTGCCCAGCAGATATATCTTGTCCTTGGCAGAGGGAGATTCCTCGCCCGTCAGATATGCCTTGCCGTCGGCGTATACGAACAAACGTCCGAATGTATCCTCGTCCCACTTGGTATCGCGCAGCACCTCGGGGAAGTAGCCGTCCGGTATCTGCCCGTCAAGGGTGAAGAGGAATATATTGGCGTTCAGCCGCACGTACAGCACCGTCTTGTCGCTGTCCACGAAGCCGAACGGGTATATCATGGAGCCGATCTTGAACGGCTTGCACGCGTATCCTTCTACCGAGTGCACCACCGTGTACACGGAGGAGTTATATTTGAACTCGGAGGCGGATATATCCAAGTGTACCAACGTCTCGGGAGTGAGCGGATTGATCTGCGTCCACTGACCGTGGAACTCGGCGGGTATCTCCGTCACCTCTTGCTGTATGGCTCTGTACTTGGCAACGATATACGTATCCGCGCCTATATCGAACACATACGGTTCGGGGTCCGTGCCGTCCTTGATGCCATTGTTGCTCAGGCTGTACGTCGTCATCGTGCCATCGGCTGTGACGGTGTATTCGCACAGTTCGTAGCCTTCGGCGGGCGTG
Source organism: uncultured Clostridia bacterium (assembly GCA_947623225.1). Taxonomy (GTDB): domain Bacteria; phylum Bacillota; class Clostridia; order Christensenellales; family CAG-314; genus Fimimonas. The sequence goes on along the minus strand of CANQGO010000046.1, from coordinate 1,845 downwards.
AAGCCTACCGTCAACGTCGTTCCGTCGCTATACTCTGCGCCCTCGGGGGACACCTGCACGCTGCCCTCACCCTCTATGCGGGTGTTCAGGGTAAATGTAGCGTCCTCTATCGGGGCGAATATGACCTCTATGTCCGTATCGCTCAGTACGGAGAATGTATACACGCCGTCGGTATGGTTGACGGGTTGGTCATTGACCAAAAAAGTGAATATCTCGTAGTTTTCGTACGGCGTCGCCGTGACGGTGACCTGCGTACCCGGTGCATAGGAGTCCAGTTCCGGTTCCAGATCCACCGCGCCGTGCTCCGAGGGAGCCACATTCACTGCAAACCGCGTGGGTTCCTCCTGCGTCCACTGCGCCGTCAGCGTCGTGTCCGCTCCCGGCATGGTATACAAGTATCCCGCAGCCAGTCTCTCCTCGCCCCATCCGGCAAAGGTATATCCCTCCTCCGCCTCGGGTCCGTCGGGCAGTGTGTACTTGGCACCGGACGCCAATGTCTGACTCTCGGGCACCGTCGCGTCCTCTGCCGCATGCTCGCCGAGCGCGAAACTCAGCGTGTACTTGCTTGCCGGCGGCGTGGTCTGCGCGTCATCGGCAAAGGTCACCGCTATGGTGGTGTCCTGAGTCACTTCGAATGTGCACTTGCCCTCTTGCAGATAGAAGTCCGCGCCGTTGACCTTGAAGGAGTCCACCTTGTAGCCCTCCTTGGGTGTCACGGTGACCGTCACCTGCTCGTCCTGCGCATACAGAGTACCGCTCTTGGGCGGGCTGACCGTGACGCTGCCCTTGTCCTCATCATACAAAGAAACGGTGACAGAATATCCTTCCGCACCGCATGCTGCCACGACCAACAAAGTACTTGTCAACACGAGTGCTATACAACACATAGCAACAATTAGCCTCTTTGCCCGTCTCATATACATATCCTCCTGATCGCCGACTCATTACTGTCCGATTGCTACCCGGCTCACGCCTATACAAAACAGTAATATAAAAAAATTATACTACTTTGTACATAAAACATATATAAATAGTCCTAATGGGACTATTTGGATAAAATATTCCCAATAGGACTATACTAAAAGGGATGAAAAACAAGTTTGCGGAGAGATTGAAAGAGGTACGAGGGGAGAGCGGGCTGAACCAGCAGGAGTTTGCCGCGCTGTGTCGTGTGCAGCAGTCCTGCGTCAGCAAATGGGAGCGAGGCACCACGCTGCCCGACGCGGAGATGCTGTGCGTGATATGCACGGTCCTGCACGTCAGCGCAGACTACCTGCTCGGCCTCTCCGACTACTAACACCTCGTCGGTGGGGCAAGTTGGTAAATATGTACCACCTCGTTCGAGTGTATACCCGCTTCGGGTTGGTCTCTCTTATAGTACCAATTAGCCGGTTGGGCGGGTTGGCAAATATCTATCGCTTTGTTCGGGCATGTACCCACTTCGGATTGGTCTCGCACGTATAACAAATTCGCCAATGAGGCGGGAAAACGAAATATAAGACTCACATATCGCTTGCGGGATATCCTCGCGGCTTTTTTTATTGCCTTTTTCGGCACATTGCCTCGACATGCCGCCTGCGTACCCTATCTCGTCGCTCTTCGTCGGTGGGGACATATGTCGAAGTTCCATTGCCGCGTCCGGGCAAGTGCTCACACTTTCATCACCTGTTCAAGTTTGTTGCTACGGTTGGATCTTTTATGTAAATATGTCGCTGCGCGCCATATTTAGCCTTTTTACAGCAAAAAAATCTCCGACATATGTCGAAGATTTTAATGGATGCGGCAAAACCTTACTCTCCCGGGCCGTGTCCAGCCAAGTACCATAGGCGTTTTGGGGCTTAACTT
>CANQGO010000045.1 GCA_947623225.1 uncultured Clostridia bacterium | reverse complement strand
GCACAGAAACTCGACGTAGTGGCTTTGCCTCTCCGTCACGCGCCCCACCTCGCGGATATCTTCGGCGATCACGCCCGTCTCTTCGCGCAGTTCCCGAACGGCGCACTCCAATGGGCTTTCCCCCTTGAGAGCCGACCCGCCCGCGCTCGCTTCCCACATTAGCCCGTGGTGCTTTCGCGCGTCCCGCTGCATGATGAGGTACGTCCCGTCCTTGTGCTGCACGAGGATATCGCACACCAAGTGGTACAGCCCCTCCGGCTGCGCCTCGCCCCGCACGAGCACCGCGCCCTCTATTTTGTTCCAATTCTCGTCATACGCGTCCCAGACTTCCGCCATCGCTCCACCTCACACATTATTAAAAGCCGCAAAGGTCCGACCCTTGCGGCAAAACTCAATCTCGTCCCTGCTTTATCTTGGAGTCCAACTCCCACAATGCGACCTTGTTGGAGTCGAAATGCAGCAACCGTACCGCCTCGTCATAGTCCACCCACCTGTACTCGGTGTGTTCGTCGGACAAGACGACTTGGAAATTCGGTTGCACCTCCACCGCATACGCATACTCCGGCACGACCACAAACTCCTCGCCCCAGATATCCGCAAACGGAAACAAGTAGGACGGCAGGCTCGCGCGCGTCTCCAGCGGATAGCAACGTCCGTTCACGACGCCCGCCTCCTCGTACGCCTCGCGTATCGCCGAGTGCAGCATGTCCGGGTCCGCCTCCTCTCCGCCTCCGCTGACGAATTGCCATATGCCCATATCCCGCCGCCTGAGTACGCAATATCTCACACCGTTTTCGGTTTTTGCGTACGGCAGCACCAGTACCTGATACTTCGCGCGTGCCATATCTCAGTCCAGCGGCTTCATCGTCGGGAACAGCAGCACGTCGCGAATGGATTGGTTGTCGGTGAAGAGCATGATCATTCGGTCTATGCCTATCCCCACTCCTCCCGTCGGCGGCATTCCGTATTCCAACGCCGTCACAAAGTCGCGGTCCATCATCTGCGCCTCGTCATCCCCCTGCGCCTTGGCTGCCACCTGCGCGGCAAACCGTTCGTATTGGTCGATGGGGTCGTTGAGTTCGGAGAAGGCATTGCCCATCTCTGCCCCGTTGATAAAGAATTCGAACCTCTCCGTCAGCCGTCCGTCCGTCGGCTTCTTCTTGGCAAGCGGACTGACCTCCACCGGATAGTCGTAGATGAAGGTCGGCTGCACCAGCTCCTTCTCTACATAGTTGTCAAAGTACTCATACAGCGCGTTGCCCCAGGTGCGCTTGCCGGCGGCGAGTTCTATGCCCGCCTGCTCGCATACAGCCACCGCCTGCTCGGCGTTCATGGTCTCAAAGTCCACCCCCGTGTACTTTTTCACCGCCTCCGCCATGGTATACTTCGCCCAGTGGTCGAGGTCGATTACAATGTCGCCGTACGGCAACTTGCGCGTGCCGAGTACCGTGTCCGCGCAGTAGCAAAACATTCCCTGCACTATGTCCATCATCCCGCGAAAGTCGGTGTACGCCTGGTACAGCTCTATGGTGGTGAATTCGGGATTGTGCTTCAGGTCCATTCCCTCGTTGCGAAATTGCCTTCCTATCTCGTACACCCGCTCGAATCCGCCGACTATAAGCCTCTTCAGGTGCAACTCCGTCGCGATACGCATGTACATGTCTATGTCCAACGTGTTGTGGTGGGTGATGAATGGTCTCGCGTTGGCTCCGCCCGCTATAGTATTGAGTATGGGCGTCTCCACTTCGATGAAGCCGCGGCAATCGAGGTACTCGCGAATGGCTTTGATGACCTTGCTGCGAATGACAAATGTGCGCCGCACTTCCGGGTTGACGATGAGGTCCACGTACCTCTGACGGTAGCGCGTCTCTATGTCCTTCAGCCCGTGATACTTCTCGGGCAAGGGCAGCAGCGACTTGGACAACAGTTGGATATTCGTCAGCCGCACGGACACTTCGCCCATGTGCGTGCGAAATACCTCTCCCACGCCGCCGATAATGTCGCCAATGTCCCAAGTTTTGAACTCGGCATACGCTTCCTCGCCTATCTCGTCCCGCTTGACGTACAGTTGGATGGTGCCTTCGCCGTCCCGGATATGGCAAAAACTCGCCTTGCCCATTATCCGCCGCGATACCATCCGCCCGGCAACGGCTACATTCATAGGAACGTATTCCTCGCCTTCCACCGGGTCGACGAAGGTGTCGAGGATCTGTTTGGAAGTGTGAGTCTTGTCAAAACGCGTCACAGCGTATGGGTCCCTGCCCTCCGCGACGAGTTTGGCGAGTTTCTCACGCCGTATGCGCAATATCTCGTTCAGGTCCTGCTCGTTAGTAACGATCTCGCTCATAGATACCCCTTACTTGATTATTTTGTATACCTTGATGAGCTTGGTCTTGCCGTTGGGAAGGTCGACCACGACCGTCTCCCCCTCCGTCGCATGCACCAGCGCGTTGCCTACGGGCGACTCGTCGCTCAATTTGCCGTTTTTGAAGTCCGCTTCCGCCGTGCCTACAATGGTATAGGTCTTTTGCTCCTGCTCCACACCGTCCACTATCTCGGCACATACCACGTCCACCTCGTGGATGATGGTAGCCATGCGCAACTGCGCCTCTATCTCGGCTATCTCGCCCTCCATCTCCGCTTGCGCCTTGCGCGCAGCGTCATACTCGGCGTTTTCCGAAAGGTCGCCGAATCCGCGCGCCGTCTTGATCTCTTCCGCTATCTCGGCACGCCGCACCGATCTGAGGTAGTCCAGCCTCTCTTCCAGCTCTCTGCGCCCCGATTCCGTAAGTTGTACTTCAGCCATATTCCGCTCCTTTTACGATACAAAACAACCTAAAAGCCCAGCCGGTCCGCGCCCGCGCTTACGATCCCGCTCCCGCGCTCGATAACACGCTCTCGATTCCGCGCTCGCTCACGATCGCTCCGCAAACCGCTGCCGCGCTCTCGCTCAAACGCACTCGGTCCCGCTCTCGCTCAAACGCACTCGGTCCCGCTCTCGATCCCGCGCTCGCTCACGATCACTCACGATTCCTCGCTCGATTCCGCGCTTACAATCACACGTTCACGATCACACGCACGCTCGATAACACGCTCTCGATATCTCGCTCGCACGCTCATAATTGTACGCTCACGATCGCTCCGCAAACCGCTGCCGCGTTCCGCTGCTCAGCCTTTAAGTTGCCGTCATAATTATTTTTACATATTATAACTTACTTCCCGCCCTTTGTCAAGCAGCATTTCACTTTTCCGCCCGCCCCGCACGGACCCACCAACGCCCAACTCGTCCCGCCCTGCAATTTCTCTCCCCGGTGGTGAGAGTTTTTCGTTGTCCTTGTATGTCTCGTAGAACTGCTTCATTTTTACAAGGTTCGCACGAACCCTCTATCTTGCGCTCGCCCTGCTCCGAGTCCGCCCCGCACGGACCCACCAATCGGCGAAGTCCGATAAAGCGACTTGCTCAACCATCATCCGCCACTTTCAAACTCGACCCACCGCTTTTCCCGCCAGGTCACGGGGACTATGCACCCACATATAGAGACTTGTCGCTTCCACTAAAGTCCGACCGCTTTTTAGAGGGGCGCGCGAGTCTCGCGCAACTAATCACAAACTTGAGACCAGATGCTTTATCAAACTTCGCCGCTTTTCCCACCAGGTGACGGGGACCGTGCTACCCACATATAGAGGCTTGTCGCTTCCACTAAAGTCCGACCGCTTTTCAGTGGGTCGCGCGGACCTCACGAAGAAAAACAATAGCCGGTTCCGAAGAGACTTCGTCTCGAGGGTTTGGCTCCGTTTTTC
>CANQGO010000044.1 GCA_947623225.1 uncultured Clostridia bacterium | reverse complement strand
ATCGCGAATACACCGAGTCGGACGTACAGACCATGCGCAATTTCATCAAGGAAAAAATCGTCCCGCTTTACATAACCCTTTCCGACGCTTACGATGCGCTGTATACCGAATATGATTATGAATACGATGTACCTTATATAGGTTTCTCCGACGTGGACAATGAAAACTACTACTATGGTCATGCGTCGGAGTCCATATTCGAGGGAGAGTCGTATGAGTATTTCGAGGACTGCGTCAAGCCGGCTGTCAATCATATAGCGGATTACTTCGGTTGGTTGGACAACGAGAATACCCTCGGCAGTGAGATAGGCTTCACCGACGCGGTGAACGACATGTTCCGCAAGGGCAGCTACTTCAGAGGTTCCTACGGCGAGGGCGCGTATACCCAGTGGACGTCCTACGACGATCTGCCAGTGTGCTATTTCCAGATGGGGGACGATTACAACTACGGCTATGACGATCCGTTCACATTTGTGCACGAATTCGGACATTACTATGAGAATATCCACAACGGCGGCTTGACGCTCAGCTACGACCACGACGAGACGCAGTCGCAGGGCGACGAGATGCTGTTCCTCGCCTGGCTGGACGAGCATACGTCCACTTCGCTAAGAGAGGGCTACAACGCCGTGATGCTGGAGAAGTTGTACTACATGTTGCAGACCATCATAGAAGCGGCGGCAGTGGATGAGCTGGAATGGGCTGCATACAAGGGCGAAGTGACGGACGGCGACTATCAAGCCAAGTATTCGCAGATACTGGAATGGTATATGGGTACGGAACATATAGATTACCTCGACGAGACATATTGGTACTATGTAGCGTTTGACAACGCCGCCTATTATGTGTCCTACGCCATCAGCGCGCTGCCTGCGGTGGAGATATACGCCATAGCACAGCAGCAGGGCTTGGAAGCGGCTCGGGCGATATACCTGAAACTCTTCACCTACTGCGAGAGCACGGAGCGCATGGACGCCTACACCTACACGGGCGAAGGCGGAGTGCTGGACTATTGCGGACTGGGCAACCCGTTCGAAGAGACCATCTATACGGACATAGAGAACGCATTAGGATCGCTGCTGTGATACGGACGGCTCCCGCTCGGGAGCCGTTTTGCGTAGACGTATGCGTATTATCTGTTGACAAAAGGCGCATACGTGACTAAAATATAGGATAATTATACATAGGGGGATACTTTCGTGAAGAAGTCGCAGGTTGCGTTTCTGGCTATATTGCTCATTTGCGTGCTGTGTTGTACGGCGGCATGTGCCTTTTTCGAGCCTATAAGCATGGCGACGTTGCACTTGCGCGACGGCGTGAGTGAACGTATCACCTATACGAGTGAAGTCCGCCTGCCTGTACCGACCTGGGAAGGACACACCTTCGAGGGGTGGTATCTGGACGAGGAATGCACGCAGCCCTTTAATGAGGGCACCGTCATGCGCGGACGCTTCGATCTGTATGCCAAGTGGAGCGAGCAGAGCGGTGAAGAGCCTGCTCCGCCGCAGCAAGACCCGGATAAGTATACCGTCACATTCGTATTTTACGACGGCGTGACGAGTTCGCAACCGGTAGGCAAGGGCAGTATGGTGGTATTGCCTTCCAATCCCATGCGCTCGGGGTATATCTTTGGCGGTTGGTATATGGACGAGGAGTGTACGCGGCTGTATGACGGCAGAACCGTCACGTCGGATATGGTGCTGTATGCCAAGTGGTATGTGTACCACACCGAGCACGACTTCGGCGGCAGTTACTTTATGTACGTGAAGTGCGCCTACGACGGCTGCGACGCGGTAGGACGTGAGACAGGCGAGAGACTGTATGACAGCAATTTCACCTTCGACAGCACGCGCAACAGACAGATCACGCAGCATGCCAATGCCGCTCGGTCGGCACTGGGCGAGACGGTGGACGCCTTTGTGCAGGCACTGCACACGTTCGAGCAGGACATAGAGTACCTGAGCGGTCAGTATACCTGGCTGACGCTGTACTCCGACGCCGATCAGGGCGCGTTGAGTTCGTACAATATGAACCTGTTTTTGCAGAGTTACACCAACGACCTGTACCTGTACTACAGACTGTTCCCGGATGCGGACGCGACATTCGGCGAAGAGTTCTGGACGACGTACGGCGACGACAGAGAGGCGGCGCTGCAGGCGGTAGAGCAGTATCTGGACAGTGCCGAGAGTTCCAACGAGGCAGAGTCGGTACTTTCGGAATATCGTCAGGCTATGGCGCAGTATTATAGTTCTTATACCACCTTCGACAGCCTGTACGGACGACTGGTGTCGGCATACAACAAGCAAGCGCAGAGTTACGGCTACGACAATTATATAGAATACGCCTACAGCGAGATATACAACCGCGAGTACACACCCGAGCAGACGCAGACGCTGCACGACAATGTCAAGGAGTATATCGCTCCGGCTTTGGTGGAGGTGAATATCGCGCTGAACGCAATGTATCGGGGAAGCTCGATACGCTTTTCGGACGAGACGAACAGAGACTTCTACGAGACGCTGGACAGCACAGCCATAGTACGCAGTTATATCACCGGCAATATCTCCGAGCGCACGATGCACGCGACGCAGTACATAGGGGAATATTTCCGCTGGCTGAATGCCAACACCGACTCGGGCAAGGATATAGACTTCTACGGCGCGGTGAACGAAATGTTTGCCGAGGGCAACTACTTCAGCGGCAGGGGCGAAGGCGCGTACACGGCATATGCGGACTATGACAACAAGCCTGCCGTGTATATCATGGACGACAGCCGCTACGACGTGGCGTTTACCTTTGTGCACGAATTCGGACATTACTACAACTATGTATACAACGGCGAACGCTATCTCAGCTACGACCACGACGAGACGCACAGCCAAGGGGATGAGATGCTGTTCCTCGCCTGGCTGAAAGCCAACAAGCCGAGCGGCGTCACCGACGGCATGACGGCACTGGAATTGACGCAGTTGGAAAATATGCTGCATACGGTGTGCATCGCCTCCGCGGTGGACGAACTGGAGCAGGCGGCATACACCGGCTACTATGAGGGTCTGCCTGTCACCGGCGGATACCACGAGTTGTTCGGCAGGATATTGGACAGCTACGGAACGCAGGCGAGCGCGATACTCAAGCAAAACGGTAACCAGGCGTATTGGTACTATGTGGCATTTGAAAACGCTTGCTACTACGTCTCCTACGCCATGAGCGCGTTGCCGAGCATAGACCTGTATACGGTGGCGGAGCGGCAGGGCATAGAACGGGCAAAGGATATGTATATACGCCTCTTCACCTACTGCGACGACGATGAACGTATGCGCAACTACTCCTACACTGGCGAAGGCGGAGTGCTGGACTTCTGCGGTCTGGACAGCCCCTTCGGAGATACTCTGTATACCAATATCCGCGACTACGCTTTGTCATTGGACTACTGAGGCACGGAGAGATATTTTGAGACAAAGACGCCCGACAGCATAGTATGTCGGGCTTTTTGTATAAAATTTTTGCATTTGGTATTGAAATTGCATATAGATTGTGATAGAATAATGTAACCGTATGAAAACGGGAGGCTGAAGATGAATTTTTTGTTGTTTGCCAAGTCCCTGAGCGAGTTGCCAATAGGTATACTGTGGGGACACGACCTGACGGGCGGAGTGCCCGGCGGCGAGGCATATACAGGCTGGGAAATCCAGTTGATATTCCTGCTACGCGTACTGCTGGCGGGCGGCTTGGGCATCATCATAGGCATAGAGCGCAATCGCCGTCAGAAGGAAGCGGGTATGGCTACGCACTTCATAGTGGGTTGCGCGGCGGCACTGTTCACCATGATATCCATGTCTTTGGCGGATATAGGCGACGGCGAACGTATCGCGGCGCAGATAGTCTCCGGTATATCCTTCCTGTGCGCGGGCGTTATATTCTTTCGCAGAGAGAACCTGCGCGGTCTGACCACTGCCGCAGGCATCTGGGCTACGGCGGCGATAGGTATGGCGGTGGGCGCGGGCATGCCCATAGTCGCGGCGTCCTCTACCGTGCTCATTCTGGGCATACAGATGTTTTTGCACAGCAAGGTGGTGCTGCGCAAGCACCGCAAGCATATGCTGTTCATCAAGTTCGTCTACAGCGACGAGATTAACAATATGCTCCGCGAGCACTTCGGTTGCGACAGTTTTCACCGCTTCAAGATTTCCAAAGACGGCGACAGGATGATAGCAGAGGCTGTCATATACACCAAGCAGAACTTCTTCGCCAGCGAACTGTGCTCACTCATGTCCTCTAACCCCGACGTCATATCCGTAGAACGCCTCGAGGACCTGTAAGCAATGTAAAAAGTTGTTGTTGCAAATTCATTGACAACGCAGGCAAAAACGGATATAATAGACAAGGTGTTGCTACTATGGCTCAGCAGGTAGAGCACGTCCTTGGTAAGGACGGGGTCACCGGTTCAAATCCGGTTAG
>CANQGO010000043.1 GCA_947623225.1 uncultured Clostridia bacterium | reverse complement strand
GGCATTTACGACTACGCCTTCGCGTACACGGGTATCACCGAATTGGTCATCCCCGAAAGTGTCATTGACATTGGCGCGTACGCTTTCCGTGGCGCAAAACTCAAAACGTTGACGATTCCCGACAAGAATAAACTTCAGCTCATCATCGGGATCGGTGCCTTCGCCGATTGCGACGATTTGACGGAAGTGACGCTCCCGTTCATTGGCGCGTCCTTCGAGGATGATGAGATCACATGGCTCGGCTACATCTTCGGCGCGGGCAGCTACGAAGCCAACGCCACCTATACTCCCGCCGCCCTCAAAACCGTGACTCTTACAGAGGGTATCTCCTTTATAGGGTCTTACGCATTTTACGACCTCGTCCACTTGGAATACATAAATATGCCGTTTAGCATTTGCATGATTTATCGCGATGCGTTTAATACGGCTACATACTTCGATTCCATAAGTGCACGGTATGAATTAAGAAACGAGATTAAAGTCGATAGTGCGGACAACTTCCATTTTGGAGTCGGCATTGAAGGAACTCTTAGACTTGCCGAGGGAGTTAATGGTGTTTCCTTAACAGGGTGCAATTATTTAGTTAGTGCAGAACTTCCCAATGGCATTACTTCTATTGCGTTTAATAATTGCAGCCGTTTAGAAAAAGTTGAAATTCCTAATGGTGTGAACCATGTAACTTTTTCTTATTGCACCAGCTTGAGGAATGTTGATTTACCCGATAGCATAATTAGTATCGGGCTAATGGCATTTATTGGTTGCGAGAGTTTAACGAGTGTTGAGATTCCAGATAGCGTCACTGAGATAGGACACGAAGCATTCGAGAGATGTACTTCACTTAATACTGTCAACTTTGGAAATAATAGCAAACTAATAACTATTGATAGCTGTGCTTTCCAAAATTGTACCAATTTGCAACGACTTGCTATTCCCAATGGCGTGACAAGTATAGCGGAAAATACGTTTTTTGGGTGTAGCAATTTGATTAGCGTAGATTTACCTGAAAATTTGAAAACAATCGGTGGCGGCGCTTTTTATGGTTGTGTTAGCTTGGAGACAGTTCATTTCCATGATGGTTTGGAAAGTATTGGCGGAAGTGCGTTCCATGCGTGTAGTCAATTGGTGGATGTTATAATTCCCTCAAGCGTAACCTTCATTGGCGACTGGGCATTTGAAGGGTGTGACAATTTGTCGAGTGTAAAATTTGAGGATAATAGCCAATTAACTATACTGAAGGAGAGAACTTTTAACGAGTGTTTCAAATTGGCTCATGTGGATTTTGGTAAGAATAGTTGTCTCACAAGCATTGAGAGTTCGGTTTTTACAAGCTGGTCTCTCGTTAGCATAGTGATTCCGGCACAAGTAAATGTAATAGAAAGCGGGGCATTTGCTGCCTGCATAAATTTGTATGAAATAATTAACCTTAGTAAATTGGCATTTGAATTTGGGAGTGCAGAGAACGGAGGGGTTGCTGCTTATGCAAAAACCATCTTAGAGAAGGATGGAACAAGAAGATTTTTAAGCAATGATCCCAATGTCGAGTATTTAGAGACAGAAGAGCGGTTTTTGTTTGCAAAGGAAGCGGGAGAATATAAGCTTACCGCTTATTTGGGGGATCAAGATATTGTTACTTTGCCTGACAGCATTCAAGGCGCTCCTTATGTCGTCCATCAAATGAAAGGTGGAAAAAATATTATCATACCCGAGGGAACAACGATTATAAATCAATACGCCTTCACACAAAATGATACTTTAATTAGTATTAGTTTACCCGATACGGTAACAAGTATAGAGGATGCGGCATTCAATGCCTGTACAAATTTGACAAGCGTTACAATCGGAAAAGATAGTCAAATGACAGTTATCGGTAATTCTGCATTTTTGAGTTGCAGTAGTTTAGCAGATATTCGAATCCCTAAACAAGTATCAATAATCGGAGCCTCTGCTTTTTCCGGGTGTCCTTTATCTAATTTTTCTATCGATGAAAACAATCCATATTTTGATGAGATTGACGGTGTCGTTTATAATAAAACTAAAACGCAAATTGTTCTAGTTAGCGATAGCGTTACGAATATACAGATTCCAGCGGCCATTAAAGATATATCAAGTATGTTTAGCGGAAAAACAAACTTACAAAAAGTGTCCTTTGAGAATGGAAGTGTATTGGCTTCAATCGGGATATGGGCGTTTTCAGGATGTACAAGTTTAACGAACATTGATATCCCTGAAAACGTCACATATATCGAAATGGATGCCTTTTATGGTTGCACAAGCTTGACGAGCATCTATATTCCTCGGAATGTCACACGTTTAAGCGGGTTTGAGGGTTGTACAAATTTAACGACCGTGACATTTGGAGACGATAGCCAATTAACAGATATAGCGGATTTCGCTTTTCGCAATTGTAGCAATTTGAATAAAATTGAGATCCCACAAGGCGTAACGGCGATAGGAGCTTTTGCATTTGAAAATTGTACAAGTTTGGTATCTATCCGAATCCCAGCGAGCGTTACCATAATCGGGGATGGACAAGGAGCTACCTTCTCTGGATGTGAGAATTTAGCCGAAGTATTGTTTGATGCCGAAAATCGACTGTCGATTATCGGCGATGACGCCTTTAGTGGCTGTAGTAGCCTTAAAAACTTTTCCATTCCGAATGGCGTGACTGTTATCGGAGAAAGAGCATTCGTTGAATGCAACAATCTATCAAGTGTAACGATACCTGATGGAGTTACGACTATTGCGTCTATGGCGTTTGCATACTCAGGTTTGGAGAGCATCGAAATCCCAGCTAAAATTGACCGAATTGGGATAGGGGCATTTTGCGGTTGTAGTAATTTGCAGGCAGTTATATTTGAACAGGATAGTCTTCTCGTAAGCATTGAAGATAATGTGTTTTCGGGTTGTTACGAGCTACAGACAATATCAATGGAATCTCTGCCCAATTTGACTTCGATTGGGAACGGAGCGTTTGCCTCTTGCACTAGTTTAACGACAATGGAGATAAATGAAAATATCACTTCAATCGGTGTAAATGCATTTTATCATTGTTCGTTTGAAAGCTTCATAATAGATGAGGATAACCCTTCATATATAAATCAAGCGGGGATAATTTACAATAAGGAAAAAACGCAAATAATATATGTTTTGGATAGTGTTACGGACATTATCATTCCTGCAACCATAACAGATATCTCAGGCGTTTTTTATAGCAAAACAAATCTGCAATCTGCAAGATTTGAAAGCGGCAGTCAAATCACAAGTATTGGAGGCGATGCGTTTCGTGGTTGTATCGGTTTGACGAGCATTACAATTCCCGACGGTGTGACTTCGATCGAAGGTGGTGCTTTCGAATACTGTAGTAATTTGAAAACTATTTATATTCCTGATAGTGTGATAAGCATTGGCGTTTGGGCGTTTGGGTACTGTAGTAGCCTTGCTAACGTTGTATTTGGAGAAAATAGCCATTTGACAGAAATTATGTGGGATGCATTTTGGGACTGTAGTAGCCTGATGAGCTTTGAGGTGCCCGCCGGAGTAATTAGCATTGAGAACTCTGCATTCTCAGGATGTACAAAACTTTACGAAGTAATCAATCATAGCGAGTTGCAGTTCGAACTTGGTAGTGTTAATGATAGTTATTTAACTGCAAATGCCCGTGTTATTATAGATAGATTTGGAAACAAAACTTTTTATGAGGGAACAACCGAATTTATCTATGTTGATACTTCTGATAATTTCCGCTTTATAAAAGAAAATGGAGCTTACAGGCTAATTGCTTATTTAGGAAGCGAGAATACCGTGACACTTCCACTTGATATTCAAGGGCATGATTACGTCATATCGAACATGACAGGCGTAAAAAATCTTATTATCCCTAACGGAATGACGAGCCTTGGTTCAAGAGCATTCTATGAATGTAATACTTTAACAAGTGTTGTAATAGCGGCAAGTGTGGCAAACATAGACTACGAGGCGTTTGCAAATTGTAGCGATTTAACTTCTGTAATTTTTGAGGATAATTCGCAATTGGCAATAGGAAATTCTGTTTTTTCAGGTTGCATTAAATTGGCAGATATTCGATTCCCTGATGGCGTGACGTCAATTGGCAATGAATCTCTTTGGAATACTGCTTATTACAACAAAAAAATGAATTGGGAGAATGGAATGCTCTATAATGGCAAGCATCTCATTCGAGTTGCAGAAACTTCAATTACTGCTATGTTGCATGAAGATACATTAGCCATAGCAGAGGATGCTTTCAACAACTGCTATCTCTTAAAGTTAGTAATGATGGGAGGCACACACAACTACGTATTGTCGTCGCTAACAAACATCGAAACGCTAATAATATACGATATGCCTAGTTTTGATATTGCATATTATTTTGGCTGGAACTATTCCATTCCAATTACATTGAAGAATATCGTCTTAATGAAAAATGTATCGTTAAGTTCATCGTATTCCTTCCAGGGTCTTAGTGATATCACTATCTATGCTGAAACTTATAAAAATTCAGTCATGTGGGATCATGACTATCCGAATTGGGCGAATGGGAATAAGGTCTACTACGGCGGCGAGTGGATCTCAGCAGAATTCTATGGGCTCGACGGTGAACTCATCGACTGTAGCTATTACACCACCTCGCAAATTATCCGTCAGCCCTATGTCTCCCCCGTGCTCACCGATGATTCCGTCTCACAATTCGTCGGATGGGATCTTGACAATGACGGAGAAGCGGACTTCGTACCCGCGACGTCCATTACAAACATCGTTGCCCATGCCGTCCTCGTCAAGAGCGAGCGTCTCTATCATG
>CANQGO010000042.1 GCA_947623225.1 uncultured Clostridia bacterium | reverse complement strand
ACATATACATATACATAATCATATACATATATATAGAGAGGGTGCACCCAAAAACAGTGACGTCACTATGTGATATCCCTATCCAAAAGTCGTTTCCGCATAGTGACGTCACTACCCAAAAACCCAATTCCGCTCAGTGACGTCACTATGTGGCAACGCCCAAAAAAAGGAGTTTTCGCTCAGTGATATCACTAAGTCAAAACTCCTAAAAGTACTTTTTGCTTCATCAAACCCGACCGCTTTTCAGTGGGGTGCGAGGGTATTCCGTAGCCAATCTCTTACTGAAACCAGATGCTTTATCAAAGTCCGACCGCTCTTCAAGTAGACCACGCGGACCGTGCACAAAAAATCATTGCCGGTTCCGAACGGGGCTTGTCCCCTGAGGGTTTGGCACCGGATTTTTTGGCACGTGTCCAAGTGGTCCTCCGGTTCCGAGCGGGTTTATCCCCGAGGGTTTGGCTCCGTTTTTTGCATGTGTCCAAGTGCCCCTGTTTTGCCTCATAGCAATAAGAAAAAAAGCTGTTTTTATTTTTTGCGCTTGCGTTTTGCGACCACCGATCCGATCGTTCCGCCGATCGTAATTATTGCGACCGGGATCCCTATCGCCCACCAAATCAAATCATCTCGTTTCGACTCTTCGGTTGGAGCTTGTTGTTCTTCTTCGATGATGATCTCAAATGTACGTTCGATCGTTTCGTAACTGCTTGCGTCATCGCCCGTGTACACGGCTATTGCGGTCATTCTATTTCCGGTAATTTCAATATTTCCATTTTTCCAGACAAAATTATCCGGCAGCCGAACTTCTGACAATGTAGCAACTTTGCTCTCAAGTCGGATCGTGGTATCGCTCACATTCGGTTTTTCTGCTTTCTCAATGGTAAACTCTATCTCTGTCCAACCGACATAGTCATTAATGAATGTGACGATAGCTTTGCCCCGACCTGCATATATATTATCTTCATATCTGACAACGTAATCCTCATCCAAAACAAGCAAGATATCCCCGTCTTTGGCGACTACATTCGGCTCTCTTTCGGTCCCATCATAGACAAAGGACTTGACAGCGAGATCGACACTCAACAGCGAAGCCTCTCTACGCGGTTCCTTTGTCAATGTGATCAGGATCGTATAATGCTCATAGTTCTCTTGGTCACAATATACCGCAGTAGCCGTCATCGTTTCGCCGTTGATCTCCATGCCCGGCGTTTCCCATTGCCAACCTTGGGTGTTGAGCTCTACGTCCTGCAACGTCTTTGCATCCCTGCCTATAGTCATCGATCTGCTTGGCGTATTTGGAGGATCATTCGCCTTGGAAATAGTGAATTGTGCTATATTTTCGGCAGAGTTGTAGTTGCGTGACTCGTCGATCGTCGCCTTTACCCAATAAGTGCCCGCTTTTGCAGGTCGTTCGGGCGAATAACTGCCCTCTCGTCCGGTGGAATACGAATAAGTCACATTCGCACTTTCGGCTTGCCCTTCGACGCGTGGCTCCGGTGCTGTTTGCCCATAAGTCCACCCCGACAAAATAACTTTGAAGTTGCCTCTGTCTGCTTTTGCAATATTGAAAGTGAGCGTTCTTGCGCCTGTATAATTATTCATTCCCGTGACTATGACACTTGCTTGACCTGCGTTCGTATTGTTTTGATATTCCACTGCAAAGTCGATATTCTGGAGCAGATCACGTTCGCCGTCGCGCGCTATGACCGTAGGCTTTTTCTCGTTTCCGTCATATACAAAGGAATCGATATCGAGCGTCAACTTTGAAATGGACGCGATATTTTTTCGCGTATTTTCATTCTCACGGACAATTGTGACCGCCGCCTTTATGTTGCCGTAATTTTGCCTGTCCGGACCGTTATAGATGGCTATCGCCTGCGTTTTATCACTTTGTATATCGATGTCTTTTTGCCATGTCCATCCCGAGTCTAGCGATAGCTCATTCAAATTCCGTATGGTTTTATTGACAATCATGGTGCTTTTGGGTTTGCCCGCGGGCCATATTGCCTTTTTGATCTTGAATGTTTGGGCTGTTTGACCTGTAAATCTGCCAATCCCTTTCACAAGTACCGTTGCTTCGCCCGCATCCGTATTGTTTTGAAATTCCAATTCATAATCTTGGTGAGCGAGAAGTTCTTCGCCGAGATACGTAACTCTCACTCTCGGCGCGATCTGCTCACCGGTATAGACATAATTTCCTGAAACTTCCACATTCGCCTCGGAGATCTCCGTCTGTAAAGGCGGTACTCCGGCAATCTTTTCGATATAAAAACTGCTATACGGATTTTGATAATGGTCTGCATCCGCCCCTCTGTATATAAGTGTAAATGGCCCTTGCCGTTTCCCGATCTCCAGTTTCTCATCGCCGCCTATCCAGTCCCAACCTTGTGGGATCGGAAGCTGCCGAGCCCTTTTTATATCATCATAGACCTTTACCGTGCCGCTTATTCTGCTTGGCACATATCTGGCTTTTGCCACTTCGAAAGAAGTCGTTCTTGAGCCTGTATAGTTGCCCTTCCCCGTGATGGTCAATGTCGCCATGCCGATAGAATCGTTGTTTTCGACTTTTAGTTCATAATCCACTCCTTGCCTTAAAAGCTCTTCGTCGAAATAAACTTCTATGCCGGGAACAACTTTGCTTCCGGCTTCATAAGGAACGAGCCTGTTGTCGATCTCAACTCTTGCGTATGCCAAGTTGTTTCCGTGATCTGTGCCACGCTCCGTTACGTTGGTTATTGCCCTGATCTTGGCTACACAATTTATGTTTGAAGTGTCGGCATAATTTTCACTGCTTTTGTAACTATGCCACTTCCCGTCTTCATAGTAATACGTCATGTCATTGACCGAGTTTTGATTGTCGCTCGTGTTGGAAACCACGGACTGATCGGTATCGTCACTGCTGACTACGATGGAAAAATACTCGCCCTGTTCCAAAGTTACGGGTCGCTCCAAGTCTATGGTATGAAATCCCGCAACGGCAATATGCTCGGTTTTGCTTTCGACAACAGGTCCGTTTTCCGGATCGTTCATCTCATCGTTTACGTTGCCCGGATTCGTTCTCAAATTTTTGCGGATCTCTACTTTGACATGGATATCGCTCAGGTCTGTATAGATAGTGACGGCAGTCAGTTGCTCTTGCAGCGTGGAAGTCGAAAGTTTTGCCTCGTATATCGCCGCTTGTTTTTCGGCGTTGATACTTGTTTTGGATGAGGAAAATTGTCCGTCATAGTGATAGATATTTTGATAGTTTTCACGCATAGCCACGTCCACGACATAGGGATGATGAAAAGGCTCTTCGTATGACATATAAAAACAAGATATCCCATTATATTCGTTGGTGCCGTAATTTCCCCAACTGTTTTTTACGATCCACGCTCCATTGCTTGTCGGACGGCTTGGAGTGAATCCTTGCTTGTCTATCGTGTCATCCCAGCCGACAATAAGCGACTCATGATTTGTATTTGTCTTTCCAGAGTAATATTTCGAATTACCGACGCCCGGTGCGACATAACTAAAAGACACTGCTCCATATTTCAAAATGGCACGCTTGATCGATTCCGTATCATTTGAGACCGTAAAGTAATTCCGGACATAATATCTTGATTGCATAAGCTCTCTGTTCATGGCGTCCATATCATCTTCGGCAAGAGAAGCGACTTGGTCGACCAATGCGTACCCTTCCGTCATGGTGTCATAGGCTTGACTACCGGAACCTGCCAAACTCCATGTGCCCGCAAGCCCCACGTCGTCTTTGGTCAGAAAGAGCGGATCGTGCAGACCATCCCTATTTATACGCGCGTAGGCAAGCAGTCGCTCATCCAGATCGAGCGTAGCGATTCCGACACTATCATCGATCCCTTTACGCAAAATGTTCGACTCGACAGCACCGATCGTTGCATATGCCCAACATATATTACTATTCCCCTGATTTCTGGTTGGAGTGACAATGTCGTATCTTCTTCCGTCAAATTTATCCAACGCAGTTGCCCAATGATCAAGCTGATCGTCGCTTGCGCCCTGGAGTTCCCGAAGGTTTTGCGGAGCATCATCTTTGAGTTCCTCTGCCTCTTGAGCAAGTGCGCTTGCGGAAATGGCTGTCGGACGATACGTTCCGACACAATATACGCTTACTACACATAGCAGCAATAAACACAATATGCAATAAAAATTTTTCGTTTTTTTATTTGCCATACTAATCTCCGTTATTTGATTGCGACACAATAGATACAGACAAACCGACTATCACTCTGCACAACAATTATATCATAAAATAGCCATGCAAATCAAGCGGAGTTATCGCTTTCCAAGCAGGGCACGCGAGCGTCCAGGCACGCCGCAAAAAAATACCCGGCTGTATCGCCGAGTACATAATTCAATATTCCGATGGTCTCACGAGCAAATTCCCAACCGAGACCGGATGCTTCCAACTCAGTCCGACCGCTTTTCAGTGGGTCACGAGGATCTTGTGCAGTCAACCTTATACTGAAACAGGTTGCTTCATCAAACCCGACCGCTTTTCCCTCAGGGCGCGAGGACCATACACAAAAAACCATAGACGGCTCCACGGGGCTTGCTCCCCGTGGGTTTGGCTCAGGTTTTTTTGTATGCGTCCGAGCCGCCCCCGCTTTCACTAAAGTCCGACCGCTTTTCCCTCAGGGCGCGAGGACCATACACAAAAAACCATAGGCGGCTCCACGGGGCTTGCTCCCCGTGGGTTTGACTCAGGTTTTTTTGTATGCGTCCGAGTGACCCCGCTTTCACTAAAGTCCGACCGCTTTTCAGTAGGGCGCGAGGACCATACACAAAAAACCATAGACGGCTCCACGGGGCTTGCTCCCCGTGGGTTTGGCTCAGGTTTTT
>CANQGO010000041.1 GCA_947623225.1 uncultured Clostridia bacterium | reverse complement strand
GAGGAAAAGGACACGCTTTCGCTTGCCATCGCGGGCACGGAGTTGCTAAAAGCGCTCGGCGTGGAGTTCAATCTCGGCACAGTCACGCTCTTGGTGGATAGTGAGAGTGTGAAAGTGGAAGCGCTCGGCGCGAAGATCACAGTCAAGGCGGGCACGCAGTTCACCGCAGAAACCAAGGGCTACATAGACATCGTTGCATATGCCGAAACAATTGCGACGCTAATCGAGAGCGGCTATCTCAGTGCGGATGTCTCTTACACTTCGGGCAAACTCACCGTTTCGGGCAAAATAGATCTTGCACTTGAAACCCTCAAAGTGCAGGGGGCACTCACCCTTCAATACGGCGAAGCAGAACAGCAGATAAATGTCATTTACGGAGACAAAGTCGTCTATCTCGAATTGGGCGGCATGAAGATCCGTGCGAACGTAAACGATGCGGTGGCGCTCATCGGGCAGTTTATCGATCTTCCCAAGGGGGAGACCCAAGAAAAGGATCTCATCGAAGATTTGCTTTCTCTCAAATTCGACGAAGTACTCACACTCACAGAGGAAGAGGACACGCTTTCGCTTGCCATTGCGGGCACGGAGTTGCTAAACGCACTCGGCGTGGAGTTCAACCTCGGAGCGGCGAAAGTAGAAATCACCAAGACCGGGACGATCACCGTAGAGGCCTTGGACTTGGGTGCAACAATTATTATCTCGCAGGGCAAGTCGTTTGAAACAAACACGAATAATTACATAGATATCGTCCAATATGCCAACACGATTGCAACACTAATCAAGAATGGCTATCTCAGTGCGGATGTCACTTACACCTCGGGCGAACTTAACATTACGGGTAAAATAGACCTTGCGATTGAAAAACTCAAAGTGCAGGGGACGCTCACGCTCACTTACGGAGGAGCAAGCCAAGAGATCAAAGTTATTTACGGAGAGAACATCGTCTATCTCGAAATAGGCGGCATGAAGATCTCCGCCGATGTCAATCAAGCGGTGGCGCTCATCGGGCAATTTATCGATCTTCCCAAGGGAGATACCCAAGAAAAGGATCTCATCGAAGAGTTGCTGTCTTTGGACTTCAAAGATGTATTTACTCTCACGGAGGAAAATAACACGCTTTCGCTTGCCATTGCGGGCACGGAGTTGCTAAAAGAGCTGGGAGTAGAGTTCAACCTTGGCACGGTCACGCTTTCCGTAGATAGCACGAGTATAAAGGTGGAAGCGCTCGGCGCGAAGATCACGGTCAAGGCTTGCGATCCGTTCACCGTAGAGCCCAAGGGCTACATAGACATAGTCCAATACGCCAATACGATTGCGACGCTAATCGAGAGCGGCTATCTCAGCGCGGATGTCTCTTACACCTCGGGCAAACTTACCGTTACGGGGCAGATAGATCTTGCGCTTGAAACGCTTAAAGTGCAGGGCAACCTTACTCTTAAATACGGCAAAGCAGAACAAGAGATCAAAGTTATTTACGGAGAGAACATCGTCTATCTCGAAATAGGCGGCATGAAGATTTCCGCTAATGTAAACGACGCGGTGGCGCTCATCGGGCAATTTATCGATCTTCCCAAGGGGGAGACCCAAGAAAAGGATCTCATCGAAGATTTGCTGTCTCTCGACTTCGGCGAGGTATTCACCCTCACGGAGAAAGATGACACGCTTTCGCTCGCCATCGCGGGCACGGAGTTGCTAAAAGAGCTGGGAGTAGAGTTCAACCTTGGCACGGTCACGCTTTCCGTAGATAGCACGAGTATAAAGGTGGAAGCGCTCGGCGCGAAGATCACGGTCAAGGCGGGCAAGTCGTTTGAAACGAACACGAACAATTATATTGACATTGTCCAATATGCCAACACGATTGCAACACTAATCAAGAATGGCTATCTCAGTGCGGATGTCACTTACACCTCGGGCGAACTTAACATTACGGGTAAAATAGACCTTGCGATTGAAAAACTCAAAGTGCAGGGGACGCTCACGCTCACTTACGGAGGAGCAAGCCAAGAGATCAAAGTTATTTACGGAGAGAACATCGTCTATCTCGAAATAGGCGGCATGAAGATCTCCGCGAACATAAACGACGCGGTAACACTCATCGGGCAGTTTATCGATCTTCCCAAGGGAGATACCCAAGAAAAAGATCTCATCGAAGATTTGCTGTCTTTGGACTTCAAAGATGTATTTACTCTCAGGGAGGAAAATAACACGCTTTCGCTTGCCATTGCAGGCACGGAGTTGCTTAACGCACTCGGCGTGGAGTTCAACCTTGGCACGGTCACGCTCTCGGTGGATAGCGAGAGTGTGAAAGTGGAAGCGCTCGGCGCAGTGATCACGGTCAAGGTGGGCAAGCCGTTTGAAACGAACACGGATAATTACATTGACATTGTCCAATACGCTAACACAATTGCAACGCTAATCGAGAGCGGCTATCTCAGCGCGGATGTCACTTACACTTCGGGCAAACTCACAGTTTCGGGCAAAATAGATCTTGCACTTGAAACCCTCGAAGTGCAGGGGACGCTCACGCTCACTTACGGAACAGCGAAACAAGAGATAAAAGTCATTTACGGAGACAAAGTCGTCTATCTTGAATTGGGCGGCATGAAGATCTCTGCCGATATAAATCAAGCAGTAACACTCATTGGGCAGTTTATCGATCTTCCCAAGGGGGATACCCAAGAGAAAGATCTCATCGAGAAGCTGCTTTCTCTCAAATTCGACGAAGTACTCTCACTCACAGAGGAAGAGGACACGCTTTCGCTTGCCATTGCGGGCACGGAGTTGCTAAAAGAGTTGGGAGTGGAGTTCAACCTCGGCAAAGTCACGCTCTCTGTGGATAGCGAGAGTGTGAAAGTGGAAGCGCTCGGCGCGAAGATCACAGTCAAGGCGGGCAAGTCGTTTGAAACGAACACGAACAATTATATTGACATTGTCCAATATGCCAACACGATTGCAACACTAATCAAGAATGGCTATCTCAGTGCGGATGTCACTTACACCTCGGGCGAACTTAACATTACGGGTAAAATAGACCTTGCGATTGAAAAACTCAAAGTGCAGGGGACGCTCACGCTCACTTACGGGGGAGCGAGCCAAAAGATCAACATTATCTATGGCACGAATGTCGTCTATCTTGAATTGGGCGGCATGAAGATCTCCGCAAACGTAAACGATGCGGTGGCGCTCATTGGGCAGTTTATCGATCTTCCCAAGGGGGATACACAAGAAAAAGATCTCATCGAAGAGCTGCTGTCTCTCAACTTCGGCGAGGTATTCACCCTCACAGAGGAAGAGGACACGCTTTCGCTCGCCATCGCGGGCACGGAGTTGCTAAAAGCGCTCGGCGTGGAGTTGCTAAAAGCGCTCGGCGTGGAGTTCAACCTCGGAGAGGCGAAAGTAGAAATCACTAAGACCGGGACGATCACCGTAGAGGCCTCGGACTTGGGCGCAATAATTACGATCTCGCAGGGCAAGTCGTTTGAAACGAACACGGATAATTATATTGACATCGTTGCATACGCCAACACGATTGCAAAGATGATCGAGAGCGGCTATCTCAGCGCAAATGTCACTTACAATACGGATAAACTCACCGTTTCGGGTAAGATAGACCTTGCGCTTGAAACCCTCGAAGTGCAGGGGACACTCACTCTTCAATACGGAAAAGCGAAACAAGAAATAAAAGTTATTTACGGGGAGGACGTTGTCTATCTCGAATTGGGCGGCATGAAGATCTCCGCCGATGTCAATCAAGCGGTGGCACTCATCGGGCAGTTTATCGATCTTCCCAAGGGGGAGACCCAAGAAAAGGATCTCATCGAGAAGTTGCTGTCTTTGGACTTCAAAGATGTATTTACTCTCAGGGAGGAAAAGGACACGATTTCGCTTGCCATCGCGGGCACGGAGTTGTTAAAAGAGCTGGGTGTGGAGTTCAACCTCGGAGCGGCGAAAGTAGAAATCACCAAGACCGGGACGATCACCGTAGAGGCCTCGGACTTGGGCGCAATAATTACGATCTCGCAGGGCAAGTCGTTTGAAACGAACACGGACAATTATATTGACATCGTTGAATATGCCAACACAATTGCGACTCTAATCAAGGGTGGCTATCTTAGTGCGGATGTTACTTACACCTCGGGGAAACTCACCGTTTCGGGGCAGATAGACCTTGCGCTGAAAGCTCTCGAAGTGCAGGGGGCACTCACGCTCACTTACGGTGGAGCGAGCCAAAAGATCAACATCATCTATGGTACGAACGTCGTCTACCTCGAATTGGGCGGCATGAAGATCCGCGCTAATGTCAACGACGCGGTGACACTCATCGGGGAGTTTATCGATCTTCCCCAAGGGGATACCCAAGAAAAGGATCTCATCGAGAAGCTGCTTTCTCTCAAATTCGACGAAGTACTCTCACTCACAGAGGAAGAGGACACGCTTTCGCTTGCCATTGCGGGCACGGAGTTGCTAAAAGAGTTGGGAGTGGAGTTCAACCTCGGAGAGGCGAAAGTAGAGATCACCAAGTCCGGAACAATCATCGTAGAGGCCTTGGACTTGGGTGCAACAATTATTATCTCGCAGGGCACACAGTTCACCGCAGAAACCAAGGGCTACATAGACATCGTTGCATACGCTAACACAATTGCAACGCTAATCAAGAATGGTTATCTCAGTGCGGATGTCACTTATACCTCGGGCAAACTCACTGTTTCGGGTAAGATAGACCTTGCGCTAGAAACCCTCGAAGTGCAGGGGACACTCACTCTTCAATACGGAAAAGCGAAACAAGAAATAAAAGTTATTTACGGGGAGGACGTTGTCTATCTCGAATTGGGTGGCATGAAGATTTCCGCGAACGTAAACGACGCGGTAACACTCATCGGGGAGTTTATCGATCTTCCCAAGGGGGATACACAAGAAAAAGATCTCATCGAAGATTTGCTGTCTCTCAACTTCGGCGAGGTATTCACCCTCACGGAGGAAAAGGACACGCTTTCGCTTGCCATCATGGGCAACAAGCTCCTGAGCGCGCTCGGTGTAGAGTTCGAACTCGGCAAAGTGGAAGTAGAAATCACCAAGTCCGGAACGATCACCGTAAAGGCCTTGGATGCAACAATTACGATCTCGCAGGGCAAGCCGTTTGAAGCGAACACGAACAACTATATTGACATCGTTGCATACGCCAACACGATTGCGAAGATGATCGAGAGCGGCTATCTCAGCGCGGATGTCTCTT
>CANQGO010000040.1 GCA_947623225.1 uncultured Clostridia bacterium | reverse complement strand
ACGCCTAAACAAAATATTATTACCGTTGCAATGATTGCGCTTACAAATTTTTTCATAATACGCTCCTCCGCCAAATTCATGTTTATCATTCTAATATTATAGCATAAAACTCCGCATAAATCAAGCCCGAAACTATGCTCATAGATAAAAAGTAAATCCGAACCACTCACTCGTTACGAGTATTTGGTTCGGATTATACTGACTTGGTGCGGATGACAGGACTTGAACGACTGAGTGACAGTGTACTAACACCGCCCAAATGCCCAATAAACGGCTCAAAACGCCAAATTTATATATCGGCAAGGCTACTGACACTTGTTTTGACACTCAAAAAAACGCCTATTTTACCAGAGTAAAATCCGCCTGACGGCGGATTATTTAATAAGGACAAGCAAAGTTTTTTCCACAAAACACACTCGCACGCCACACTTCAATATCTGCGCACAGCGTGCGCAACGATAACTGAAGTGTGGTAAATAGAACGCGCGAGTGTTTAGTCAGATGTTACATCCTTATATGGTGTAGACTCAGAAAGCTCTGAAAGGTTATCAGACGTTCCGTCTGTATCAGGAAGGTTATCAGACGTCTCGTCTGTATTTACGCCATCCGATGGTTCACAGGCATTATCCTGAGCATCCACGGCATTATTTTCTGCCTCAGCAGTAGTGGTATCGGCGGGTTCCTCGTCGTCTTCACCACGAGTTTTCCATTCAGCATAAAATTGTTGAAAAGCTTCGATAAAGTCGGGATCGAATTGAAACTTCTGCAAGGATTTTACATCCCCTTGTTGAAGTAACGATATATAAGGTAGAAAATCGCTTATTACTTCGACAAAATCAAGAGTCGAAATATCCTTACTCTCAGTTTTGCAATCACGTTTTAGTGCCTTGTAGACAAGTTTGTAGATTCTCGACGATGTTTTACTTACAAAGTCATTTTTCTTCTTGAGAAGCTTCAATTCATTGTCAAATTCACGTATAAAGACGCCTTGCATTTTGGAATACATCTGATCTGAAAGAAAGTCAGCAGATTCGTTCGAAAAGTCACGCAAACGCGCCATATATTCGCGTAAAAGTTTATTTAGTTCTTCTTTCATATAGTTATCCTCACTTCTTTTTCTTTTTACGGAAGCAATCAGGAGCTTCCTGCCGATGAGCCTCGGCATATTGCTTGACACCGTCCGGAGATAAATCGTAATACGGCGCATAATCAAAATCGAAACCGCGACCGTCAACGCCATTCAAAAACAGGTGTTTACTTTGACAGCAGTCATAAAACTGAAAGACATTTCCCTCAAAAGTATATTTCAGGCTGTTAGGTCGCTGTTGATTGACAAAAGCCGAGTAAGTGTCCCAGTGATCGTATTGCCATACGCAACGGATCACCTTGCCATCGGCGTTATTAAAAGTTTGCAATTTTCTGATATAACTGACAGAACATAATTCTCGTATGTTCTTGTCGATCAACATGTCACGTTGTGCGGTGAAGTAGATCGTCAAACCAAAGTGGCGGTGTTGTTCATACCAACGACTTATGTTGTCGGAAAATGATTGAAATTCGCGACTATTAAAATATCTTTGCGCCTCGTCCAGCCCGATATAGCTACCGGGCAGAATAAACATTGGATTAAACCCCTCTGCTGGAAAGCCGAGCCGAAACCCGTCCACATTGTGATTATATTTCGTCCCATGCCTGGAAGAGCGGTATTTGATATCCACGTCGGAATAAACCAGATGATCTGTTGGTGCCGACAAACCCTCAAAGCCGTTTGCTCTGAGTTGCATCAACAACCTGCGACAATTACTTACGTCAGCACGAGCCGTAGGCCCAATCATATGGTCGATCAATTTGGCAACCATTAACGAGGTTTTCCCTGTTCCCGGTGGTGCAGTAAATATTTCCATCATTTTTTTGTTTCTCCTTGACAATATAGTAAAGTTGCTGTAAAATACAATTGAACTCACCGCTTGCTTTTGCAAGCTGCCCTAGGTTCGTTGAGCGTTTGGGCGGTGAGTTTTTTTGTTTATTTTTTCTCTTTTTTTGCCTTGTATTTTTCTATTGCTTTTTTAGTGATCTTTTTTGCATACTTGGCATCTGAATTGGAGAGTTGTCCTTTTCTTACTTCTTTCCCGTAAGATGACGGTTTGTCAATCGTGGCTTTGCGTTGCATGTACGACGGTTCCTGTTTTCCAAGGGGATTTACAGTTAACTTTCTGTTGGCAGAATTTTTACTTTTCTTCGGATCGTGTGTCAAACCTACCGACACAAGTTTGTTGTCTACTTGACCTGTCATAACATGCGGATGTCCGCCTTTGCCATCGTGGTGTTGTCTGATGTCTATTGTAACAGTACCGTCCTGGTTTGTTTTGACGGAAATAGTGGACGTTGCTTGCTGAGAGTTTTGTGCAATTTCCGTATTCGGCGAATCTTTTGCCTTGTTTTGTTTGTTATTTGATGTATTACTATTTGTTTTTGACATTCGGTTTCTCCTTTTTTATGAAATGAAAACATTCTTGCATTATAGTGAATTATCCGTCGCCGATCACGGAGGATCTTGCAAGCAAAATCACGCTCGACCGTGATTTGCTTGACTTCGATCGGCGCTCATGTCGGCGACTTTTTCACTTAACCACCTTCTTTTCGTTCTTTCGTCTTATTGACGATCATCACGACCAGTCGCACCGGGGCAGAGACTATGTACCACAAGATTTTTAGTAGCCATTTAATACCTATCCAGATCACTTTGAATACAACTCGGAGCACAGGGAAGAAAATGGACAATATTCCCAGGGCGATCAACACGCCGACTGCAACCAGGATCCACCAATATTTTTGGAAGAACTTACCGACGCCAGTAAAGAAGTCACCTACTTTGTTCCAAAAACTTTCCCACTGCTTGACAAATTTGTCCCAATCTTTGGAAACTTGCGCTAACGGTCCGGAATCAGTGTTATCTACGTCGCCTGAGCCGGTTTGCGTATTGGAAACAACACCGAGGTTATAGACGCGTCCTTCGCAAAGAAATTTAAGCCGTAGGACGGAAACCGAGCTGACGTCCTCTCCCTGAACCATGGCATACTGACCTGTTACTACGGTATTAACTATATCTGTCTTTAACTCGCTTTCATGAAAGCGCAAAACCCAATCGCGTTCCAGGATGTTAGCCTTCACGTCAGATTTAAGCTCCTCTTCTTTGACGAAGTCGTCAGCGCTTGTTATTCGCATTTTGTCCATTTCAAATTTATAATGGAACACGCCTCCGTTTGGCTCAGCTAAACATTCTTTGTATGTAACGGTGACGAAATTGTCGACAGAATCGCCGTAAGTCCTGTTTTCCATGGTTTTTTTAAAGAGTTCTACACTCGGAAACAGCGTAACTGAACTCTTCAATCCAATGCCTATCCATTGTCGCGTAACAAAAGTAACGTCGGCTTCGTAGAGTTGATCAATATCCCAGTCCGTCGAAAATGCTACATAATGCGAGAGAACATAGCTACTGTCGGCATAGAACGGTTGAAAGAATGCTTCCAGTCCAATGCCTCCAAAGTAAGCCAAGGTTCCGCAATATTGATTGTACAGCGTAACAACTTGCGTTTCCGCCTCAGAAGTCAACACTTCGCCGTTCAACGTTGTTTGCAATGTAAATAATTTGCCAACTTCGTAAGATATCTCTTCCACCAAATTGCCTTCCGCTGTCGTTTCTTCATTTTCCAAAGGTAAACGAGAAAGACTGGAAATGTCGTAATACCTCGTATCATCGGCAGATACTTTGAATCCTTCAACCAAATACTTGCCGATAGAATTTTCAACCGACAAAAGCTTAAGCGCAAATTTGTGCCAATAGCGGTTTTTAGATGTGAGATTATCTGACGAAATATTGATACTGCTAACGGTGACTATTTCACCGCTCGGTTGGTAGACATAGACAAACAATTCCCGATCAGAGCTTTCGGCGATTTGAATAACGTCAATGCTAACGTCGCCGGGCACCAAAGGATAGTCCGCAATATTAAAGGTCTCGTCGCGCTGTAAGTCAGCTAACGGTGAAGTGTAGACTACCTCGTCGGCAAAGGCAGAGGAAGCTATTCCTCCGCCCAAAAACGTGAAGATCAAACATGTTAGAAGCAAAATGATCGCTACATTTTTTCGCATACTGTCCCTCCGATGTCTATATAGACGTGATCAGGATCAACTTCCAGATCAGTGACTGGCAAATAACAACGGAATGTTAGCTCGAAGCAATGCTCACCGTTTGCCGAAGTGACGATCAACTTGTAGTAGACGGGTTGTTCCGGCGCGCTGATCAACTGAACGTCCTGCTCCGGATAGAGCGCTCTGAGAACATCGAGAATGTAGAGTCCTCGAGCATGGAGCTCAAAACTGTGTTTAGAAATTTGCAGATCGAAAGCTTTGCAGAGATCCTTGTCAGACAGCGCCAAAAAGTTGAAGTACTTACCGTCAACCGTGTAGGTAAAGTCCTCGTTGCTATCAGGTACTATCTTGACCGAGTACCCTCGCTTACCGCCGAACTGGTGAACGTCAAGTTTGACATCGCCAAAACGGTAGATCTCCGCTTGTTGCAAGCGTTCACCGCCCGACTCTAAGTAGATAAACTCAAAGTCGGTGGTGAACCAATTGCTGTATGCGCCCCACACGAGCAAGATGACCAGAGCAATCAAGACAAGCAGTGCTACCGTCGAAATAGTAATTATCTTTTCTTGCTTGTCCATAGACTTCCTCCTTAAGCATAGATGTGATCTTCGTTAAGCTCAAGAGTGTTAAGCGGAATACTAAACGCCGATTTGTCAAAACGGACATTGACGGTGTAGTCCTCCGAAGTGTAGGTCTTGCCATCATACTTTGCGGTATAGTTGACCACAAAAGTGGCGTGAGTACCGGAAACTGCTGTCACGGCGTCACGAAAAACTGCCAATAGTTGCGTGTCACGCAATCCCGCCTTCGTAGGTGCCACAACAAACAGTCCTGCCACACCGGTAGGAACAGTTAGAACAGACAATTGAGACGAATCATAACCTGACTTCAACGTTAACTTGCCACTTTGTCCTGAAGTCGGAAGAGAAAGATGACAAGCGGGAGCTACACCAATAGACGAGCTGACTTTTTGAGCCTGAGCATTAAGCGAAGAAGAAAAATCCTCGGTTAGGAACAGCTCATAGGTTTCACTATCTCCACCAGCAACAGGTTTGGAAACATCAAGACGTTTCGATTTCACTTTAAGCGCAACGGTAGCGGCGATAGTATAGTCCGATGACTTGAAGCTATAACTAATAGCAGGTTGCAGATCCGTCACGGCGGGCATGTTAAACGTCAGAGCCGTCAGACGTTGAACATAGTCGAACAGACAAGTGTCGCTCATTTCCGGATTAGATCGAGATGTAACCTTGACTTCCACCTGCTCACCAAAGGGTTTGAGGCAAGTTACCGTCGCTGTGAGAGCACCCTCGGTAGAGGGTTCCACCGTCATATACTCAGTTACGGTTTTGCCACTTGCCCAAGTAGAAGAAGCGTTTTTCCAGTTGATAGACCAATTAAGATAAATATCGTCAGCCTCTTCGTTGACGGTGGCAGTGAGAGTCCAAGTAGTTTCTGCAACTACCACTTCATCATCGGTAGCGATCGGCTGAGCTGAAGCGATCAACCGAATACCACTCCCGGGCAGAACGGTAGCCAAACCGCCACCATTGAAGTTGGCTTCTTTATTTTCCTCGTCTGGATCTTCTTGGTCAGGTTCTTTCTCCACCTTGTCCAACTTTTCCTCTCC
>CANQGO010000039.1 GCA_947623225.1 uncultured Clostridia bacterium | reverse complement strand
ATGTTTATGTTAGTAACAAGATATAGTTTATCTCAGTAGTAATAACAAGATATAATTTATCTCAGTAGAGTGAGAGAACGCGCGCGCACGCGCGCACACGCGCACGCGTGAGCGTGCGCTCATATGCGCCTGACGGCGGTCTCTCGCTCTTACATGTAGGGGAAGGGTGGAGATCCGGGAATTGTCATATTTAAGAAGAAAACTTCTTGAAAAACGTAAAAATTTTATGGTAAAAAATAAAAACACTGACAGACAGTTGTCATATTTAATGTGATATAATATAGGTGAGAATAGAAAATATGTTCTAAACGTGGCATTAGAACTGTTCTGTTTTGAGGTGTGGCGATCCGAAAATTCGGGAGTATATAACTCTGATATGATTGGCTCCTCGATTAAAAGCGGGTCGGTCTCTGTGGAGATAGTCGGTTCCTCTATATGGTCTTATTCGAATTGGTTACTGAAGGCAAAGCGGTTGCGAGGACAGAGTCGCAGGGGAACCTATCAGGGAATGAGTGGGTTGCAGAGACTGTGACGGTGGCTGAGGGCGGAGTCGGGTGCGAGAGGAGGCACAAGTCGCCCCACCGGCGAGGTGAAACTTCTTGAAAAACGCAAAAATTTTATGGTAAAAAATAAAAACACTGACAGACAGTTGTCATATTTAATGTGATATAATATAGGTGAGAATAGAAAATATGTTCGAAAAACCATGTCGAGGCAGGCTTGCAGGGGTATTGTTGCCGGCTCCCCTGTGAGCGTGAGATGGGCAGGTCACGATAAAAAAACACAAATACAAGGAGGAAGAAAACAATGGGAGCAACAAGAGAAACTATGATCGTATTCAGGAGTCACTGGGAGACCATCAGAGTGCTGGAGCCGACGGAGCAGGTGGAGGTATACAATGCGATATTTGGCTACGGGATGGATGGCGTGGTGCCTACCGCGCTGTCTGCCACCGGGCGGATGATATTCAGGTTGGTGAAGCCGCAGATAGACGCCAACATTGAGAAGTACATGCTGCGAGTGCGAGGCGGTACGGCGGGAGCGTGAGCGGCGAAGTAGCGTCAGGCACTTGCGCGAAAAAGCAATAGAGTGTATAATAGTAAAATAAGGCGAACGCCTGTGCAGAGGGCGAGCCGAGAGGAGGAACTATGGTCAAAGTCAAGAGGATATGTACGATGCAGGACTTGTCGTGTGTGGGGCAGTGCTCGCTCACGGTAGCATTGCCCATACTGTCGAGGTATGGGATAGAGACGTGTGTATTGCCGACGGCGGTATTGTCCAATCACACGCAGTTCAGGAGCTGGAGCTATCTGGACCTGACGGGGGAGATACCCAAGATATTTGCCGAGTGGGCGAATAGCGGGATAGACTTTGACGGGTATGTACTGGGGTATCTGGGCAAGAAGGAATTGATGGAGTTGGCGGTGGAGATGTTCGACAGATTTTCCACGGAGGGTGCGCCGGTGGTGATAGATCCGGTATTTGCCGACGACGGGAAGTTGTATAGCGGATTCGACCTCGAGTATGTGGAGCAGATGCGAAAGCTGATAGCGCGGGCGGACATCATAGACCCGAACATAACGGAGGCGAGTTTTCTGACGGACACGCCCTACCGGGAGGATCACGGCAAGGAGTACGCGGAGACGTTGGCGGAGAAGCTGGCGCGGATGACGAACGGAGTGGTGATCGTGACGGGCGTGGAGTATGACGGGCTGATAGGCGAGCTTATATACCGCCGTGGCGAGAAGGAATACGTGATGCTGCCCAAGTTAGACGCGCGATATCACGGAACGGGGGATATATTCACTTCGGTGATGAGCGCGCACTACTTTGCGGGAGCGGAGTTGGGCTATGCGTGCAGGCAGGCGGGCGCGTTCGTGGCGGAGTGCATGAAGAGCACTGACGACGGGCACTTCTACGGCGTGAGCTTTGAGCGGCTGTTGGCGAAGGGAAAGTGACAGGCGGGAGCGTCAGCGCGCTGATGACGGCGGACGTGAAGTGAGAGTGAGCATGAAGATACAGATAATAGGCTATTCCGGCAGCGGCAAGTCCACGCTTGCGGACAGGCTGGGGCAGATAAGCGGCATACCTGTGCTGCATCTGGACAGTACGCACTTCTACGGCGACTGGCAGGAGCGCGGCGTGGAGGAGCAGTCGGAGATAGTATATACATTCATGGCCGCCAACGACGGCTGGATCATGGACGGCAACTGGAGCAAGGTGGCGCCGGAGCGGTTTGCGCAGACGGACATGACGATACTGCTCATGCTGCCGCGTCTGACATGCTATATGTCCGCTTACAGACGTTACAGAAAGTACCGACACGCGGTGCGGCCGGATCTGGGGTGTGAGGAGAAGTTCGATCGCAGTTTTCGCCGATGGGTGCTGTGGGAAGGGCGCAAAAAGGCGCGCAGGCAGTCGTTGTACGACAAGCTGAACAGTACGTCGGGAGAGAAGGTGGTGCTACGCTCGCGCAGGCAGGTGCGCAGGTTCGTGGAGAGATTTGCAAGGCGATTCGGACAAAATTGACAGTTTACAACAGTATAATAATGTGGTAAAATATATAAAAACGTAATTGACGATAGAGTATGAGCAAGAGATCTTCCAAAACCAAGAAAAAAGCCGACAAACTGTCCGTGGTATCCTTTTTCGCGGTGATAATATTCATCACGGGCGTGGTGGCGGTCATATTGGCGGGCGTATTGCCTTTCTTTCGCAATGCGGAGAACGCGTTGTGGTTCAAGATATGCCTGTACGGCGGGCTTGCGCTGTCCGGTGTCGGGCTGGTGATGACGCTGACGTGCATAGGCAAGTACCGCGCGCTGGACAAGAAGGAAGCCCGAGAGAAGAAGGAGCGTATGCAGATGATGGAGCAGCAGGCGGAGCGTATGGCGGACGCCGAGACCGTGACGGGTGCGCAGACGGTGTATGTACCGGCGCAGGAAGCACCGCGGCTGGTCACGGTAGGGACGTATCAGACGCTGGACGAGAAGTTCGCGCAGATCGCCAAGATGGACCGCACGCAGTTCGTTATATACGTGGCGCGCCTCTTCAGCCGCAAGGGCTATAGGGTACGGTTGACGCCCGTTCTGGACAATCACGACATAGACATGCTGGTGGAGAAGAACGGCGTGACCATAGCCGTAGGCTGTATGCTGTCCGACAGGGTACTGCACAAGGAAGACATAGTGCGCGTGCGCGACGGCAGGTACTTCTACAACGTCGGCAACTGTATGGCGTTGACGAATATGTTCTTTGACCGCTCTGCGTTGGAATATGCGCAGGTGGAACGCATGTCCCTGGTGGATCGCAACGTGCTGGCGGACGACTTTATGAACTGATAACACCTTACACATTCGCTCCGAATGGTCCTATGAGCCTTTCGGGGCTTTTTGTATGCGCCTTCTGCGGCGTGTGAGAAGGGCGAACAAGAGGGCGATGGCTATACAGGAGGCAAGAACAATGGCAACGGACAGCGGACTGACGGCTGCCAGGCTGCCTATGGTGTACAGGGCAAATGCGGCGGTGTAGGCGAAGAGTGCCTGAAAGAGCATAGACAGTATGGCTTTGCCGACGCCCTGCTCGGATACGCTTGCCGCTACGGCGGCGACGCAGGGCACGGTGAGCAGGTTGTACAGCACGAAGCAGTACGCGCCGAGGGGTGAGACGGCTCCGCGTATGCCCTCGGGCAGCAGTATCTGCAATGTGGTGATGACGGTCTCTTTGGCGGCGATACCGGACAGCGCAGCCACCGACAGTTGCCAGCCGCAGCCACGATCGTCGAAGCCCAGCGGTCGGAAAAGGGGCGAGAGGACTCTGCCTACGGCAGCGAGCATGCTGTGCTCGGCGTCGGTGAGGGACAGGCGGAAGTCCAGGTGCGTCATGGTCCACAGCACTATGGATGAAGCCAGTATGACGGTGCCCGTCTTGGCGAGGAAGGCTCTGCCGCGTTGCCACATTTGGCGGAGCACGCCCATAGGTCTCGGCAGTCGATATGGCGGCAATTCTAGCATAAATACGTCGTCACAGCCCTTGCATCCTCGCTTGAAGGGGCGGAGCAGCAGTCCGCCGAGTGCTATGGCGATGACGCTTGCGAAGTAGAAACTCACGGCGAACAGGGCGTTGCCGTCGAATATGTAACTTGTGAAGAAGGCTATGAGCGCGAGTTTGGCGGAGCAGGGTACGAAGGACGCCAGCGTCACCGTGGTCTCACGCTCGGCGGAGTTCTTGATGGTGCGGGTGGACATGATGGCGGGTACGCTGCAGCCGCAGCCCAGCGTCATACATACGAAACTCCGTCCGCTCAGCCCCAGTCCATGTAGCATTCTGTCCGTCACGAAGGCTATGCGCGCCATGTAGCCGCAGTCCTCCAGCAGCGCGATACAGCCGTACAGCATCATCACCTGCGGCAGGAATCCCACTACGCTCATGACTCCGCCTATGACGCCCTCGCCGAGCAGGGATGGCAGCCACTGCGGCGCGCCCGAGAGCGCATCACCCACCAGAGACTGCAGCAGCGGTGTGAGCCTTTCTATGCCGTCGGCTATCCAACCGCCCAATCCGCCCACGGATATGAAGAAAACGGCGGTGAGTATGACCGCCAATATGGGAAAAGCCAGCCACTTGTGCAACAGGACGGAGTCTATCCTGTCCGACAGGGCGTCCGCCTGTACCTTTCGCCTGACAGCGGCTGCGAGGGCTGTCTCTATATCGGCGTAGCGTGCGGCTGCGTCGGCGTAACGTCGGCGATCCACCGCCCTACCGCGTATCTGCGAGCACTGCTCGGCGAGCGTGGTCAGACCCCTGCCTCGTGCGGCGGATATGGGCACAAAGGGACAGCCGAAGCGGGCGGACAACTCCTTCGCGTCTATCTCTATGCCCTGCGCCTCCGCCTCGTCCTGCATATTGAGCGCGACGACCACCGGCAAGCCCCGCTCCAGCAGCTGGGTGGTGAGCAGCAGATTGCGCTCGAGGTGCGTGGAGTCGACTACATTAAGCAGTACGTCCGGCTTCTGCTCGAGATAGCGCAGCGTCACCTGCTCCTCCGGTGTGAAGGGAGACAGCGAGTAGCAGCCCGGCGTGTCCGTCACTTCCATCTCGGGAAGGAACAGGCACCTGCCCGTTTTGCCCTCTACCGTGACGCCCGGGCGGTTGCCCACCTGTCCGTCGCTGCCTGTAAGCGCGTTGAAAAGGGTGGTCTTGCCGCTGTTGGGATTGCCCACAAGTGCCACGGTGAATTTTTCGTTTTTACTTGGGGTATTATTACTATATATATAATTATCTTTCATAACATTATTTATTGTCCGCGTCGACGGTGATACGGCGAGCGGTGGATCTTCGCAGGCACAGCCTGTAGCCGCGCAGGGACAACTCTATGGGGTCCCCGAGGGGAGCGCGACGCAGTACGGTGACAACGACGCCGACATTCACGCCCATCTCGGCAAGGCGCACGGATACTGCCTCGGAGCAGCGAGTGCCCGTCACGCGGCAGGTGCCGCCGGAGGGTATGCGGTCGAGCGTGGTGAAAATATCTTGCTGTGAGTGCGTTGATTTGTTTGACACGATACGGGGTCCCGTAGTATAATATGAGTACTTTCCGCTCGATAGAGCGTTTTTGTTTGGATAGTCGCTTGAGCGGCAGAGGCGAGGCGCGAACGGGACGGGAAGGAGTACCCACATACGGGAAGGCAAGAAAACTCGTTACAAAAATTTGCAACAAAAATCTTGCAAAAAGTAGTTAAAAACAGTTGACACCTCTTGTATGCTGTGGTATGATTAGTAGGCTGTTGATTAGACAGTGCCGCTGTTTTGCGGCAGAAAGGAACATTGACAACTGCATAGAACAATATAAAGTTTAGAGTAATCAAATATTAATCGAGTGTTAATATGCAAATAATCAAAACGATTTTTGCTGCAATGACGCAGAGTTAATAAGAGTTAATTATTCAAGGATCTAACATTGACGTAATT
>CANQGO010000038.1 GCA_947623225.1 uncultured Clostridia bacterium | reverse complement strand
GCAACCAAAACCATAGACGGTTCCACGGGGTTCATCCCCGTGGGTTTGGCATAGGTTTTGGGGCATGTGTCCAAGTGGCCTTACTTAAAACCGTTTGGTTCTGATCTCGCGCCTTATCAGCCCTTTCTCGATGAGTTCCACCGTCCCCTCATAGGGCATGTAGTAGTCCACCGACTCGTGCTCGACGCGCTCCAGTTGCATCTTCTCCGCCGTCTGCGCTATCAGT
Organism: uncultured Clostridia bacterium; assembly: GCA_947623225.1. Taxonomy (GTDB): domain Bacteria; phylum Bacillota; class Clostridia; order Christensenellales; family CAG-314; genus Fimimonas. Next base: position 5,779 of record CANQGO010000038.1, on the reverse strand, counting down.
TCCATCGCCAGACGGAAGTGCTTGTCGTTCTTGATACGATACATGGCAGGCGTATCGCTGTAGGTGCCCGCATTGGTCGGCTCTTCCAGTTGGTAGCGGCTGTCCTCATACTCCGACGCCTTCAGCGGGAAAAATATGCACAGCGTCTTCCCGCGAAATGTCAATCTCGCCAGATACTGCCTTCCTACCTTGTACGTCTCCCGCTTCCAGCTCATCCGCGCCTTCACGCCCTTGTAGCTGAGTAGCTCGTTCTTCAGCAACGTATACTTGGACTTGGCATAGTCCCCCGCCTGTATCAGCCTCGCCGTGAAGCTCCTGTCATAGTGCAGCACCCCCGCCGGCGCACTGTCCTCGTCCGGATACTCTATGTCCCCGTCCGTGCCTTGCTCCTCTATAGGCTGCTCGTCCTCTGTCGGCTCCTGCTGCTCCTCGTCAGACTTCTCATCTTCCTGAGGCTCCTCTGCCGGTTGCTCTCCCGCATACGCATATGTACGCCAGGCGAATATCACCAACACGGAAATCGCCACTATCAGTGCCACCTGCGCTATGATGAACCATATCAAGATATCTCCCACGTTGTCTATCTCCTTTCCGAACATTGTATCTGCCAAAATGCTAAGCATATACTCTACCTCTGCCTATGTGATATTTTTCGCGACTCAAGCGGCTCTCGCCGCTTGGACCGTAAAAAATATGGTTTGTCTTAGTTGTGCTACTTACACATGTTTTTCAACAGATACCGTGAAGGTAAGTTGATCGGTGTAGTCACCGGAGTACATAGCGTTTTGTGCAACACCATCTTCAAGGTTGAATTCCAACTCAGCACTACCCGTTTTTGTTCCGCCTTCGACTTTAAGAACTTCCTGCGCGTCACTGCCTGAAAACGTAGTACTGTCTTTAATCTTCACTGTGTACGTAAGGGAGTCGTCGCCGTTCTGGAGAGTGTAACCATTCGCGCTCTGGATTTTAACAACGAGATCCTTGTCGTTTCCAATTATAGCATCACTTACAGAGACCGTTCCGGATTCAGCTGTTCCCGCTTTATTTATCTTAACATTTTCAGGTATACTTACCTTCCAACTTTCAGCAACAGTGTATGTAACTGTAATATTGCCGCTTTCCTCTCCACCCTTCTGGAGTGTAGCTGCTTTCGCCATACCCGTGCCGAATACGATCGCCAGGGCCATTGCCGCGAGCAGAACTACTGCTGCTACCGTGATGAGCACGGTCTTTGTCATTTTCTTTGTCATTTTTTGTTACCTCCAAATATTTTTTTTATATGATCGGCGGGCTTGCGCCCGGAGTCATCACTTGACTACTATCGTTATGTTGCCCAGCACCGTATTGGTTGCCGACATGTCGCTCATGCGATACGGCTGTACGAAGAGTTGCCCCGCATACTCCCCCGCTTCCAGTCCGTGCGCCAGCGTCACCTGGTATATGTGCTTGCCCGCTGCTACCAGCCCCGACTTGTACAGCACCTCGTACGTGCCGTCATCGGCAAGCAGACGCAACTCAAATGTCATATAGAACAAGCCGAAGTTCTCTTCCGGATTGTACAGGTCTATGGCTACAGTGTCGGTATCGGGAGGAATGGTGATCTTTGAAAATCCCGCCACTGCTACGTTGTGGCTCTGCGTTGCCGAATCGGGCCTCTTGTCCGTCGCGCTCGGGTCGAATCCAACGCCCCCGCCACCCGACGTCGACGAGCCTCCGCCACTCGGCTTGTAACTCGCCAGCATGAAGCATAGAAGCACGTCCAGCACCAGCACCGCGATGAGCAGCACCATTGCCGCCGTGAATAGTCTGTTTCTCTTTGTAATGTTATCACTCATTGTGTATGTCTCCTTTGCGTGTGTGTCACTTGCCCAATCTCGGCACTATGTGACCACCGCGGTAAAGATCAGCTCATCCGTCCAGGTCCCCGCCACCGTAGGCCGATAGGGGAAGTTCCCTCCTGATACAAAGCTCAAAGTAATGGTCAGAGTCTCGGACGCTATCTTTTCACCACTCGTCGCTTGCCAGACCAATCTGCCATACGACGAGTAGTTCTCTCCGGTATTGGCGTGCCCTCCTCCGGATACAGTGAGCATGTACTCCATCTTGTGACTGTCGTCGTCGCCGATCGTGACGTAGAATCTATCGGGATAACTCGTTTTGACATTGGCACTCTTGACATACAATGCCACACTCTTGTTTGTGGACGGAACATATACATTGCTCACGTCCACCGTCACCGTCGTTCTAAGGGTGTCCGGATCGAATTCCACCATGTCCGGCAACTCAAATGTATAAGACAACGGCGGATATTCTGCTTCAGGCTTCGATCTATTGATCTCGGAGAGGTTCAGGTGCAACGCAGGACGAACGCTATGTGTTACTGTAACATTAACAGTACCTGTATTGAGCATGGCAGAAGTGTGTACATATAAAGCACTGCTCTGGTCGGTGTTGCTGCCGGACCGCAACCAGCCGGCATCGATATTCTCCGCATAAGCACTAGATTTACGCAAAGTTTGGTTTACTACCCACATACCTTTTGCCTCGTCGCTAAATCCCACTTCCGTAGCAGAGGGTAGCCAAAGATAATCATCCTTCCAAGAACCGTACAATGCTCCGTCGGCACGCCCGTCGTCGTTGAGATATTTATTGTCCTTCCATTCTCCACCCGATAGTGGTGCTTCGTAGGAATCGTTAGGGAAATAATATATTTCTCTATATGATGACATTGTATCTAAATACGTAGTTACAACCTGTTTGTCAAACTCGGTTCTCTGATATCCGGCTGCTTTAGGTGTGGAAATGTATTTCGTCAAGCTACCCTGCACGCCGTCCATGGTATAGCGTGCGAACTTGTTATTCGCGTCTTGCGCATGCGACTCCGACAAGTTATTTTTCGCCAATTCCCCACTCGCATTTCCAACAGTATACTTTCCTCCGGCGTTCAGCTCAACCACGCGGATCGAACTTGTTGAATACATATTCGGTGGATAATTCCCTGCGTAAGGGCTCATATTCCAACCGTTGTATGGTGCCTTATCTTTTTCTGTAAAAGTATCATCCGCGAGCCATAGTGTGAGAATGATGTCACCACTTTTGGTATGATCATCTATGTCCCTCGCCCAAGTGAGGTAGGTAGCGTCCCACTTCAGCCCGCCGAAGTAGACGGAAAGATTTTTGCCGTCGTTATAGCTGCGAATATCCTCAGAAGTTCTAAACGAATTTGCATTGTCATAAACTGCCTGATACGTTGGCTCATTTTTTTCATTCAGACCGGCATACAGATCCTCGAGGGTGGCTTTATTAAAAACAATGTCGCCATTTCCTTCCTCGCGCAGAACCAACTCATCCAGAGTGACCCATCCTGTATCATAGCGGTATGCGTCTGCCCTCGGCGCAAAATACAACACACATGTCGCACAAATCAGCGTTATAACGACCAAAAACGCCAAAATTACCCTGTATCGAGAGTCTTTTGTCAGCGTAGTTCGAAGCATATTTACCCCCTCCTATCGGTGTCAGTAAAAGTAGACTTTTTTTGACAAAACCGTTGACAAACAATTTCAAAGGACTATAATAAAAAATAAACTGGGAATGCGGTAGAGATATAGATTTTCCGATAAAAACGGGGTCAAAATTGTACTTTTTGAGACTTCGGAGACGGAAATTCGACGATCTTCCGCAATTTAAGAAAAAGTCTACTTTTTTTTGAATTTTTTCGACAAGAGTGTGTCGACAGGGTTGATTTTCTCCGAGAATGGGTTATACTTAGGTTTGCCGCGAGGCAAATCTTATTTTATTATACAGGAGGAATATATATGACTAAGACATATGCATATGCAAGAGTGTCGTCACGCGATCAGAATCTCGACAGGCAGATAGACGCGTTTGTGGGAATGGGCATAGAGCCGGAGGATATCTTTGTAGACAAGTGCAGTGGCAAGGACTTCGAGAGGGAGGCGTACAGGGCATTGATCGAGGTGCTCCGAGAGGGGGACGTGGTAGTGATCAAGTCCATCGACCGACTGGGGCGGAGTTACGACGCCATCAAGAGGGAGTGGAGCCGGCTGGTGAATGATATCCGGGCGCAGATATATGTGCTGGACATGCCGCTGCTGGACACGAGGAGCCGGGTAGGCGGGCTGATGGGCAAGTTGGTCTCGGATATAGTGCTGCAGCTATTGTCCTTCTGCGCGGAGAATGAGCGGGACAATATCCGCCGAAGGCAGAGCGAGGGGATAGCGGCAGCCAAGAAGCGCGGAGTGCGCTTCGGCAGACCCGAGCGGGAGCACCCGCCCATGGCTCTCGAGGCGTATAGCCTGTACTTCGCCAAGCAGCTGACCATGGCGCAGGTGGCGGAGCGGCTGGGACAGTCCCGCGCCAACTGCTACTACTTCGCCAAGAAACTCCGCCCCGTCATCGCAGCCCTGCTGCAGGGCAAGGACGACCCCGACGAAGCATAGAGCACCACCGCCTGCAGCCAAGTCCCATCCACCTCACCCCGATCGCCCTACAAAAGAGCGCACGGACCTCACTCTTACATAGGCAACAAGCATACAAGACATAAGCCGCGCTCCGCGCAGACCGCCCTGCCCTACAGGGACAAGCCGCTTCAGAAGAATCGCGCCGAGGCACCCACCCTGCCTCAAGACAAACCCGAAGTATAACACCCTCGGCGCACCCACTTCCGAAGCACCGCATGACCACAGGTAGCAACGTGACCAAGTATATAGTTACCTTCAGGCAGGCAAGCGAGGACCCACATAGGAAACCGACTGCTTCCACTAAACCCGACCGCTTTTCAATAGGGGCACGCGGCAACGCGAATGACGCAACAAAAAAAGCACCCGCCACACGGGTGCCCTTTGCCTTGCCCCAAAACTCTACCGCACGCGCTCGCGCGGCAGTTCTCACAATGAGATGCTTTCCCGTAAAATAGGGGTATTTTTACGGGAAAAGCCCCCCCCTACGAGAAAAAGCCCGGCGTGCGATTGCGAAAAGGCACCTTGACAAGCAAGATGCCTTTTGTGGCGCGCCTGGAGATCGTGGACGGAGCGCAGCGGAGTCCCATACAACCACTCCATATAGACATCCGTGTTTCCAACTCAGTCCGACCGCTTTTCAGTAAGGCACGAGGGTCTCACGAAGAAAAACCATAGCCGGTTCCGAAGAGACTTCGTCTCGAGTGGTTTGGCTCCGTTTTTCTCGTGAGTACCCAAGTCGCAACTCAATCCCGTCATATATTTCAGTCTCTCCTAATACTCCCTTCGGCTCGTGGCGTTCGCTTCACTACGTTTCGCTCGGCTGAGGGCGCAAAAATCTAATAAATGAAAAACGACTTGGATAAAATTCCAAGTCGTTTGTGGCGCGCCATAAGGAGCTCGAATCCCTAACCTTTGGTTCCGTAGACCAACGCTCTATCCAATTGAGCTAATACTCGCCTTCGGCTCGTGGCGTTCGTCGCTTCGCTCCTCGGCTGAGGGCGCAAAAATCTAATAAATGAAAAACGACTTGGATAAAATTCCAAGTCGTTTGTGGCGCGCCATAAGGAGCTCGAATCCCTAACCTTTGGTTCCGTAGACCAACGCTCTATCCAATTGAGCTAATACTCGCCTTCGGCTCGTGGCGTTCGTCGCTTCGCTCCTCGGCTGAGGGCGCAAAAATCTAATAAATGAAAAACGACTTGGATAAAATTCCAAGTCGTTTGTGGCGCGCCATAAGGAGCTCGAATCCCTAACCTTTGGTTCCGTAGACCAACGCTCTATCCAATTGAGCTAAT
>CANQGO010000037.1 GCA_947623225.1 uncultured Clostridia bacterium | reverse complement strand
TCAACTCAGTCCGACCGCTTTTCAAGTAGACCACGCGGACCGTGCAAAAAAAATCATTGCCGGTTCCGAACGGGGCTTGCCCTCTGAGGGTTTGGCTCCGTTTTTCTCGTGAGAGTCCAAGCGGCCTTGCTTTCAACTCAGTCCGACCGCTTTTTAGAGAGGCACGAGGACCTCACGCAGAAAAACAATAGCCGGTTCCGAAGAGACTTCGTCTCGAGGGTTTGGCTCCGTTTTTCTCGTGAGAGTCCAAGCGGCCTTGCTTTCAACTCAGTCCGACCGCTTCTTAGAGAGGAGCGAGGGTCTCGCACAGCAAAACTTTTGACGCGATGACGGGGTTTACCCCTGAAGAGTGGCACAGTTTTGCGTACGACGACCCGAGCGAAACTTCTTGACATTATCGGACGGGGGGGGGTATAATTTTATTCGATAGATATTTTATATATAGGAGGTATCCTAATGAAACTATTCAGGCGTATTGCTATTGCGATACTTGCCGTGCTGACGTTGGCGGGCGTATGCGTTGCCGCGGCGGCATGTAACCACGACAACGAACCGTGCATGCACTACATTACCGAATATGTAGCGGTGGACGATATGCTGCACCAAGAGGTCTGTCTGGACTGCGAAAGCGTTCTGGGTCAAGAGCCGCACAGCTATTGTATTGTGGACGAGGACGGCGGTTTTCGTATTCCGGACGACGAACCTACCGTGCTGCATTGTGCGGTTTGCGGACATGAGTTCTTTGTGGAAGGGATCGGACCGGACACTCCGACGTATCCTTCCATGTTCTCGTATGGCGGTATCATCCGCGACGGGGTGGAGACGGTAAGCGTGGAAGTCAATCTGTACTATGCCACCAAGGGCGTTGCGGAGATCCCTTCCGTATTGCCGCCGGACAAGGTCGATCGTTGGCAGAGTTGGGCTGAAGAGGATGGCAACCGATTTGTCAACAAAGTCACCGACGTGACTATCGTCTGCCATGATCTCGACGAGGGACCGGGCGAAATGTGTTCCGCGCTATACCTTCCCGACGGCGTAGAGCATGTCAACGTCATTCTGTACACCTCCGTTGTAGAGGCGAACGGTACCTCCAAGACGGAGATAGAATGGTTCAAGTCGCTGTGCACGCATGATGAGAGCGGCTACTATCTCGGAACGGCGGACAACGACTACTATGCGTTCATAATACCGGAGTGTGTAGAGGAGTTGAACGTGCACGCCGGCACCAAGATCATCGTGGATGACGCGCTGTCCGATAGCCAGTACTACGAGCCGAACGCTCCGTACACGGTGAAGAAGATCACGCTTCCCGAGGGGCTGACGCGGCTGCCGGACAAAGGATTCTATGGGATGGAGGCACTCAGGGAGGTCAATATCCCCGATGGTATCACTTACATACCGGAGAGTTGCTTCTACAATACCCAAGTGACGTCGCTTATCCTTCCCGACTCTGTGGTAGAGATAGGGGACAAAGCATTCGTTTTAAGTCCGCTGCACACGCTGGTATTGCCGGACAGCGTCACTACGCTGGGCGAGCAGCTATTCCTATACAATGATAACGGACAAGTCACTTGTCCGCTCAGATATCTGGAACTGGGCAGCGGTATCACCGAGTTGCCCGCAAGCTCCTTCGGCAACATGCTGGAGATATTGGAACTGTGCAACAGGTCGCAGGTCGCCCTCACCAACAACAGCCTTGCCGAGGACGAAGGAAGGTATATCAACGCGCACCGTATCATCACGGATCCCGCGGACACCAAGATATTCACGGACAACGGCTACACCTATTTTGACGACAACGGCACCATCCTGTGCGTAGACGGTCCCGAGGGCGCGACAACGCTGACGCTGCCTGCGGACTACAACGGCGGCTCCTACAAGGTCACGCCCCTCTTCGGCGGCTTTGCAGACGTCACGGACCTGACCGTTCCCACCTCGGTGGGCAGTTGGGACCTGCGCCATCCGGGCACGACAGGTATATATTACTCGCAGATCTGCGTTCCCGAAAAGATCACAGGCAGTTGGGCTATCGTCAAGGCTTTCAACAACGACGATCTGTCATACGACCCCATAGCAGGTGGGCTCGTATACAAATGCACTCGCGAGGTAGTGCTGCAGGGGGATATCGCTTTCGGCGAGAATGACAGCGGCATTGAGCTTAAGAAGGTGACTATCGACGCCTCCGTGAGCAAGATCACCGTCCCGAGCAGCTTCGACTACTCTTACAGGTACGCTGTAATGGGGGCGGAGGACCTGTACGTGGTGCCGGGCGCATTGCTGGAGTGCGATCCGCGGGTATTTGGATATATCTCGGTGACCAACTCGCTCAAGGCGGACAGCTACGTCGTCGCCTGCAAGGTGCTCAATAGCTACGAATACAGCGATCCTATCCCTCTGGTGGAGATAGTCTCCTGTCTCGACCCCGACGGGTACACGCTTCCCGTCAGCGGCAGCAGCTACCATGTGTGCGACATAACGGAGTTGGTAGTGAGCGAAGGCGTCACCGCATTGCCGGATGGTCTGTTCGGACACGGCGGTGGCGGTGAGAAATGGCTGGAGAGTGTGACTCTGCCGCAGAGCCTCCGCAGGATACCCACAGGGCTGGTGAACGGCGGCAATTTTGAAGAGATAGAGTTGCCCGCAGATCTTACCGAGATAGGCGAGAAAGCGTTCTATTATTGCAGCGAACTCAAGTCTCTGACTCTGCCCACGGGGCTGAAGAGCATAGGCTCGAAAGCGTTCTATGGCTGCATCATGTTGGACTCTGTCTCCCTGCCCGCAGGACTGGAGCGTATAGACTCCGAAGCGTTCTATGCCTGCAACAGTCTGACCTCTGTCGAGTTGCCGGATGGGCTGAGTTACCTCGGCGGATGGGTATTCAACATGCCGGACTTCGGCGAGAGGGAGGACGGCGTCATATACCTCGGCAAGTACGCCATAGGTCTCGACGGTACTCAGCAAGAGGTCGCACTGCGTGCCGGTACCGAGAAGTTTTTCGACTATAGCTACAGAAATGACAATACAATGTCCACTATCTATACGTCTATCACCTCTATAGAGTTGCCCGCGTCCCTTGAGTACTGGGCAAGCCTGGAGGACAGGTCCGAGGACTACCGTGTGGACTATTCCAAACTCCAACAGATCATCGTGAACGGTGCAAATGAGCACTTCTCCGCGCTGGACGGACTGCTGTACAACAAGGCGGAGACGGAACTGCTGTACGTGCCTTACAACTTCGACCCCGAGCGCGTGATCTTCCCAGATACCCTCGAGCACATAGGCAAGGACGTATTTGCGGATACCTCAGCCTACTCCGAGCACTCGCGTGCCGGCACGGACCTGGTGGTGGACGGCTGGATAGTGTACCTGGCGCAGGGCGATCAAGATATCGTCGAGTTGGATCCGAGCAAGAATTACGCCGACGGCATCATGGACAGCCTGACGCGGTTCAGCTACCAAGGTTCCATCTACAGCAGAACGGACGGCAAGCTGACGCTCGAGAGCGTAACGGACAAGAATGTGTACTTCGTGAGTATAATGGACGGCACCTATGCGGTGGCTTCCAATGCCTTCGCCGATATGCCCAACCTGTACGGCGTGTACTTCCCCGCCTCCGTGCAGAGGCTCCAAAACGGAGTGTTCGGCAACCGCGCGAGCGCAGTCAACCGCTACTTTGAGGGGGATATACCCGCGGGCAGCGACAGATATGACGATTCGACAAACGGCGGTGATGATTTTAAGGTAGATGGCGGCGAATTCACTCACGTGACCATAGACCCGACCACGTCCAACATATACGCGTACGTGGATGACGCGCACAATTTGGTGGCAGACGCGAGTACGCTGTATATGCTCTGCGGCAATGCAAGCATGCATCCTACGACCGGCAACGGTCAGACTACCCACGTGACCGTTCCGGATATGTACGACGGCAAAGTGGTGTATGGTATCGCGGACTATGCCTTCATCGGCAACCCCGTCCATTGGCTGACGCTGAATGCCGAGGGCGATCACGTCAAGTTCATAGGCGACTATGCGTTCCAGGATTCGAATATGTCAACAATGACCGTCACCAATGTCGGCTACATAGGCGAGCATGCCTTCTACAAGGCCAAATTCAGTAATGGTAGGGATATAACCTTCGGCTACAACCGGGAAGATCTGGGCGACGAATTCGCGCTGCAGATAGAGGACGGAGCGTTTGCATTCAATAGTGCACTCGATGCTATCCAGTTGGGCACTGCCAATGTGGTATTCGGCTCGAAACCCTTTGAAGGGTGCACGTCCCTATATTATGTGTACACAAGCACGGGCGAAGTTGCCCCGAATAAGTCTTACACTTGGTACACGGTGACGTTGGATATGTCAAGTCATTCGGTCAATGTCAAACAAGTGCAACTGACGGCGACCGAGCTTGCCCAAGCACTCAAGAGCAACGATATGCCCTACGCGTTCATAGATCCGACAAGTCTAATGTGATCTCATGACCTCACGGCTCTGCCGACAAACACAACTTTTCAACAAGGCTCACCCCGCGTGAGCCTTTTTGCTTGTCCCGAGGGGTCTCTTGGACACTCACGAGAAAAAGAGTGCGACGCGGACACGTGCCCCACAACCTATGTCAAACCCACGGGGATGAACCCCGTGGAACCGCAAGGCCGCTTGGACTCTCACGAGAAAAACGGAGCCAAACCACTCGAGACGAAGTCTCTTCGGAACCGGCTATTGTTTTTCTTCGTGAGGTCCGCGCGACCTACTGAAAATCGGTCGGACTTGGATAAAGCATCTGGTCTCGGTTTGTGATTAGTTACGCGACACCCGCGTGCCATACGAGAAAATCGGTCGGACTTTAGTGGAAATGACTGGTCTTTATAGGGGGTGCACGGTCCGCGTGGTCTACTTTAAGAGCGGTCGGGTTTGATAAAGCAATAAGTACATTTAGGGGTTTTGACTTAGTGATATCACTGAGCGAAAACTCCTTTTTTTGGGCGTTGCCACATAGTGACGTCACTGGGTGAAAGGGACTTTTTAGTAGTGTTGTCACTGGGTAAAAATAGGTTTTGGGGTAGTGACGTCACTATGCGGAAACGACTTTTGGATAGGGATATTGCATAGTGACGTCACTGTTTTGAGGTGCACCCTCTCTATATATATGTATATGATTATGTATATGTATATGTATATGTTTATGTTAGTAACAAGATATAGTTTATTCCGGTAATAGTAACAAGATATAATTTATCTCAGTAGAGTGAGAGAACGCGCGCGATGCGCGTGCGCGCGGGTATTACGAGAAAAACCTGTGCCAAACCACTCGAGGGACAAGCCCCACTCGGAACCGCAGGGGCACTTAGACACATGCCCCAAAACCTATGCCAAACCCACGGGGATGAACCCCGTGGAACCGTCTATGGTTTTGGATGCACGGTCCGCGTGCCCTCGCTAAAAAGCGGTCGGACTTTGATAAAGCATCCGATTGCTATAGGGAGTTGACTTCGTGAGGCTTGCGCCCCTCTTGAAAAGCGGTCGGACTGAGTTGAAAGCGACTTGTTCCCTGAAGTGGCTTGCCTCGGTAGGGAGTCGCTCGGCTCCGCCTCGCTCATACGTGCTTACGCACGGCCTCTCGCTCTCATTTGGAGTTGGGTGATATTGGGAGAGGGAAAAGAACTCACAAATAGAATTGGTTTCTTGCATAAGTCGCTTCACCGACTTTTTCTTATAGGGCAGGAGATAGCCTGATCCTCGTCGAAGTTGTCTCCGCTCCTGCACGCGTGCGCGTGGACTCTCTCGCAGGTAGGGGAAGGGCGGAGATCAGGAAATTGTCATATTTAAGAAGAAATCTTCTTGAAAAAGGCGAAAATTTTATGGTAAAAAATAAAAACACTGACAGACAGTTGTCATATTTAATGTGATATAATATAGGTGAGAATAGAAAATATGTTCTAAACGCAATATTAGAACTGTTCTGTTTTGGGGCTGAGACGATCGAGAACGTCGGGTGGGTTTCTCAGATATAATTGGTTCCCTGATTGAATGCTGAGTAGGTCTCAGTATATAGTCGGCTCCTCATATGGTCTTATTCGAATTGATTACTGAAAGCAGGACTGGTTTCGGGGACAAGGTTTCATTTGAGCCTTTTAGGGGACGAGTTGGTTGTAGGGGCTGGAGCGAGTCGCTCGGGGCGAGGTCGGTTCCATAAATCTAAAAAGTTACAATTTTCTACAAAAAACGACAAATAAGGAGAGGTGAAGGATGAGTTTGAATTTGAGAAGAGACAGTTGTCTTATAGGCCGCTATGTCTGGGAGGGACTGGCGGAGTTCAGCTATGAGGAAAAGGGCAGGATCTATGACGCTCTATTCGGGTATGCGATGAATGGCGTTGTGCCCGAGTTGACAGGTGTTGCGAAGTTGGTATTCAGTCTGGTGCGCCCGCAGATCGACGCCAACAACGACAAGTACTG
>CANQGO010000036.1 GCA_947623225.1 uncultured Clostridia bacterium | reverse complement strand
GGGCGACAGGATTCGAACCTGCGACCCCATGGTCCCAAACCATGTGCGCTACCAAACTGCGCTACACCCCGATGTGTAAACATCAGCTTACTCATATTACAATATTTTGCGATTGGTGTCAACTTTTTTACGGACATTTTTCAAGAAAAATTTATTTTGTCCTCGTGAGGCTCCGTCACGGCGGATATGAGCGCGCTCTTCGACAATATTCAAGACGTTGCTACAAAACAATACAAAAGCAACACGCAAATATCCGTTAATATGGTATGCGGAGGAACGAAATGGAAGTATACACGGATATGGAGGGCAACAACCTCGTTTTCGGCTTGGTGGGCGAGTTGGACGAACACTCCGCCGCCTCTGTCCGCAAAAAGATGGACGAGCGGATCGCGGAGGAGGACTTTGCCAATGTGATACTCGACCTGTCGCGAATGTCATTCATGGACTCTACCGGCATAGGCGTGGTCATAGGCAGATACAAATCCGTCCGCAGGCAAAACAAGCGGCTGTATGTGCGCGACCCGTCCCCTACGGTGGACAAGATATTCAGAATGTCGGGGCTGTACGAGATCATCGCCCGAGTATAGTAAAAAGAGGTTATATATATGACAACTACCAATACAATGAAACTGACCATCCCCGCCCGTTCGCAAAACGAAGCGTTTGCCCGCAGCGTCGTGGCGGCGTTTTTCGTGCAGATAGACCCCACCCTCGAGCAGGTGGAGGATATCAAGACCGCCGTGTCCGAGGCTGTCACCAACTGCATAGTACACGCCTACGGCGGCGCGCAGGAGGGTATCATCGAGATATCCTGCGAGATAGACGGCGACACCCTGACCGTCGAGATATGCGACTACGGCAGAGGCATAGACAATGTCGAGCAAGCCATGAAGCCCTTCTTCACCACCGTATCCACAGGTGAACGCTCGGGCATGGGCTTCACCGTCATGCAGGCATTTTGCGACGAGGTGAATGTGTCCTCCGTCAAAGGGCACACCTCCGTACAACTGGTCAAAAGAGTGAGCAGCCCATGCTGAGTCACGAAGAGACCATGCGACTTATAGCGCAGGCTCAGCAAGGGGACGAGCAGGCAACGACCCTGCTGCTGACGGAGAACGCGCCGCTGCTGAAGAGCATTATCAAACGCTACCTCGGCAAGCATATAGAGTACGACGACCTGTACCAGATAGCCGGCATAGGTCTGCTCAAAAGTATCAAAAACTTTTCCTACGAGCACAACGTCCGATTCTCCACCTACGCCGTGCCCATGATACTGGGCGAGATCAAGCGGTACATGCGCGACGACGGCTACCTGAAAGTGTCCCGCTCGCTCAAGAGCCTGTCATCCAAGATCACCAAGTACGCGGACGAGCAACTCAAGGAGACGGGGGTGAGTCCCGAGATAGAACAGATCGCCCAACACTTCGGCATAGAACCCACCGAGGTCATCTTTGCCATGGACGCTACCCGAGTGCCCGTGTCGCTGTACGAGACGGCGAACGACCGCGACGGCAAGCAGACGGAACTCATCGAGCACCTACCCACCGACGAGGACAAAAAGATGATGGACAGGCTCATCCTAAAGGATATGCTGTCCCGCCTCGCTCCGCGCGAGCGCAAGATAGTCATACTGCGCTACTTCCGCGATATGACGCAGGGCGAGATAGCCCGCAAGATGGGCGTATCGCAGGTGCAGATCTCCCGTCTGGAGAATAAAATACTCAAAAAACTCAAAGAACTGTACGACGGCAGCTGACTGCGCCTCTCGCTCCTACATATGAGTCAAAAAGCCGTTTTTGCGGCTTATTTTGCTATTATGTGTGACATACTATTCTATATTTTAAGTATTTTCGAAGTTCTTTGCATACAAAAAGCCTCTCGAACCCTTGAAAAGTTCGTGCATAGAAGAGGCTTGAGAGGTTCGCGACGCTTGCACTGAATCCTCCCGAACACTCAGAAACGCTTACCATATAGAAAGTCACGAGAAATTCCGGACTCTTACACGCAGGCGCGTCACGAAACATTTGGGATATTTGTATACAGAAAACGCCCCGAGAAAGTCTCGGGACGCTTTGCATATTGTCGGAGGAACGGGTACCTTTGCACATTCACAATATCAGGCAGAACAGTCCGCCGCGGTTTTCGTTGACTATGCGGTTGACGGTCTTGCACAACTTCTGCTTCACTTCCGTGGGCATGGCGTTGCATTTGCCTTCCAGACCCTCGCGAGCAAGCCCGGCCATGGTCTTGCCGAACATGTTGGTATTCCATACCGCTTCGGGGTTTTGTTTGTACTCGGAGAGCAGGTATTGGCTCTGCTGCTCGGTGCCCACCATCGGGCTGACCTCGGTGGTCACGTCCACCTTGATGATATGGTAACTGGGCGAGGACGCCTTGAGGCGAACGCCGTAGATATTGCCCTGCTTGACTATCTGCGGTTCCTCGAAGCGCATATCTGCGGAGTCGGGACAGACTATGCCGTAGCCGTTGGCGTCCGCTTCGTCCAGGGCGTTTTTCATATGCTCGTACCGCTGCTTGGCATAGGCGGCACCGGTGACGAAACTCATAAGGGTGTATTCGTCGGAGATCTCCGTCTGCGCCTCGTCGGACAGCACCTTGAAGAACAGGTCGGGCTTGGGCTGAAATACGTAATTGGCTATGCCGCTGCCCATATCCAGATCGCCCACGCGCACGCTGTCGGCGAATTCGCACCCATCAAACGCGGATATCAACTTGTCCGCGTCCTTCATACGGCACACGCCGTCGCAACTGTGGCGGATACGTTCCAGGATCTCCGCGATGAAACTATTGTCCTTGGGCAGGGCGCGCATCCACATAGGCAGATCCATCGTGATACGGGCGACGGCGAACTCGCCGAGAATACTGCTCAGTACCGACTCGAGATCGCTCTCCGACGCCGTCTGCACATTCAAAGGCAGTACGCTCACGCCGTACTTGTCCTGCATACCGTTTGCCAACTCCGCCACGCGCTCGCTGCCCGGCTTCTTGCAGTTAAGCACCACCACAAAGGGCTTGCCCGACTGCTTCAATTCGCGCACGACGCGTTCCTCCGCCGCGACATAGTTCTGGCGAGGGATATCCCCGATACTGCCGTCGGTGGTGACTACTACCGCCACGGTGGAATGTTCCGTTGCCACCTTCTGCGTGCCTATCTCCGCCGCCTTGGCAAAGGGAATGGGCTCGGTGGACCAGGGGGTATTCACCAGACGCATTTTGTCCCCCTCGAGGTGCCCCTCCGCGCCCTCCACGAGGTAGCCCACGCAGTCTATCAGGCGCACATTGGCTGTGGACTTGTCGCTCAGAGCCAACTTGACGGCGGTATTGGGCACGAACTTGGGCTGAGTGGTCATGATGGTCTTGCCATCCGCCGACTGCGGCAATTCGTCCCGCGCCCGCTCCTGCTCGTGGGGGTCGGCTATATTGGGCAAGATCAACTTGCTCATAAAGTTACTTACGAAAGTGGACTTGCCGCTTCGCACCGGTCCGACCACTCCTATGTAGATATCTCCGTGTGTGCGTTCGGAAATGTCACGATATATATTGTTCATTCCTGCCTCCGAAATACGTTTGCTAAAGTATATGAGGCACTCCCCTACAATAGAACGCTTGGCTATCTATATAATAAAAAAAGGACGGACCATTTCGGTCCGCCGCCTTGGCACTATACAGTTCGTGGATATCTTTCACTATCGGAATGCCGAGTTCTCTTTTCATATATATATATGTCGGTCTATTTGCCGCAGAGCAGGTCGTACAACGTCTGGCGGAAGTGGTATTTGCGCATGAGCGTCTCCACCTGCTCCGCACCGCTGTGAGAAGTCTTGCCCGTGTACACGCAGCGCAGCATGATATTTTTGGGAGAATGGGACATATCCACAAACTCCATCACGTCCACCTTGTAACCGGCGTCCTCTATGAGCAGGGCGCGCACGGAGTCGGTGAGCAATGCCGAAACGCGCTCCTTCACTATGCCGTACCGTAGCAGTATATCCATATCTCCGCCGAAGCCTATCTGACTATTGACCTCGTGCTGACAGCAGGGCACGGAGAAAATATACGGAACGTCGTGAGTTACGGCGAAGTGCAGCGCGTAGTCCGTGGCGATATCGCAGGCGTGCAGGGACACCACCGCGTCGATATGCCCGTCGTACAGCGGATCGCGGGTGACGTCCGCCACGACGAAGCGCAGACTTGTATAGCCGTACTTCTCCGCCAGCGCATTGCACTCGCGCACCACGTCGGACTTGAGGTCGTAGCCTATGATCTCTGCTTCCAGCCCACGGATATTGACCAGATAGTGATATATTATAAAGGTAAGGTAGGACTTGCCGCAGCCGAAGTCCACCAGCGTGATCTTTTCCGTTCTATCCTTGAATACGTCGTTGAGTATCTCCAGAAAGCGATTGATCTGGCGGAACTTGTTGTACATTCCCGCGACCACCTTGCCCTCGTGGGTGAATATCCCGAGGTCCACCATCGCCGGCACGTCGTCGCCCTCGTTCAGCAGGTAACGCTTGTGCCTGTCGTTGGTGCCGACGGCAGTCTGCTTGGTCTCGGTACGACGCTCCAGACGGGACACTTTGCCCTTGGCGGAAGTCAGATAGGTGACTTCTCTGTCCCGAAGTACCACAAGTATCTGCCTGTATTCGCCCTCTATGCTCTGCACCGCTCGGCAAGTTCGTCAGAGGGGATATTGCTATGGAACGCCTGCGTGCCCTTGAGCATCTCCGCCTGGAAGAAGTCGCCCTTGGACAAGCGGACGGGACGTATGTCCACTTTGCGGTATTCCGCGCCTGCTTTCGGGTTGCTGGCGACTATCCTCAATATATTCGCGTTGTCGGTCAGTTCCTTGATCATAAAAGTGCTGCTCACTTGACTATCTTGTCCGATTTGCCCCGAAGTGCCTTGCGGATACCCGTGCGGTTTTCCGTGCCGCGGCACAGGCGAAGGATATTGTTCCTGTGCGCGAATATGACCAACGCGAACATTAGGGTATTGCACAGGCAGCAGAAGGCGTCGACGTTGATATACATTATCTTCCATTCGTAATGTACCGCGTAGAACACCCAGCACCAGGCTATCTCCACCACCGACAAAAACAGGCTGACTATGGACGTTCTGTCCGAGAGTAGCAACAAAATGACGCAGGGCAACACGAGGCACAGCGAGAAGATGGGCTGCAGGGTGAAACTCACGCCTATGGCGGTGGCCACGCCCTTGCCCCCTCTGAACTTGTAGAAAACGGGGAATATATGACCTATGACGGCAAACAGTCCCGCAAGATAGCCTGCCGCGGTGGCTACGTCCCAACCCAGACGGCGGAAGATGAGGAACTTGACCAGCACGCAGGGGATGACGCCCTTCAGCACGTCGCACACGAAGGTGACTCCGCCCATACGCAGTCCGTACACGCGGAACATATTCGCCGCGCCGGCGTTGCCGCTGCCGTATTCGCGAATGTCGCCCTTCTTGAAGATCTTGCTGAAAAGCACGGCATAGTTGACATTGGCAAAGAAGTAACTTGCCACTGCCACCAACAGAAATTGCCACCAATAACGTACAAAAATATCAAACATTCAATTGTCCTTTTCGCTGCCGTCACGGAATATGAGCCTGATGGGCGTGCCGTCCAGCGAGAATGCTCTTCTTATATAATTCTCGAGGTATCTGCGGTAGGAGAAGTGCACCAACTCCGCATTGTTTGTGAAAAATACAAAAGTGGGCGGCTGGGTAGAGGGCTGCGTGGCATACTTGATCTTGGCACGCCGTCCGCTGTGCGCGGGAGGCTCCACCGCTCTCACCGCGTCGGTCACGACGTCGTTGAGCATGCCGGTACTGCAGCGGAATGTGGACTTGGCATATACGTAGTTCACCTCTTCCATCAGCTTGCCTACGCGCTGTCCCGTCAGTGCCGACACGGTTATATAGCGGAAATAGTCCATAAACGCCAGGTCGCAAGCCAATTTCTTCTTGAACAACTCCACCGTGTGCGTGTCCTTCTCTATAAGGTCCCACTTGTTGATGACCACCACCGACGGCTTGCCCTCCTCGTGGATGAAGCCGGCTATCTTGACGTCCTGCTCGGACAGACCCACCTCGGCGTCCATCACTATCAGGCAGACGTCGGCGCGGCGAACGGCATTGAGCGAGCGCATTACGCTGTACTCCTCCACGCTGTCCGCGGCTATGGCACGCTTTTTGCGCATGCCGGCGGTGTCGATGATGACATACTTGCGCCCGTCGTACACAAATGGAGTGTCTATCGCGTCGCGGGTCGTGCCCGCAATGTCCGACACGATGGTACGGTCGTAGCCCAGGATCCTGTTGACCAGCGAGGACTTGCCGGCATTGGGCTTGCCCACTACAGCTATCCTGATAGCGTCGGAATCCTCTTCCTCTTCCTGCTCGGGGAAGAAGGATATGACATGGTCCAGCAGGTCGCCTATCCCCTGCTTTTGCTCGGCGGCGATGGCGAAAAAGTCGCCGAAGCCCAGCGAATAGAAGTCCGTCAGGTCCGCTTCGCGGTAGTTGTCTACCTTGTTGATGACAAGGACTACGGGCTTGTTGGTCTTTCTGAGCAGGCTCGCCACGTCCCAGTCCTCGGCGGTGATACCGCTCTTGTAGTCGCAGAAGAACAAAATAACGTCCGCCAGTTCCAGCGCGATCTCCGCCTGCTGACGAATATGGCGGAACATAACGTCCTCGCTCTTCAGCTGTATACCGCCAGTATCCACCAGGGTGAACTGTCTGCCCAGCCACTCGGCGTCGGCGTATATCCTGTCACGGGTAACGCCCGGCATATCCGACACTATGGATATCCGGCTACCGCATACTTTATTGAAAAATGTAGATTTGCCCACGTTGGGCTTGCCCACTACGGCAACAAGAGGTTTCGCCATCAGTCACAC
>CANQGO010000035.1 GCA_947623225.1 uncultured Clostridia bacterium | reverse complement strand
TGGTGTAGACGGGCGGAGTGGTGGGAACGGTGTACTGCAAGCCGCGCTGATCCAGAGCGATCACTCTGTCCCGACAACTCCACAGCAGATCATATGCCTCCCGGGAGTTACCCAGGAAGCGCAGCATCTGACTGACCAGGTACGCCGTTTTGCCTGCCCCGGGCTTGCCGAAAATGATGGTGATCATTTTTTACTGCGACCTTTAACCATTTCGTCATATAGAGATTTCTCTACGAGATAACAAGTAGACTTGCCGAAGTTGTTTTTATCTGCCCAGAAAGCCAACATGCGGTTTTTAAGAACCTTCGGAACTTTGTCTCCGGTCATATCGCTAACATAGCGTGGTGGTTTTCCCGAGCTCTGCGCGTCTGCCTTACAAATATATGGAGTATTTTTAGTAACGCAGCCATATACCTCGGAGCGAGGTTTACCATTTTTAATAGCAACGTTATAAGGCACCGCATACAGTCCGGCAAGGTTAATATTCTTTTTTCTATTTCTATTCGGATTTTTAATCATTGACAACCCCCTTAAATTATGTTAAAATGCTGTTGCGCTGGTGGGTGGTAAGCCCAAAGTCAGGATCTAATGAGGTCTGACCGAGCGGAGTAGCGAGAGTGCTGAAATGGAGTTCCTTTGAGAACCGTGCTGTGAGGCTCCGCAGCACCCAGGACAAAAGTCCCGGGTGTTTTTTTTATTAGCCGGACCCCTCCTTCTTGGCTTTTGCCTTGTTGATCAACAGCACCACCAGCCGCACCGGCGCGGAGATTATGTACCAAAGTATCTTGAATATCCACTTTATGCCTATCCAAAGCCACTTGAAAACTACTCGCAGTACAGGGAAGAATATGGACAGGATGCCCAGCAGAAACAGTACGCCTATCACCACCAGGATCCACCAATACTCCACAAAGAAGTCTCCTACCTTCCGGAAGAAATCTCCTACCTTATCCATAAACGCGTCCAGTGAGTCCAGGAACTTGTCCCAACCGGTGACAGGGCTGCCCGACTCGATGGACGACAATATGTCTATGGGGTTGCTCACGACCGGGATGATCTCTATGTGCCCCATGTCGTTCTCGTAGCCCAAGGAGATTATATCAAAATCAAGAAAGGCTGCCTCTTGTGCCATAAAGCCTATGTAGCCATAGTTGTTGTACACCGAAGTACTAAAATAGTCCGACAGCGCAAAGTGAAACAAGTACACCGTGCGATCGGAGTTCTTCAGAAGATAATCATAAAACTTCCCGGCCTCAGACTCCGCTATGTAGTACCTCTCGGAGATATCCTTGTCAGTCAAGCCTTTCAGGTCTGCATACTTCACTTCCATAATAGGCGTGAACGGCTTACTGTCCACCATATTAGTGCCGTGCCACAATCTATCCCACCAGGACTGCGTGCTATCACTTTCAAGCAGTACCCAATCGTTTTTGCCGGATATGTCTATGTCCATATACTTGTACCCGGACTCAAATGACGGATACCCCATTCCGTAACTGTAGTACCTATCCGCAAACAAGTCCGCCGAGTATTTACCGCGGATCTCCTTATTCCCGAACATATTACTGTAGTCCTGCATGTACCGTTGTAGCATATCCGACTGCACACTGATCTCCACAGCAGCGTCAGATTGGAAGACATACGCCAATGTATTAAGTCTGACGAAATCGTCATGAACACTATCTCCGAAATTATAACCGGTATGTGCTTGCCTTCTGTTTGTGTCTCCGGTGGAAGAAGAATAAGGAGAATCCCAATACAGAATGCGATCTTGCCCGGTACGCAAATATGGATTGTCTATACCGCGCTGAGCCAAAAGTTCACTATACACCTTGTCGCTGGACATAAAACCGCTATCCTTAGAAGGCTGAAGCACTACAACCGGCGAGGTCAGATATTGGTAAGTCTCTGCCTGGATGGAGTACAGTCTCTTGTACTGCTCGGCAAAATATGTAGGCACGGAAAAATACACAGAGTTTAACTGCTGCGCTCGATTGCCCAAAGCAATTCCGTTGACCCAATTACGGTAATATGTATGTTGCAGGTCGGAGATCTCCAACGTCTGAGAGGTGCTCGCTGCACATTGGAGAGTGTTGTCCAAGACGTCATCTCCGCAGCCTCTGGCATAACCTGTATAGATCCAGGTGCCGCCTATCTTGTAATCTGTCGCATTGACTGCTCCGGGAGTGGTCAGCTCTATACCGCTTATGTCGTACCTTCTCTCTTCCGGTTGATCAACCACCCGGTCATATATATCTGCCACGTTGTCTATGCGCAATTTCACGAAAAGACGCTCGGCAGAGATACTGCAGATCTTCAGGTTCAGCTTTTCATACTTCGTCGGAGTGCCGTCGATATACTCCGTAGCCAATTCCACCGTGTTACGCTCATCGTCTGCAAACTCGATGCGTCTCGGGTTATACAGATAGAAATACAGACCATAATGACCGCGAAGATCTTCCTTCAGAGTGAAAGCATATTCCATAAAGGATATGAGCCGGAGTTCACCTTTGGAGTCGGACGGATAGTCCTTTGTATTAAACACTTTGCCGTCTATATTCGCACCTGCCAGATCGTCCAGCACATACGACGTCGCGAAGTTGGCATTTATATCTTCGTCGGCAAAGGCAGCGGAAGTCAATCCGCCGCCAAAAGCCAACAAACAAAGTATGGAAAGTAATACTATTGCTATCTTACGCATGTACACCTCCTTACACGTATACATGTCCGGGAGAGATCTCTATCTCCGTCACCGGCACACAGCAGTAGAATGTAAGCTCAAAAGCATGCTTGCCCGCCTCATCCAGAACAGTCATCTTCAACAAGACAGGCTCATCCAGTGGAGAAACAAGCTGCACGTCACTATCCGGATACAAACTCTCCAGCAAGGCTATGACGTCTACGTTCCGGGCATGTAACAACATACTTCTTTTACCCATTTCAATATTGAACGCAGCCGTCAAGTCCTTGCCCGGCACTTCATCCAGATAGTTGTAGTGCTTGCCATCGACTGTGAATACAAAGTCCTCATCCGAAACGGCTTCTATCTGTACCGTATAACCGGTCTTGCAGCCGAACTGCTTTACCTTCAGATCTACATTGCCCAGACGGTATACGTCCGACTGCTGCAGACGCTCACCGTTAGAAGTCAGATAGATATACTCGAACTTGGTTTTGAACCAGTTCGAATATCCGCCCCAGATAAGTACCACTATGACGGCAACGAGGACAAGCAGTGCTACCGTCATTATTGTTATTAACTTCTCTTGCTTGTCCATCCTTCATCACCTCTATGCGTAGATATGGTCTTGATCCAGAGTGACGTCCGACACGGGCACGTGAATGGCTTCACCATCAAAACGAACTTCTATCGTCTTCGTGCCGGAACTGTAGGTCTTGCCATTGTAGGTAGCAGAGAAAGAGATATCAAAAGTGGCATGAGCTCCAGACGTCTGCTGAATCGCTTCGCGGAATATATAATTCATTTCAGAATCTATAATCGATTTGGAAGACATATATTCAGATTCATCGTGCCTATCCACTCCTACAAATACTCCTACAACGCCATCATTAAAAAAAACGTCATTAGTAAGAGACATTTCAAGAGTAAGAAAATTATCTCTAACAGATAAACGACAGTAATCATAAACGCCAATAATATTATCATATAAAGACAACTTTTTTATCTCTTTCAATTTCGCCAAAAAAGAAGCAGAAATATTACAAACATTCGAAGTAGTCAACTTCATCTCGCTCGCCACGGTGTAATCCGTTGTATCGAACTCATATGAGAAAGAAGTTGTTTCGCTGCTTATGCTCGGCATATTGAATGTAATACCGGTGATCTTCTGAACATAGTCAAAGAGGCACTCCGCCTTCTTTGTGCCAAGTGCCGTATCACGTGCGGTACATACTACCTTGATCTGCTCGCCGAAAGCCTTCAATACTTTGGCTGTTGCAGTCAGAGCACCGGCTTGCGTCGGAGTGATCGTCATATAGTCCGTCACTATTTTGCCCGTTGCCCACTCGCTGGAAGGGTTGACCCACTCCACAGACCAGTTCAGATATTTATCGTCGGCATGTTCATTGACCGTTGCAGTCAGAGTCCAGGTGTTCTCGGAAACGCCGAGAGGTACACCGTCGGAAGCGATCATCTTCGCTGCCATCAGACGTATACCGTTGCCGGGAAGTACGGTTGCCATACCACCGCCATTGACAGAAGCACCGGTGTTACCTTCAACGGGTTCTTTATTATCTTCGGGCGTTTCTTTATCCTTTTGCACTTCGTCCAATTTCTCTTTGCCGCAACGCGTGCAAATTCCGTCCTCGCCATAGTCATGGCCGAACAGGCAATATTTGTTCCAATTGGTAAACCAGTCCGTCAGGCAGCCGATCACTATTACGGCTACGATGAACAGTATGGCTATTGTTACGATGATCCATTTACGGCGATCACTTGCCGCATGTGCTCTGAATGAATAGTTGCTCATAGTTTCCCTCCTTGATGTTTTGCCTTATACGCTTTTGTTTGATCGATCACCGCACTGCGGTAACCGGCACGATACGCACGCTGCTCTTTTGAAAGAGTGAGCGGTGCTCCGTCTTTGTTACGCTTGATCTCTCCGGTATTGGTCATGCGCACGCCTTGCTGTAACTCGGTAGTAGCCTTGCTGTACTTGCCATGCGGATTGAGCAATGTACGCTCCTCTCCAGTCCGATTATCCCGGACTTTCGTCCCGATCTGCTTACCTTTGCGACCCTTCACCGGGCCGACTTTACTCCACTTTGCCATTGAGTTTGTTTCACCTCCTTGATTTAATTATTTGCAGCACCGCCCAACAGCACGGCGATGATTGGAAAGGGACTGTTCAGCACAATCCCTCGGAAGCTCCGCAGAGACCTATCGAGCCATGTCTGCGGTCATGGAATTAAACTTTGATACTTTTGACTACTACCGAGTCACCTACCACCTCGACTTCGAGCTGGACAGTTTGCTCATAACCGATTGAGCGAATGTCCTCCGTCGTCCAAAAAGTGAGGATCTGCGGGTCCAGATACATGCCTCGCTGCTTGCCGGAAGTATCCGATGAGAGCTTGTCCCCTTGAACGAACGTGTAGCAATACTTGCTTGTGTTTTTGGATGCCGTTAACGTCCTACCAAGAAAGTTTGCACTTACCATTGCCTTGATTCCTGCCATATTTTACTCCTTGCCACCAACATTGCCGGGTGGACTTAATATATATTCCGGATAACGCTCCGGTGGACGTCTGGATGGGAACCCTCGGCAGGACACTCCGCCGAGAGCAGGTCTTCGAGGTGGTACGGCTCAGTGCCGAGCCGGAGGGGCAATAGCCCTAATTTAGCAAAACGCTAAATCTACCACTATTATATTCAGCAAAAATCTAAATGTCAAGACAAATATTCAAAGTTATGCTAAAAATTTTACAAGAGGATAAAGAAAATGATTAAAATTAAAGAATTAAGAATAGAACGAGGCTTATATCAAAAAGATATTGCACAATTAGTCAACAAAACAATTGCATGCATAAGCGATTGGGAAAAAGGTAATACCGAGCCAAGCATAGGAGAAATAATTCAACTTGCAAACTTTTTCGAGGTTTCAACCGACTATCTATTAGACCGCACAGACGACGCCGGCCTGGTGGAAGTGCACAGCGATCTGACGCCGGACCAGCAGGAGCTGCTTGACTTATACAACCGAATGAGCTACAGGGACAAGAACCAATTGCTCGGCTTTGCAAAAGGACTGGTTTATTAGTACCCTTGTTCTACCGGATAAAGGAGCCGGCAGAACATGCGAACAGAAAACTATTTGGTAGCACTCGAGCGAATTGACGGAATGTTGTTGCAGGTAATTGGTGCGATGAAGGCAGAAATCGTAAAACAACAACGTCGGAACTCCAACGACAATGATGGGAACTATATGCAGGTCGAAGGAGTAAAATTGACTAAAGTAAACATCAAGGGAATATCCGTTGATCATAAAATACGGAAAGACGGACGTTTCCAAGCCAGATACACATTGGACGGAGTGCAGCACTCGGTATATGGAAGATCACTGGACGAAGCATTACGCAAAGCGATCACCGGCTACAAGGGTAAAAAGAAAAGCAAAACACAAACAACAACATTCGCGGAATGGTATGATCGTTGGATGCAGCTTTACAAAATTAACAAGCTACGCCCCAACACTCTGAAGGGATACAACTACACCGCCAACAAGTACCTGATACCCAAACTGGGCAAAAAGAAGCTGAGCCAGCTGGACACCAACACGCTGCAGGAAGTACTGAACAGTATAAAGCAACCAAGACAACAGCAGATTGCCGGCAACATTTTGGTCGCCTGCATAACAAAAGCGTACACCACCGCCCAGATAAAAACCAACCCGGCCCTGGGCGTTGAGAAAGCCAAACCCCACTACAACGAACGGCGAGCACTGACAACAGAGGAAATGCAGCGACTACTCGAGGTCGTACGAGGCGACCGCTTTGAGCTATTGATATACGTCTATTTGTATGCCGGACTACGGCGATCGGAGGCGTTGGCTCTGCGATGGAACGACATAGACCTTGAAAAACAGACTATAACGGTGTGCCACCAGGTAAATGAGCAGCGGGAGCTAACGGACACAAAGAGTGCCAAAGGCAACAGGACGTTGCCCATCTTGCCCCCACTGCTCGACAAGCTAAAAGAACAACCGCGACAAGGTGAATTTTTATTTACCTGGCGACCCTCCTTGATAACCCACGAATTGCGTACTCTTTTTGACAAGCTCAACATGCCGGATATAAACGTCCACTGCCTGAGACACACTTTTGCAACAATGCTGAAAGACATGGGAATACCGGACGACCTGCGAACCAAATGGATGGGACACAGCCGGCTGGAGCACAAAGACCGGTATGAACACATCCGGGAAGAATACGAAACAAAACAAATTGAACTACTAATACACAAATTTGACACTAAAAGTGACACGTAAATAACTCAAAAACAAGTAAAAAATGGGCTGTTTTACAACAAAAACAGTCCATATTTGTAGATCAACATGCAAAACGACCCTTGGAAAGCGTGCGAGGTTAACAGCCTCCGCAGGTTCAAATCCTGTTCTCTCCGCCA
>CANQGO010000034.1 GCA_947623225.1 uncultured Clostridia bacterium | reverse complement strand
TAACGAAATAATGTAGCGCGCCACTTCGTTTCGCTTACCCTGCGCTCCGCTTGGGACGAGTCCACTTGCTCCTACCAAACGGCGACTTCGCTATGAGTCGCAACAGAAAAGAGTCCACTCAAAGTGAACTCTTTTTCTATTGCTTCCTTTGGCTTGTCGCCTTAGTGTATCTGCCAGTGGATAACGAAATAATGTAGCGCGCCACTTCGTTTCGCTTACCCTGCGCTCCGCTTGGGACGAGTCCACTTGCTCCTACCATTAGCACCACTCAACAGAGATGGTGCTTTTGTTTTACATGCAGGTCAGAGCACCACCGTGACTCACCGGCAGTGCAGCTGCCGGATAAGGTGGATATTAACCTGCTACGCGGAGACGAGCCCTGTATCGACCGTCAGGCAATGCCGCGATGGGAAAATTGTGTATTGACAACGGGCGGTTAACTTGGTATGATATAGAGAGACATACTCGAGGACGCGAATATGGAATTTTACGAACTGATAGAGAAGTACTTCGACCTGGCGATAAGGTACATAGTACTATTGATAGAACTTGTGGGCACTGTCGTACTGGTATATGCCATAGTATCGGCGGTGATAGGGTTATTCAAGCGGCAACAGCATGTACGTTTGAAACTGGCTGAAGGGATAGCGTTGGCGTTGGAATTCAAGATAGGCGGAGAGTTGCTGCGCACGGTCATAGTACGAGAATGGTCGGAGTTGCTGATACTGGGAGCCATCATCCTGCTACGTGCCGCGCTGACATTCCTCATCCAGTGGGAAATCAAGATCGAGCGGAAGAACGGGAATATGACCGTAGAGCAATTGCAGGACATCAAGACGCCGCTCACGCAGGATATATCCCGAGACAAAGTCTCCGACGGCGACGACGCCGCAGAGCCAACGCCCGAGCAGACACAAGACGAGAACGATTGACAACACAAAAAAAACGACGCAGCGATATCTGCGTCGTTTTTTGATGCCTTCTTTATCTCGGGGGTCTGCCGCCCGGACCGCCGGGCATACCTCCGCCGGGGCTGTCAGGTGCACCGCCGAAGCCGCCGGACACACCGCTGCTCGTCACTCTGTCGGAGACGGTGATATCGGCGAGTTTGCCATCGTCGGCGTACAGGGAGTATGTCTTGCCCTTGGTCAGGGCACCGGAGGAGAATATGACGGTCTGAGCCGCCTTGACCAGCGTCGTCTCGAACAGGGTATCCGTGCCGTCGCGCACAGATATGACAGTACCTGCAGACAGGGTGCTATTGGCACCGTAGGCGATGACGTATTGGTCGGACTTGTCGAGAGGCAACTCCGTCATGCCGCGCGAAGCCGCCACGAACAGCGTACCGCCATTGGCATAGATGCCCGTCTCGCTGTCCAGACCGCCGTCGCCGTTGGAAGTGGGACCGTGCACCACGACCGTGCCGCCATTGAACTCCACCCAACCGTTGCTGTCTATACCGTCACCGTCGGCATTGACGGTTACTTCGCCGCCTTCTATCAGGATATATTCTTCCGTCTGCTCGTTGTCGGAAGCGGCGTTGATACCGTCATCGGTAGCAGATATTCGGATACGTCCTCCGGAAATTTGGACAAAAGAGCCCTCTATACCTTCGTAACTGCGAACCACTTCTATATCTCCGCCGCGTATATCTACCAGCAAATCAGCCGTGATACCGTCGTCATATGTGGACAAAGTCAATGTGCCGCCGTCGATGAGGATACTGCCGCTATTGGCATGGACGGCGTCATCTACGGAGTCCACCTCTATATCTCCGTCGGCTATGAAGATACAGTAATCGCCCTGCGTGACGGTGATCTCATCCTCCGGGTCCTGTGGGTCGGGATATTCTATCTCGCCTACCTTGATACCCTTGCAGCCCTGTGCCAGCGCGTACAGGCTTCCGCCCATGTAGTCGCTCGCCACCTTATAGTATTCGGAACCGCGCTTGACATAGCGGAAGTCGTCGGCATCCAGATCGTACTCGGCACGATTGGCCGCGGTATCCGCCACGAACTCGCCCGCTGTATGTATACTATAACTGCCGCCGTCTATATACACTACCGTATCCGCCTGTATGCCATCGCCGTCACACGTGCAGCTGTAGCGCACGTTTCTCAAAGCGACGAAGCCCTCAGTCGTGACGAAAGCCGTCGTATCGTCGTCACATTCGGCATTCAGACCGTCCTTGCCTGCAGACAGCACGCCGATCGTAGCGTCCTTGGCAGCAATACTCTGCGCGGCTATGGCGTGGTTGCCTGCATCTATACTCAATGTCGCGTCCGCCACGCGTAGCGCACCGCTCACCTTGATACCGTTTTTCTTGCCCGTCACAGACAGCGTACCGTCGCCGTTTATGTCCAGGCTACCCTTCAGGTGCAGAGCGTTGTCTTTGCCGTTGGAGATACTGTTTTCCGAGCCGTCAGCCAACGTGACAGTCACAATATTGTTTTTGTAGCCGGTGCCATCCACCGCGACACCGTCTGCGCAAGTGAAATGCGCTCCGTCCAGAACCAGATGCAGGGACATATCCCCTGCGCCCAGAGTCAGCTTGCCGTAATCGCCGCGGAAGAGGTACGTGCCGCTCTCGGTCAACGTCACCTCGCCTTCAGGGCAAAGCGCAGCGTTGTCGTAGGCGTCCTCGGACGCAAATCCCAATGACTCTGCCACCTGCTCGACTGCGAGTTCGGCGTCTGTGCGCACTTTACTGTCGGGCTTTTTCAGACACGCCGTCAGCGTCAGCGACAATGTCAGCAGACAGCATACAAATACGCATATACATTTCTTCATACTTTATCCTCCTTCACTATCGGCAGCCGAAACTGCCCTTGGCTGTGGGGATATACGGCGTCGGGTTACAATAATATTTGTCGGATATGCGTCCGCCGCCCGTTATATTGCCGAACATCTCTCCCCAGCCGCCATTATAATTGAGATACTCCCGGAAATCATTGTAATGATTGTACGTGTAGAATACATATCTTTCGCTCGGCGTAAGCAGTTGGTCGTCGCCGTCATAGCGAGCATACACTATACGCGCCGCACCGCGAAGTATAGAACGACCGTCGTTGTATGGACCTATGGTGTAAGCAGGGTCGCAATCGGTGCCCGTCGTGCCTATGTCCATCTCGTAGTACTGTTTGTCACCGTCTATACCGTATATCTCCGGCATGACGGGTTCGTACGGATACTTGCTCGTATCGCCGCTGTAATAGCTGTTATTTAAGCGCAGATACTTGCCCCAAGCGTCCGAGGTGGGGTCACCGCTCTTGTCCGTACTGTAGTTGGCAGGCGCATCGCCCCAAGCGTAGACATATGCCGCGACCTCTTCCAGTGTGACGTATGCCCCGAACTTGTACAGAGTATTCACAACATTGCCCTGCCGATCCACCACCTTGTATGTATTGCCGTTGTCGAAGAAATTCTCGTCGATATTGCGCAAGTAACTATTGCCGGACATGGGGCGATCGGACTCGATCGTCGGTGCCTGATACTGATCAGAGATGTCTCCGCTCATCAGGTGGTGCTTGGTACGCCAGTAGCTGTCCTCGAGATCCGTAGCGGGCGTATATCTGTCGTAGAAACCGCTTGCGCCTATATTGGAATATGGATCATAGCGTATCACCTGAATTGAGACAGGATTGCTGTTCGTCGAGCCAACGCTTGCCACCACCGTGACCATGCCTTCGTCTTGCGGAAGGATCGAGCGTTGCAAAGGAGAATTGCCCACCAACGCAGCCACGTCCGTGCCGCTCGTGATACGGAAGGTGACAGAGGAGGCATATTCCGAAGGCGTCACCGTAGCGGTGACGAAGGTATTTTCGCTGTATTCTATCAGATATCTGTCCGCTTTCAGCGTAATATTTACTTTTTCGGACAGGCCCTGCTCCACCGTGACGATGAGTTCGTCGCTCGTATACGTTACGCCCTCATATAGCAGCCGCGCCTGAAGGACACATTCGCCCGTACGCTGAGCGTAGAACACATCATCATCGACGTATCCTATATCGTTCCCGTGCAAAATATCTATGACGACGTCCGCCTCATAGCCCATCGGATCCGTGACAATGTACAGTCGGGTATTATCGCCCGCATACAACACTGTCGATTCCGCGCTCAATAGCACAAGTACCTCATCCGGAGTGCCATTTTCCGGCGTCCAATGTGCCTCTATACTGTCTACATTGTCCCAGTCCCAAAGCGTATCGGCGTATACACGACATTCTCCGACGTACCAACCGACGAATTCATAACCCTCTCGCGTAGGAGTGGGAAGCGTCCCTATCGGTTCGCCCGTCGTGACGGAAAAGCTCTGCATGGTCATATCGCCGGTAGCACCGTTGTAGTTCAATGTGACGGTATACGTATGCTGTTGTGACTTGACGGTGATCGTTACCGTAGTTTCCAAATCTGCAAACCGCACCGTCAGCGTGCAAGTGCCCGGATGGATAAAGCCTCGCAGGGTATATTCATCCCGATTCAACACTCGCGGCTCTCCAAGCATGTCCGTATAGGTCACTTTCAGATACTGTCTGATGCTTTCAAGCGTCTCGCCCTCGTATATATCGTGTGAGTAGTCGTATTCCGCCTCGAGTACGGGTTCTGTCGTCTTGCACGCGGCGAAAAGCACCGCACACAAAGCCACAGTCATTATACATAATACAATAGAATAAATCTTTTTTCTCATACTCGGTATGTGATCCTTTTGTGTATAGTATAACACAAACATACTTTACACGCAATGCGCAATCTTTTTAATAATAACGATCCAAGTCGCCGTTTTGTTGCATCGAGCGCAAATATTGCATAAAAAAACACAAGGCGGATTCCGTCTTGTGTTTATTTATATATATGTTATTCCTTAGCCACTATGATCTGGCGCGGTTTGACCTTGCGCAAGAACACAATCGGCACGACGCTGGC
This sequence comes from uncultured Clostridia bacterium, assembly GCA_947623225.1. GTDB lineage: Bacteria > Bacillota > Clostridia > Christensenellales > CAG-314 > Fimimonas. Next base: position 2,862 of record CANQGO010000034.1, on the reverse strand, counting down.
GAGCACTGCAAGTATCAGCACTGCCACGCCGCCTACCAGTGCGGTAATGTGGTTGAAACGGATGACCGTGATCTGCACGGCAAGCGGATTGCGAGTATATTTGGCAAAGCCCTGTACCAATATCTTGTTGCCGAAGTGTACTCCTGCCCACATACCCAATACGGACACGAGGCATATCACCAAACCCACCAGCAGCATCTGCACGGCGAAGATGATAGCGAGATTGTGCGTCTTGGTACCCAATGCACGCAGTACGCCCACCTCGAATATGTTGGTTTTGATGGCATTGACGCCAAAGCCTACGAGCGTACCTACGCAGATGACATACAGCGCAACGACTATGATCATGAAGAAGTCTTGAAACACTTTCACTGCGCCTGTTATGGACTGCACCGCTCTGAACTGCAGCGTAGGCGTAAAGAAATTGTCCGAGACGCCCGTGCGGAACAGTTCGGCGGTATTGCTCACGTCGGAGAAGTACAGTTTGAAAGGCACTATGTCGTGCGTGCGCAACTCACGCATCACGTCCACAGACACGCGCATGCCGCCGCTCGCGACGGTGTCTTTTATGGTGAACTCGTGGGTGTATATCTGCTCCGTACTGCCTATCTCGCCCACATTGAGAGTTATTTTCTTCCCCTTCAGCGAGTTCCAATACGTATCGTTCGCATCGCCTATGCGCAAACCGGTCAACTGACGCCACTGCGCTTTGCTTATGGACAATTCGTCTCCATGCAGGTTTTTGTTCACTTCCGCATACAATTGGTATCCGCTGTACTTCTTACCTTCGAATGTAAGTGACGAATCGGCGAAGTAACTGGCCGTCTTGTATGTCGTAGCGTCGTAACTGCAATACAGATCGTAGAAGTTTGGATTGAAACTATATGCCGTATTCAACGAAGTATTCAATTCGCTCAGCATCAGCGAAAACTGCTCGTCATCTATCAGGTCATTGTACGTTGCCCCGTCCAATATGGCTTGTACCAGATCCGCGTACCGTTCCTTGTAACCGGTATTGATGACGGCGCACACCTTATAACGGTTGTTTATTGTCTTTCCGTTGGTGATCTCACGGTAAAAATCTTCTTCGTCGCCGTACAGTGCGGGAGTATAGCGCAATATACTCTCTGCAAAGTAGTCGGTGATGATTATAGACTCGTCATCGTCCGTTATCTTCCCGGACAACACTTCCAACTCACCGTTTTCATCGCCATATAATTGCTCGAGATATTCCCTGTCGCATACAAGCACTCCGTTGCCTATACGCGCGAAGAATCCACCGAAGTTGGATGTGTCTTGTATATAGTTGAAGCGTTCAAGGCTGTAGTCGCCGGAGCCTGTAGTCAGACAGACGTTGTACATAGGGTATATCTTACCCTCATACCCTGAGTCATAGAACTTCTGTACCTCGTCGTCGGTGATACGCACTATCTTGCCCGTCGCCAACTCGCCTTCCTTATCTATATACCCCTTCTGTAATGCAAATTTCTCCGTTTCGGAATCTTGCAACAATTTGACGATGGCATCGGTAGGATTGAACTGCAAGAACATTTGACTCACGCCCAAAAGAGATACAAGGCTGATGACAAGCAGCAAGGTCAACGCGAGGCTGATGGCTTGCTTGCGCGTAAACATACAAAACATGCGTACATGGCCGCGCATGGACAGTCGCTTGTCCGGAAAATGCGGCGTTTGTCTCGGCGCGCTCTCGTATTCCGCCTGTGTGGTAAGAAATCTGTCTTCTACCTTACGCAGACGCACGGGCTTGCCTATTGCCAGACGCTCGTTGATCTGTGCGACCTGCGCTGGCGACGGATCCAGTCCTTTCTGCATGACGATCTCGCTGTCGGTGATCTCCAGATCGCCCGACTGCAGATTGCGCGTCGTATCGCTCAATATCTTTCCGTCGGACAATTCTATGATCCTGTCGGCATAGTCGTCTGCATTCTGCCTGTTGTGCGAAACCACCAATACCAGATGGTTTTGAGCATACGCCTTCAAGACGTCCAGCACCTGCTCGCTGCTCTTGCCGTCCAGATTGCCGGTAGGTTCGTCCGCCAACACCAACTTGGGTCGCTTGACCAATGCCCTCGCGATGGCGACACGCTGACGCTGACCACCGCTCAACTGCTTGGGATATCGATTGGCATATTCCTCTACATCCACTTGCCGCAAGATCTCGTCCACCGTATCTTCATTGCTGTCATTCTGCAACTGCAATGCCAGTGCCACATTGTCATAGACGCTGAGCCGTTCCATAAGGCAATAGTCCTGAAAAACGAATCCTACGTAACTATTGCGGAAACAGTCAAAATTGCGCTCGGTAAAACTCGAAAAAGGTGCCCCGTCCACGAATATATCGCCGCTCGTCTGCTTATCCAGCCCGCCGAGCATATTGAGCAGAGTGGACTTGCCGCAGCCGCTCTTGCCCACGACGAATACCATACCCGTATCGGGCAAAGTGAAACTGATGTCGTTTACGGCGACGACCGATTGTTTGCCGGTTTTGTATACTTTTGTTAAATGCGATACTTCTATCATAATGAAAAATTATATAGGATATTATATCAACTTCCGTTGACAATTTCAATCTATTCCCCAAATTTTGTACGTATAATTTGATATCAAACAAAAAAAGGCACCCATACATAGGGGGTGTCGAAGTTGGCTTAGACAAGAATAGTAAGAATGGTGAGACAGTCTCCGGTTGGGTTTTGCATTTGTTTTGTGTGGTTATGCTCCACTTGTGCACCGTAGTTGTTTTGTCAACTACTCGACTTGGTTGGTAGAGGTTCCCCTCTACTCCCTTAAAGGAGGTGATCCAGCCGCACCTTCCGATACGGCTACCTTGTTACGACTTCA
>CANQGO010000033.1 GCA_947623225.1 uncultured Clostridia bacterium | reverse complement strand
GAGCGTCGCCCAAAAGCACGACGTGCGCGTTATAGTCGTCCGCATAGCTCGGGACGCCCGTGAAGTTGCCGTCCTCGCTTGCGTAAGGCATTGTATAGGTCTGCCACTTGGAAGTGGACTCAAACCAATAGCCCCACTCGTTGCTCTCGCCGTTTGTGGGCAAAACCGTGCCGTTTACCCTGTTTGTGAAGGTGATCGTGGGCAGCGATATGCCGCGATTGAACGTGACCTTTTCAAGTCCCGAAACGGACACTTGCGCCCTCTTGATCGTGAAAACGATCGTGACGCTTGTCACCGCGCCGTCGGTCATTTCCGCATACAAGCCGTCGGTCGTTGCCACTGCCGCCGTGAATTTTGTTGCGCCGTAGTATCCAGTCCAAGCGGCTTGATCCTCATTCCAGGCAAAGTTGTTGTCCGAAAGAGTCACGGCCAAAGTGTAGGTGCCGGCGTTGACATAAGCATCGGAGTAAGGGTTGCTATTGCTAAAGAAATCGCTGTCGTAGCTTTCCGTAACGGTGTAGTCCGTATCTTGATCTTGCGGGATCACGCCTGCCGAAGCAAACGTCACGCCCACATGGTGCGCCAACCTGTCGTAGGTGAAAGTCAGCTCCTTGTCGGGCTTGAGCACGACCTTTGAAGGCAAAATCTCAAGTGGCAAGAATATCTTTCCAACATAGTTGTTAAGACCTTCGATGAGCACGCCGTATAAGCCCGCGTTCTGGATGGACGAAGTTTCAAGTCTCTCATATTGCGCGCTACTTTGTGCGGCAGCCATAGCCACACCTGCGGCATGAGCGGCGGGATCGATCAGCTTCCAATAGGACAACTCCATATCCTTTGTGCCGATGAGCGTCGCAATGTTGCCTTCGATTGAGGTCGGGTCGTATGTGACGGTGGGTATGACCACGCGGGACGTGCCCGTGTACGTCCAACCCTCAACGCCTTCGACCGAAATCATATCTTCGGTCTCTTTCTCTTCGTCCCATGTGATCGTGCCGTTTTCCTCTTGGGCGTTGCCCAAAGTCTTTTGCGTGATTTCAAACGTCAAATCGAACGAGCCCGCGTAGTTGTTGAGTCCGCGCACGGTCGCCTTTGCCGTGCCTTTGTTGATATTGTTGCTGTATAAGATGTTGTACGCTTGTTCGTCGGCGTTGTCAAGAAGCGTTCCGTTGTGGCTGATTGAAACGATGGGTTCCCAAGCCGCGTTTTTATACACAAAATCGCCGACGATCGCTTCGGCAAACAGATCCGGGCCCTCAGCGGCCGTCTTGTAGGTCGTTTGACCTTCGCCGAGAGTGAGCGCCGCCGCCTCGATCGTATAGTGGAAAGTGTACGTTGATATGCCGCCCACCGCGAACAGGAAGTTCGAGTCCGTGAGCGTGATCGTCACGTTGTAGGTGCCCGCGTTGATATAGTCGCTTGCATCCACCGGCAAATAGTTGCTCTTCCAGCCGGTATATTTTCCCGCGATCTTGAAGCCGTCCTCGTCTCGTTTCGTAGGCAAAACGTCCGAATTATAGTCGTTTGTGAAGGAGATATTGTCGTCGCCCTGCGAGACGTTGTACGTCTTTTCGTGCGATGTGCCGTCATAGGTATACGAGCCTGCGCCCGTCACGACGTTGAGCAAAGCGGGAGTGATCTTGAATGTCAACTCCTTCGTTGTCTCGGCCTGTCCCTGTATCTGCAGGTTCTTTGCGCCCTGCGTTGTGAGGGTGAACGTGACGGTATATGTGCCCGCGTTGAGAGGTTTGTCCCCTTCTCCGAGCGTGTTCTTGCCGCCTGCGCTTATGGCATAGCTCAGCGTGTAGTCAGCCTCAACGACAGACGCGTCGGACGAAATGCCCACGACCGCGTCGTGCACTTGCCCGTCGTACATGACGTCCGGCGGGTTGCTGAGGCGGATTTCCGCCTTGCTGATCGTATATTTCTGATTCCAAGTGGACTCAAAGTCGTTTTTGGCGGAGCCGTACAAGCCGATGGAGATTGTGTAAACTCCCACGTCCTTGATCGTCACTTCGGACGAGATCTTTGCCTCGTCGGGATCGACTTGAATGAGCCACGCATAGCCGTTGCCTGTCGTTGACGTCAAAAGTTGCGGAATGACCGATCTTGGGTTGTGCTCGCCGTAGCCGAGACTGACCAGGTTGCCCAAAACGGTTGCGGAGCCCGTATAAGTACGTCCTTCTGTTCCCAACCAGTTGCCCGCGAGGCTCGCCGGTTTGATGACGATTTGCTGCGAACCGTCCTCTTTTTGCGCGCTTGTGATCTTGTCCGCCTCGCGCGTATCGCTGTTCACCGTATACGCGTCCCCGTTTGTCACAAAGCGGAAATTGTTCGTTGTGTTGACGTTTGACGTGTTGACAAGCTCCACCGTGAAGGCGTAGCTGCCCGCATGAAGCAACGTGATATCGCCGGGATATGCCGTCTCTTTGGTGTAGTCCTCGTCGTTCGGCTTGAAGTCGGTGATCGCTATCTGATAGTCGCTTTGTGTGAGTGCGTCGATCGAGCCGTTGCCGTTGCTCGCGAGCGTGACGATGGACGCGACGTCGTACGCGACGTTTTGGAAGTAGCGATCCGCGCCGTTCACGTTGACCTGTATCTCCGCGGGCTTGATGGCGAGCACGGTGCCGGCGGGGGCTGTTGTCTCGCCGTAGCCGGCCATTGTCACGTTGCCGTCCCCGTACTGCCCATTCCAAGTGATTTGCGTATCGCTTGTGAGGATATAGTTGGTCGTATCGGCTTCGGTACCCTTCATTTCGGCTACGAATTCAACGTTGCTTGTGGCATTGACTCCCTGCAATTGAACGATGAGAACATAGAACCCCGCGTCGACTGCGGTGACTGCGCCAAAGCCCTCCGTCGTGGTTGACGGGCGATAAGTCACGCGATAGCCGTGAATACTCTTGTCTCCGTTATACTCGGGGACAGCGTAGCTGTAAGTTTTACTCTCGTTGACGTTTGTGAGTTTGAAATGATCGGTGAAAATCTTCGCCGCCTTATCTGTGCCGTCGTAGTAGATATCATCGGTGGAAAGCGCGCCTGTAAGCTCGAGCTTGAATTGCGCTTTTCTGATGACGTAATCTATTTCTGCGGAATAGGTGGTGACGTTTTTCCACTCGCTTTGACCTTCAGGTGAACCTTCCGGAGCGCTCGCCACAGGTATGCTGTAAATCTCGAAGTTTGTGCGGCCATTTTCCTGCAACTCGAAGTGATAAGTATAGGTGCCGGCGGCTTTGAGTTCCATTGTTCTGCCGCCGTTGAAGGTGAACTCACGTCTCGACCAAGGATTTACAGACGGCAAATCGCCCTGTCCGCCCCAAATCGCCAGCGCCGCATTGCTGCCTTGACCATTGTAGATCTCCACCTTCACGAGACCTTGCTCGCGTTGGCCGCCGGGATTATCAAACGTCAGGTAATAATCTTGGTCGTTGTAGTATACAATGCGGTTTTGATTTGTTGAGAGCAACAATACCGCCTTTTTGATAACAAATTTCGCATTGAGTTTTGAATTGTCGCTGCGGTCGACGGAATCATAATCCTGCCACGCATAGTTGGTGGCGTCATTGAAAGTGAAGGGCGCGGTGTAAGTGCCTGCAAACCAATAGTTTTGGGGATTTTCAAGTCCATTCGCCGCTTTATCCGAGTGATATGTGCCGCCTTCGATCGGATCTTGGATCGTGTATATATTGGGCGCGACGGTGTCCTCTGCGTCGTCGGCTCTGCCGAGCAACTGATTGAGGCGCGTCTTATCCCAATACTCCTCCGGCAAGTCGTTGACGTCAGTCGGGATCACCACTTCGGCATGCTTCGCGATGTACGAGCTCATCGTATCTTTTGTAATTTCCGTGCCGAAATACATCTCTTTGAATGTCGGCGAAGTGAGCTTCAACGGCTCGATCGTCACATTTGCCGCGAGATAGCCGTCGTCTGTCTTACTGACGCCGGCGCCGTTGATGAGCGTAATTTGATAGTCCTTGTTGAGGTTGTCGTCCGGATGTTCGGCGAGGCGGACGTAAACTTTATAATCTTGCGCCACCACGTTTGTCTTGTCAAAAGTGGGCACATAGAAGTCGACTGCGCCTGTCGGGCTTTGACCAAACACAAATCCGCCGCCTTCGGGCTGCACATCGGCTGCCGTCGCGGAGATCCTCTCGAGCGCGGTTTTGCCATAGTAAGTCCAGGAGTATTGATTTACGCCGCCAACGACGCTTGCCGTCAACTCCCGCTCTCCGCCACCGTTTGGCAAAGTGCGCATCAACTCCACGTTGACCGAGATTTCACGCGGAGTGACCGTATATGTGCCCGTCTTTTCGCCGCCTGCTATCACATAGTCCTGAATTCCGTTTGCTTCGTCCTGTTTTGCGGCGACCGTATATGTAAGCGTCGTCCCGACGTGCGGAGCGGGCTCTTCCGTATTCATGCCATCGCCGCTCAAGGTTATGGTGAACGCGTCCTTATTGGTCTGTCCGCCGGGCAAAGCAATTGTGATAAACGGCGCCCCTGTGCTGTCTGTGCCGTACAGGTAGTCCTCAATAGAGGTCATGCCTTCCTTAAATTCGCCCTTATAATCGCCGTAAATATGCGTGCCGTAAGGTTCCGACACCGTGGGTCTGACTGTCGGACTTATGCTGCGCTGGGCGATGGTGAAATCGGAAATGTCATAAGTATCGCCAGCTGATATCTGCTGCTCTACCCAAGATTGGAAATCCGCGTCCTCCTTGGAAGCGCCGAATTCGGCAAATTCGCCCTGCAAAACTTTCCAAGTGCCTGCGTGAGTTTCGTTGTTGAAATTTGCGTTGAACGCCACAGGCAATTGACCTGCCGAAACGTCAACGACCTGCTCCGCGCGCCAATTGCCGTCGGAGCCTTGGCGGAACATAGTGAATTTGCCGGCGGCAACACCGTCGGTGGGTTGATAGAAGTCGCCGTCGGGCTGGTCGCCGTATTGCCAAGAATAAGACGGCGTCGTGTTGAGTTTGAGACGGAAAACGGAATAGACGATGATTTGTCCGTTTTCGTCCAATTGATTGACGGAAACTTTAAAGTCCTCGCCGCTCTTGACATAATTTTCCGGCTCGCCTATCCACACTTGACCGCCGACCGTACGATCGGTCGTCCAACCGATAAATTCTGCCGCGGGGTGTTTGAGCGAAGGCGTGGGCAATTTGACCGTGCTGATAAGACCGTCGCCTACCACGGGCTTTGCCTCGGGAACCGTTTTCCCGGAAACGCTGTTCACGCCGTCAGTGACGGTATATGTGCGGTTGTTGGTCTTCAAAAGCGCCCTGCCGTCCTCATCTTTCGTCATCGGGCTTGGCATAAGTCCTGTGATCTCAGACGCTTGCGACAGCGCATGCTCAAACTTGACGCTTGCAAAAATGTCCACCTTTATGCTGAATTGCGTGGAGAAAGCTCCCTGATTGTCGTAGTCTGTGCTGCCCGCGTCTCTTATTGCATTGACCAAATCCGGGTTTGAATATGTAATTCTGAAAGTGTAGTCGGTGGATGAAACGCCTTCCTGGCGATCCAAAAACACCATAAATATATCTTCTGCTTGCTTGATACCGCTAACAGAGCCGATCGTCGTATCTTGATCAATGGTTTGCGTGACGCTGTTTCCGTTGCCTTGCGTGACCTTGTTGATGACGTTTTCCTGCGTCATCATACGTACGCCAAAGCGGATATCCGCCGCGTAGCCGAAAACTTGTCCCGTGACAGGGTCTGTCAGCTCTCTCGGGCTTGCAAAGACGGCGTCGTCAGTCGGCATGTCGTATGCTTGATTGCCCTTGTCGCTCGCGTGTTGAACTACAGGAACCAAACTGCTTCTGTTCTCTTCGCTCAAGTCTGTTCCGCCTATTTCGTACACATATGGGCTGTAATCGTCCATATAGTGAACCTTCATATCGGAAGCTCCCTTTATACCTGCCGCGCCTGCGACGGACGAAGCGTTTTTGCCGTCGAAGCGCATATATTTGCCGCCCTCGCGGTCAAACGTCTTGTCGGAGGCTTGAGTACGATATTGCAAATAATATATGTCATGCAAAGCGCTCGCTTTCACATCCGGGAATGCCGCCGCATACACTTGCCCGCAATAGCCCGGAATGACCAACGTGTCATTTAATAATTTACAACCTTTAAACGCATATAATCCAATAAACTCCAAACGCGCGGGCAATTGCAACACTGTTGTCAATGTGGCTCCCGAAAATGCCCAGTCGTCGATGCGTTTCAACGTCGAAGGCAAAAACAATCCGTTTTTGATTTTGTTGTATTGTGCTCCGCTTTCGCTTTTGGAATCGTACTTGATATTGCCGTCCATATCTCTGTCAACAGAACCGTTGAGCGTCCCGCTGAACATCATATATCCGATTTCCTCAACACCTTCGGGAATAATCAACTTGTTGAGGGTAAGGTTCAATGTTGACGAAGCGTTGCAACCGACAAGATTGCCCACCGCCACAACGTCGTAACGGTAACCTCTCGTACTGACCCAGCTTGGGAAAGTAAAACTTCCGCCGCTGGCGGTATCATACACCCAGTCGGAGTTATCGCCTTCAACGTCATCCGCTATTTTGTTATTATTCAGTGCGGTCGTATTAACGTGTATGATCTGAACTTTGCCGTGACCGCAATTTCCCGCAACAGAGGTATTTGTTCCAACATATTTTTTTTGTTCATTCATGTTGTTGTCCAACGCGTCGGCTCCGTCGGGATCTTCCTGCAAAATAAGACACGTCCAAATACCGTCGAAAACAACTATCGAATCTTCATTGGTATGGTTGCCTATGGTTTTTTGTGACTGATTGTTGGCTGTTACCTTTGACCCAGCGATGATTGCGCCAAACGGATAGCTTGGTGTATTCCAAACGGAGTACTCTTCCTCACGTTCCTTGACGTTTTGGATGTCGTGAATATCTCCTCCCGTTATATTCAAGAAATTAACGGTAACAGCTTGCTTTGTTCTGAACGCTGTTTGAGAAATCAAAAATTCGCTTGCGTCTCCCGTTGCAGTGATATTGAATGTTTTGGCGTTAGTACAATTGAAAAACGCCCAAAAGCCCACCGTCTTGCAAGAAGTGGGCAGATTTATTCCGCTTTCATCGCCGGTAGAGGTTGTTGTCATCTTTGAAAGACCACTTGCTCCATGGAATGCCATTGCTCCGATTTTTGTAATCGAATCGGGCAAATTCGTAATAGTACGAACGTCACTATTGCGGAAACAAGCGGTAGGCAACTCCGTCAATACGTTGTTCCACTCGTTGGCAAATGTTACTTCGTCTAAATTCTTACCAACAAATGTGCCTGACGCTAATCCTGTAAATTTGATAGTTCCTTCGGTAGTTTCTATTTGGATAGGAACCGTGACATCAGTAGTATTACCTGTTGTTCCTATATAAGGTCCGAGAATGTTTCTCTTTGTGTTGTAGATCCATGTTCCATTGTCTTTGTAGCCGGGAGCAGACTTATTCCATGCGATAGCTCCTGTTGCTCCCCAAGGATAATATGTGCAAGTGCCCGGAGATCCTTTAATATAAAGATTGATCGCTCCTGTTTCGCTATCCTCATTGATATCTCTGATCGCTTCGAATGGGTTTTCAACGATTTCTTTCAAAGAGGCAGGAATGACAAAATATGTTGGGGCGGTTAAAACAACATCGCCATTCTTATCGACTGTTCTTTTCATACCTACTCTTTGGAAGCAACTATCACCTATATATGAAAGACCTGTGCCTTCGGGATAATATTCTGTGTCGCCGACTATGTCCCAACTGTCGTAACCGTTTAATTCTCTTCCATCATCGGGAAAAACAACATCTATCAACTTGTGATCG
>CANQGO010000032.1 GCA_947623225.1 uncultured Clostridia bacterium | reverse complement strand
TGATCGAACGCCGCCCATTCGAGGTTCATGTAGTCCTCGCCGCGCAGGTATGGTCCCGCTTCCAGCAGTACGCACTTCGCCTCCGTCAACCTCAGCGACAGCTCGTAACTGCGTACCGTGATCTCGATGGGATCCCCCAACGGCGCACGCTTTCTGAGCAATATCTCCGCGCCCGGCGTTATCCCCATATCGAATAGCCGCCGCTTGATCTTGCCCTCGCCGCCAACGCTCTTCACCACGCCATGCTCTCCGATGGCGCATTGATCCAATGTCTTTTGCATGTTCTTTTTTCTCCTTATATAGTTGTATCAAACTATTTCAACGTACTTGCTTGAAGTACTCTTTGAAATAGGGTTGACCTGCTTTTTTCCGCACTATACAGTCCCTTCGCGATCCCTTCGCGGTTTTTTTATTCTTATAATACCTCTTCAAACGGGTCTGTACCTCAGAGATAATATCTCAGTTTGCGAAGTCGCTCGATTTGTTTTCCGGCACTATACAGTCGTTTTTTTCTGCTTTATTCTTATAGTGCATTGACATATCACTCGTTTTCTGTCTTGCACCCTCTCGCTCCCGCACTTTTACTTTGTCGTTCGTCGACTTGCTCTCTGTTCCCGCAACTGCACTATATAGTCTCTGTTTTGCGATATCCTCGCTCTGTAGCCTCGCCCTCTCTATACTCGCCGTATCCTCTCGGTTCGCTGCCCTTTCGCGAAGTCGCTTTTTCAGTCCTATAGCGTCGTTTTCGGTTCTCTCTTATTCTTATAATACCTCGACCGACCGCACTATAGTGCCCGTTCGAGTCACACCACGAATATCTTGGTGGACAGGTTGTGATCCAGTGCCAACTTGCCGTCCATTACCCGACACACGACGCTGCCCCCGCTGGAGCTGAGCACGGTGACGGTGTTGTTCACCGAGATCCCCAGACTCTCAAGGTGCTTTCTGGTCTTGTCGTCCGCGCTTACACGCACTACTCTCAACGGGACATTTATGGGCGCAAATACTATCGGCATATATCCTCCTTCGTAACCTATTCCATTCAGGCGGAAAATGTGAAACTTATTTCAATTTCGTATTTATCTTACCACCGCAGCGCGGCAACTGTCAAGCAAAATATGATAAAAAATTCACATTTTGTCTTGATTTTTTTTGCGCTACGGTTTATAATCTAAAAAAGCCCTCGGCGGCCCCTCTCCCGCCTCTACGGGAGCACCGTCCGACAGCCGAGCAACAAGCAACCACCCCACACCCACATAGATATCTTTTTTTTCTCCCGCCTCTTCCACAGGTACCAACTTGTCAGACGGCAGAGAAACAAGAACCCCACCACACACCAACATATATCTTTTTCTCTCCCGCCTCTTCCACAGGTACCAACTTGTCAGACGGCAGAGAAACAAGATATCCAAGGCGGATGCGGATGGGCTGAAGGGAGCATACTACACCGTATGTGACCGAAGCCCAACGCAAATCCAACACAGGAGATCGCAGTTTATATGCCGTCTGACGGCAGAGAGGACCCACAGATATATCTTGCCCGCCTCTCACCCCTTCTACAGGTGTCAGCCCGTTTGACGCCATAGAAGCGAGAGATCCGAGGCGGACGCGGATGGACGGAAGGGAGCATACTCGGCGTATGTGACCGACGTCCAACGCAAGTACAACGAAGGAGGTCGAAGTTTATATGGCGTCAAACATAAGAGTACCCAAGCAAGAGCGTAGCATCGAAAAGAAAAACAAGATAATCCAAGCCGGATACGAGTTGTTCAGCGAGGTGGGCTACTACGGCACCAACACCGCCGAGATCGCCAAGCGCGCCGGCGTGTCCACGGGCATCGTGTACGGCTACTTCGCCGACAAGCGGGACATTCTCATATGCGTATTGGAGATATACATTGACAACGTCTACACCCCGCTGGCGGATATAGTGGAAAAGACCCCTCGGCCGGTGGACGTGCGCAGGTTGGCTCTGTCCGTGATAGACAAGACCATCGCCCTGCACACCCGCTACGCCAAGTTGCACAATACCCTCCACTCTCTCGCCACCACCGACGAGGCAGTCAACGCGCAGTTCATCGCCCTCGAGAACAAGATCACCGAGCAGATGAGCGGACAGTTGCTGAAGTTGGGCTTCGACCCCACCAATATCACCGAGCGCGTGCACCTGGCAATGAATATCGTCCAGAGTTACGCCCACGAGACGGTATTCGACAGCCACAGCTACATAGACTACGCCGCCATGAAGGACATTGTTTGCAATATCCTCGTGGCATTGTTCAGTTAGCCGCCCACGCATATGTCCCCCGCCCGTCGGAATGTCCGAAAGCGGACGCTTTATAAAATCACCTACACTTTACCATAAAAAAAACAGCGACCGCTATGTGTCACTGCTTTTTTATTATAAAATAATATATTGTTTTTCGCACTTTACTCTATTATTTTATTCGAGTACTTCTGCTCGAACCGCCGCAAGACGTCCAGCATGGTCGGATCGAGATAGGAGCAGGCGCGTTCGTAGATGGAGCGCGGCACCCCGTAGTACGCCTCCGCTATACTGCCGGCTATGGCTGCCAGCGTGTCGCTGTCTCCGCCTATGGATATGGCGTTGCGTATGGCGTCCTCAAAGTCCACGCTCTCGCACACCGCCTCTATCGCCTGCGGCACCGTGCCCTGACACGTTCCGTCGAATTCGTAAGTCGGACGTATCTGCTCGAGGGTAAAGTCCAGCGGATAGTAGTTGGCTTGGATATGCTCGCGTATCTCGAGAAGAGTCTTGCCCTGCCGCGCGAGATATATGGCGACGGCCACGGCTTCCGCGCCCATAAGCCCTTTCGGGTGGTTGTGCGTCACCCCCGTCACCGCACGGGAAAGTGCCTTCGCCTCGTCGAGACTTGTCGCCGCCCAGCCGCACGCACTCACTCGCATGGCGGCTCCGTTGCCAAAGCTGTTGTACGGCAGCGGCTTGTCCGTGCGCAGCCAGTAACGGAATATCCCACCGTAGCCGCTGTTCGGGTAGAGCGCGCCCCACTTGCGCATGCAGTCTATGGCATTTTGGGCGAGAACGGAGCAGTCGCCGCCGCTTTCCAACACCGCCTCGGCGATAGCCAACGTCATTATGCTGTCGTCCGTGCAGCGGCACCCCGCCCCAAAGAGTTCGAATTGCTTGCTTTTGATATTGTCCCACTCGTATATGGAGCCTGCCACGTCTCCCACGATCGCACCTATCATATCCTTGCACCTCCGCTCCCTATTTTACCACTTCCGCCCGCGCATTTCAACCCCCTTTTCACCTCGCGCCGCTCTCCGCTCACTCTCCGCTCGCTCGTTTATTCTCCGCTCGCTTTCGCCTCGACTCTCCGCCGCACGTCCTATCTGCTTTCCATTTGCTCTCCGCTCGCTCGTTTATTCTCCGCTCACTTTCGCCTCGACTCTCTATTCACTCGATTATTCACCGCTCACTCACTCGCTGCTCACTCACTTGCTGCCCTTTCTTCTGTTGTGTTCCCGACACAGCATCTGGCAGTTCTCCGCCGCCGTCCTGCCCCCTTCGCACCAGGGTATGCGGTGATCCGCCTCCATTTCCTCTATGGCATAGTGCACGACCGACCTGTGCTCCCGCTCGCACAGCGGACATATCCCGCCCTGAAGCAATCCGTATCTTTGCAGAAAAATGCCAATTTCAACAAGAAAATACTTGCTTTTGTTCGAGGTTTGGAATATAATAGATATATAAAAAGTGAGGTGACTTATGTTAAGTTATATGTCGGCAAAAGAAGCGGCAGAAAAGTGGAATATTTCACAGCGGCGCGTAGCAATTCTATGCAGCGAGAGCCGGATAGACGGAGCCATGATGGTGGGCAATATGTGGATCATCCCGAGCGACGCCGAGAAGCCGGTAGATAAGCGAACCGTTCGTTACGAAAAGGAACACCATATTACGCTAAAGCCCTTTGTCAAGTGGGTCGGCGGCAAAGGACAACTCATCGACGAGTTGGAAAAGATGCTGCCTTCCGAAGGCGACAGAACTCTGACCAAATATTGCGAGCCTATGGTCGGCGGCGGCGCACTGCTTTTCAACGTGCTGTCCAAGTATGACTTCACCGACTTGTATATCAGCGATATCAATCCCGAGCTTATCAACGCCTACAACGTGATAAAAAAGAATGTTGCGGAGTTGATTTCGCGCCTTCAGCAGATGCAGATGACCTTTTTGCCCATGGACGACAACGGCAGAAAGTTCTATTACTACTCCACTCGCGACAAATTCAACTCGCTAGCACTGACGGACGAGACGGCAGTGGAAAAGGCAGCGTACTTTATCTTCCTGAACAAGACCTGCTTCAACGGACTGTATCGCGTTAACCGCAAAGGGCAATTCAACGTCCCCATGGGCGCGTACAAGAACCCCACCATTTGCGACGAGGAGAACCTGCTCAATATACACAAAGTCTTGCAAGGCGTCACCATCGTCTGCGGCGACTATTCCCTGTCCCGGGAGTTTATAGACGAGAATACTTTTGTATATCTCGATCCGCCCTACCGCCCCATTTCCGAAACGTCGGCTTTCACCTCCTACAACGCCGACGCCTTCGACGACAGTGAGCAACTCAGACTTTCCAAGTTTATAGACGATATCAACGCCACCGGCGCAAAGATTGTGCTTAGCAACTCCGATCCGAAGAACGTAAATCCCGAAGATACTTTCTTTGATGACTTGTACAAGTCGTACAGCATCCGGCGAGTATCAGCTTGCCGCATGATAAACAGCAACGCCGACAGCCGCGGCAAGATAAACGAACTTATAATCAGCAACTAAAGGAGCAAATTATGAACATTAAGCAAGGCAAAAGAGAAATCAAGGTTAAAGGTGAAAAACGCAAAGCAATTATCGAGTTTGATTTCGATAACTATACATTATATGTTTTCAATGGTAACTTGTCTGCTTTTGATATCCTTATCAAGTACAAAAAAGGAGATTTGCGCATCCGTACACCCAAGCATATTCACTGGGCAGTGGACATGCTCATCAAGTTACAATGTCAGAAGCGGCTGGCAAATAAATTTCTGAATAAGGTAAAAGGTATATGGAATACGTGCAGCCCGTTACAAAACAATGATTTCGATACATTAAAATCGTTGGTTGAAAATGGAATGGAACAAATCGAATTGGAGCAATATGAAAAATTAAGTTCCTGTGGCGAGTATCCCGTCGACTTTCTGTTTGTCCTGATGCTACTGCTATCCACACAAGAAAAAACGAACAGAAGCGACGCCTACATGTTCGGCAGTATCATAGACGAACTGCTTGAAACAGATTACGATATCTTTAAGGTGGTATCCACGGCAGGTTTCACAGGGAGAAAATAAAAATGCAACGCAACTTCAACGATTGGTTCAAGAGCTTCAGAAACAGTATTTGCGACTACAAGTATTACGTTGACTTTGAAAAGGTGTATGGTAATGTCGACTCCATAAAAGTCGAACTCAATATTCTCAACTCCCTCATAGGCTCGAGGAATATCGAAGCCGACTTTGAAACGCTTTTATCAAAGTATCCCGAGATTTTGAAATGTATCCCTATTCTGTTGGCAATTCGCGGTCGCGAGATTTATGCTATAGACGGCGACGGAGAATATTTGTTTGATTTTTGCAAAATGAACTACTCTACCGACGAGTACATGGCGTTTATGCGCAAAACGGGATTGTTCAGACTCATTTCGCAAAAGTTAATCAACAACCTCGTGGACTATGTGACAGGCGTGGAAGTCGGACTGGACAGCAACGGTCGCAAAAACCGCGGCGGACACCTTATGGAAGATCTCGTAGAGTCATATTTGCGAAAGGCGGGACTGGTCAGAGGCAGCGACTACTTCAAAGAAATGTACATATCCGATATTGAAGGGCGTTGGGGTTTGGATCTGTCCGGCATTTCCAACACAGGCAAAACGGAGAAGCGATTTGACTTTGTTGTACGCAAAGGCAACGTAGTTTACGGCATTGAAACCAATTTCTATGCAAGTAGCGGTTCCAAACTCAACGAAACGGCAAGGAGTTACAAAACCATTGCATTGGAAGCGAAGAACATTGACGGTTTTGCGTTTGTGTGGTTTACGGACGGACAAGGTTGGAAGGCGGCACGCCACAACCTTGAAGAAACCTTCGACGTCCTCGACAATATGTATTGCATTGCCGATTTGGAAAACGGAATAGTTACACAACTTTTCAAAGACTGAAATGACAAAAAAGAAAATTCCTTTACAACCTGAAAACTTCGAACTTGAAACCAACACGGTCTGGGCATTTCCCGACCGCGGGAAGTGGGCTACTCACGACGCAAAGTATCGAGGCAATTGGTCTCCGTATATCCCACGCAATGTCATTTTGAGATATTCGCAAGAGGGCGATACCGTGCTGGACCAGTTTGTCGGCGGCGGTACGACTGCCGTTGAAGCGAGATTGACGCACAGAAATTTCGTCGGAGTCGATATCAATCCGAACGCGATCGAACTATCCCGAAACAAGTGCAATTTTGATTTCGAAACACAGGCAACCACGACTCTCACCGTCGGCGACGCGCGCGCCTTACCGCTTGAGGACAACAGCATAGACCTTATATGCACTCACCCGCCGTATGCCGATATCATCCACTACAGCGAAGATATCGACGGCGATCTGTCACTGCTGCCTATGAAAAAGTTTTTATTTGAAATGGGCAAAGTCGCCGAAGAGTGCTACCGCGTGCTGAAAAAAGATAAATTTTGCGCCATACTTATGGGAGATACGCGGCAAAAAGGCATGGTAAAGCCACTCGCATTCGAGACCATGCGCTTGTTCGAACTTGCCGGTTTCAGGGCAAAGGAGATCATTATCAAGGAGCAGCACAACTGCAAAGCAACCGGATATTGGAAAACAAACAGCATCAAGTTCAATTTTCTCCTGCTCGCGCATGAGTATCTGTTTGTATTTAAGAAGTGACGTCCATTTACCTCACACATATACGATATATAATAGCCGAAGGCATTGCGCTTTCGGCTATTTGCTTTTTTTATATGGTGCTCTTTTGTATTTGTTTTTATTGTTTCGTTCGGCGTGCTTGTTCTGTGCGCTTGCACGCCCACGACAGTTGACGCAGTCGGATGATCATGTCGACCAAGGATAGTAGATCTTCGGCATGCCGATGCCGTTGTTGTTCGCAAATGTGCGGACCTTTTCCTCTATGGCTCTGCAATAGGGACCGCTGTCTGCGAAAACCCCGACTTTCTTGGAATAGTCGCGATAGGTCACGTCGACATAGCCGTTTTTATATTCGAGGTTGACTTCCACGCCGTCGTAGAAGCTGACCGTGCCGATGAACGTACCCGAGCCTCCGTAGTAGCCGGATTCTCTTCTCCTCTCTTCACGCTTTTTTTCCTTATACGTTTCTTTCCACATGATCTTTCTCCTTTTTTATCTTTTCAATATCAATAATCAAACGCCGATCCCTTCACGAGCCTCATGATGCCCATGACGACAAGGACGAGGATCCCTATCACGAGGAACACGATCGAGAGCGCATGCTTCGAGATCTGGAAGATGAGCCTGAGGACCACCCAGCCAAGGAAGGGATAGTAGGCTCCGAGGATCTCGCCGTAGAAAGAAAACATGGAGTCCTGTGCACCGGTATAGCACCACGACACAAACAAAACGGTTGCATTGATCGTAAAAAAGATGATGGGGAACATTTTGCAATCGTCCTCTTTCAGCCCGATGGTTTTGATATTCAATATAAACGAAGGGATGAGCAGGAACCCTGCGGCGATGATGAACAAAATGAGGCGGGCGAGCGGATTTGCCCCTCCATTATAGTCGTGGAGATGGTGAGTATCAGCACCCCTACCCCGTAAAACGCCAAATAGTTCCCCGGTATCCACTTGAACGAGGCACAGAGCACGATCATCACAAGGTTTCCCAGGATCCTTCCCATTGTACTCTTGAATATTTCCATTCTATTCCTCCCGGTATGACAAAATTTTTGCTGTACCTTTCCAATTATAACATACCCCCCCC
>CANQGO010000031.1 GCA_947623225.1 uncultured Clostridia bacterium | reverse complement strand
CTGTAAGGGTGGAAATGCAGGGTAAGAGCCTACATACGTTTTGGTGACAACGCGTACATGTAAACCCCACTCGGTGCAAGAAATGAGACCAAATACCTGCTCGGTATCTCGATATATTCGCTGGAGACTGTCGGTAACGACAGCCGTAGACAGATAACCGTCCAAGACAGAACTCGGCTTACAGACTGAACTCTTACACCAATAAAACAAACTCCCTACGGAGTGCAAAAGGATCGGGATATGCTCCCGACCCTTTTTGTATATTCGTATGATTTAGTTGCTAATCGTCCACCTTGTCGAACTTGGCGTAGAAGAACATAAAACCCGACACGAAGAAGAAGTCTCTGTTCATAAACGCCTGCTCCAGCCTGTCGTAGTTCTCTCTGAGCCAGTTGAGGTTATCTGTGTACTGCTCGTTGTCCGGTTCCTCCTTGACCAGGTCCTCGAACTCGGGCATGACGTACGAGAAGTACGTGTCGAAGAGGATCTTGCGCTTTTTCATCTTCATACCCGAGGTGGTGACGATCCTGTCCACCGCGCACACCTCGTCGGCGTCCAGGTTTTTCAGCATGGTGTACACTTTGCGCCCGAAGTCGCGACGTCCCGCGTACTTGTCCTGCTTGGTGACGGTCAGCATCTTTTTGAACAGACCGGACGGGTCGGGGTTGCATACCACCATACCGTCGTCCAACTCGCGCACGTAGATGATGGCGTCGTCGTTCAGCCGTTCCACGACGGCTTGCAACTTCTTGGAGGGGTTCTTGCAGTCCTTCAATATGAGCGTGAGGTC
This sequence comes from uncultured Clostridia bacterium, assembly GCA_947623225.1. Classification (GTDB taxonomy): domain Bacteria; phylum Bacillota; class Clostridia; order Christensenellales; family CAG-314; genus Fimimonas. The sequence goes on along the minus strand of CANQGO010000031.1, from coordinate 7,780 downwards.
CACAAAGTCGAAGCCGCTGACGTGGTTCTCCGCCATGATCTTGTCCATCTTGCTCTCAAAGTCCTCGTTTTCCATGTCGCCGGGGTAGAAGCGACAGCCGCGCTCGCCGTACAGCCTGTTCGCCTCGTCCGCCTCCGCTTGGTTACACAAAAAGCCCAGCACGGTGGAGTAGTCGTACCCTTCGTACTTGTCCATGGTGGAGGTGATCTCGTACACGGCGGGGTTGAAGATGACGAACTGCTTCTTGTCGCTCAGCAGTTTGGCGAATATCTCGTCCTCTACGGCGCGGCACGCCTCGCGGTCGCTCTTGATCCTGTTCTTTTCCCGCTCGGTGATGCCGTTGGACTCGTAGTATGTGTTGGACACGCCCTGCTTGCGTGAGGCAAGCAGACTATTGCCCTGTCCGTCCACCAGATAGGTCGTCAGCACGTTGAACATATCGTCGAATCGGGAAATGGAAGAGTCGTAGACTATGCCCTGGTAGTCCTTGACGGTGGCAATGTCGTCGGGGATCTTCTCGGGATACTCGAAGCCTTTCAAGAATATGGGAATGACGTTTTTGTTTAGCTCTATAGCCTTGCGTATCTCTTTGCGCACCCAGTCGTCGTCGTTGACGCAACGGTCCAGTCCGCCGCGAGGCAGGATGAGGACGAAGTTGTTGCAGGCGGCGATCTTTTTGTATATCTGCTCGTTGAACTTGCCCAGCGTCAGGCTCTCTTTGTCGTAAAATGCGGTATAGTGCTCCGCGGTCAGCCTGTCGAACAGTCTGCCGCAGAAGTCTCCGCCCCCTTCTCTTCTGTAACTGATGAATATATCCATAACTTCACCGCCTATTTTTGTTGAGCCGCCGAGAGTCTCAGGTACTCCGCGTAGGAGGCTTGCTCCTCTTCTCTTGCTTTGTCCAAGCGCAGCGGCCTGTCATGCCAGGCATCCGCCTTGCCGCCCGTGAGGGACTTGGAGTATACTCTGCGCTGCAGGTGCCGCTCCTCGAGGGTGTACTCTTCGCCAATGTCCATAACGCTGTCGTACAACTTGCACGCCGCCTCGCACAATAGTGCGGAGGTGTACAGTCGGAAGGTGGTATATCCTCTCGAGACTGCCTCGGCTATGGTGTCCAGCAGCACCGTTTTGCCTATGCCCCGACCGCGGTAGGGTGCCAATATGCCGTACCAGCCCAGCCAGATGGTGCCGCTGTCGGATATGTCCGGGTCGGTGTACAGTCCCGTCGTGCCTATGGGCGTATCGTCCAGGTACACGATGAAGTACGGATCTCCGCACTGCATGGCTTTGACGAAACTGCCGTAGCCGCACATATCCGGGAAGATCTCCAGCTGTATGCTCGTGGCGAGCAATACGTTGGTCTCGTCTATAGGTATGTAGCGAATGTCTTTATTTGTGCTTTGCATCTGTGCCTCCCTTACAAAGCGTGAGTTAATTATACCGCCGCGCCGCTTCGGTGTCAACCTTCGCGTGCCTACTTCTCGGCGGCGTTCAATATGCGTATCTCGCCCTCGTGCGTGCAGGTGCCATAATCATAGTAAGCCAACTTGAAATACTCCGGGGCGGCGTTGCCGTTGCAGTCGCATATGCCGTTGCCGACGAATGTGCTGTTTTTGGCTTGAGGACCCAGCAGGAAGCAGTCGAGAGCCACTTTTGCGCAGTCCGCCGGTACGGTGACGGAGATATCCCCCTCGAAGCGGCAATCTTCGATAACGTTTGACGCGCTTATACCGCCTATGGAGTAATATCCTTCGGCATCCTTGCAAAGTTGCACATAGTTCAGTGATATATTTGCCTTTGCCGTGCAGCGTATGACCTGTCCGTTGCCGTAGCGCGACGGGTAGTCCGCCGAGAAGCAACCGACGTAGAAGCACTGGGGCGCGAACGTGGGCGTTTTGCCCGTCATGGAGATATTGCCGGTATAGGTGCAGTCGGTGATGACGCCATCGTTCCATACCACGAAGGGACTCAAGGCTATGTAGGGCTTTTGAGTGTTTTTGTTCAACTTGCCCGTGTCTATGACCATATCGCCGTAGACGTTGACGTTGGATATGGTGGCGTCATTGTCCATAAAGAAGCATATACCCGCCCTGCTGGACTGCGTGACGCGCATATTTATCTCTATGTTCATGTTGGTCAGCGTCGCGCCGTCCACCATACGGTAAAAGAGTCCGTCTCCCTTGATACGCAGGGTATGTCCCTGTCCGTCCAGGTGTCCGCCGAAGCCGAAGCGGGAATTGATGGGGTAGGCGTAGGTGGTGAGGTCGCGAGTGATCACGAAGTATTTGCCCTCGGTGAACTCGCGCGCATAGTCGCCGCAGGAGATGGTCTGCAGGTTGCTCAGCTGTGCCGCGCTGCTTATGCGGTAGGGGTCCTCTTGCGTTCCGCTGCCGTCGGACAGCGCGCTTAGCCCCGCTCCGTCGTACTTGACGAATATGACGGCTACGGACAGGGCGGCTATCAGCAGGAACAGGCACACTATGACGATACAACTTATCCTTATCTTCACGCTCATACTCTGTCCTCCTTGTGCCTGCGTTGGCGTATATACAGTACCGTCAGTCGGATGAAGCGCGCCAGCATGAACAGCGCAAGTGCGGCTACGCACATTACGAATATCATACGGGGCAGTCCGAGTATGACGTTGCTGGTCCAGTCGCCTATATTCGCATAGTCGTAGAAGGTACCTCTCGCCACTATCAGGTACAGCGCGGAAAATACCGCGAGCATGACGGCGTTGACAGCAAACTCCGCCGCTCGGGCAGGGTAGTCGGCAACGAACCGTCGGCGGCTGCGCACGTATGGATAGAGTCGGAACTCTCTCATGCACAGCGTGAGCACTTCCTGCATGGCGAGCATGAGCACAGCCAACTCCGACGACAGCAGCAGCAATACGTTCAATTCGTGCCGTACGAAGTCTATCCCGGAGAAAAATTCGTCGGACAAGCGACTGTATAAGATATAATACAACAACACTATAAGACCTGCCGTGCCGAAGTACAGGGCGGTGCGGATGCCCCAACGCTTGCGCGAGGCGTAGTCCGTACGCGGACGTATCACCTGCAGCAGGCTGTACATGGCGAAGCAGAAAGCCATATTGTAGAAGGACTCGAAGGTGGCGGAGGTGTAGAAGGTCATGAACAGATCCATTGCGGACTGGTTCTTGCGGTCCAGAATATAGTTGATGCCGTTGAACATGGTGAAGAATATGGGCATCAGCACCAGATACACCGCGCACATACCTATCAATATGAGCAGCATCACCTTGTCGGCGATGAGGTACTCGGTACTCACCACGCCGCGCGAGGCTTCGCGGTACTGCTTGCGTGCCTCCCTGTAGGCGGGCGTACCCTTGCTTGCGTAGTGCATGTACTCCGTAAGCGTCGCGTAGTCGGGCGCGAGGGCGTTGAGTTGGGCGAGACAGTCCAGCCTTTCCGCCTTCATCTGCGCCTTTTTTTCCTCGTCGTCGTACAACGTGGTCAATAGTTCCGCTATGTCCGTGGCGAGGCGCAGGGTGTCGGTAGAGGAACCGACGGCAAGCAGTTGCTTGACTATGCGGTAAGCCTCTTCGGCACGCGCTCTGCCGTCGGGGCAGGCGTATGCCAGCGAATACAGCACCAGTGCCTTGTCGTAGTTGTCCGCTTGCGTTTCGACAAAACGCGTACAGGTGCGTACCTCATCCTCCGACAGCGGCAGGTGCGCCCGGGCGCAGATAGTGAGCATTCTCGCGCAGTGCAGGGCGTCCGGCTCGGGCAGAAGCGCGCGCATCTCGGCTAAGATCCCGGTCACGGTCCTTGTCCGCGTGACGTGCTCGGTGCAGTGTATTGCCCGCTCGTACAGCAGGTCGAAGAGTTGCTCCGCCTGTCCCGTGGCTGCCAGTCTGCGCTTGTACAGACGGCGGTAGCGTGCCTCGCCGAGAATGTTGCCCGTGCGGCGGCTGATGTCCGCTATCAGGCGGTAGTCCTCCGCACATTCGCGGTGCGCTTTACATCCGACGTCCACTGCCATCAGCAGATAGTCGCGCGCCACGGAGTTGTATCCGCTGTAGGCTGCCGCTCTGCCCAGTGCCGCGTATATGTCGGCAATGGCTGTGAGCAGTCTTTCGTCGTGCTTGTAGCCCTCGGTGCGGTAGATAGCCTCGAGAGCGAGACGGGACAGACTCTCGGCGGTGGCTGCGGAGTAGCGGTGCGCGGCGACGGTGGTGCTTACAAAGGAGCACAAGGTATCGAGATAGTCGCCGTCGTCGAACAGGTGAGCGGTGGCGTCGAGATCTCTGTCCTCATTGATCTGAACGACCAGAGAGTCGGCGACCACGCTGTCGCCCTGCTTAAGATAGGGCGCAAAGTGTACAAGTTCGCCCGTTAAACGCAGGTAGTATGCATATTCCGTACGTTTGAATATGCTGTCCTCTTTCGTCAGGCAGTCGGCTATGGTGTGCGTCACGCTGTACATAAGCGTCTCGGGAACGCTGCTGCGGAATACCTGCTTGACCAGCAGGTGGGCTATATCCCAGGCACCGTTTTCGCGCTGAGTTATATGCGCGCCCAGCAACTTGCGGTAGTACGAGAAGTCCGCCGTGTGATACGTGTAGCCCAGCCGCAGGCATATCTTCTCGAGGAAGCGTTCGCTGACGCCCCGTCTGCTGCCGGCTATGGCGGCGGTGAAGATATAGCAAATATCCCCGAGGCGGGCGGCTATGCTCTTGAGAAAGTCGTCGAGCAGCAGTTCCAGCCGCGAAGGAGCCTCGTGCACGCGCTCCGTGAGGTAGTTGAATATGGCGTCGATGGGGCTTTCGCCCAGTTCGCGTTCTCTGCGGTGTATGGCGGCGAAGTCCTCTTTGCCTATATTGTTCAGCCGCGTGAGCAGAGTCATCAGGTATACGGGGCGGTTGCACGCACCGTCCTCCTTGCTCACTATGGCGTTGAGCAGTGCGTCATTGATCTGACGGTGGTTGGTGTGGAAGAATTTTTGAGAAACGCTGCCGACATCCGCGTCCGAAAATGCGTCTATGTCTATGATCTCGCTGTTGCGCGCGACCAGCTGACGGAGTTTGTCGTAGTCGGGCGTGGCGGACAGCAGCACCTTCACCGACGGGTGCAGGGCGAACATGTTCAGCCAGACCAGCATCTCCTCTGAGGCGGAGGGGGCGAGTTGGTTGACGGCGTCGACGATAAGCAGCGTCCTGTCGTGCAGCGCGAGGTTGTTGACCGCGCTGTAGTACCGCGTTGCCGTCTCTCCCTCGGGGCAGTCGGTACCGGACAGGGTACAGGCGCGGGTGGCTATGGCGTCCATAAGGTGCTCGGCACTCTGCGCATACTCGTGACAGCCAGCGAAAAAGGGCAATACGGCGTAGCCTTGCTGCTCTGCCAGTACAGCCACGTGGGACATGAGCGCGCTCTTGCCGCTGCCCGAGTCGCCTACAAGGGTAGCGAGGCGGCTGTCGGGGCGGTCGAGATATTCGAATATGCGCGCCGTCTCCGCCTCACGTCCCGCGAACGTCGCGTTGTAGGAAGAGATAAGGCTCTCGGTGTAGCGTATACATTCCTCAGTGGGGCTGACGGGCGCGTTGCCTGTGGACAGTTCCTCTTCCAACGTCTTGCCTATACGCTCGCCGAGCAGGACTTCCAACTCTTCCAGACCCTCTACGCGCTGGGTCTCGGCGTTCCAAACGCCGTCGTACTCGGCTACATTGGCAGGGTAGAGGCGCAGGATACGCTGCTTGAGCAGTTCCAACTTGCGCTTGTCCGCGCCCTCGGACACGAAACTGTGCCGTGCGGCTTCGTCGTCGCCGTAGTCTATGGGCTTGCGGAAGAAGAACAGGCAGTGCTCGGGGTCGGGGAAGGAATGCAGCGCGCAGTCTATCTCCAACTCCGTTATGCTCTTCTCCAGGTCCTCGTCGGATATCTCCTGACCGTCGTTACGAAACGCTTCCCTCACGTCCTCGCTGTCCGGCACCCAGCCGTAGCGTTCGGCGATGAAGGCGACGAAGAAGGGACGGGAGTTGTGTATCTCGTCGAAGCAGGTCTGCAATATCTTGCGGTTGGCTTCCGTCTCGGACATGTCTTTGGTATTGATACCCCAGCGCAGGTCCACAAAGTCCAGATTGCACCCGTACTTGCGCACGGTGTCCTGCAACTCGGGCGCGATGCTGTCGCGTATGAGGTCGCGCTCCGTCTGCATGTCGTTGAATGTGCTGGATACGAATACGGATATATTTCTCATAACTCCTCCAGTACCTTGTTGATAAACATTTCAAACGCCTCCGTGGACAGCGTCGCCTTGTCCTCGCTCGACACGGTGTACACGCTGCCGCGCGAATTATTGCGGAAGAATACCGCGCCCAGGTAGTACTTGTCGGTGGACTTTTGGTTCTTGGTATAGTAGTAGGAGGCGTACTGCCCGTAGCTGTTGCGTATCTCGTATTGCTCGCTCGGCTCCTCGTACAAAAACAGTATGATATGCAGCCTGTCGTAGTACTTCTGTATCAGAGCGTGGGCGGCTTCCTCGTCCTCCACCATACCGTAGTAGATGAGGGTGGTCTTTGGCTCCAGCGTGTACGCGCTGCGTATCGTGACGAAGCACAGCGACACGGTGATGGCGAGCAGACACAGAATGGCGCATACGACTATCAGCCTGCCGTGCACCTGCAGGAAGCGATCGCGTACGCCCGGTACCCTGTATCTCATTTGTTCCGTGGATATCTTTTTCATAAACCTCTCACTCGTATGAGCATTATTACATAATTATAATATCTGTATATATAGTTGTCAAGTGCTATCTCGCGGAGATGGTGGCTCAATCGGTTGCCAAATATATAAATATTTGGTACAATATGAGCGAATATGGACATTATAACGCTGGACAATGTAAGTTACTACTACAAGTCGTACAACGACGACGGCACGGTAGGTGCGGTAGTGGGCGTGGAAGGAGCGACGCTCTCCGTGGAGGAGGGCAGTTTCGTCGCGCTTGTCGGGCACAACGGCTGCGGCAAGAGCACCCTTGCCAAGTTGCTCAACGGGCTGCTCATACCCAAGAGCGGCGTCGTCACCGTGTGCGGACTGGACACTGCCGACAAGAACAATATATTCGAGATACGCAAGAGCGTCGGTATGGTATTCCAGAACCCGGACAACCAGATGGTGGCGAGCATAGTGGAAGAGGACGTGGCGTTCGGACCCGAGAACCTTGCCGTACCGCAGCAGGAGATAGTCGAGCGCGTGTATGCCGCGCTGGAGCAGGTAGGCATGGCGGAGTATGCCAAGCGTTCGCCCCATCGCCTGTCCGGCGGACAAAAGCAGCGCATAGCCATAGCCGGTGCGCTCGCCATACAGCCCAAGGTGCTGGTACTGGACGAGTCCACAGCCATGCTGGATCCGCAGGGGCGCAAAGAGGTGCTGGAGGTGGCGCACACGCTGAACCGTCAGGGTATGACGGTGGTGCTCATCACCCACTTTATGGAAGAGGTGCTCGACTGCGACAAGGTGGTCGTGATGGACAACGGACATATAGTACGCACGGGCACGCCGGAAGAGATCTTTGCAGACAGACGGCTTCTGGACGACGTGGGGCTGCGCGCTCCGCGCACGATGGAGTTGGCACAGTTGCTCGTCGAGGCGGGCATAGCGGTATCGCCGCAGGAGCGTGACGCTCACAAGTTGGGAGGGGACGTATGCGCAGACATAAGCAGCAGGCAGTGACCGCTCCGACGGTGACGGCACCCGAGGACGCCGCCATATACGCCAAGGGGCTTACGTTTACGTACAACCCCAAGTCCAAC
>CANQGO010000030.1 GCA_947623225.1 uncultured Clostridia bacterium | reverse complement strand
CCGGACATGTTCGGGAATGTCCTCCTGCACTTCTCGCGGAGCGGATATCTTGTGCAAGTCCAGCGCAAATACCTTGTCGAACTCCAATGCCAACTTGTACACGTCTGCGGACTTGGGCAACTTGATGAGCGACCACAGCACTCCCAGCGCGAGAGGGACATTCAAATCGTCATTGATCGCGGCGTCAAATCTCTCACGATACTCCGCTATCACCGATTCGTCCGTAGCCGCCTTGCTGCACTTGTGCGCCCACAACTGTGAGCACAGCTTGTCATACGCCTTGCTCGCCGACGCCAGCCCGTCCCAGGTGAAATTGATCTTCTGACGGTAGTGTACATTCAAGCAAAAGTAACGAAACTGTACCGGCTTGTAGCCCTTGTCGGTGAGATCGGACACCGTGTAGGTGTTGCCCAGAGACTTGCTCATCTTGCCGCCGTCTATGAGCATGAACTCGCTATGCATCCAGTAGTTGACGGCCTTGTGCCCCAGCCAGCACTCCGCTTGGGCTATCTCGTTCTCGTGGTGTATGGGTATGTGGTCCACGCCGCCAGTGTGTATGTCGAAAGTCTCGCCCAGATACTTTTTGCTCATGGCGGTGCACTCTATATGCCAGCCCGGGAACCCTCTGCCCCAGGGACTGTCCCACTGCTGCAGGTGGTTGGGCGCGGCTTTTTTCCACAATGCAAAGTCCACCGGATGCCGCTTGAAGTCATTCACTTCCACCCGCGCGCCGTGCCGCTGCTCGCTGAGGTTGATACCGCTCAGCCTGCCGTAGCTCGGGAACTTCTCGACGGAAAAGTATATACCGTCCTCCGTCTCGTAGGCATAGCCCTTGTCCAGCAACGCCTGCACTACGGCTATCATCTCGGGGATATTGTCGGTGGCTCGCGGACATACCGTAGGCCGCTTTATATTCAGCGCGTCTATGTCCTTCATGAACTGCTCGGTGTAGAATGCCGCTATCTCCAGCGGACTCTTGCCCGTCTCGTGGGCGGAGCGTTCCATTTTGTCCTCACCGTCGTCGGCGTCGGACACCAGATGCCCTACGTCGGTTATGTTCATCACCGACTTCACCTTGTACCCGTCGTACTCCAATACACGCCTCAGCTCGTCCATGAATACATACGCGCGCAGGTTGCCTATATGCGCGTACTTGTACACCGTCGGACCGCAGCTGTATATGCCCACCTGCCCCGCCTTGATGGGGACGAATTCTTCTTTTTTGCGCGTGAGCGTGTTGTAGACTCGCAGTTGCATAGCGTTACCTCGCGTTAGATAATGGGAATATTCCGATTTATTTTACCACAAATACTCTTATGTAACAAGCAAAAAGTGCCAATTTACCAAAGACGTGCTTGTAAAACGCCGTCAGAGGGCTTGCCGCTACCTGCCTCCCGTCAAAAAGGCGTGCAGCTTGGGACTGAGTGCGCGTATACCTACGGACAACCCCACTCCTATGGAGATAAGCACCGCCGGCAAGGCAAAGTAACACAGCATATGCGCCCAGTCGGCTTGCGTGTAGCGCAATATCGTCTGAAACGCCATGTGCTGCAGCGGTTCGTGAGTTATGTACAGCATGAATGTGCCCGAGGCGAGCACGTTGACGAACTTGCTGTCCTTGACACTCTCGCCGATCATGTCGTACAGCACAAAAACGGCGCAAAAGCCGCTTAAAACGCATAACTTGTACATTACAAGCAGCACAACTGCGTGCAGAGATATGCTCCTGCCTACCGCGGACAGCACCGTGTAGGCGATGCACACCGCTACCCATACGCAGGGCATGGTGTAGTACAGCCAATTTTTGCGCATTGGTCCGTCTTTGCCCGGAAACTCCACCGCGCGTACCGCCAGGTATGCTCCCAGCGTGAAGAATAGCAACCCGTCGCAGTTGACGAAGTAAGGTATGGAGTAGTCTATAGCCCAAGGTATCGCGGCAAGTGCCACCGCGCCAAGCCGCAGGTACTTCACCGCCACATAGATGATGGGGCTGACGATGACCAACTTGAAAAGGTCGAGAATGTACCACGCCTGGAAGGGTACCGGATCGGTGAATATGCGCCACCACTCCCCGGCGTACAGACCTCCGAGTTTCTCGCCCAGTATGGGAAAGGTATCAAACCCCGCAGCCCACACCAGCAGCGCAGCCACTCCAGTCCACAGCCCTACCCAGACGAGATAGGGCACCAGCAGCGTGTATGCGCGCTTGCCGAGTTTGCGAAGGTATCCCCCGAACGTAAATCGACGAAACGCTACAAAGAACAAATACCCGGATATACAGAAAAACAACGGCGTGGCAAATCGCGTCGCGGCGTTGCTCAGAAAAAATTGCACCATGGCACCGACATGCAGCCCTTCCGTTATCATCGTGGTGGGTTGCAAAAAGGTATCCGTGTAGTTGTAGGCATGGATAAGCACCACGCACACCATAGCCAATAGGGACAACAGCCTCAGCTTGCGGCTGAGATACGGCGATACCGCCTGCCGCGTGGTAAGTCGGTCGGGGCTGTTCGCCTCGGGCGCGAGTTCGTTTCGCTCTGTCATATCCGCATTCCTCCTGTTGTAAATATACCACACTACGCAGGATAAATCAACCCTATCCGAACCTTCGGCAAAACACTTTTGTCAAATCATTGCAAAAGTCCGCGCCCTGTGCTAAAATAGTCTGTGAACGGTTTGTAAGTCAAACCCAATACCATTGCACAAGAGGTATATACTATGATCGACGTAAACCTTATCAGAAACGACCCGCAGGCAGTGCATGACAGATATCTCAAGCGCGGCAAGGACATCGACTTCGGTCCCTTCCTGACGCTGGACGAGAGGCGCAAGGCACTTATCGCCGAGACGGAAGCCATGAAGGCTCAGCGCAACAAGGTATCCGCGGATATCCCCCGTCTGAAAAAGCAAGGACTGGACGTGTCCGCCACCATCGCCGAGATGAAGGCTCTGGGCGACACCATAGCCGACAGGGACAAGGAGTTGGACGGCGTCAACGCGCAGATACGCGACTTTCTTCTCCGCCTGCCCAACCTGCCCGACGAGGACCTGCTGCCCGGCGGCAAGGAAAACAACCGCCCCATAAGGACCTTCGGCACCAAGCCGCAATTCGACTTCCCCTTCAAAAACCACGTGGATCTGTGCAGGGATCTCGGACTCATAGACTATGAGCGCGGTGCCAAGCTCGCCGGCAACGGCAGCTGGATATACACAGGTCTCGGCGCGCAGTTGGAGTGGGCGTTGCTCAACTACTTCATCGACAGCCACCTGCAGAAGGGATACACCTTTATGTTGCCCCCGTACATGCTCTCCTATGAGTGCGGTCTGACGGCAGGTCAGTTCCCCAAGTTTGAAGAGGACGTGTACCAACTCGCCAACGGCGAAGGGCGCAAGTTCCTGCTGCCTACAGCCGAGACGGCTCTGGTCAACCTGTACCGCGACGAGATACTGTCCGAGAGCGAGTTGCCCAAGAAGTACTTCGGCTACTCCGCCTGCTTCCGCAGAGAGGCGGGCAGCTACCGCGCGGAGGAGCGCGGCATGATACGCGGCCACCAGTTCAACAAGGTCGAACTCTTCCAATACACCACCCCCGACAAGTCCGACGAGGCATTTGAGGAGATGGTGGGCATGGCTTGCGGACTGGTAGAGGGTCTCGGCCTGCACTATCAGCTGAGCAAACTCGCCGCCGGCGACTGCTCCGACAGCATGGCTCGCACCTACGACATAGAGATATACATTCCCTCTATGGACATATACAAAGAGGTCAGCTCCGCTTCCAACGCCCGCGACTATCAGGCTCGCAGAGGCAATATGCGCTACCGCAGAGACTCGGACAAGAAACTCGACTACGTCCACACCCTCAACGCCAGCGGACTGGCTACCAGCAGGGTATTCCCCGCACTGCTCGAGCAGAATCAGCAGGCGGACGGCTCCGTCATCATACCGCAAGCCCTGCGCCGCTATATGGGCGGTCTGGAACGTCTCCTTCCCATAAAAAAATAACCCTTGCAGAGGGTATTCTCACGAGGTAACTATGACGGAAAAGGAAAAAATGACAGCGGGCAAGATATACGACCCGGCGGACAGCGCGCTCGCCGCTCGCCGCAGTTACGCGCACAAGTTGTGCAACGCGTACAACGTACTGGATGAGGACGACCCCGAGCGGGCAGATATCCTCGCCGAGTTGCTGCCGCACAGACAGGACGCGTATCTGCAAGGTCCCATATACTTCGACTACGGTGACAATACCTACTTCGGCAAGGGCTGCTATGCCAACTTCTCCCTGACCGTGCTGGACTGCGCCGAGGTGCATATAGGCGACAACGTATTCATGGGCTGCGGCGTCAGCCTGCTCACTCCCGTGCATCCCCTGCTCCCTGCCGAGCGCGCCATGTACACCCGAGCCGACGGTATATCGACGGACAGAGAATACGCCCGCCCCATCACCATAGGCTCCGACTGCTGGCTGGCGAGCAACGTGACCGTCTGCGGCGGCGTGACCATCGGCAACGGCTGCGTCATAGGCGCAGGCTCCGTAGTCACTCGGGATATCCCCGACGGCGTATTCGCCGCAGGCAACCCCTGCCGCGTCATCCGCCCGCTCACCGAGCAGGACAGTATATACGCTAAGCCCGATCTGTGGGACAAGTAGCCTACCCCTCGCGGTAGCCGTGAGGATTCTTCCTCTGCCAGTTCCACAACGACGCACACATATCTTCTATATCCGACTCGGCTCTCCAGCCGAGTTCTTTTCTTGCCTTGTCCACGGCGGCGTAGCACTCCGCTATATCCCCCGCCCTGCGCGGCAGTATCCTGTACGGCAACTCCCTGCCGCACGCCTTGGAAAATGCTCTTATCACTTCCAGCACGCTGTACCCCTTGCCCGTACCCAGATTGTATGTGTATACTCCCGGTCTGTCCAGCGCGCGCATCGCCGCTATATGCCCTCTCGCCAGGTCCACTACGTGTATATAGTCCCGCACTCCCGTGCCGTCCGGCGTGTCGTAGTCATCGCCGAATACTCCTATCTCCTCCAGCTGCCCTATCGCCACCTTGGCTATGTAGGGTGTGAGGTTGTTGGGCACGCCCGCAGGATCCTCGCCTATCAGCCCGCTCGGATGCGCTCCTACGGGGTTGAAGTATCTCAATATAGCCACCGTCATATCCCTGTCGGCAGCGTACATATCCGTGAGTATCCTCTCCTGCATATACTTGCTCGTGCCGTACGGATTGGTGGTGCCGCCCGTGCGGCACTCCTCATCTATGGGCAGCCGCTCCGGCTCCCCGTATACCGTGGCGGATGATGAAAACACTATCCTCTTGCACCCGTGCCTCTTCATGGCACCCAGCAGCGACAGCGTACCGCAGATATTGTTGTCGTAGTACTCCAGCGGCTTGACTACCGACTCCCCCACCGCCTTCAGCCCGGCAAAGTGTATCACCCACTCTATATCCCTCTCGCGAAATATCCTGTCCAACAACGCACCGTCCCGCACGTCCCCCTCATACAACGCCATCCGCTTGCCCGTGATACGCTCTATCCTCTCTATACATACCGGCGACGAATTGCAAAAATTGTCCGCTATGACCACCTCATAGCCCGCCTCCGCCAACTCCACCGCCGTGTGCGATCCTATATATCCGGCTCCGCCTGTCACCAATACAGCCATATCTCCTCCCCCCACGTCCTCGACGTGTACATATACTCATTATACTAAATCATAACGGAAATATCAATCGATATTCCCGAATCTCTGCACATATCCCTTCTATATACAGAAAACTGCCGACAAAGTAATTGGCTCTGCCGGCAGTCTGTTTCGGGATATATAACTATATATACTCAGTTATGCTACTATAGTAGCAAGTTTTTCAAGGTAAGTCTCGTAACTTGTCACACCTACAAATGTTGCATCGGAAGTGAAGTTGATCGCTTCAGAAAAAGAAGTACCTGCTTGATCTTTCAATTCGGAACTATTGACCGAACCGGATTTGAAGGACCAACCGTTGTGCGCAAACATATTTGCAGTCGGTTGTTGCCCGTTCAGCATGCAACCTATAATGGGAGCAGCATGTGCGATTTTAATTTGATACCCTTGGAAAAAATTCTTTTCTATTTTCAAAGAGTGTCCTTCTCCGAGCGTAGCCGCACCGACTATACCACCGAGATGGACTACCGCTTCGTCGCAATCAATTCCATCAAGATTGGAGAAAGCCTGCGGAACCCCGATGGCTTTCTGGTAGTATTTGACATAGCAAGAACTTACTTCCACGTCGGAGTTACTGCCGTCGAGATAGCCCACGATGCCGCCGCCGAAAACTACACAACCCTCAGTACCCCTAAAAGAGATATTAGATACGGAGCAATTCAGTATTTTACCTGTAGACAAACCGACAATGCCGCCTACGTACTTCAAGATTTGATTTTCTTCACCGAGATCACCATCCGTGCCTTTATGACCTACAATTGTGGACGAAGTAGGACCTGTAGGAATGATATGGCAATCTCTGATGATCCCATCGGTTCTGCCGGCAATCAGTCCTATATTTTCATTGGTCTCGGCATATTCTTTGCTGCCATCGGGAACAAATTCAACTGTGCAACCGGTACTCCAAAGGCTGATAGTTATGTCGGAGATGGTCGCTGTGTTGGCATTACCTACTATGTAACCGTAATTTCTTCCGCGAACACTCAACTTGCACGTTAAATTTTTGCTCTCAGTCAACGTAAAGTTTTTTATCTCGCAACCGGACTCGCTGCCGATATAGCCGAACAGACCTACGTTGTCCATAAACTTCTGCTGGTCGCAATATGTCTCGGAACTAAGTATGATTTTCTTGCCGGCTCCGTCGAATACGCCGTTGAAGGGGGTCTCTTCTGTTCCGATAGGCTCCCAATGCGTGATAGTAGCCTCGTCGATTTCGAGATCGCTCGTCAGGCGGATGACACGGCCTGCGAAGTCATTTCCGGCATTGACAGCGTCACGGAACGCAATGAAATCTTCCGTAGTTGCAAGTTCGTGAGACGCTTCCATTTCACCGGCTTCGTTCCAAGTGACGATCGTCTCAAATTGACCTTCCGCGTTGGGCAATATCCTCGCGTCGGAGTTGGTGACTGTTATGGTGCCATCTGAACGGAAATATATACCTTGTTCGGGTTGAACAGCATTACGAATTTTGCCCACAAAGTGGCAATCCGCCAATGTAGCATTTCCACTCTGTAGAGTGCCGATAATACCTCCACGTTGACCGGTCGAGTCGATATAACCTGTATAGGTAGCAGAAGTTATTGTTCCTCCTTGAAATTGTCCTACTATGCCACCGATACGGAACATTCCTCCTACATTAACATTGCTTTTTACGTTGGTAATTGTAGATTGTCCGTTAGACAAACCTATAATAGAGCCTACGTCTCCTATACTGTCATACAGAATACTACCTTCGTCAGCATCGATTACGATATTTTCAAAAGTGCCATTTCCATATCCACATATCACGGCACTAAATGAATCAGAACTGTTTATTTCAACATGTCCGCCGATATTCAAGTTGCGAATAGTCGCTCCAGTGCAACGTGCGAACAACCCTGTTCCGCGCCCTGTCGAGTTCGCAGTCAGATTGCTGATGGTGTATCCTTGTCCGTCGAATGTACCACTGAACGGAGTATTTGCATCAAAATTATTTCCGATAGGAGTCCAGGGGTCATTATTCAGGTCTATATCCTGAGTCAGCTCTACCGTCTCGCCGGCAAATGTAGCCGCTGTATGCGCGGGGACCGTAGTAGCAGGTGCTCTGAGCGCGATGGGCGCGTAGAGAGATATCTTCGCTACGCCGCTGTTTACTTCTTCTGCGAACTCTTGCAGACCATCTGCGTTATTAGCCTGCCAAGCCACTTCCGTGTTACCTTCCGCGTCCCAGGTGCAGCGTTTACCGAAGTCTTGGTCCAGACGAAGAGTCACGTCGTGGATCGTAGCACCTTCGGTAGCCACCAACTCGGTAGGATCGCCATTCTCGAAGGAGATGGTATGACCGTTACCATTGAAGGTGGCGGTCGCGTCGAGTTTCAGTGCCTGCCAAGTGTTACTGCCGAGATCTATGTCGTTGAGCAGGTTGATGTTCTGAGTGACGTCGGACATCTCTTCCAACTCTTTCACGTCGAATACTTCGTGCAGGTTGATAGCGTCTGCTACGGGGTTGTTCGTCGTGGCGTTAGCCTGGATAGCGGTGACTGTCGCTACCAATGTCTGCTCGGACATGTAGTCCTTCATCTCTTCCTGTGTACGCTCTACGGGCATAGTCACGGAGACTTGCAGAGGAGCGATCTCGCCGCCCGCCGTGGTCACCGTCTGCCAATTGGTCAGGCTGGCTCTGGCTGTGTTAACCATAGCATAGCCTGCCGTCTCTACCTTGAGCAGTTTGAAGAAACCGGCTTGGGCCTCGTCCTGTGCTCCGACAGAGAGTTGCCACTTGATGGGGATGGTGCTGGTATTGACCAGGTCGATCTCGAAACTCACGGTGTCGCCGGGAGCCATATCGCTTATGACCAAATTACCGTCTACAACCTCGTAGGTTATACCCTCATTGTTCGCCGTCAACGACTTGTCATGAGAATATGTCAAAGAACCGTTGTCGATCGTTGCTTGTACGTCCACCTTTGCGCTGGTGATGGCGATGTTGGTTTTGCTCTCACTGGTGAACAGAGCGAAGGTCGCTCCCGCTATGA
>CANQGO010000029.1 GCA_947623225.1 uncultured Clostridia bacterium | reverse complement strand
AAAAACGGCGAGACTACCGTCTCTACGGTAGAGGTCACAGAAGGAGCGGCTCTTACTCAGGAGCAGATACCTGCTGCACCTACCGCACCGCAGGGTAAGGTATTCAGTGGCTGGTATGTCGGTGAGACCAAGGTGGAAGCGGGCTATAAGCCTACAGCCGACGTTACCGCAGAAGCGAAGTATACCGACGCTCTTACGCCTAACGATATCACCGGTATGGGTACACAAGCCAGTCCTTACGTGATCTACACGGCTAAGGGACTTGCTACCTTTGCCGATAACGTCAACCACCCTGAAGTAGAAGAAACCGCCAATTGGTATAAGGCATACGTGCGTCTCGGCGCGGATATCGACATGACCGGCGTCAAATACAATCCCGCAGGCAGCCGTGCCGCCAAAATCGGCGACGCTGAGCAAGCAGAAGTAGTTGGATTCCAAGGTCAGTTCGACGGCAACGGTCACACAATAAGCAACCTGACCATCGAGCAAAATGTTCGTAGCACAGGCTACTTCGGTCTGTTCGGATTCACTACCAGTGGCGTGTATATCCATGACGTGAATATCGAAAATATGACCGTTACGGCTATATCCGGTGCCAATACGAGCGATATCAGGGCATATATAGGTGCTGTTGCGGGATATTTGCAACTGTCTCAAGTAGACTCCGTACACGCAAGCTTGACAGTAAATATGCAGTGGTTGCCCTCCAATGTCGCTGTTATCGGCGGTATTGCAGGTGTATTCCATTCAGGACTTGGGGCTATTGCTTACGCAGAGAATGTAAGTGCAGATCTCAATGTAAAAATAAGTGAATTCGATACCGGTAGCGACGTCAGTGTGATAGAAACTGCTTATGTTGGCGGTATATTTGGTATGACTATGGCAGAATCGGATTCTGCAGCGGCTATAGTCAATGCCGCTGCTACGGGTACATTCGAAGGCGGCAAATATCTCGGCGGAATAGTCGGATATGTCGGTAGCGATTCACAGTCTTTTATCAATTGCTATGCAAATACTACGCTCAAACCTACTGCCACAGATAGCCGCTATGCCGGCGGTATAGCAGGTGCGGTATTCTTTGATAACACTATTTTGGACAGTTATGCCAAGACAACCGTGGTAGCCAAGGCTCAGGACAGCTACGTCGGGGGTATTGTCGGCGCAGCATCCGAAGACGACTATGAAGAATATCTGACATATGGTTTGGCGGCAGTCAATTGCTACTACGACCTCACCGCTACAGGTATTACCGCAGACAATTCTTACGGCACTTCGAGATCTGCCGCTTTTGACAAACAGTTCGCTACAGATACGCTCAAGTGGGCAGCGCAGAGTTGGGATATCACAGACGAGAAGGTAGTTCCTACTTCCACACTCGCTCGAGATATAAGCAATGCGGCATTCGCAGTGACGCTCAATGACGGCGATAGCCACAAGACAGTGAACTATGGCAGCAACAAGGAATATGACATTATCGGCTTGCTGGACGACGCCGACAATGCCGACTCCAATATCTTCTGGAATTGGCAGTTTGCCGACGGTGTTGACTACCGCTATTATGTTCCTGTTGTCAAGGATATGACTTTGACCGCCAAACGTCACGACGTGACTCCCGTAGTCGGTACTTATGACGGCAACTCGGAGTATGTAGGCGGTACTAAGCATGTGGGTATCATCTACCTGCACGAAGACGGTACTTTCGAGTACGTATTGTCCATCACAGGTATCAGCGAGTGGGGTTATTATTGCTATGACGGCGAGCACTTTATCGCTGCGACCGACTCCGCAGACTTCTGTGGTACACTCGCTGCCAATGCCGATGAAAAGTTGACTATTTCATATATCTGGACCGAAGGGTCTTACGAAGTGACGTATACATTTGTGAAAACGGATGAAATAGTGGAGCCTCTTGGCGAATTCTACTCTGCCGACGGGGATATCATAACCTTTGCCGGCACGAACGAAGTCAGCCTTCTCATAGATGACATTTCAGCACAAAGTCATAGTGCGGTAGTGGTACATTTTACCAAAGAAGGTGACGTACTCACACTTCAGGACGTGGATGATTACTATTCTCACGCCACGATCACAATCAATGAGCAAGGTTTCTTGACAGATTTCACAAGCAGTGCCGATGGGATCAGCGACAATAAGAAACAGTACACCAAGAATACTGAGAATAACTATGCAGATTTCATTCTGCTTGGAAAGAACAATTCTCTCTATATGTCCAATGAGTATCAGGAAGAGAGAAGTATCACTTTTAACAACAATGGTACTATGCTCTATGGCGAGACTGCGGGCAGATACTATATTTTCGGCAATAAGGTGAAAATGATCGTGGACGGTTACCTGAGCACGTTCACAATAGATAATGAGCTCGGCATTTTGTACGGCTATATGGAGCGTGGTTGGACCGCACGTAGTCAGACAGTCGTCAGCTCGGAAAAAGATGGCGAATTGAACGGTTTCATTCTTGATGAAGACAAGAATAACGTTGTATTTGCCACGGACAGATCCGCTTACCATCTCAAGAACGGTCAATTGCAAGATGAGACTATAACGGGCAACTTTGAACATGGTCAGATCGTAAAGATCAATGAGATCGAGTATATGGTGATGATGGGCGCATACGGGAATTTTGCAGCCAATTCGTTGATACCTGTAGGTGCCGAGCACGGCGAATACACCATCGATAGCGGCAAGATCACCCTTGATGGTGTAGACAAAGTAACAGGAGCCTTCGTCGGTAACTATGCCGTATGCGACAACTATGTTATTTTGTACAATATTTCTCAAAACAAGCTTGTGGTATTCGACTATACAGCGGCACAGGCTGCGGAATATGTAATTACTCCGCTGGAAGGCGACGGCTATCAGGGGATCTGGTACAATGACGACTCTGATGGCACTCGCGGCTATGTCCTTGTGTTGGACGGTTTCAATCATACCCAAATGTTCTATTTCGCCGAAGATTCCTATTATAAAGCAGTATGGAATGGCGATAGAGATTGGTCGACATACACGATAAACGGCGACGGCACAGTTTCTGCCACGTACAATAGCTACCAGAAGCCCACTTTTACCTTCTACTACGACAAGAAACTCGTTTCCGCTCAATCCGACAATAGCACTTTAAACGGACGTATCTTCTACTCCGCAGGCTATGAGGGCGAAAAAGTGGCTCCTACGTTCGATCCCGAATTTGCCGGCAAGTATAAGGGCGACGGCGTCTCTCTGGAGATCAAGTCCGACCTGAGCGGCACGCTGGACGGCACCGCATTCACTGCTCGCGTGGAGGCTCCGAATGTGATCAAATTCACCGTCAACGGCACGGTGTACACCTTCGACGCCAACACGCTGACCCTGACCCACGATACGACTTCAGTCACTCTCACTGTAGACGAGGGAGATGAAGAACCTTTCGTGCTTGAAGGTACATGGAATGGTGTGTTGAATACTGAGAATGTTTATTTCCAAGGTAAACCTATTGTTCTTACATTCGATGGCAGTGGGAATGTATCCATGACAGTAAATGAACTTTCTTATACAGGTAAGTACACATTTGAAAACAACGAAATTACCACAAGTGGCTGGAGTGATCCCGGATATGTAGTTGATGAAATTACAATTACAATAGTGAATGGAGAATTATCTGTATCTTTAACGCTGTCGCAAGATGACTATCCAATGCCTGAATTTACCGCTACACTAACAAAGCAAGGCGGTGGTGAAGAAGAGCCTTCTTCTCCTGTAGTAGGATCATGGACGGGCACACTTGAAGGGATACAAGTACTCAAAGGACAGCCTGTGGAAATTGTATTCGACGCTACCAGCGTTACCATAACGCTGAATGGTCTTATTACATTCAAAGGTAGTTATACATATAGCGAAACCGATGGTATCAAGTGTGGAGACGATTTCACCGAAGGTGCATTTACTCTCGAGAGTTTGTCTTTGAAACTTGAGAATGGAGAACTTTCTTTGACAATTTCTATAGATGATGGCGAAGGACCTTACAACTATACCTCCACCCTTACCAAGTAGCCCCTCGTGGGGTATGAAAAGGACCGATCCAAGCGGGTCGGTCCCTTTTTTATGGTTTTTGTTCTGTTTTAGTTGTATTTGCGCTGTTGTGCACAGAGATGGCGGTATTTGCCGCGTATATATGCGGCGGAGACGCTTCCGCGCGTCGTTGGTAGTGCGATCTGAGCCGGTGCTTGTGCTTTTTTGCTTATTTCAGGTAAGATTGCAACAATTTCAGGTATTCCGCCTCGGTGATTGCGCCTACTTCCAGCAACATGTGCAATTTTTCTATCTTGGTCATGGCTGCAGGCTGTTCTTTCGGCTGGTCGTACACTTCGTCTGCGGTATTTTGTACAGTCACGTTGTCCTGCGGTACATAGGGTACCTCTTGCGGTTGATCCGTACTCTGAGGTGCTTCCTCCGTGGGCGTCGTCGGCTCTTCGTCAACCGTATCGTCTACGCACCAGTAACCGGACATATTCCGTTGGGACATGGGTTGCAATGCGACTTCCTTGCGGTGCAGTCCCAGTGCCAGACTCACAAAGAGTATGAGTAGCAGCAGCCATCCGCCGAATGCCCCTGCGAATATGAAGAGATCGTCCCCTGCCAGCGGCTTGCAAAGTATCGCGCTGAAGCCTGCCGCGGGTATGCCGCCCAGCAGTGCAAATACGCACCCGGCTATATTCTTGCCCTCTACGCTCTTGTTGCGCTTGAGCAGCAGTATCGCGCCTATCATCAGCAGTATGAAGGGATAGACATATACCACCAACGGTATGACATAGTAGACATCGCCTATCTGCAGCGTGTCCGCTATCTTTTGCAACCCCTCCTTCAACGTCATGGCGAAGTTTTTCAATATCGCCGGCTGATCGGGCAGTATGTCCGCCGTGAATGCTGCCGCCGTCACGAGAACCAGTCCCAGCGCGAGGAGCAATGTCCATATACCTACAAGTATTTGCATAGATCTGCGAGCCTTCATATTTTACTCCTTGTATAAGTAGCACTTTACTACAGTATACAACGTTTTTTTGATTTTTGCAATACTATTTACTGCCTTGCGCTATAGGTTCTTTGCCAAGTAGCCGCTCCCAGACGCCGTTTGGCTGCGTGATCTCCGCCCGACAGCCCTCCGTCACTACACGGTAGTTGCCCTTGTCCGCACCTACGAGGGATATCTGCGCCTTCACGTCGTGCACTCCCGGCTCCGCCCCGTCGAAACGTATCTCCGCGCTGCCTATCGCCACGCTGTCTCCTTCGCATACGCCGTCCAGCCGTCCCGCTCTCTTCACGGTCGCTCTGGTCGTGCCGTCGTAGACCTTGTCCTCTACACACAGGTCGCACAGCACTATCTCCTTGGGCAGGATACGCCCCTCGGCATAGTCGGGCAGGGTATAGTTGCGCGCGTCCGCTCCCGTGAGCGTCACCGTGGACAGCAGGACGGCTTTGCCTTCGCCGACATTCTTGTTGTCGTAGTAGAGCACTTCGCACTCGGGTCGTACCTCGTCGCTGCCCAGTACGCCATACAGGTCTATGCTCGGGTCCGCCAGACTGCTCGCGCCGTCGTAGACCTTGACGAAGTCGCCAACGCCCAGCATGCGCGGCAGAACGGTGAGCGTACCGGATATATACTCCGTCTCATAGCCGAGACAGTCGCACTCGGGTACGTCTATGCGGTATATTCCCGCACTCGGCGTGCCGCTCGCGTCCACCGAGCAGAGCGGCGGTGCGGAGGCTTCTCCGTCCAGATAGCCCTCAGCCGCAGCGTATAGCGCGGGTATCTGCTCGCCGTATGTCACGGTGATACTCGGCGCAGTCAGCACCAGGTGCGGTAGTGCGACGCGGAGAGTAATGGTCTGAGTCTGCCGCCCCGCTTTGACTGTGACCACATGCTCGCCGCCCGTCTGCGGAGTGTATAGCAGCGTCGGCTCGGCGTCGGCAGAGTAGATAGTGCGCTGTACTTCCTCGCCGTCTATGTCCCATACTACCTCGCAGCCCTCCGCGATGGGTGCGGCAGGCAGATATGTGAGCACTTGCTCGCGCCCTCGCGTGCTCTCGCCGTCCGAAGCGATCTCGCCCTGTACGAGCACGGCGGTGTTGCGGTGTATCGCCTTGACAAAATTCACCGTGAGCAGGATCGCCGCAACGACGGTTATGATCACAAATACTATCCCTATGATGAAGTCCGTTCTTTCCGAATTTGACTCTTTGCCCATATAGTCCTCCTTGCGGCTATTTTGCCGCATTGCGAGCGGAATATACGCTCGGGCAATTTTTTGCGGAAATTTGACTTTTGGGTATTGACAACCTAGACGGAACTGCTATAATATATAGTAAGTAAGAATAGCCAACATTATATCACGTTTGGAGAGGGTAACATGCGCGCGTTACTTTATACAAAACGGAACATTTTGGCGCACGAGTGTGACATACATTGTCATACGCTTACTGTTTGCACCTATTTTGCATCCTGACGCTGCGAGGGCGATTTTGTCCCTTTGCAGCGTTTTTTTTGAATTTTATGTATAAGGAGATCATGTGATGAAAAGAGCCATTCGTATCATGCTTGCGATCCTTCTCGTGACCGTCATCGCGTCGGTATTCGCTTCTTGCGCTCCGACCGAGACGGACCCCTGCGCTAAGGGACACGACTATGACGAAGGTCAGCAAGTCTATACCGACTGCACTCAGCCCGGTCAGTTGATCCGCCGTTGTAAAGTATGCGGCAACGTCCAGACCACTGAGTTACCTGCCAAGGGCCACAACTGGTCCACAGCCCAAGTCACCAAGGCACCCACCTGCACAGAGCCGGGTACCCAGACGGTGACCTGCAAGGACTGCGGCAAGACCGAGACTCAGACTGTACCCGCTCCGGGCCACACATGGGGCGACCCGATAGTCAGCAAAGAACCTACTTGCGGCGAGCCGGGCGTTGGCTCCGTCAAGTGCGAGGTCTGCGGTACCACAGACGCCGAGCACGAGATACCCGCTACAGGCGCGCATACCTGGGACGATGGCGAGATACTCGAGGGCGATGAGCCTACCTGCACGGAACCGGGCACTCGCACATTCCACTGCACCGAGTGCGGTGCTACCTCCACTCAGGAAGTCCCCGCCGTCGGTCATACATACGGCGTGCTTATCCGGGAACAACCCGCTACCTGCACGGAACCGGGTACCCTCGCTCACTATGAGTGCTCCGTCTGCGGAAAGTCCTTCGTAGAGAGGAACGACACCAAGGTCGAGATCGACGAAGACGACCTCATCATCCAACCCGAAGGTCACAAGACCGAGAAGGTCCCCGGCACACCCGCCACCTGCACCGAGTCGGGTACGGAAGACTGCTGGCGTTGCACCGAGTGCGGCCTGCTCTTCTCCGACCAACAGGCAGAGAACCCCATCACCGCCCCCGCCAAGATAGAGGCGACGGGCCATACACCCGTAGAGTACGACGAGCAACCCGCTACTTGCACACAGCCCGGTCTGACAGGCGGCACCTATTGCAAAGTCTGCGGTAAGACGCTCTCCGACCGTAAGGAAACCTCTGCTCTCGGTCATGCATACCACTATGAGTTTGTCCCCGAGACAGAGTCCCATATCGTCACATGCGAACGCGGCGACTTGCCGGCAGAGACCGTCAAGTGCACCCCGGACGTAATGTGGAGCAGCGACGGCGACTACCATTGGCATGTCTGCGCCGTCTGCGAAAATGTAATACAGCGCGCGACCCACACCGTCGAGACGGGCAGCAAGAATTGTACTGTCTGCGGTCACGAGGTCGGCGAAGTTACTCTGAAAGTGGAAGGCTCCGACGACAGACAGTTCGCTACCATCGGAGCGGCTATAGACGCCGTCAAGGAACATTACTCCGACGGCACCCATGTCACTATCGTGCTCAATGACAGCCGTAGTGCAGATGATATCACTATCGAAGGCAACTTGAATATAACCTTCGCGCTTGCCGGTATGACGCTCACCACAAGCAAATTCACCGTGAGCGGCGATGCAACAGTGAAATTCTCCGACGGTACCGTAGCCGGCACCATCACCTATAAGGGCGGCAAACTCGACTTCAACGACGTGACGCTGACTGCGACGATCGACCTCGGCGATATCGAGTGCGATGACGCTCAGGTATATATCGATGACGTACAACGTACCCACGACTATACAGACGTAGATTGGACTCAGGGCAAGGAAAGCCACACCCGTCAGTGCATCTACTGCAAGCATATAGACTCTGCAGAGCACACGTGGGACCATGAACGCTACACCTCCGACGGTGAAGATACAGGCACTCACAGCCGTACCTGCACCAAGTGCGGATACGTAGACCAACAAAAATGCACACCGGATAGCGGCTATACTCACAATGATGAAACCGGCCACTGGAACGCGTGCACGGAGTGCGGTGCCCAGTTTGACTTCACTGCACACAACTGGGAGTATGAGCGTACAGGCGACCATCAACACACCAAGACCTGCGGTACGTGCGGATTCAATGGTGGTACAGAGGACTGCACTCCCGACGAAGGAGACAAGGCCCATGACGAGAGTCACGGCACGCTGAATGATCACTTCTATGCCGACGGCAGCAGCCACTGGTATGTATGTGAGCACTGCCATGAGATCTACGACAATGAAGCGCACAACTTCGGCGGCGACCCGCATGAAGGAGATGCTTGCTCCGTATGCGGTCACAAGTACTTCCTGATCACCGTCACGGCTGAGGGCGTGTCCTATAGCGTGGACAGCATAGAGAACGCGCTCAAGTGGATAGGTGAGCAAGAAGATAGCGACAAGACATATACCATCACACTCTCTCAGAATATAACCGTGGACGAAGAGACGATGCTCACTCTGCCCGCAGGGTACAATGTGGTAATCGACCTGAACGGTTGCACCCTCTCCTACGCGCATGGAACACTCTCGATCACGAGCGGCTCTCTCGAGATCAAGGGCGGCACCTTCACGATAGCCACAGTCCAATACAACGGCGGCACGCTCAAGTTGCCCGAAGGCACCGCGTTCAAACTCGTCGGTGACAAGAAGTGCGGCAGCGTCGAGATCTATCTTGGCGAGCAGAAACTTGCTCACGACTATGGTGACGGCAATGTATGGACACATGTTGACGGTACTCTCACTCACTCCAAGACTTGCAAATATTGCGATCAAGTTGTCACAGAAAATTGCACATCCGCAGTGCGTGACTCCGCCTCCAATGATGGCAAAAAAGAAAACTACTGCACCGAGTGCGGCTCCGTACTTACAGTAGACGAGATACTGACTGCGCTGTTTGGTCTGGACAAAGACGAAAAATTGCAAGGTACTTATTGCTTGGTTGGTACTATATCCGAAATCGTAACCGAATACATTGGTAAATACGGAAATATTACCGTAGATATAAGTATTGACGGACATGATAGAACAGTAAGATGCTATAGGTTGGAAGGCACAGGCGTGGATTCTCTTCTTGTCGGAGACGAGATCACGGTACAGGGTTCATTGATTCATTATGATGGATCTGATGATACTTTCGAATTTGCCGAAGGATGTCAACTTATCAGTGTCTACAAGCCTGACCATGATCTGACCGCGACTTGTAAGCCGGATGATGTGGCAGAGAAGATCGAAGCAGAGGTAACATTTAAGATAGAAAATCAAATTGTCACTTCCGCTAAATCCGGTCAACTGGTACAGATCGTCATTACCAAGAATTCTTACAAATATCGTATTGATAAAGTTACAGTCAACGGTAAACCGCTTATCGCTAAAGAAGATGGTTCTTACGAATTCAAAGTAGAAAAGGATAGTGCTATCGAGGTCACTTTCGCTGAAGCA
The DNA here is from genome assembly GCA_947623225.1 of uncultured Clostridia bacterium. Taxonomy (GTDB): domain Bacteria; phylum Bacillota; class Clostridia; order Christensenellales; family CAG-314; genus Fimimonas. The sequence goes on along the minus strand of CANQGO010000029.1, from coordinate 2,826 downwards.
TTGGCCGAGCAAGAGAGCAACTTGCACCTCTCTTTTGCACAGGGCGACCGTGACGGACATAGTAATAATGAGGATTATAACAGTAAATTCACGGTAACACGTCCTGATATGACTTGGGTTATTGAGGGCGTCAACAACAATCAAAATAGCACCTCTTGGGACTACCCGAGATTTGGTACTAAAAAAACAGATACTACCGTTGTTATCAGCAATACAAAAGCAATCGCATTAAAGGTGCAGGAAATTATCTTCAACTTCACAAAAGGTAAACTGGCTGAAAATGCTGACTACCTGAAGCTGATAACCGCATTTAAGCTGGATATTTATAGGCAGTATGATAGTAAACAAGGAACGTATAGTGACCAAGTAGGATCTTCCATCTCTATCGATCCGCACTATGGTGAGAATGTATTTACTATCCCCGATGGACAGCAAGTCGAAAATGCTTACTATCGCATAGAACTCAAAGTAACCCATAGTGATAAATCTGATAATGGTACATTTGGTTTGGTTTCCGTCGACTACAATGGAATCATAAAACCAGTTTGCACGCATGATCATATCAAGGAAATAGAACAGAAGGATTCCACCTGCACCGAAGAGGGCAGAAAGGCATACTATCAATGCGAAGTTTGCGATCAACTCTTCAAAGACGCAGCCCATCAGGAGCCTATTGGAAGCGAGGAAGAGGTTGAAAAGATTCCCGCTACCGGTCACAATGTGGATGGTGTAGACTTTACTTCCGTAGACGAAACCCATCACGGCAAGAAGTGTAAGACTTGTCAGAAGTACGATGAGAGCACGATAGTTGACCATAACATAGAGACTTGCTATGATGACACGGATCACTGGGAGGGTTGCAAGACTTGCGGCTATATACAAGGTGAAAAGGCAAAACACCAGTACGGCGACAATGGCAATGATCTTACTTGCAGCAAATGCGATCACCCCAATCCCGATCATTGCCACAATTTCACCTTCACCCCTGCAACCACTGCCACTTGTACAGAAGAGGGAAACGACGCATACAACTACTGCAGCGAGTGTAAACATTATTTCTCTGAAGATGGGCAGACAGATTTAGGCACAAATGAGCCTGAAAAATACTTTGCGCCTCATGAATATGAGGATAAACTTTCTCCCATAGAAGGCGGAACGCAGCACGGCTATAAGTGCAAAAACTGTACTCACTACCAAGAAGAATCCATAGCAGACCACGTGATGGTGGGTGTGCCCGGTGGCAAGATAGACAGGTTGAACCATAATGCGAAATGCGACTGTGGTTTCGAAGGCACAGCTATTCACAACTTCCAAGATGAGAACGGCAACTACAACAAGAATTGCGATTGTGGAGAAGAAAGGTTAACTGAAATAACTGATCAATTTACGATAACTCCGACTTCTGCCAATAACAATGACTATAGCGATGATAAGGGGACATTCAATCTTAGTTTTACGAAAGAGTCAAATGGCGGAAATGCTGCGAAGTATGAAAGTGATGGTTACGTTCGAATTTATTATAATAATTCATTTACTGTAACCGCTAAAAGTGGTCAAGTTATTTACAAAATGGTGATTACATTAAACTCTGCAAGTGTTGGTGGTTACAACGCAAAAGCCACGCCTGGTACGTGGACTCACAACAGTAATGAGGCATTTGCAACATGGGAAGGTGAATCTACAGTTGTAAAAATTACAAATGGACGTAACAAAGGAACAAATACTCAAATTCATATAAAATCAATAACGGTATATTATAAATCAGAAGCATGCAAACATACCGTTGCCAATCCGACGGCTCAAACGGAGCCGAGTTGCACAGAACCGGGAACCAGAACTGGTGAATGTATTCGTTGCGGAGAGAAAAACGCCGTAGAGATTGTTCCTGCAAGCCATCAAGGACAGTATGTGGAACCTCGCGACGCTACATGTGAGAAGAATGGTCTGACAACGGGTTACTGGAAGTGCAGTGTCTGTGGCAATGAAGCAATGGGCGATAAAAATGGTGCAACCACTGACTATTTATTCGAGGACGGGGCTTTAGAGGAAATGTATGCTATTCCTGCAGAAGGCCATAAAGCAAATGACGAAGGTTGGAAGGTCAAAGCAGGCGAAAATGGTAGTCAAATACACTATCAGACATGCAGCGTCTGTCAGAAAGACTTCAATGAAGGTCAATGCGCAACTACGAAAGACTGGATTAAAGATGAGAATGGTCATAAGCATATCTGCGACACTTGTGGCAAAGATTTCGACGTAGGTACGCATAACAGTGATTCTTGCGATATTTGCGGATATGGCAAGGAGATATTCCAAGTAGGTACCGGCAAATATTCTGACTTTGCCCTTGCTCTTGCGGCTGTAGCCAACGGCGGAGAGATTGAACTTCTCACTGATTACAACGGAGTTGCAGGTAAATTGGCTGCGACAGGCAACGTGATCATCGATACCAAAGGGCACAAATTAGAGTTTACTAGTCAGTTTGTTGTCAGTATCGGGACGTCGACGTTGACTCTTACAGGTGACTTTGAGTTCCGCGGTGGAATACAAATAACCGCCGGCACTGTCGAGTTCTCCGGCAAGATCGATTGTCAGAATAGCGGTGTGACGTTGGAACCCGACACGACAGACGCAATTGTTAAATTCATACAAAATGGGGGTGAGTTCATCGGCTCGCTCAATATAGCAGCAGGAAATGGAACTCCGGCGAATATAACAGTGACCTTGTCTGCGAAACCCGCGACAGTCACAGTGACAGGCACGACTTGCGATAAGTTGACCAATGTCAAGTTCGACAATACTCAAATAAGTCACACTTATTCGGAG
>CANQGO010000028.1 GCA_947623225.1 uncultured Clostridia bacterium | reverse complement strand
CCCACTACGGCAACAAGAGGTTTCGCCATCAGTCACACTCCAAAATCGCTCTGCACAACTCGTACCCGTCGGCGGTTATCACGATACGTTTGCCCGTGATCGCCTTGAGTTCGTCCAGCGTCATTCCGTCCAAAAAGACGTCCTCCGTCTCCCTCAGCATCACTCGCGGCAGCAGCAGCGTGTCTCCCACGTCCTCGCGCCCCTCGAGCGCAGCCACTATATCTCTGCCGACGACGAGTCCCGCTACCGTGACCGTCTCGCCGAAGAACCTGTTCACCACCGTGACTATATTCACGTCCGACTCGGGGAAGCGTGCCTTTGCCCTATCCAGTACCTGCCTTATGTACGGCGTTGCAGCGACGCCCGTCACCACCGTGAAACGTCCCTTGCGCGCGGCTACGGCGTCACGCATAGCCAGATCGAACTGGTAACGCATGTCCGCTATAAGCCCTACGCCGTTTTCCAACTGCTCGAAGTCGCCATAGTAGTCGTACTGCGGCAGTTCCCTGTCGGCATAGACGTACATTTCGTCCGAGCAGTAGACAAAGTGCTTATGAGTTTCGGCAAAGCACTGCTCGTCGAATCGCTCCACTTGCTCTATGGTGCGGCGAGCGACCGCCTTGTCCACCGGCGTCAACTGCGCCAGTCCGCTGCGGTGGCAGGTGAGTCCCACCGGCACTACGGCAAGGTTCTGCACGGCAGGATACAGCGTGTACAATTCGCGCATGGTCTTATCCAGTGCCTCGCCGTCATTCAGACCGGGACACATGACCACCTGCGTGTACATGGTGATACCGCTGTCGGCGAGTTCGCGCATGAGCGGAAGTATGGGGCGCGCGTGGGCATTGCCCAGCAGTCTGCGCCTGAGTTCGTCATCGGTAGCGTGCACGGACACGTACAGCGGCGAGAAACGCTTGCGTTTGATACGCTCCACGTCCTCGTCGGATATATTGGTGAGGGTGACGAAGTTGCCGGACACGAAGGACAGCCGCCAGTCGTCGTCCTTGACGTACAGCGTCTTGCGCTGACCCTTGGGCAGCTGGTCCACGAAGCAAAATACGCACCTGTTGGCGCACCAGCGCGGTTCTATATAACTGTCCTCGCTGAAGTCCCAGCCCATAGGCTCGTTGGCACTCTTGTGCACGGTGAACGTACGCGACTTTCCCTTTCTGTCCACGGTGACGGTGAAGTCGGACTGCGAATCGTAGTACGCCACGTCCAGCATATCCCGCACCGCTTCCCCGTCAAAGGCGGTTATGACGTCGCCCGCGCGTAGTCCCACACGCTTGGCTACGGATCTGTTGTCAAGTTTGTCTATAAGTATCATACAACACAAAAAGGCAACCGTCGGGGTTGCCTCGTGAGATTATTTGCCGATTTGAGGCAGTTTGGACCAATCGTAGTCTCCCAGTATTTTGAATTCCACCTTGATAACGTCCCTCTTCATAGACACGCTGGAGGAGTTGGTCTCCGACTCGTCGTCGTACACGGTACGCGAGGTAGCGTTGTTGGAAGCGGTCAGCACCTTCAGCACTTCGCCGCGCACGTTGTTTTGCACGATGGGCGTGCCGTCGTCATACCGGACGGACATGGAACTCAGGTGAGCGAATACCGCATAGTTGTCGGAATTGAGCGTCTTGGTGGACGTCGACATTATAAGATAGCCGCAGGCGGTATCAAATGTATTGTTGTCCTCCGTCCAGGCGTCGTGGTACATAGCCAGAGAAAGTATTCCGAACTGAGCGTAGCCGCCCTCCGGCTCCTTGTATCCGTTGCTCTTGAATTCGCCCTTGAATGTCGTCTCCGACGGGTTCTTCAGGTACACCGTCTTGTCCGAGACGATGCTCTTCTTTTCCAGATATCTGCCCAGCGTCAGGTAGTTGTACTGGCTGGGACCGTTGTAGTAGTCGAAGAAGGTGTCGTTGTAGAAGCCTTCGTTGACCAACTGGATGAATCTGACCGTAGCCAGCGGCGTCTTGTCCAGCAACAGGTCGTATACCACCTTGACTTCCACGTCCATATTGTCCGCGGTATAGTGGAAGGTCATCTCCGCCTGCGGACGTTCGTATCTCTTGACGAGGGACTTCACCTGTGACTTGGGCATAAATCTTGTCGAAGGCACGTAGTTGCACGCGCACAACGTCACCAGCATGACTGCTATCAACAAAACGATCGCTAATTTTTTCATAAATACCTCTATAATTTACTTCTTGTAGTATTGCGTCAGGTCTACATTCAGCACGACGCTCTTGCCGTCCAGATAGCGCAGGGTGCCCTGCTTGAAGTGGAATGTGATCTTGGTACAGCACAGCAACTGCGTCTTGACGCGGTAGCGGCGATTGACCTTGTTCACGCCGTACTTGCCGTCGCCGAGTATGGGCATCTTGAGATATGCCAGGTGTGCGCGTATCTGGTGCGTGCGTCCCGTGAGCGGCTTGACCTCGAGCAGAGCCAACTCGCCCATCTTCTTGACCACGCTGTAGCGCATCTCTATGGGCTGATAGCCCTGCTTGGGCGTTTCGGAGATATACACCATGCTCTTCTTGGCGTCCTTGAACAGATACGCCTTGGCGGTATTCGTAGTCTTGGACGACGGCGCGCCCACCACTATGCAGTGGTATGTCTTGTCTATCTCGCGCTCCTTGAAGGAGTCCAGCAGTTCCTTCTCGGCGTTCTTGTTCAGCGCGAACACCACCAAGCCCATCGTATTGCGATCCAGCCTGTGCACGGGCAGTGCCACTTCGTCGGTGAGGATATTGTTGATCTGCTCGGTGAGCGAATGCTCGCCCTGCACCTCGATACCGACGTTTTTGTTCACTACCAGTATGTTTTCGTCGCGGTAGACCACCTCGATACCGTCCTTCTCGCGATCGGACAGATACACGTATACCACGTCGCCCGCGCTCACGTTCATATCCACGCCCACGCGCACGCCGTTGATCTTGACGCTCCGCGACTTGATGATCTTCTGTATGCGATAGTACCCCAAGTCGGTATTCTCGCCTATCAAGTCGGAGAGCAATTGCTTTGATTTGACCTGTATTTCCTGAAGCATAAATCGATTATATCAAATAAATATAAAAAAAGCAAATATTTGACTATGAAATATAGAATATAAAACTACGTCGCGGACTGACTGCCCGACGGCTACAGGTAGTCCTCATCCTTCACCTGCTCGAGGTGCATCTCGGCACTTCTGGTAACGCCGGTGAGCGCGGACATATCCAGCGACACGAGAATGACGTCGCTGCCTATCTTGGAGATATTGCACCAGGGCACGAATATATCCTCTGCCGGCTTGAATAGCTTCTTGACGCCCGGCACCACCACGCCCAGCACGCCCTTGCCGTCGGAGTCCACGATCATGTCTATGATCTTGCCCATGCGCGCGCCGTTTTGCAGATTGACCACTTCCTTGCTCCTGAGTTCGCTGTAACTGAGTTCCATATCCTGCTCCGCTCCATTATACATACGCACTCGTCGTAAAATGACCGAGCGCAGCCAAATAGGGACAAGCCGCTACGCCATCTCGGTACGCAGTCGCTCCATCGCGTTCTTCTCCAGCCGCGACACCTGCGCCTGACTCAGTCCCACTTCACGCGACACCTCCGTCTGCGTCTTGCCCTCGAAGTACCGCTTGAGCAGGATATCCCGCTCCTTCTCGTCCAGTGCCTCCAGCGCGTCGAAGAGGGTCACGCGCTCCGCCCATATGCTCTCGGAGCACTTGGCGTCGGATATGTGGTCCTGCAACGTCAGGCTGTCATCGTCGTCGGAGTATATCGCCTCGGAAAGGGACACAGGCTCGGAGATGGCGTCCAGACAGTACATTACCTTGTACACAGGCAGGTGCATCTCCTCCGCTATCCGCTCGGGCGACGCCTCTTCCGCGCTCTCGCTCTCTATCCGCTCTCGCGTCTGCAGTGCCCTGTACGCCATATCCCTTATGCCGCGGCTGACGCGGATGGAGCCTTCGCGCAGGTAGCGACGTATCTCCCCCGCTATCATGGGCACGGCGTAGGTGGAAAAGCACACGCCGAGTGTGACGTTGAAGTTGTCCACCGCCTTGATAAGCCCGACGCAACCTATCTGAAACAGGTCGTCGGGTGTGTCCACGCGGTAACTGTAACGTTGTACTATGCTCAGCACCAGTCTGAGGTTGCAGTTTATGAAATAGCTGCGCGCGGCAAGATCTCCTTGCGCTATGGCGGTCAGCAGTTCCTCCGACTGCTTGCGGGACAACTTGGGCAGGGACGAGGTATCCACGCCGCATACGATCACTTTTTTGCTCATACTCCGCTCCGTAGGTACGTTTTTCTTAGTTTGAGCAATGCGCGGTCGGTTTATACGACGGGGATATGCGCCAAGAATATTGACAACGCACCCGCTTAGCGGTACAATATCCGTGAGGTCAGAATATGTTCAGAGAATTTATAGATCAGTTGGACAAACTTCCGCAAAAGACGCTGGCGAGCAGTCTGTCTATAGACATGTCCCGTCCGCTCATAGGTATCATAAGCGCGCAAAACGGCGTCACCGCCTCGGACAGTGCGCTGGACGCGCTGTGCGAGAGTATCAAGGAGGGCATAGTCTCCGCCGGCGGCACTGCCAAGGTGGCGCACGTACCCTGCATAGACGATACCGCGCTGTGCGGCACCGTCTCTTCCAAGTACGACCTGCCTTCGCGCGATCTCACCGCCGACGCCGTGGAGATGCTGTGCTCGCACGAGTTCTTCGACGGGCTGGTATTCGCGGCGAGCGAGCCGAATACCGTCTGCGGCATGCTGCTGGGTGCCATTCGCATGAATATCCCCTGCGCCTTCGTGTGCCAGGGTACCATGATGCCCATGCACGACGGCGACAAAGAGCACGGCTTTGTATACCTGTACGAGCAGATCTCCCGTATCAAGACGGGCAAGACCTCGTACGAATCTATAGAAAATTCCGAAAAGGATCTGCCGCTGGTACTCGGCACCGACTGCTCACGCTACGGAGCCAATAGTTTCAACTGTATCCTCGAGGCGGCAGGTCTGGCTGTACGCGGCAACGGCACCGCCCCCGCAGGCTCTCCGGAACGTACCCGTATCGCTCGGGACGCGGGCGAATTGGCTGTGCGCCTCTCTCGGGACAAGTGGACGCCCAAGCGCGCATTGAGCCGCGCCGCGTTGACCGATATGCTCACGCTGGACCTGGCTTGCGGCGGCAGCTCCACGACTCTGCTGAATCTCATTGCGGTAGCCCGTGAGTTGGGCGTCAAAAATTTCCATTTCAAGTACATAGGCGAGGTGGCGGCGAATACTCCGCTGCTGCTCACTCGGCACTACGAAAATAAGTGCCTGATGACGCAATTTCACCAAGCGGGCGGCGTGTACGCCATGCTGAAGCGACTGCTGGACGGCGGACGGTTGGAAGAAACGTATCTGTCCGACGGCGAGACCATAGCCGAGCGGCTGAGCAATGTGCGTATAGCCGACGACAAGGTCATTCGCGCCATATCCAAGGGCGTGCCCGGCTCGCGCCTGCGCACCGTCTACGGCAATGTCACCGAAGGGGGCGCACTACTGCACTGCGGCGGCAAAGCCACTTCCTTCACCGGCACAGCCAAGGTGTATGCCAACGAGGAGATGGCTGTCGAGGCATTGCTGCACCGCGAGATCAAGGCGGGCGACGTGGTCGTCATACAGGGCGAAGGTCCGCGCAGCGGTCCCGGAATGAGGGAAATATTCGCGTCTCTCGCGTTGCTCAAGGGCTACGATCTCGAGGACAAAGTCGCCGTCATCACCGACGGCAGATTCGCCGACTTCTACAACGGCTTCGTCGTCGGTCACGTCACTCCCGAGACGGGCGAGCAGAACCTCTTCAGCGTACTGCAGGACGGCGACGAGATAGAGATAAGCCTCACCAAGGGCAAGGTGAGCCTGGACATAAAGGCAAAGGACCTGAACATGCGCTACCGTCAGCACGACTCCGCCGTCGGCAACTACGGCAACCCGCTGCTGCGCAAGTGGTCCCGAACCTGCGGCACCGCCGTGGAAGGTTGCGCATACAAGCCCGTCAAGTAGTCCATACATTAAACGTACCGAGTCCATTTTCACGGAACTCGGTACTTTTTTTTGTCTTTTTACACTGTTTTGCGACTGTAGACTACTTGTTTTTGTGCAACTCCTCCTGCCAGCACCAGTAGCACATGCTCTCGTACGACTCGTCGCCGCCTATCATGATGGTGGGACCGTCCTCCACGCACTTGCCGTTCACGAAGCGCGCATTGACGGAGGACTTTCGTCCGCAACGGCACACCGACTTGATCTCCTGCAGCGAGTCCGCCAACTCCACCAGCCGCTTGCTGCCCTCGAAGAGGTGACAGGTGAAGTCCACGAGCAGTCCGTAGCACAGCACGCTGACTTGGCGGGACAGTTGCTTGAGTTGGTCTATCTGCTCCGCCGTGCAGAACTGCGCCTCGTCCACTATGATTATGTCTATATTCGAGATGGCGTTCTCTCGCTCAAACAATGCCACAAAACTGTCCGTGGGGGATATGGTATGACACTTGGCGGTCAGTCCGATACGGGAACGCACCATACGTTCCTCTTCGTCGTCCCGCGTGTCCAGCGCAGGCTTGACCAGCAGTACCTTCATTCCCTTTTGCTCGTAGTTGAATTTGCACATAAGTGCCTGAGCAGACTTGCTGCTCGCCATCGTTCCGTATTTGAAATATAGTTTAGGCATGATGCATTCCTTCATATCGCGTCCCCGCTCAGTATAGTCCCTCTATCTTGCCGTCGGCGTCTATGGTCATACCTACGGCGTTGGGCTGTCTCGACAGTCCCGGCATGAGCAGCATATTGCCTGCCAACGCCACCAAGAATCCCGCTCCGCCTCGGTACTCCACGTCGCGCACCGTGAGTGTGAAGTCGGTAGGCGCGCCGAGCAACTTGGCGTCGTCGCTGAAACTGTACTGCGTCTTGGCAATGACCACGGGCAGACTGTTCACGTCGCACACGGCGGACAGTGCCGCTATGCTCTCGCGCGCCGCGGGCAAGTATTCCACATTCGCCGCGCCGTATATCTCGGTGGCTATCTTGCGGATCTTTTCCTCCACCGCGTCGCCGTCGTCGTAGGCGAAACGGAAAGTGCTGTTGTCACTGCGGCACAGTTCCGTCACTTTACGCGCCAGATCCTTTGCGCCCTTGCCGCCCTTTGCCCACACGTCGCACACCGATACGGGTACGCCCGTCTGCTCGACGGCTTTCTTGACTATATTGATCTCGCGGGCAGTGTCGTCGGTGAATCTGTTGATGGCGACCACCGCAGGCAAGCGGTACACTTGCGTAATGTTGTGTACGTGTCTCAGGAGGTTAGCCAGCCCCTTGCGCAACGAGGCAAGCGAACTGCCGCCGCCGTGCAGTTTGAGCGCGCGCACCGTCGCCACTATCACAACGGCATTGGGACGCAGTCCGGATATGCGGCACTTGACGTCCAGAAACTTTTCCGCACCGAGATCCGCGCCAAAGCCTGCCTCCGTGACGGTGTAGTCGGCGTAGGTCATGGCAAGTCGGGTGGCTTGGACGCTGTTGCACCCGTGCGCTATATTGGCAAACGGTCCGCAGTGCACGAATGCCGGCGTGCCGCCCAGCGTCTGTACGAGGTTGGGCTTGAGCGCGTCCTTGAGCAATATCGCCATAGCGTCCTGCGCGTGCAGGTCGGCGGCAAATACCGGCGCACCGTCGTAGGTGTACGCCACGAGAATTTTGCCCAATCTGCGTTTCAGATCTTCCAGGTCCTCCGCCAGTGCCACGATAGCCATCACTTCGCAGGCGGCGGTTATATTGAACTTCTCCGCGTGCGGCACCGCGTCCTTGACGCCGTCATTGACGGTCACGCGCCTCAGAGCACGGTCGTTGACGTCCAATGTGCGGTTGAATACTATCCTGTCAGGGTCTATACCCAGCGTATTGCCCTGAAATATGCTATTGTCTATGAGCGCGCACAGCAGGTTGTTCGCCGCGGTGATGGCGTGGAAGTCCCCCGTGAAGTGCAGGTTGATATCCTCCATAGGCACTATCTGCGAGTACCCGCCGCCTGTGGCTCCGCCCTTGATACCGAATACCGGTCCCAGCGACGGCTCCCGCAGTGCCAGACAGGTCTTGGCTCCGATGAGGTTCAGCCCGTCGGCAAGCCCTATGGACACCGTCGTCTTGCCCTCGCCTGCCGAGGTGGGGTTGATGGCAGTAACGAGCACCAACTTCGCACCGTCGCGCGGACAGGGCCGTGCCATCACTTTGGCTTTGTAGTTGCCGTACAGTTCCAGATCCTCAGGAGATATCCCGAACTTCTTGGCAACGCGCACTATCGGTTTCATTGTGTAATTGCGAGCGATCTCTATATCCGTCATATCGCAAGCCTCCTCACGCAGTCTTTTTTGTTCTGTATATGTATGCCCCAACAAAACAGTCTCTCCCGCACACGAAGAGACTGCCTATTGCCTATGGAAGTCCGACGGTCAGTCGATGGACACGATCTCGTATTCGCAATCGCCCAGCCCTATCTCGTGCGCCCACTCCACGGTGTGTATGCCGTGACGGCTGTCCATACGTTCTATAAGCGACGCCTTGCCGGGGTCGTCGGAGTTCTTCACTTGGTCATAGCAGCATTGATCCAGTGCCACGGGATCGACCGAGGCAAATATGCCAATATCCGCCATCTCCGGCTCGTGCGGGTTGCTGTCGCAGTCGCAGTCCACCGACAGACGGTTGGCAACGTTGATATACAGGATATTGCTCCGTCCCATATAGTCCATCACGGACTTGCACGCTTCCGCCATGCTCTCGAGGAAGCCGTCCTGATCGTCCACGAATCCCCACAACTTGTCCGGGTCCTTGGTGCGCCCTACCGTGTGTATCCAGGCTTTGCCCCGCGAGGACGCCACGCCTATGGACATGTTTTTCAACGCTCCGCCGAATCCGCCCATGGCGTGCCCCTTGAAGTGACTGAGCATGAGCATACTGTCATAGTTGGCAAGGTGACTGCCCACGATATTGTAGCCGTCCATATGCTTGCCGCCGCCTATGGGTATCATCATCTCACCCTCTTCGTCCATGATATCACAGGGCGCGATATCCAAAAAGCCGTGGTCTCTGATGGTCTGCCAATGCACTTTCGGCTCGCAACGCTTGCCGCCGTACGCCGTACAGCACTCTACTATGGTGCCGTGCAGTTTGCTTACCAGCGGCTTTATCAATTTCGGCGCGAGAAAGTTGTGTCCGCCCGGCTCGCCCGTGGATATCTTGACCGCTACCTTGCCCCCGAGGCTCACTCCCAGAGCGTCATATATCTTTATAAGCCCCTCGGGCGTTATGTTTTTGGTGAAATACAATATAGAACTCATACTGTCACCTCATATTATTTGATTATTTCATTATATCCCCAAACCGCCTCTTCGTCAATATTTTTCTCCGTCCGAAGGCGATTTTCCGCCATTTTGACATATATGTCTGTAATAGTATTCTGCAAAATATGCTTTTTCGGACATTGTCGACCGGTTGGGATATCGGCACGTCCGACAAGCGCACCGCCGCCAGGACACAGGGACGAAAGAGTAGAAAAAAAATATTTTACATACGCCCGCGTTTGGTTGCCTCGCGCTTCGGTTGGTGATATAATTGTGACGTTTTTATTATGATCAAGTCAAAGAATATGGATATGACCGCCGACAAGGGCATGGTCGTCAACTTGATAAAATTCGTCGCACCCATCATGCTGTCCGGCATATTGCAGTTGCTGTTCACGGCGAGCGACCTCATAGTATGCGGACTGTTCGGTTCGGAGCACTCGGTAGGAGCCATCTCCTCCACCAACGCTCTCATCAACCTCATAGTCAACCTCTTTATGGGCTTGTCTATCGGTGCCAACATACTCATGGCGCGCTGCTACGGTAAGGGCGACAGACTCAAGGGTCAGCGCGTAGCGGATACGGCAGTGCTGCTGTCCGTGCTGATGGGCTTGGGCGTGGGCGTGCTGGGCGTCACCTGCTCGCGGTACTTTCTCCGCTGGATGGGCACCAATCCGGAACTGCTGGAACTGTCCACGCAGTACCTGGCTATATACTTCATCGGAGTGCCCTTCTCGATGGTGTACAACTTCTGCACTGCCCTGCTTCGCGCCGTAGGCGACACGCAGCGACCTTTCTACTTCCTCACGCTGTCGGGGCTGTTCAACGTATGCCTGAACCTGCTGCTGGTCATTCAGTTCCGACTGGACGTACAGGGCGTAGCCATCGCCACCGCCGCTTCTCAGGCACTCGCCGCCGCCGACGTACTGGTGTATATGCGCTTCAAAAAGCACAGCTTTTTCGCGTTGCGCCTACGCGGTATGCGCCTGCACGGCAAGGAAGCCAAGGAGATCATTCGTCTCGGACTGCCTGCCGGCATACAGAGCGCGCTGTTCAGCATTTCCAACGTGATGATTCAGACCAGCGTCAACGAGCTGAGCGTCACGGCGGGCACGCCCGCATTGGTGGACGGCAACGGTGCCGCCGCCAGCCTCGAAGGCTTTGTCTACACCTCGATGAACAGTTGCGCGCAGGGCATCGTGACCTTCGGCTCTGCCAACTACGGCGTGCGAAACAAAAAGAACATTCGCCGAGTCATATTGCGCACGCTCATGCTGGTCACGGCGTCCTGGCTCATCACGGGGTCCGTCGTGCTGGTATTCGCAAGGCAGTTGCTGGGGCTGTACGCTCACGGCAGCGATACGGCGGTACAATACGCTCTGCAACGGATATATATCACCGTCGGCACATACATATTGTGCGGACTGATGGACAGTTTTGCCTTCGCGCTGCGCGCCATAGGCTACTCGGTACTGCCCACCGTCATATCCACCTGCGGCGCGTGCGGTTTCCGCCTGCTGTGGATATTCTTCATATTCCCGATAGACTACTTCCACAACCTGACCTGGCTGGCAATATCCTACCCTATAAGTTGGTTCCTGACCGCGCTCGTGCACTTCATTTGCTTCGCCGTGCTGTTCGCCAAGTTGAAGTTTCCGCCCGAGTCCGCCGACTCCACGACCGCGCCCTCCGACGCTCCGTCCGAGCCGTGCAGTCAGAACTGACGCGCCCGAGCCATACAGTCAGTATCGACGCTCTCGTCCACATAAGGACGGGAGATTTTTTTCAGTCCAAGCCTGCCACTTGGCGGATGATGGCTTCCAGTTGGCGAGCGGTGAATAGTTTCGGAACGGGATACAGCGGGTTGGCTTCCTTCTCGGCTGTAGCGGCGAGTGCGGGGATATCCGCTTCGGCTATGCAGTCGAGGTGTTCGGGAATGCCCATGTCCCTGTTCATGCTCTCCACGCGCTCTATGAGCAGGCGCGCGCCCTCTTGCGCGGGCAGGTCGGGGTCGTACAACTTCGCGTACGCGCCCATGGAGTTCAGCCTCGCATAGGCGGACTTGCCGTAACTCTTCAGCACATAGGGGAGAATGACCGCGTTGGCGAGGCCGTGCGCCACATTGTATTTGCCGCCCAAGGCATGCGCTATGGCGTGCACGTAGCCGACGTAACTTTTGGTAAATGCCGCTCCCGCCAGGAAGGATGCGTACAGCATATCTCCGCGAGCAGCCGCGTCCGTTCCGTCGCGATACACTTGGGGCAGCCTTGCGAATATGATCTTCGCCGCGTTGAGCGCGTTGGCTCGGGTCTCACGCGTGGTACTGCGTCCTATGTACGCCTCGACAGCGTGCGTGAGCGCGTCCATGCCCGTTGCGGCGGTGACTCGAGGCGGAAGTCCCAACGTCAGCGTGCTGTCCAGCAATGCGTAGTCGGGAATGAGCGAAAAGTCATTGATGGCGTACTTGTGCCGAGTCTCGCTGTCCGTGATGACCGCCGCCACCGTCGTCTCGCTGCCCGTACCGGCTGTGGTAGGTATGGCTATGAGCAACGGCAGCCGCTTGCGCACCTTCAGCAAGCCCTTCATCTGCGACAACGTCTTGTTGGGTCGGGCAATGCACGCGCCCACACCCTTGGCACAGTCCATCGCCGAGCCGCCGCCCACGGCAATGACACAATCGCACTGCCTGTCGCGGTATACTCCCACCGCCTCCGCCACATTGTCCGTCGTGGGATTGGGAACGGTGCCGTCGTATACCTCATAGGCGATCGCCGCCTCATCCAGCCGCGCCTTCACGCCGTCGCATAGTCCCAACTCGTGCACCGACTTGTCCGTGACGATCAACGCCCTGCGCTTGTCTGCACTCGCAAGCACCTGCGCCAACTCCGCGTCGGTCTGCAACAAGCGCGGCACTCGATAAGGCAATATGCCGATCATAGCCTTGAATATGCCTTGGTATATGCGACAATAAATTTTTTTGAAAATGTTCATCCTTTGTTTCCTCCATGCAACCATAGCCACTCACCGCGAGATCGGGGTTCTCTCGCACACCATCACCTGCAGCGGCTGAGGCAACGCATACTCATAGGGGCGGGAAATGGGCTTTTTCGCACGCGTCGCTCACGCCTTTCTCAGGCTCGAGACCAGTATAACACAGGAAATAAGAGAATCAAGATATTTTGCGTGAAAAAGGTTGATTTTTTTTTATTTATTTGATAGAATAGAAAAGGTGATGGCACCATAGCCAAGTGGTAAGGCAGAGCTCTGCAAAAGCTCCACCCCCAGTCCGAGTCTGGGTGGTGCCTCCAGACACAACTGCGAAGCCGATTGGTTTCGCAGTTGTATTATGTGCCCGCATGGCGAAACAGGCAGACGCAAGGGACTTAAAATCCCTCGACCTTAAAAGTCGTATCGGTTCAAATCCGATTGCGGGCACCATATCGGAGACAAAATTTTGTCTCCGTTCTTTTTTTTTGCCAATTCGCCACAGCCGAGATAGTCGGTTCTTTATTTATGGGGCGGAATACTCGCCTTCGGCTCGTGGCGTTCGGCTCTTCGAGCCTCGGCTGAGAGGCAGACGCCTCAGACTTAAAATCTGATACTCGCAGGGTGTACCGGTTCGAGTCCGGTCAGCGGCACCATCATATCGGAGACAAAATTTTGTCTCCGTTTTTTTTGCCCATTCGCCACAG
>CANQGO010000027.1 GCA_947623225.1 uncultured Clostridia bacterium | reverse complement strand
AAATTACCACCCCCCTACCCCAGTTCCAGTCCCGTTAGAGTCCCGTTAGAAGTATTCTAAAGCACGTCCTATTTCGCAATACTTTATCTTCCTTTAATTCGTTAAATCGCTGTTGTTACTTCTGCACAAAGAACCCCTCCAAAATTTTTTAAAATTTGTTGAAAATACCACTTGACTTACTACAAGAAATGTGCTATACTATATACATAGAGAATGGGAACCCAGAACATAGACCAGCGTTCCCACTCTCGTTCAACGGTACTCCCCATATGGAGTCCCTTTCTAAATAAAAAAAGGAGGAGTTCTCATGAATGAAGTAGTCACTACCGTCACCACCCTCATAGCCAACGTTGGCTTCCCAATCGCCGCTTACCTTCTAATCTTTCACTCCCTGCGGCAGGACATCAAGGACCTTGCCAACAAGCTCGACGCCAATACCTCTGCGACCTCCAGTCTCGTTAACGAGATTCGTAGGGGAGGCGATACCTAATGGCTTCCTCGGTCAAATCCCAGTTCCGTAACCTCTTCCCTCGCTTCGTCTCCGACGCCGACACTTCCTGCCAATGCGACATCTTAGATAAAGAGAAAGGAGCACGTGAATATGTCGCGTACATGTTTGACCGCACTTCGGCGATGTTCGAGTACCAAGGACTCCCTGACACAATACCTGCATATATCCTTGAGTTTTATCTCCAACTCTACGGCTACGCTATCGTCGCAGAGGCAAACGGTTCTCTCTATTGTTTCAACGGGCGCCCCGGCGGACCGCCCGACCCGTACTACCGCCCAACTCAAGTCATAGTCGCGAACCCCGCCCTCAACCTTTCTCGCGAGTACCGCATAATCAACCACTTTGCCCCATATGACCAATCTCGTTGGACGACACTCGAACCTGCCGTTCTCATGTACAACGACACTCAGATGAACGGTCTAACCCCCATGTACACTCGCTACGCAACCCAACTCACCGAGAACGATATCTCGATACGTTCCGCCCAGTTCAACGCCCGACAGCAAACCTTAATCTCCGGCACAACTGACAGCGAGCTTGCCTCCGCCAACATGTACATCGACAACCTCGAAAAGGGCAAACTTGCCACCGTTGCTTCCGCTCCCTTCCTCGCCGGAATTCACGCCGAGAACGTTTCCCCATCTTCCGCCAACTCTATCATTCAGCTCATAGAGCTTCAGCAGTATCTCAAGGCGGCATGGTTCAACGACATCGGCCTCAACGCTAACTTCAACATGAAGCGCGAATATCTCTCAGCAGAGGAAATTGCAACTAACACTGACATTCTTCTTCCTTTATGCGACGACATGTTAGCTCGCCGTCAGGACGCTCTTGACTACATCAACGCTGCCTTTGGAACCAATATCACAGTCTCCAAAAACTCCGCATGGGAGAAGAAGGAACAGGAAGTCGAAGTCTCCCTCGCTGAGGAGCGAGAAGAAGTCCCGTCTAACGATACAGGAGGTGAATCCAATGCCGAATAATCAACTTCTTCGAAATGCTTTTCCCAAATGGTTTCAGGGTGGTGGAATCTTCGCTAACATGCGGAACGCCCCGTGGAACGAGGAAATAGACGGAGTCACTCTCGATATTGAATATTTCGGCAATCGCTCCGGATACAAGTTCTGCGCGCCTCTTGTCTATAACTTCCTCGATGAAAATGGCGAGGTTGCGGAGGATGGAAAGTCTGCAATTGCTCGTGTAATCCTTGCCCGTTATTCCAAACCTTGGACTCGACTCTGGAACCTCATGAAATCCGAGTATGACCCTTTGGACAACTTGTCAATCTCCGAGGAAATTGACATGGCGCAACACACGTCAGGAAAGGATAAGAATAATGGCACAGTTAAAGACACAGGTTCCCTCACAACCAGTCACACAGGTACAGACACAAATAAATCTACGGGAACTGAGGAAACAGCGCGAACTGGTCAAAACACATCGAAAGATACGACGGTTACCAACGGCTCTGGTAGTGCCTCTCGTTCCGGCTACAACTCGACCCAAATGGTTGGCGTCAATGGTCAACAAGATAATTATTCATCTACTGTCAATCATGTAGAAATTCCCAATGAGAACTCCAAGCGCACTCCAGACCTCACAGATGAACGCACACTCGCTCTTGAGGACAAAGATGTTCACGACCTTTCGACAGCAACCGATACTACCGTTGAACGAGACAGCACAACCACCGATAAGGGCACTCGCAAACGCACCGGTATATCAGGGCTTTTCACTCGTCAACGTCTCGTTGAACAGGAGCGTGAAGCATGGCAGTGGGACTTCTTCGAGTCCGTGTTCTCTGATGTGGACAAAGTTCTCGCTCTCTCCGTTTATGACCCATGTGTTGTCGAGCAATTCGATTACACAGGCGGTGGAACATCTGGCGGATATGTTCTTCCTGTAGCCACTAATATCAATCTGGGCGGAGTTCGTGCCCCCTCTAAAACAAATGGTTCTGTGCAGGTGCAGGTGGACGAAAGTGGATTCTTGTATGTTCCCCCATATCCCGAAAGTTCCAAAATCGAATTTGCCTCTATTGATACACTCGGCGGTATCAAACTTCCGTCTGAGCCTACCGGAGATGGTGAGGAAATATCTACTAAAAATGGCGTTCAGTTTGTCGTTGACCAATCTTTATCTCCTGAGGGCTCTTATAAAAATGACGAAACCGTTTCTGTTGTAATTCCCCTCGCCGCTCAGGAACACGCCGGGCTTGTTAAAGCTCCACCCAAAACCAACGAAACGCAACAGGTAGCAGTCTCGTCAGACGGAACACTGTGGGTTTCCGCGGCGTCGGGCGGGGGCGGAGAGCGAGAAGTAGTTAATATCGGTGAAATGACAATTACCCCAAGTTCAGGAGGAGGTCAAGTGAAATTCTCCGATTTTACTAAATTGAAGGATTACGCTGGTAAAACAATAAAATTCACTTATGAGAAACAGCCATTTACGTTAGATGTTGTAAAAATTGATGATGATAATTATTGTACAACAAATTTTTGTACGGCTGGGGTTCTTGGAATCTTGCCTACTTTCACCATATTGATTACAGAATCATATTTACTATCTTTTGCAACTACAAGTTTTACAATTAAACCCACATCAAAAGTGATACAGACTTCGACAGGATTGACTACCGTGGGCTATGTAAACGTTTTGCCGGTATGGAATCCGAAAAGTACTTTATTCGACATCGTATTACTATCTGACGGTAGTTATCTCTGGGATACCACTGGGCGTGTCTGGGCACATCAGCCTGAAGAACCAGAAATAGAAAAATTAACAGTGAGTATAAGCGGGAATTCAATTCGTTTCACCAACACCAATTTCGCTTCGTCATAATCTCGTCAAACGAGATTACATATCAAATTATTTAAAGGAGAATTTACAATGGAAGTAAAGCAGCTCGAAACCCTCGTCAATGGGGCAATCACCGACTCCCTCGGCGGCTCAGAAATCGCTCTGAGCGAAAACCTTGAGAACGTGGTGGACGTCGGCACCGCGTTTGAGAACCTGCCCAAGACCGACAAAATCTACGAGAAGTTCACCGGCGCTCTCGTCAACCAGATTGGCAAACTCATTGTTGTCAACCGCTCCTACACCGGCAACGCTCCCTCCGTCCTGATGGACAGTTGGCAGTACGGCTCCATCCTCGAAAAAATCACCAGCGAAATGCCCAAGGTGACCAAGAACGAGTCTTGGGACCTGAAAGACGGCACGTCCTACGACCCCCATATCTTCCACTCTGCGAAGGCTGAGGCAAAGTTCTACAACTCCCTTACCACGTTTGAAATCGACCGCTCCATCGTGGACCGGCAGATTCGGCAGTCCTTCCAGTCCGCCTCCCAGCTGAACGCTTTTGTATCAATGCTGTTCAACGAGACTCAGAAGGCACTCACAGTTGCGACGGAGGACCTCATCTACTTCGTCATCGGCAATATGATTGCCAACTCAATCTCCAATGCTGACGACACCAAGACCGCCGCCATCAACCTAATCGACACCTACAAAGCCGCGACGGGCGACGAGACTATCAAAGCGGACACCTGCATCTATAAGCCCGAGTTCATCCGCCACGCCGCCTACATGATGTCCCTGTACCAGTCCAAGATGTCCGCTCTCACCACTATGTTCAATCTCGGCGGCAAACAGCGTTTCACTTCTGGCGAGTATGCGCACATCATCACCCTCGCTGACTTCATGAAAGCCGCCGACATCTACCTTCAGTCCGACACCTACCACGACGAGTACACCCGCTTGACCCGCGGTGACACCGTCCCCTATTGGCAGGCTCCCGGCGCGACGTTCAGCTTCAAGGACGCGTCCACCATTTCTTTGACACCCGTCAAGCCCGATGGCGCTGTCGGTGAAAAGGTCACGCAGTCTGGCATTCTCGGCGTCATCTTTGACCGTGACGCTCTGGGCGTAGCCAACTTCGACCGCAGGGTGACCACCGAGTACAACCCCAAGGCGGAGTTCACCAACTACTTCTACAAGCAGGACGCTCGCTATTTCAACGACTTCAACGAGCAGTTCCTCGTGTTCTACGTCAAGGACTCCGAGGCGGTGTAATATCCGCACCCTCTTCATGTGCCCTCGTTCCGTCCAACGGGACGGGGGCAACATGTTATATGAATTTAAGGAAGTGATACCATGAAAATATGCCTATATCGCTGCACTGCCGAGCCCAATAGAGTTAATAAAGCCGCATATCTTTCAACTCCATTTTCTCTGGATGGAACATTAGTTAGTGATTGTTCGGTGGTAGACCCTGTTATAGAGTTGGAGAAAACTAATCCTGTTTTTTATCAATATAATTATCTTTATATACCAGATTTTAAACGGTTCTATTTTGTCAATGACTGGATAAATCTCGCCAACAAGATTTGGCAACTCCGCGCACACGTCGATGTTCTATATACATACGCAAGCGAAATTTACTCTGCAAATGCTATTGCCGTCAAGTCAACCGCCAGCGCAGTATCGTCAGACGAGATTGACGACGGCTCCTATGCTTCAAAAGTTCCCACCGAAATAAAAACATATTCATTCAGCGGAAAGTTTGATGGATTGTCAGCAGTCCTTGTGGTTGCTGGTAAATATGAGGAGTGATATTATGCCAGAAGAAATTTTAGAGGAAATACTCAGGGCTGGTCAACAAATAGATATATCTTCTCTTGCCGACCCCAATATATATGAGTTGGTATCAGATAGCGGACAATCATTGGGATTTGTTCAGGAGGTATTTGTTGTAATTGGAGATGAAGTCCGTACAATTTATCGTTCAATTACTCAAGACAGCGCTTCGCTGTATACAACCACTGGTTATGCTTTTATGGCGGCAGATGTTTACACTCTGCTTGCCGCAACGGCTCAGGGCTTAGCTACCGTTGCGCTTCCAGTATTAGCGGCAGTTCTGGGTTATGAGGCTGGAAAAGAGCTTGGAGAGTTTATAGAATCTAAACACCCCGGCTGGTTGTATGATTTGCAAAAAACTCTGTGGGAGTCAGGAAGTACCGTTAACGGGAATGTTTTGCTTTATTATTCAGACGGAACCTTTTCGGTTCCTGTTAAAGCCATGGCGGCATATATACAGTCGCTCGCCGACGCATATATGGATTTTAATTCACACGTATATCCCATGGTAAATACAGAAAAAATTCCAAATTTTAATGATATGGTTGGATACTTTGTAGGCGCAGTGCCCGCGACTGGGTATATTAACGGTTCAAGAAAAATTGTATTCGCCAATCCTGTAAATATTATAGTATGGACTCAGGAAATTAATAAATCAACTTTTACTGGAGTTCTCGTCGTAAATTCGGGTCTTATCGGACCGAAGGCAACATATCGCTGGAGCGGCGGTAAATGGATACGCGCAGACGAGTCGTGGAGAGGTACTGATACAGAGCCTTCCTTATTAAGTGGTCAAGATTCCTCTGCTCCCAAACCATATACTGCTAATTTTGAAAATTTTTATAGATGGACTGGTTCCTCACTTTCTGAGCCTCCGAAGGAGATTCAATTTGAATTGGCTTCTCAGATTGGAGTACCTGCTTCGGCGTCGGGCATTGTACAGTTGGGTACCCCCTCTCTTGAGAAAAATTGGTCCAGCCCTAAAACTGGAAATGGCAAAGAAATTCAAGACTCATATCCCATTGAGTTGAATCCACTTGCCGGTAGTACACAGTCAGAGGTCCAAAACCCAAAACCGATGACAGACCCACTTCCTACAATCGAATCCGCTCCTTTGCCAAGCCCAGAGGAATTACCTTCTGTTTCAGATACACCGATTCCTCCCCCAGAAGAATTTCCTCCTATCACCCCCGCAGGCGACCCAAACACGGGAACAGAACCTCAACCCAATTTGAATCCCGGCGATAATCCGAATAGCGATTCTCCTCCTGTTACCGACCCAGATACTTCAAGTACCCCAAATCCTGATACGCCCCCCGTGACCAATCCAGACCCGAATTTGCCTCCGCCCAGTCAGCCCGATGTACCTCCGGACAATCCTCCATTGGTGACTCCCTTACCACTTACAGGGGCATTTTTGCCAGTCGCATACTGGGACAGACCCTCAATGCTATCCGCGCTTAATGCTAAACTCTGGTCAACTGATTTGCTTGACACGTTAGCAAGGATATGGAGCGACCCGATGAACGCAATAATATCCACGCACTTTTTGCCAATTTCAGTTACACCCGGAGCGGGAACCGATATTTATCTCGGTTCGTATAATACGGGCGTTACGGCTCAAAGAATGGCCAACCCTCTTCAAACCATCAATATGGGCTCTGTGACTATTCCTGACCCATTCAAAAATCCGTTGGATTATCCTCCATATACGTCCCTGCGAATATACCTGCCGTACATCGGATATCGTCAGCTTGACATGAATGAATGTGCAGGCAAAACATTGTCCCTATTGTACAATATAGACCTTCTAACTGGTGCGTGTGTCGCATTAATTAGCTCGGGAAATATCATTCTATATACTTTCAGCGGAGCGATGGCGTATCAAGTTCCGTTAACGGCACTCGATGCGGGCGGACTTATATCCAGTGTTGTAAACGCTGGTTTGGCGCTTTATACAGGCGGGGCATCTATAACACCCGCAGTTGTCGGAGCCACTCTAAGGGGTGCCACCAGTAATGTGTTCAACACGGACAAAACTGGGTCAATAGCCGGACAAAGCGGATATCTCGGACCTCAACAGCCATTTGTAGTGTATGAGTATCACGAGAGTGCGATGCCCAATCAGTATGGCACTCTTATGGGCAAACCGGCGTATGCAAACGTAAATGTTGGAAATTGCAAAGGTTATTCAAGGTTCAAAAACATTAAACTTCAAGCCCCAGCAACTCAACTTGAAAAGAGTGAGATTATCGGATTACTTGAAGGAGGAGTATTTATTGATTAATGCAAGAAATACCCCAGTCCTGTTAAACGGGACTGGGGTATTTCTAACTTTCAATAACTATCGTTGTGGATTGCTTCGACCTCAAGATGCTCCACACGTTTGAGGAACTGTACGAGGTCGGCGCAAATGTGCTTATACTCGCAGTCGCCGCAATCAGTAGAACCACATGTCACTGACTCTTGAATCTGCTGAAGTCCAATTTTGAGTCTCGTAAGTTCTGGCGTGGAGTAGTTTCCATGAAAGAATCGAATCATATCTTCACTTCCCTTCTTGACGGATTCCATTCTCACAGGCTGTATTGTCAATTTTATACCATGCACAATGAACACAATGCCCGTCACCGTATTCACATGTTTTGCATGTTTTGAGGCCATAAATATAGGGCTCAACACATATTTGGCACATAGCGCCATTGAAAGCGGAGCATGGATTTTGACGTTCTTCCATAGTTAGCGCATCTCCTTTCTCCATTTGTCATACTTCATCAAGAGTGTTGCCGCCATACCCCTTGTCAGCGGGTCGCCCCAACCGTACTCACCGTTTCCGTATCCAGCTATTATACCGTTCTCGACTGCCCATCTTTCTCCCTCGGTCATCTCGTTCAACGAGATTTGTTTGGCTATAAGGTCATATCGAGGGCAGATGAAGCCGCGGATATACTTGGAGTTATAGTCGAGTCCGCGAATACCAACCTTGTTATTCGCATTTCCCTCGCATACATCGAACTGAGCGTCGTAAACGCCAACGACAATTCCCGTATGGTCGGCTTTTCCGGTGTTATCTCCGGCTCCATCGTCCTGCCAGTCGTACATAACAATGTCACCGACGCTCGGGATGTGCGTATCATCCTCAACCCAAATTTCCTCTGCCATTGCCGCCTTGATAAGTTCGTTACATGAGCACTCAGATGGAATGTAATCCTCAAGTCCTGCGGCAATAATTGCCGCGGATACCGTTGCCGCGCACCACGGCTCCGTCAACGACATTTTGTGCCCGCGAGGAAGAACCTTTTGCGAGTTATAAGTATCGATGATTTCTTTGTGCCCCGCCGAGCCCTCCTTGTGTCCAATCCACCCTATAATGGTAGATACGACTTTCATTCTCAAGTCTGCTTCTTTCATTATATTACCTCCTAAAACTCTAAAGATTTTTGATATTCTGTTGGTCTGACCACATGACGTAGTTTCTGAATACCTCGCCAGTCTCGTTGTCGGAGTAGAATATTCTGTTCTCCCTCAGCATCTTGACAACAAACTTTGAGGCTTCATCGCCCTGTTTGGTCAGTGCCATTTTCCAGTTGTACCTCATGTCGGGTCTATCCGTGTACACGAGGTCGGTATCCGGGTGCTTAATCTCGCTTGTCTTTGGGTGTACAAATATGAATGGGCCTCTTGCATCACACACAAATTCAAGATGAAGCATGTCCTTTTCAAACAGCAGGAAAGCATCGAAAAACTTGTCTTTGGGTGCGTACCGTTCGACGAGATGCGGGTAGATGCTAATCTCCCATTCGCCACCAGTTATCATCTGGAGCCGCGGGTTATCGAACGCGAAGTACACGTCCGACGCTTTGCCTCCTTTCTTAGCGCTGGAGGGCGTCATTTCAACCGCAACTTTTAAGTCGGTTTGACCGAAGCGGTAGACGTCCCTGTCGCCGGGGTGCATTTTATCGACGTGACGCAAGCCCATTTCTTGAAAGTACGGGCAGAAACGATTGACAGTATTACCGAGCATGATGATTTTGACATTGTTACGGTCGCGAATGATAGTTGACAAAGTATTGCAGAAAAGAATCCATTCATTGGGGAGATAGCCATTACGAGAGAGAAATTCGTCAAAGACTATTGTTGTAATTCCGGGGAAAGATATGGACTTATAATGCTCCATACCCGCAATATCAAAGACGAATCCGAATGGAGTTGGGCATTTAGTAACCTGCATAGTATCGGGGTCGGTCGTACCAACAAAGAACTTGCGGTTGTAGTATGACATTGTGTCGAACTTAGTTTCCGACAATTGCGTTATGCGTTTGTTGGCGATATGCCCCGACCACAACTCGCTCAGCTTGTTTGGGCGAATATCTTCACCCCAACGCCTGAGATATGCAAACTGCTCGCTTGTATCGAAGTATTGCTCTAAGCAATAGTCGAGAGACGAATACGTCTTGCCATTTGAGCGCTCCCCGAAGATAACGTAGTATTGACAGTCTGGATACTCATTCATGAGGTCACGAACGTCGTAATAGTCGGTCTGCTTAGAGCGTTTCTTTAACACGGATTTCGTGCACCACCTTTGCTATCTCGATTTTCTCGATTTTCTCGTCGGCTACCCATGCGAGGTTGAGAGCTATTTCAAGCGCCGTGTTGGGGTTGCTATGTCGAGCGGGCTTGGGAATCCCGTCAACGAGAATGATGTAAGATTTATCTGATACCATTGATTTCTACCTCCATAATTCCTTGTAAAAATTCGATGAACTGGTCGCTACGTGAGAATGAGTAGGCAGACGGCTCCATGTGTACGGAGGACAATTCGTGGTAATGGAAAGGTTGACCGAGATAGTCAATGTGGTCGCCCTCCGTTTCTTCATCTATATATGTCAAGATATTACGCCCTGCTTTGTCCTCTGGAACTGTCCATTCCGTATTAAATGCGGCGAAGGGGTCGGAAAAGGTTTGAATATATTCCCCCGCCATACGTTTGTTTACGCCCGCGGCTGTGAGCTCGTACTTGCCGTGTTTGAGGGTGAGATAACGCTTTGCGCCGAGGGTTTTGAATTTGTCATACACGCCCTCGTCAGCCCACGTTCCGATTACATAGGGGATACCATTCGGTGTCGTTGGACGGTACTGCAATTCTGGAATGTTGAAATGCTGAGACGACTGTGCTATGAGGGATTCAATTTCTGCTGTGAAATCGTTGAAGAATTGAACGTGTCGCTCTGGGTGAAGCAGTTTCTCCGAGTCGGTGTCTGAGTACACGTGGTCCGAGCCCGCTTCTTTGATTGCACGAAAGAGATTACGCCTTGCGTGAGCTGTAACCCACACTCCCCATGGGTAAAAAAGAAAACGGTTGAGCGAAGCATTGTACCGATGAAGAGCTTCGGCGATATCTGGGGAGAGTTTGGAATAGAGATTTGCGGTTGTGTACGTGATTTCGGGTCGAACTATCGCAGTAACCATCATTCCAAAAGCGGCGTTCAACATATTCTTTGAAATCATGTACTCAAGCTCCTGACCTTCTACCCCTTTTAACATGGTTTTGTCGGCGTAAAATTTGAGGACAGACTGAACGATTGGCTTGGGAAGATATCCGCGCTTATACGTGTAGAGATTCGTGATTTCACAACGAGAAAAGCTGTAAAACTCGCAGTAAGTTTGAAAGTCAAGGTCAGTGCAGGTGGTCTTGAGATATGTTGTGCGCGACACTCGACCGTTGTTGATTAGCGTTTCACGTGGAGCTAATGCTTGGCATTTGCTACTCGATATTGGATTGTCTTGTTCTAAGCGTGGCTCAACATCGAACAACTCCAAATCAAACATACAGCAGTATTTTTCGAGGTAAGGCCGTATGGTGTTCTCGTTGAACGGAACTTCGGAGTTGACCCTGACACCGTTCGACATTGGAAACTTTTTGAGCACCATGACGGCTGGATACGATGAACGCAAGTCCCACGATTGCACGTTCTCTAACACTTTGTCCACGTAGTTTGCGTTGGCGTGAGTAAAACCGCCCTGAAACGCCCTGCGGAGGAGTTTATATTCGTCCGGGGAGACTGTTAAAAGTGACATTAGGTTGCGGTATTCCTTTCGATTTTGCTTGCACGCCTTTCTGCAATATTGCCTGACGTATGAAGTGTTAGTAAGGGGAATCTTTGATATATCGCCGTCGTCCTCAATCTTCTCCTGAATGTAGTGGAGTATGACCCTGATATCGTTTTCACAGTATTTCAACTCCTTTGGACTTAGTATCGTTGAACGGGAACGAACCAGAGAATAATCAAGGTCGCCAACAAGTTTTTCTACTGGATATCGCTGTAAATCTTTTGCCACAAGAGCCAGTGAACGCCCTCCAGAAAGTTTGAGTGAGCACCGAAACTCAATACCACCAACCCGTGCATATGCGGGCTTACGTTCTTCAAGTAGAAAGACGTTGTCCCACTGAAAGTGCTTGCGTATGAATTGAAATTCGTATGCAAGGTTGTGAACATAAATGATTAGACGGCGATGGTCAGATAGACCGAGAATTTGCTCAACTGCCTGTATCGTTGAACGAAATTCTTCCCACGTTCGACCACAAGTTACAATATTATTTATTCCGAATGACCAGATGTACATTTCGGCTCTTTTCTCATTGTGGTCGTAAAATGAAGAGACTTCTATATCAAATGCAGCAGGTACGTTGAGATACTCGACATTTTCTTTTGTGCGAATCGAGGGATAATCTTCTAATGAACATAGAAATTCGATTGTTGATACCATACCTGATTTTGGCTGGTAACTCACAGATGGGTGTCCTCCCATTCCTCAAGGTAGGCGTATGCTCGGTCGAGTGCCCCGCCTAAGTCGAAGTCCTCCGTCGCAATTTTTTTATCCTCCCACATCTGTTCTGCGAGAAGTTTTTGGATTTGGTCGGAGCCGAGGCGGTAATACATGTCGGCGTGCAGGCGAATAAATTCATTGTAGACTGCCCAGTATTGACGTTGTTCTTCTATCGTGAAGTGTCTGGTTGAACCTCTACCGAATAGGCGTTGTTCCATTTCCCGTTGAACGAGACGTGCGCCTCTCAGAGTGGAAGTTTTTCCTGTGAGGGCTTTTTGCGCCTTTACAACTTCCATTATGAGCTGATTGCGGGTGAGATTTTTTATGCTCGGACGCTCCTTGGGTTTGAGGCCGAACAGGGATTCTGCTTCATATTGAGAGAGTGCGTGAGAGTACATGCTCGCACGAGTGAAGGTGGCTTTGGTCGCTGAAATGCCACGACGCAAGGAAGAGAGGATTTGGCGCAGTTCATTGACGCCCTCGTTGCCCTTCATGCGCCCTAGCTCCTCGGCTGTGATGTTTATGTACTGCTTGTAGCGAGGCTGCTTTGCCATAGATTTTTTCCTCCTAAAAGAAATCCCCGTCCCGTTTGACGAGACGGGGTGTTCCCGTATGGATGTTATATGATGTCCACCGTTGTGAGGTTATTTTTTCCGTCCTTTGTCTTGCCGGTGCGGAAACGGAAGCGAACGTCGCCGGTGTTGTCGGCGAGCTCGTCGTTGACGAGTGAGAGGTCCCCGTCGTCCGCCGCAACCCATGCCTCGACAATTTTTTCGAGGATGATGCCACCGTTGTAGTAGTGGTCGGGGTACTCGGCGAAAACAAACACGGGAAATTTTTTCCCCTGAAGTGCCGCAATATCAACGGCGATGGGTGTGACGGTCTGACCGTTCAGTTCGTCGGTGGTGAGCTGTTCACGGTCAAGCATGAGGTCGGAGAGCGATGTAGCTTTCAGAGCAGTTTCCTTGAGAGATTTCAATGACATTGTAATACCTCCTTAATATTTCAATACCGTTGAACGGTATCGTTGACGGATTGCGCCCCGCCCCGATTGAGGGGCGGGACTGGTTGCGGAATTACTTGAGAAGTGACAAGAGCGTTGCCATGTCGGGTTCCTTGCCGTCGTGAGCGGCTTTGTACTTTGCGACGGCGGCGGCAACTGCGGCGCCCGGGGTAGTTTTGGTCTTGTTGGGCTTTGAATCGGGGATTTGAATGGGGCGGAACCAGAAAGTTATCAGTTCGGCGGTATCCTTATTGATACAATGACAAGTGATTGTCCCCTTGTCGTTGGGCTTGCATTTGACCATTGTATAGTTGGCTATGGAACCGTCAGCGTTAAGCCAACCCTTTTCAAGTTCGGCTTTGAGGTCACGTTCAGCAAGGGGAAGTTTAGCGGGGGTGCCTAACGTATCACCGTTGGGAAGTATGATTGCGTAGTCGGGACCCTTGTAAACCTTGTCGGGCTTTGAATCGGCAACAAGTTGGCGTATTTCGGTTTGCTTTGTGTCGGGGGTGAGCTTGCCGCTGTTAATTGCGTCTTCAATCTGTTCGTCCGTGAGTGTGACAAGTTCGGCAAGGTTGTTGAGCGGGATTTGCTGAACCGTGTCATTTGCGGCAATTGCTTTGTCCTCAAGCAAGAAACGCGCGGCGGTCTTTGCCATGCGGTATGCTTGAGTACGATTGATACCGAATACCGATTCGGCATAGTCCGCGACGGACTGAAAGCCGTCGTCCTCGTAGCACTTACTTTCAAGGACGTGACCGAGGTTGAGGGCTACTGAGTTAGCGCGATTTGTCATATCGCCGATATCAGCGGCAATAGCTTGTGTGTACTCGCGAAGCTTCTCGTTCTTGAAATTCGGAATACGGATTTCGGATTTCGTGGAAATAGTGAGTTCTGACATTGTTTTTGTCCTTTCTCCGTGAAGTGTGTCACGGGCACAAATTTGATTGAATTGTGAATGTACATTTGAAAGTACCGTTGGACGGGATTCCGAATACCGTTGGACGGGATTCCGAAGTATGCCCTTCGATTTACTTTACACTTATATTATACCACATATAAAGTTACAAATCAACAACAAAATGGTTACAATTTGGTTACAAAAGGTTACAGAAGGTTACAAAGTAATATGAACGAATGCGAAGTAGTTTGGATTGGGGCGGAAGATGAAGTAAAACGAAGTAGTTTGGATTAGGAGTAAAGGCGAAGTAAAATGAAGTAGTTTGGATTGGGGTGATGGGTGAAGTAAAACGAAGTACTTCGGAATACTTTGGATTAGTTCGTTTACTTTAGTGCTTTAGCGTAGTAAAGTGATAGTTTAGCGATTTAGCGTATTGAAGTGGGATATGGGTAAAATGAAGTAAAATGAAGTAAAATGATGGGCATTATAAAGTATTATGAAGTAAAATAGTACCGTTGGACGGGATTTGGGGGGTATTTTTATTTTGGGGTTGAGTGGGTAGGGGAG
>CANQGO010000026.1 GCA_947623225.1 uncultured Clostridia bacterium | reverse complement strand
AAACAAGTCGCTTTATCAAACTTCGCCGCTTTTCAGTAGGGCACGCGGGTATTCCGTAGTCAGTCTCCTACTGAAACAAGGTGCTTTCACTAAAGTCCGACCTTTTTTTTAGCGAGACCGCGAGGACCGTGCATCCAAAACCATAGGCGGTTCCACGGGGTTCATCCCCGTGGGTTTGACATAGGTTTTGGGGCGCGTGTCCGCGTCGCACTCTTTTTCTCGTGAGCGTTCAAGTGGCCCACTTTTTGGCGTAATACCCGAGCACAATGGGTATTGAAATCGGCATTTGTTTCTGCTATAATGGAAAGTAGAGAGCGGGCGCAGCAAGCGCGGAGGCTCGAGAGGTGGATATGGACATTAGCAAGATCAAGCAACAGGTGAAGAAGGACTACGGCGTAGAGGTCGCGGTGAGCGAGGACGAGCGCAGTATATTTCTGAGCGGCGAGTGCGGAGCATGGGCGGACGTGGTTGCCATTGGCAAAGCGTTTGTGCAGCCGGGCAAGCATGTAGTCAACGACATAAGGCTCGTGGGGCACGAGGAGCAGCCGGAGCGTTTGCCTGCGCTGAAGGACGGCGCGCTGGACGGTACGGACTGGGACGTTGTGGTCATCGGCGGCGGTATCAGCGGGTGCGCGGTGGCGAGAGAGTTGACGCGTTACAGGCTGCGCGTATTGTTGGTGGAGAAGCACAGCGACGTAGCGCGGGGAGCGAGCGGAGCGAACAACGGCATGGTGCACGCGGGCATAGACCTGAAGCACGAGTGTCTGAAGCTCAAGTACGGCGTAGCGGGCAATGCCATCTACGGCGAGGTATGCGAGGAGCTGGGAGTGGACTTTCGGCGGTCGGGGCAGTATGTCATATTTGACAGCCGACTGATACGCCTGTTTGCCAAGGGCACGGTCAAGCGTGCGACCAAGCACGGGATACCGGGCGTGAGGATATTGAACAAGAAAGAAATATCGGAGGCGGAGCCTTCGGTCAAAGACTTCGCCGTAGGCGCGCTGTATGCGCCCTCTACGGGGTATGTGTCGCCGTATCAGTTGACCATAGCGTACGCGGAGAACGCCGTGCACAACGGTGCTGTAGTCAGTCTGAACACTGCCGTGCTGGGCATGGAAGTAGAGGACGGCAAGGTGGCGCGGGTGCGCACCAACAGGGGCGAGTTGACAGCGCGGTGCGTGGTGAACTGTGCGGGAGTATTTGCGGACAAGATAGCCGACATGGCGGGGGACAGGTACTTCTCGATACACCCGAGGCGGGGCACGGACGTCATGCTGGATCCGCGGGCGCAGGGAGTGCCGGAGCAGACCATAAGTATGGGACCGACGCTGAAGTCGCTTTCCAAGTTCGGCAGCGGCTCGACCAAGGGCGGCGGAGTGATACGGACTGCGGACGGCAACTATCTGGTGGGACCGGACGCGGTGGAGATACCGGACAGGGAGGACACGTCCACCTGTGCGGAGAGTCTGGAGGCGGTGCTGGGCAAGCACATGCAGGTGTGCCCGACGCTGCGCCGCGGGGATATCATCGCATACTTTTCGGGAGTGCGTGCGGCGACGTACGAAGAGGACTTCATCATCGAGCGCAGCAGCAAGATCGCCAATCTCGTGCACGTGGCGGGCATACAGTCGCCCGGGATCACAGCCGCGCCGGCGTTCAGCAAGGACGTTGCCGCGATGGTGGCCGAGTACCTCACGTCGACCGGTATGCAGGTGCAGGCGAACGAGCGATTCGATCCGCGTCGGCCTCGTCCCGTCAAAGCCAAGCAACTATCCGACGGCGAGAGGGACGCGCTCATCAAGCGGGACCCGGACTACGGCAAGATCATATGCCGCTGCGAGCAGGTGAGTCTGGGTGAGATCAAGAACGCGCTCAACAATCCGCTGGGCGTACAGACGATAGACGGCGTCAAGCGGCGGGTGCGTGCCGGAATGGGGCGGTGTCAGGGCGGATTCTGTATGCCGCTCATCACCAAGATAATAGCCGAGCAGGCGGGCGTGAGCGTAACAGACGTGACCAAGGACGACATAGGCAGCAACATAGCCGTAGGCGAGATAAAGGAAGTGTGATATGAGATACGATACGATAGTGATAGGCGGCGGACCTGCGGGGCTTGCCGCAGCCATCAAGGCGTCGGAGGGCGGTGCGAGCGTGCTGCTGATAGAGCGCGAGGCGCGGCTGGGCGGCATACTCAAGCAGTGCATACACGACGGGTTCGGTGTGGTGCGTTTCGGAGAGAAACTCGCGGGACCGGAGTATGCGGAGCGATTCATTCGCAAGTTGGCGGATACAAATGTGCAAGTAAGCCTGTTTAGTTTCGTTACTCGTACGGAAAGGAGGGCTGACGGGTATGTCATCACCTATGTATGTCGCGAGGGTGTGTGCAGTGCGGAGTGCGGCAGTATAGTGCTTGCCACGGGCTGTCGGGAGCGCACGCGCAACGGCATCTATATCCACGGCGACAGGTGTGCGGGAGTGTACACGGCGGGCGCGGCGCAGAACCTGGTGAACATTCTCGGAGTGATGCCGGGCAAGCGGATAGTGATACTGGGCAGCGGAGACATAGGGCTGATCATGGCGCGGAGGTTGACGCTGGAAGGCGCGAAGGTGGTAGGAGTATACGAAGCCAAGCCAACGCCCAGCGGATTGACGCGAAACATACACCAATGCTTGCACGACTTCGATATCCCTTTGTACCTGTCCCGTACCGTCACGAAGGTATACGGGCATGAGCGGCTGGAGCGTGTGGAGATAAGCGACGTAGACGAGCGTATGCGTCCCATCCCCGGCACGGAGCAGTACGTAGACTGCGACTGTCTGGTGCTGGCGGTAGGGCTCATTCCGGAAAACGAACTGGCGAGCGACCTCGGCGTACCTCTTGACCCGCGGACCAAGGGCGCGTATGTGGACCAGAACTGCGAGACCCGCATAGACGGGATATACGCCTGCGGCAATGCTTTGCACGTCAACGACCTTGTGGACTATGTGTCCGAGAGCGGCGAGACGGCGGGCAGTCACTGCGCGGCAGGCACACGTGAGCGCGAACTTGTGTCCATAGAGACGGCGGGCAAGTTGCTGTACGTAGTGCCGCAGATGCTGGACGTACGCTCGGACGTGAGCGGCGTAGTCATGTATTTTCGCGCAAGCGAGGAGCTGACGGGGCAGCGGCTGACGGTGAAGGCAGGAAACGAGACGGTATACAGCAAGGTATACGGCAAGTTGCTGCCGCCGGAGATGGAGCGCGTAGTGGTGGACTTCGGCAAAGCCAAGGACCTCAGTCGGATCACGGTGACATTGGAGGACAAATAGATATGGAGATGGTATGTATAGTATGTCCGAACGGTTGCAGGCTGACCGTGACGGGCGAAGGCGAAGACATAGCGGTGAGCGGCAACAAGTGCAAGCGGGGAGAGGCGTTTGCGGTGGCGGAGTTGACTGCCCCGATGCGCAGTGTGACGACGTCGGTGCGTACGACGGTGGCGGGGTATCCCGTGGTATCCGTCAAGACGGACGGGGAGATACCCAAGGGCAGGATAGCGGAGTTGATGGCACTGTGCAGGCAGATAACGATAGACAAGCCCCTTGCCATAGGTACGAAGGTAGCGGAGGACCTATTCGGCACGGGTGTGGATCTTATAACAACTACAGACATGGAGGAAGCAAATGAGTAACGTATTGATAGTGGACATAGGCACGCAGAGCATGCGCGGGATCATATTTGACGACAAGGGCACGCTGCTGGTCAAGGAGCAGGTGAAGTATCCGCCGTACATTAGCAAAGAGAACGGGTACATGGAGCAGTCGGTGGATATGTACTGGTCCACGCTGTGCGGCATCACCAACAAGTTGGTGAGCGAGCACGCCGATCTGATGAAGGACGTCATAGCCATGAGCGTGGATACATTCCGCGATACGGCGGTATTGCTGGACGAGAACAAGAAAGTACTGCGCGACATGATACTATGGAGCGACCAGCGTGTAGCGGACACCTCGTCGCCGTTGCCCAAGAAGAATGCGAAAATTTTCAAACTGGTCGGCATGATGCGCACCGTCAATGCCATCCGCAGCAAGGTCAAGACGCGCTGGATCATGCAGCACGAGCCGGAACTGTGGGCTAAGGTGGACAAGGTAGTGCACATTTCCGCGTATATCAACTGGCTGCTGACGGGCAACCTTACGGACAGCTACGCCTCCACGATAGGGCACTTTCCCTTCGACCATAAGAAAAAGCAATATCTGAGAGAGAAGGACCTGATATATCCCGTGTACGAGTTGGATCTGAAGTACATGGTGCCGGTATGCTCGCCGGGGGACGTGATGGGTACGGTGACGGCGGAGTGCGCATTGCAGACGGGGCTGCCGGTAGGGCTGAAGGTGATAGCCTCCGGTTCGGACAAGGGCTGTGAGACGGTAGGCGTAGGGTGCGTGGAGCGCAACGTAGCGTCGGTGAGTTTCGGAACGACCAGTACGGTACAGTTCTCCACCAAGCGGTACTTCGAGCCGGAACCCTTCATGCCGGCGTATCCCGCGGTGCTCAGGGACTACTACAACCCCGAGGTGCAGATATTCAGAGGGTACTGGATGATAAGCTGGTTCAAGCAGAACTTCGCGCGGCATCTGGAGAAGCGTGCGGAGGAGATGGGCAAGTCGGTAGAGGAGCTGATGAACGAGGAGATAGAAACTATCCCCGCAGGCAGCGACGGACTGATACTGCAGCCCTTCTGGCAGGCGGGACTGACCACGCCGGAAGCGCGCGGAGCCATCATAGGCTTTTCCGACTACCACACGCGTGCGCATGTGTATCGCGCCATCATAGAGGGCATAGACTTTGCGCTGCGTGAGGGGCTGGAGCGCATGGAGCGGCGCGGCAAGCAGAAGATAGACTACATAGCGGTATCGGGCGGCGGATCGCAGAGCGACCTTATATGCCAGATAGCGGCGAATATCTTCAACAAGCCCGTCAAGCGCGTGCAGACATACGAGACCAGCGCGCTGGGCGCGGCGATAGTCGCATTCACCTACTGCGGCGTGTACAAGGACGAGCGGGAAGCGATAGCCAATATGGTGCACTACACCGACGAATTCCTTCCCGAGCCTACGGCAGTGACGGTATACGACCACATATACCGCAATATATACCTGAAACTGTATGCCAAGTTGCAGAGTTTTTACAAATATCTTGAAAAGGAGTGATCTATGAGTAAACCGTACAAGGGCTTCGAGCCGAAATGGTACAGAGAAGTGGCACCGAAGGGCAGTTACCGCTCTATATACAAGTGGGGCGATCCTTCCTTTGTGAAGGTGCCGAAAGAGACGCTGTACAAGATGATGAAGGAAGTATTCCACATGACGGACGACGACTTCAAGGAGTATGCCGAGCCGCTGGGGCTGGAGATAGTCAAGTTGGACAAGCCCTGCGCGCTGACGATGGAGCAGTTGGACGAGTTGCGCCTCATAGTGGGGGATGACAATGTATCCACCGACGACTACGACCGTCTGTCCGTGGCGTACGGCAAGACTATGTACGACTTGCTGCGCCTGCGCAAGCATATAGCCGACCACGTGCCCGACGCGGTGGTGTACCCCGTGAATAAGGACCACGTGGAGAAGTTGGTGGCATACTGCGTGCGGCACAAGTTGCCATTGTACGTGTACGGCGGCGGTTCCTCGGTGACGAGGGGCGTGGAGCCTGTATGCGGCGGTATCACGCTGGATATGCGCAGACATTTCAATAAGGTAGTGGACTTCAACGAGGTAGATCAGACCATAACCGTGGAAGCGGGCATGAGCGGGCCCAAGTTGGAAGAGACGCTGCGCGACGCGGTGAGGCTATTCGGAGCCAAGCGCGCCTACACGTGCGGACACTTTCCGCAGTCCTTCGAGTACAGTTCCGTGGGCGGCTGGACGGTGACGCGCGGTGCCGGACAGAACAGCACCTACTACGGCAAGATAGAGGACATAGTGATAGCGCAGGAGTACGCTACGCCTACGGGCATAGTCAAGACGGAAGCCTTCCCAGCCCGCGCTACCGGTCCGGATGTCAACCAGATCATGATGGGCAGCGAGGGCACATTCGGCGTGCTGACGCATGTCACGCTCAAGATATTCCGCTGGATGCCGGAGAACCACTACAAGTTCAGCTTCATGTTCAAGGATTGGCACTCCGCCATGGAGGCGGCTCGCGAGATCATGCAGTGCGAGTGCGGCAAACCGAGCGTATTCCGCCTGTCCGACCCGGAGGAGACGGATATAACCATGCGTATGTACGGCGTGGAGGACAGTCCGCTCGGCGGCATGCTCAAGACGCTGGGCTACAAGCCGCATGAGCGTTGCCTGTTCCTCGGCTTCACAGACGGCGAGAAGGGCTTTTGCAAGAACGTCGCGCGCAACGTGAAGCGCATATGCAAGCGGTACAAGGCCATATCCCTTACGGGTGCCGTCACCTCGGCGTGGGAGAAGGGACGCTTCAACGACCCGTATATGCGGGACAGCATGCAGGACTTCGGCGTTATGACGGATACGCTGGAGTGCTCTGTCAAGTGGAGTCAGATGGAAGAGGTGCACAAGGCGGTGCGCGACTACTGCCATAGCCGTCCGGACACCATATGTATGACGCATATGTCCCACTGCTATCCGCAGGGAGCCAACCTGTACTTCATATTCATCGCACGTATGACGGAACTGGACGAATTCGTCAACTACTGGAGCGGTATACTCGACCATATCCAGCAGAGCGGCGCAGCCATCAGCCACCATCACGGCATAGGCAAGTTCTTCGCGCCCTGGCTGGAGGGTCAGATCGGCTCCCGCCAGATGGAGATATACAAGGCACTCAAGCAGCACTTCGACCCCGACAACCTTATGAACCCCGGCGGCACGCTGGGTCTCGACCTCAAGGAAGAGGACAAGAAGTTTCTTCGTCCCAAGTGGTGAGAAGTGTAGAAGGCAGAAAAAGTCTGTAAAGTAAAAGAAGGGAAACGCGGTTTGCGTTTCCCTTCTGCGTGATAGATATAGTCGGCTCGTCAGTCTACGATCTGGAAGTTGTAGACGATCACGTTGGCACAGCCGTTTTCGTCGGTGTACTTCAGCGTGAGGAAGTAGTCGTCCAGGTCCTTGTTCAGAAGGACTCTGTACTCCACCGTCATATCCTCCGTCTGCACTCCGTAGAAGCCCTCGGGGTCCACTACGTCGGCGGTGATGATGGTCTCGGAGGATCTCCAGCCGTGGGAGATCTGGTCGTACTTGACGTGCTTGAAGTAGCTTTTTTGCGGGTCCTCGAGCGGAGCCAGGCGTTGCACGGAGATATCCAGCGCGTTGCCCGTGTCGCTCGTGACCACGCCGTGCTCTACGATGGCACTGCCGGTGCGGGTGGTGACGGTACCTTCGGGAATGGAGAATTTACCGTTGTCCTGCTGCGTGAAGGTGCTCGCTTCCTGTATGCTGTAGTCCACCTTGAATGCGTCGCCTTCCTTGACCATGGCGTAGGTGCTCGTCAGCACCATATCTCCCTTGGCGGTCTGTATGGTGACGGTCATATTGTCGAGGTCGCCGCTCGCGAAGTTGCTTATATGCAGTAGCAGCATCTTGCGGGTATTGTAGCACGCGCCCAGTATCGTCAGGCACAGCGTCATCATCAATATAAACAATGCGATCAGGCATATATGTCTTTTTTTCATATGTCATTACCTCCCAAGCGTGAATTTGCACACGTATGCCGCCGCTGCCAGCGCAGTCACGGTGGCGGCGAGTCCCAGCGATATGCTTACCGCCCGCTTGGCACTCTTGTGCGAGTCGTTGATGGTATCCATCGAGGCGTTGTATTGCTCTATGGCTCTCTGCAGTACGGCGTAGTCCTCCTTCACCGCGGCGTCCTGCCGCTCGGCTATGGACAGTTGGTCGTACACTTGCAACGCGGCGACTATGCTGTCGAAGTTGTCCGGACGGACCTCGCTCACGACCTGAGAGAAGCGCGTCGCAAGCCCCAGCTTGTCTATACGCCAGCTGTCTCCGTCATAGGGCGTGTTGCCTTGATCGTCCTTGAAGTACTTGTGACAGCGTTCGCAATAGAAGTACAAGTAGTTGCCGTCCTCGGTGAATGTGGGATCCTTCTCCTCGTGACGTGTGAGATCGTGCCCGAGCGGGGCGGTCATCGCCTCGGATGCGGGTATCTCCACTTCGCAGGAACTGTCGGTATAGTACTTGTCGCAGCGTGAGCAGTAGAAGCAATGTACATATCCCGGCTCGGTGCAGGTGGCGGCGGACTGCTGCTTTTCTTCGGGCAGGTGTCCGAGCGCGTCTATAACGTAACTTGTGTCCGTGTAGGGCAGTTCACCCTGCGCGTCCTTGTATACCTTCTCGCAGTTGGAGCAGTACCACAGTTGCACGTATCCCTGCTCGGTGCAGGTGGGGTCCTTTCTCGGCATTTCATTCAGACTGTGTCCCGTCTTGGACAGAGTCTTGCTCTGCCTGTCATGGCAGTTGGTGCACTCGCTCACCTCTACGCCGTCCTCCGTGCAGGTGGCGGAACGGGAAAGGTCAGACCGTACTACGTAGTTGTGTCCCAACTTGGCAATGGTCACCTCGTAGGAGTTGTCGCAATTGCTGCAGGTGTAGGTGATCTTGCCGTCCGCTTCGCAGGTTGCCGATTGCTCCTGGGCAGTGTAGTGGTGTCCCGTATGAGGCAGTACCTCTCGGCGCGTGGTGCCGCAGGTCTGACACGTGTAGTCCTGATAACCGTCCACGGTGCAACTCGGCTCGAGATATGTGCCCTTCTGCCAGTTGTGATCGGTCATGGGTATCTCTTCGTCGTAACCTTCCGGCATATCGCACTCGTGCTCGGCTATGCAGTGATAGTGCATCTTGCCCGCCTTGTCGCAGGAAGCCGCCTCCGTGCACTCGCCTACCCAGATATGCTCGTCCGTATTGCAGTCGTAGAGCGTCTCGTTGCAGTCGTTGCAGGTTATTTTGTTGCCGTTGGTAGTCGTATTCTTGTGCAGGCATACGACGTATACCGTGAACTGCGTACTCAGTCCGTTCCAGGTGACAGTCACGGTCACTGCGCCCTTGGGCGAAGAGGAGATATCCGTCGCAGTCAGGGGTCCGCCGACCAATTGTCCGTCGTCGGTGGCCAGCAGCAGACCTGCCAGGTTGAGGCTCTCGCCCTCGCCGTAGGTGGTCTTGTTGGGCAGGGCGACTACCGTCAGCTTGCTTGCCTGCTTGCGGCTGAGGCTTATATCTCCGTTGCGGTCGAAGTAGTCCCAGCCCAGTGCCTCCAGATCCTCCGCAGAGGGGTCTTCGCTTATATTGATGAGGGTGGGAGATTCTTTGGAACCGAATGCTCCGTCCATATACTTCAACTGTTCGTGGAAGTTGGTGCGGTCGTCGTTGGTGGGATTGGTCAGGTCTGCAGTCAGCGTATTGCCCGCGTAGTAGCAGTCCGTGTATCTGCCGCCAGAGGCGGTACCGACCAACTCGCCGAGATACAGCACGGGACGTACGCGGAACTTGTTGCCCCATAGTCCCAACTGACCCGTGAGATCCGTCCACCAGGAATGGGCTTGTATCTTTGCCGAGAGTTTGTTGCCCACAGCCACACAGTTGGTGATCACGGCGTTGCTGTAGCCGGCTATGGCACCCAGGTGGCTGTATATCTGGTGTATATCGGGATCGTTTTTGACGCCGTTGGTCAGGCAGGGATTGATAGTGGAGTTGACTACCGAGCAGTTCTCTATGCGGGTATTGCCGTATTGTCCGTTGTGGCTCAGGTGTCCCACTATACCGCCCGTTATCATGCGCGTCTCTTCCGGAACGCCCGAGACGTCGGCGGATATGACGCTATTGACAAAGTGGCAGTTGACTATGGCACCATCCTGTCCGGAAGTGTTGGCTATACCGCCTATGTGGTATTCGCCGCTGTTTGAGAGGTATTGACTCTCGGTAATGGTGGCGTCCGACAGCGTGAGGTTGCATATCGTGCCGAGGTTGTTGTCAAAGAGCGCGTATTTCTGCTTGTGGTACAGCGTGTGACCGCCTCCGTCGAATGTCCCCGTGAATGTGCCTATCCGCGCCTCCGCTGCGGCAGTGCCGGACAGATCGAGGTCGCGCGTGAGCAGATAGTGGTATCCGTACAGAGCGGGGTCGTTGGCGAGTCTCGCCAGGTCGGCTGCGCTGTCGATGAGGTAGGGCGAAGTGGTCGTACCTTCACTGGCAAAGGGCGTACTGCCTATACTGAAGTGCATTTTGAATACGTTCTGCCCTTCGCAGTCGAATATGACGTCGAATTCGCCCGTGCTGCCCGTCACGGTGATCACGCCGGAGTTGTCCGCTTGGGCAACGGCGGTATCGCTCACCCTGTAGGTGTAGTCGCTGTCGAACATATAGCTGAGCAACTCGGATATGGCGGGCATGTGCAACTTGGCTCCCGAGGGCACGGCGTCGTTGACATTCAGATAGAAGCCGTCCATCTGCTGTGCGCCCGGTCCCGCCTGCGTAGCCATCTCGTGGTATATGACCCTGCCGAAGTAGTTGTCTGTCTGCAGATAGTATGTCTCGTCCAGATTGAGCAAGCGGCAGTAGAAACGCGATATGGCGGCGTTTATTTTGGAAATATCGGCAGCGTAGCCCGCCGAGAAGCCGGATATATCGCTGTACAAGACGGGAGCCATGCCGTTGGGCGTGTATGATTTGTTTTCTATATTCTCGCCCGGCTGCAATGTCGCAGAGATGGTATCCACCTGGTAGCGGTAGCACAGCGCGAGGCAGGTGTTGGCAAATTGGTAGTTGGAGTAGACGTCTTTTACAAAGGTCATAC
Organism: uncultured Clostridia bacterium; assembly: GCA_947623225.1. Lineage (GTDB taxonomy): Bacteria > Bacillota > Clostridia > Christensenellales > CAG-314 > Fimimonas. Next base: position 5,756 of record CANQGO010000026.1, on the reverse strand, counting down.
ACTTGTCCACCGAGTCCGCCAGGTATTGATTGGGATCCTGCTGCGAGATGGAGTTGAGCAGGTAGTAGTTGTACATGGCGTCGAAGAGCGGCGTACCGGAAAATTCGCCCATAGGTACCACATTGCCGTATATGATGGATACCTGGCTCGCCGTGCGATACAGCGCGTCATAGAACACCTTCATATCCGTTGCCGAAGCCCCTCTTCCGATGGCGTCGGACATGTTTTTGTAGTCCTTTGCCAACTGCGTCACCCACGCGTAGTAGCCGCAAGATCTGCTGTTCGCGTCGTAGAAGGCTTCCGTGGCAAACTCCCTCATAGTGTCGTAGTAGGTATTCATATCCTGCTGGTCCTTGAGCGCGTTGTAGCAATCCGTCAACGTCTGGCTCAGCGTCTTGAAACCGTCCTGCATGTCGGCAGACAGGGCATTGTATATGTCATCCATCTGCACGCTCAGTTTGCTGTACACCTGTTCTACGTTTTTACCCACTTCGTAAGTGGATACGCCCGTGATATATTGCGATACCACGTGCGACAGCCCCGGCACCTGCGAGAGAAAGCCCCTCACCGCCGCTTTGCCGAGAATGGGGGCGGCATACTTGGTCACAAGTCCCAGTGCCGTCACGGCTGTGTTGACCGTCTTGAGGTTCTGCAGGTTGCTCTGCACCTGCTCCACCGTCTCCTGCGGCAGATCGCTCATGGTGAACTCCGGCGTGAAGTTGTATTGCGATTGCTGCTGCAACTGCATGGCAAAGCGCAATCTCGCCTTTTCCGCATTGGACAGGCTCACCGTCTCCGCCCGAGCGGGAGTACGCCGCGCTTGCTGAGGCAGGGCGAGTATCAACGCCGCAGCCAGAGCGACCAGCAGCACCGCGCACAATACCGCGCGTACCTTTGAGTAAGTAGTTGTTTTCATTAAGTCTCCTGTTTTGTTGCTTTCCCCACAACAATGGGCAATGATCGTCGCGGAACACATCCGCGGCTCAGTTTCCATTATACACTATAGAGTACCAAAATGCACCATAAAAACTAATATTTTTATAACAAAATTTTGTATTTTTGACAAGAAAATCTTATAAAGCAAGCCGAAAATACACTTCCGATGGGAAATGCGGTGCAACGGAGACGGATATTTGAGGCGGTATAGTCGGCGAAGGGTTGCAAAGAAGGGGCGAAGTATGGTATAATCGGGATATGAATTGTTACGATTTCGACGATACCATATTTCGCGGCAATAGCATGCGACGGTTCTCGTTGTACTGCACGCTGCGGCTGCCCTACCTGATACTGTACCTGCCGGTGCTGCTGGTGGCGTTTTTGCTGAGGGGACTGCGTATACTCAACAAGAACGTGTACTTGCTGCTACTGGAAGGATTTATAGTATTCGTGCCGCATGCGGACAGGTTCGTGCAGGGGTTCTGGGACAGGAATATGTCCCGTATCAAGGATTGGTACCGTGCCTCGATGCGCGAGGACGACGTGGTGGTGTCGGCTACGCCCCTTTTCGTGGTGGGCGAGGCGTGCAGACGGCTGGGCGTGCGGTGTATAGCCACCGACTTTTCCACGCGGGGCAAGCTGACGGGCAAGCACTGCCATGGCAAGTACAAGGTGCGCTACTTCCGCGAGCGGATGGGGGATACTCCTCCCGCGACGTACTATTCCGACTCGCGCAGCGATACGCCCATGTGGCAGTATGCCGAGCGCGGCTACCTGGTGAAGGGTGACAAGATCACGCTCGTGTACGAGGACGGAGAGCCGGTGCGCAGGGGATAAATTCGCCGACCCCTATTGACAGGGGCGGAGATAATATAGTAGAATATAGACAGGACAACATAGACAAAACGGAGACAAGAAGTGAATACGTACAAGGTAGACCTGAGAGGCAAGACAGCCGAACTTCCCATCATACCCCTTCCGAGCGGAGTGAAGATAGCCTTTTTCAACCTGCACGGCGACGTGGAGTTGACGGAGCATTGCGGCAAGCAACTGGCGGCGATGGTATCCGACTGTGAGGTACTGCTCACGGCGGAGAGCAAGGGCTTGCAGCTGACGCACGTCATCGCGCGCGAGTTGGGGCACGCATACTATGCCGTAGCGCGCAAGTCGCGCAAGCTGTACATGCAGGACGGGCTGGACGTGGAGATAGAGAGCAGTATCACCACCGGACGCGAGCAGAGACTGTATCTGTCTCGGCACGACGCGGAACTGATGCGGGGCAAAAGGGTAGGCATCATAGACGACGTGGTGTCCACGGGACACAGCCTGGTGGGCTTGGAGAAGCTGGTCGCCATGAGCGGCGGTATAGTGCACAAGAAGGCTTTCGTATTGGCGGAGGGTCATGCCGCCGAGCGGGAGGACATATGCTATCTCGGAGTGATACCTCTGTTGTAGATATTTTGCCCGGACGTGAGGTTCGGGCTTTTTTTGGATATAATAGGAACAACCGCGTCGTAAATATTGCATTTTGACGCGAATTTTGGTATACTGTAGTCGATTTTGCAATTATGGATACTTGTTACGAATTTTTACAAAAGGGAGCCGACCGTGACGGGCACATTGTGTACTATGGTCATAGGCTACGTATAGCGGATTTCCTGTCCGACGTGGAGCGCATGGCAGGCGGGCTGACGAAGTTGGGACTGAGCAAGGGGGACGTGATCACCCTGCAACTGCCCACCTGTCCGCAGGCGTTGGTGCTGTTTTACGCGTGCAGCAAACTGGGTATGGTGGCGAATATCGTCCACCCGCTGGTGCCGGTGCGGCTGCTGGCGGAGAATATTCGCAAGACGGGGTCCAAGGCGTTGTTTTTCTACGACGCCACCATGCGTGACGAGCGTCCGCTCGCGTCGCTCGGACAGATACTCGTCCGTTGCAGCATAGCGGACTACGTGTGCGTGCGCAAGCCGATATACGCGCTGTATTCGCGGCTGGCAGGCAAGCGGCTGGCAGGTTTATGCACATATTCCCGACTGCTCGCTATGGGCAAGGGTCTTGACACACGGGTGTCGGGCGCGGCTACGGATATATTGTGCTATATGCACAGCGGAGGCACGAGCGGTACACCTAAGATAGTTAAACTGAGCAACCAAGCCTTTCAAAGCGTCGTAGACGGCATGTGGGGCATGTACCATCCGGATGTGAAGCACGGCTACTATAACCTCGCGACATTGCCGGTATTTCACGCGTACGGACTGTGCTCGGCGATGCACGGACCGTTGTGTGTGGGGTACAGCCTGGTACTGGTGCCCAAGTTCGACGTGCGCAAGGTGGCGTACCTGCTCGGCAGGTATGATATCAAGGTGTGGTCGGTGGTGCCCGCCATGTTGAAAAAGATGCTGGCATGCGGCGTATTTGACAGAAAGGGGCTGCGGCACCTGGACGTCATATGGTGCGGAGGCGACGTATGCCCCGAGTCACTGGTGGAGCAGGTGGACGGGATATTGGCTAAGTACGGCACGCGCGCGCGACTCATGCGCGGCTACGGGCTGACGGAGATGTGCGGCGTGAGCATAGTCAACAACTTCGACCATTACCGCAAGGGCAGTTGCGGCAGACCCATGCCCGGCTTTGCCGTGAGCATATGGGACGACGAGGGCAATACGCTGGCGGAAGGCGAGCAGGGCGAGATAGCGGTGAGCGGCGGCGGAGCCATGTCGGGGTATCTCGAGGGCGAGGACTGCCTCGTGTACAGGGACGGCACCGTATGGGTGCGTACCGGCGACATTGGCTACCTCGAGGACGGGTACCTGTATGTAGTGGACAGAAAGAAGCGTTCCTTCAAGATAGCGGCGGTGAATGTATTCCCCGCACAGGTGGAGAACTGCGTTGCCGAGTTGGACTTTGTGTCCGAGGCGTGCGTCGTAGGCGTCAAGGTGGACGGCAAGCAGTTCGTCAAGGTGTATGTCACGCTGCGTGAGAAGATGGACGCGGATGTCGTGAGAGAGCAGGTGATAGCGCACTGCAAGCGCAACCTCATCACCTACGCCGTGCCGAGATACGTGGAGGTACTGGACAGTATGCCCCGTACGCCCCTCGGCAAGGTGGATTTCCGCGCGTTGCAGGACGAGTAGAAGATAAGTATTGCAATAGTTGACTTGTTGTGATAGAATATATACTGCCAAGATATGTGCCCGCTCAGGCGGGTGCGTGTATTTTTGAAAGAAAGAGGACGTAAGATGAGAATAATCATTGCCGGATGCGGCAAGGTGGGCAGGGCGATCATAGACAGTATGACGGATGACAAGCACGACGTCACCGCCATAGATAATGACCCCGAAGTGATAGAGCAGATATCCAACAACTACGACGTGATGGCGGTATGCGGCAGAGCGACCTCTCGCGAGATGCTGCTGTCGGCGCGGGTGAACAAGGCAGACCTGTTCATAGCCGTCACGCAGTCGGACGAGGTGAATATGCTGAGTTGCTTCCTCGCCAAGCGTATGGGTGCCAAGCATACCGTAGCGCGTATAAGGGAAGCGGACTACAACGAGGACGGACTGAACTTCCTCGTCAAGGAGCTGGACCTGTCCATGGTGCTCAATCCCGAGCGTACCACGGCGGAGACGCTGTTCGACTGGCTGAAACTGCCATCTGCCGTGCGCGTGGACAACTTCGCGGGCAAGAAGGTACAACTACTCGAGTTAAATATACGCAAAGGCTCTTCGCTGTGTGACGTGTCCGTCATGGACCTGCGCAAGAAGTGCGCCATCCAGTTCGTGTTGTGCGCAGTCCAGCGCGGCGACGAGGTGTACGTGCCCAACGGTACATTCGTACTGCGCGAGGGGGACAATGTCGCCATCATGACCAAGCGTTCCGAGACGCACAAGTTTCTGCGGAGCGTGGGCATAGTCAGCAAACAGGGCCACGACGTGATGATATTGGGCGGAAGTACGACGGCGTATTACCTGGCGAAGTTGCTGGCTACCAACGGCTTTTACGTGAAGATAGTGGAGCGTGACGAGGACAGGTGCGCGGATCTGGCGGAGATGCTGCCTGCAGGGGCTACGCTCATATGCGGCGACGGTATGAATCATGACCTGCTGATGGAGGAGGGCATAGACAGCACCGGTTCCTTCGTCGCACTCACCGGTACCGACGAGGAAAATATCCTCATAGGCTTCTATGCCGACAGCCGCTCCGTGCCCAAGGTCATAGCCAAGGTGAATCATGCGGAACTTGCCGACTTGGCGGAGAAGTTGGGACTGGACAACGTAGTCTCGCCGCGCAAATTGGTCGCGGACGTGTTGACGCGGTACGCCAGAGCGTTGAGAGACACCCCGGGCAGTCACGTAGAGACCATGTACAGCCTGATGGACGAGCGCGCGGAGGCGTTGGAGTTCAAGGTGCTGTCCGATTGCAAACTGACGGGCAAGGCACTGAAGGATCTCAGGTTGAAGCCGAATATCATCATCGCGGGCATCATACGCGGCAAGGAGACCATCATACCTTCCGGCGAGGACACCATCATGCCGGAGGACAGAGTGATAGTGGTGGCAACGGACGCGAGGATATACGACCTGTCCGACGTGCTGAGGTGATATGAATTACAGAGTCATATTCAACACAATAGGCAAGATAGCTATAGTACTGGCTGTGTTGCTGCTGGTGCCGGTGGCGTTGGCTGCGGCACTAGGCGAGAGCAGCTGGTGGGCGTTGCTCACTACCGTGGGTATCACGCTGGTCATAGGACTCACGCTGACATTGGCGGTCCGACCCAAGAGCCGAGCCATCTTCTCCAAGGAAGGACTGGTCATAGT
>CANQGO010000025.1 GCA_947623225.1 uncultured Clostridia bacterium | reverse complement strand
CGGTTCCACGGGGTTCATCCCCGTGGGTTTGGCATAGGTTTTGGGGCATGTGTCCAAGTGCCCTTCCGGTTCCGAAGTGACTTGTCACGAGTGGTTTGGCTCCGTTTTTCTCGTGAGTGCTCAAGCCGCCCTTTTTACCCCCTAGGGTTTGACTCGGTTTTTCTCGCAATCACCCCGTGACCAACTCACCCGACCGTCTCTGCGATCAGTTCCGTTATCTCACGAAGTTTAGCGGTCAGCACCTTCTTGTCGGGCAATTTCAAAGTATAATCCGCCACCATAGTCGGAGAAAGCGAACGACTCATTGCATATTCCACGACGGTATCATCTTTTGAAGTGCAGAGGATCAAGCCTACGCTCGGATTCTCATTTTCCTTTTTGACATCTCTATCCAGTGCTTCGAGGTAAAAGTCGAGTTGTCCCAAGTGCTCGGGCTTGAACTTTCCAACTTTAAGCTCGATCGCCACAAGACAGGAAAGCGCACGATTGTAAAACAGCAGATCTATATAAAAATCCGTGTCGCCGACCTGCACTTTATATTCTTCGCCCATAAAGGTAAAGTCCTTTCCGAATTCCAAAATAAATTGCTTCAAGTTCGCAATTATGGACTTCCGCAGATCTCTTTCCTTGTAATCTTCCGGGACATTGAGAAATTCCAGCACATACGAATCTCGCAAACTTCCGACCGCCGGCACATGAGCGATCAATTCTTTATGCTTTGCACTTGAGATCATCGTTCGCTCATACAGCATACTGTCTATTTGCCGCTCCAACTCTCGCTTTCCATAACCGTTTGCAATACAAAGTTTCAAGTAAAATTCGCGCGCTTCGTCTGTTTTGCAACCCGCCATGATCAAGAGGTTATTCGACCAAGTAATTTCTCTCACCAGTGGTGAGAGTTTTTCGTTGTCCTTATATGTCTCGTAGAACTGCTTCATTCGCCAAATATTTTGCGCGGAAAGACCGCTTGCGGCAGGATACCTTTTTTGAAGATAGTCCGCAAATGCCGTCACAACGCCTCTGCCCCATTCGGAAGATGCCGTTTTCTCGCTTATATACTTGCCGATCTGCCAATACATTTCGATCAGTTCGGTATTGACGGCTTTCATTGCACGAAGTTTAGCCGTTTCGATAATTTTTACAATATCCTCAAAATCTTGTTCGTAATTTATAATTTCATCAGCCATTATCTCTTCCTCGCTTTCCGGACATCCTATGCGCCACCTTATACACCAGCGACGTCCTGAACCGCACCGCGTCGAAGGGGCACAGCTCCTGACAGCAGTAGCAATGTATACATTTCTTCTGATCTACCCGCGCCCGCCCCTTGACCACGCGAATGGCATGCGCCGGGCAGTGCAAAGCGCACTTGCCGCACCCTCGACAGCTCTTGTCCGGGTGCACCCGCTTGACCATGTACCGCTTGGCAAGCCGATTGATCCAGCGCGGTTGGTCTGCAAAGAAGTCCATTCTGTCCACCGCCGGCAGGTCAAAGTCCTCTACCCGCTCCCACGCCTCGAAGTCGAACCGCACCTCCGACAGGTCCCGCCTCAGCAGCCCCCTGTCCATCGCGGCACGCAGCACCGGCATGTCTTGGGGTTCCGCGAATAACTTCACCGCCACCGCGTCCAGCGCGTAAGGGTCCGCCGAGCACATTATCCGCCCCATATACTTGGGCTTGCCGTTGGTCGGTCCGTCCCCGTCCATTCCCCACACCGCGTCGATGACGTTCAGCACGATCTTCGGCCGCGCATATTCGCAAATGTCCACAAGCAGGTCGGCAAAGTCGGGCAGGTTGGGAAAGCGACTGTGCATCTCCACCTTCACCAGCCCCGGGATGAGTCCAAAGAGGTTCTTGACCGCGCCCGTGTACCCGGTGAACGAATGCGTCTTGAGCTTGGTCACATTCACCACCACGTCCGCATTGACAAAGGCGGCAATGATCTCGCTGCTGCTCAGCACCTTGCCCCCTATCTCCGCCTGCACCGTCCCAAAGTCCCTGTTCAGAATGGCTCCCGTCCGCTCCTCTACCTGCGTCATTCCGCACTTCGCGTACACCCCCGACAGCATCCCGTTGGTGTACAATCCGGCGCAGCTGTCTCCTACCGTCACACAAGAGGCGACCTCGGTGAGTCTCCTGCACAGCGCGACCGCGACCTCGGGGTGCGTCGTCCCACAACGCTCCGGAGCCATCTCCCTCACCAGGTTCACTTTGACAAATACTTTCGCGCCCTCCGGCACCAGCGCGCCCACTCCGCCCATCTCCGCCAGCAACGCGTCTATGGCGTTTTGTACGTTTTTCGGGTCGTAATCGACGCATTTTTGTGAAAAAACAGATATTATGTCTGACATATTATTCTATAAAACCGCGCAGATCTGTTCTGCTATATCTCTAAAATTTTTGCAAGCGGCGACCGCGGCATGACGGTACTCGCGCGCGCCGTCGTTGAGACTGTCGGCAATGCGCTTGACGATGAGGCAGGGCACATGGTACAGGTGGCAAGCGAGAGCGACTCCCGCCGCTTCCATTTCGCAAATGTCCGCACCGAAGCGAGTTGCCAATTGCCGCTTTTCTTGGGCGTCGGCGACGAACTTGTTTCCCGAGGCGCAGCGCACGAGCGGGAAGTCGTATATGGCGCGCGCCTTGTCGAGCAACGCGGAGTCGGTGGGCAGAGCGAGCAGACCCAGCGGCTCGTACATGCCCACGGGCACATTGTCCACAGCGGATACGTCCATCTCGTAGTGCACCACGTCGCGCACGAATACATAGTCGAGGGAGGCAACGCTGTCCACCAGCGCGCCCACCACGCCGAGGTTCACAACGACGTCCACGCCGTACTTACATATGAGCAACTGCGCCGCCATCGCCGCCGCTATCTCGCCCACCACCGGCGGCAGACATACGACCACGTCCTTGCCGCCCAGCACCGCATGGTACACATTCATTCCCCCGTCGACCTCGGGCACCAGCCCCCGTACAATAGGCTCCGCCTCCTTCGCCATCGCCATGACCATTCCTATCTTCATCTTCCTTCTCCTTTGCCTTTCGCTTTATCTCCGATCCGCTCTATAAGCGAGACCGGTCCTTACACAGCAAAACTTTTGACGCTTTATTTTCTCGAGAGTTTCAACGAAATCCTCAACGGCTATTCCTTTTACTTTTTTAGATTGTTTTCCTTTTTCACAATCTTCTGATATCATTCTTGCCATTTCATATTTCGTCGCCCCAGCAATCCCAACTTTCCCTTGTCCTTCTGGCAAATAGTTCAATTTTTTTTGTTTCGGGGCCAAACAAGCGTTCTATTCTAATCATAATTTCATCGGGCTTTACCGAATGTTCCAATCTTGGATGCATTAAGACTTGCGGTACTGTTTTGTCAACACTTTTTATGTGGCCCCTCATGGCCAACAAGCATAATTCCGCATTTGATTTAGTAAAACTACCCATTCCCGATAATGGCTTACCGTCTTTTCTTGTTTTTATCCATGTAAATGCACATGTTTTATACTTAAACCCCCAAGCCTCAATAACTTTAAAAACTTCCGGGAGACAAGGCATAGTAACCCATATAAACAAAGCGCAATTTTTTGCCCTAATTTTTTTAATATATGATCCAAGTGAACAAATTTCACTGGTTTGCATTGTCTTATAATGCCTCTCCGGAGAAAAACGTCCCGGTTCAGACCCGGTCCCCCATAAATATGCCCATGGAGGATCCGCGTAAATTATATCGTATTTTTCATTTGTCTCATAAATATTAATTTTCATATATCCAGTCTCTAAAAGCCGTAATAATGCTTCACATTTGCATGCAACAATTTTTTAAAAAACATTTTTCCTGCGATAGTAGGATTTAGTTGTTGCACCTTCGAAATGTCAAAAGAGATAATTCCCCTTTCTTCGGTGCAATTTTCTATATACACGAAAAACAAAGGATTGATTTTATATCCGGAAAGTCTCCCATTTCCGCCCCGTTCTCTTCTTTCGTATAAATTTATTTTTGGAATTAAAACACGTGTGCCGTTAATAATTGCATTTTTTTCTAATAGAAACTTTTTAAGCGCATTGGGCGTCCAAACATTGTAATGATTTCTTCCCGCAGGTCTTATCTCGCCTTCAATATCTGCCCATAACGTTGCTTGATTTGTTGGCATCATGACCAATATACCTTTTATATCTTCGGTGCAAATTACGTCTGCAAATTTTTTCTTCCCTGTATAATTGCTCGATACAGCAATATCAATACTTTCTTTTGAGAAATTTTTTATATTACTTCCCATGACTTCAAAAAAATTCAAATCTTTTTGCTCATTTAGCATTTCTTCAAATTGAGGATAAGATTCAAGCCATTTTTCAGTAACTGTTAATTTTCCATCTTCTTTGTATTTTGGCAAATCCGGCTCGCTTGTTTTTGCTCCGGGTTCTTTGAATTCTATTGTATAAATAACCAAATCAATTACTGTAATTAATGCGCTGTCGATTCCATTGCACCCTCCTGCTTGTATAAGCATTCTACTTTTATCGTCATTTGAATAAACATATCTGGGTGCTAAATGATAGGAGAAAAGTAATGATTCTATAGATTTTGGAATAAAATCACTTGTTTCAAAGCAATTAACAAACTTTGTAAGTCCAAGCATATTTGCAAAAGTTTGAGCGTAAACGCATTCACTAAAAACAGCAGATTGAATATTATGCCCAGTTTCATAGCTTCTTTTTATCTGGTGTTCTAAAGCAGGACATATTCCTTTCAAGAATTCAAAATTAAAGTCTTGTGCCCTTTTTATTGCTTTTAGCCATAAATTATTGCGCTCAGCCTTACTAAAAATAACCTTTGTGGGTTGAATTGAATAAAACTCATTCATTATTTCTCTTTGCTGTTTTGTCAATGGAATACTATTCATTTTTAATGTCCTCCTTAATACAAGTTGGCGACAATGCTTTCATGGCGACACAAATTAATCTTGGAAAAATTTGTTGGCATGAATTTGATTAAAAATATCGTGTGAGACTGTACATTGAATTATTTTTAAAATTCTATCGTTGATTTGATTTCTATAATCTTGCGGGAACTTTATATTCTCTTGAGCGTTTCCTGCATTAACTTTTGTAACTTTACAGGACTCTTCACGATCTATTAGCCTTTTTGCCATTGTCGAAAAGAATTCTTTATCTGATTTATCTAATAAGTTATATGGAATTGGCATTTCATTTAAAAGACTAATCGGATAAGTAATTCCTCCATCATATATTCTCCACCACCAATAAGTGAAACTCGAGTTTATAAAGCAGTATAAAAAATTAAATTTATCTAAATCATCAACATATAATGTTATTGCTCCAGTTCTATTTAATTTTTTTACACTAGCAACCGTAAAATACCTACATGTATTTGGCATTATAATTGAATATTTCGCTTCGTCTTTAGCTAAAAAATCTTTTAATTTATACTTTGAGCCGTTACACCAATTCTCATAAATATCCACTAATTCAACATTAATTTTTTTAAACATAGTATTTGATTCGTCTACAACTTGATAATGCGGAGGAAGAGTCTTTTCTAATGTGTTACAATCAAGTAATCTATGTCTTTCTTCATTTTTAAATCTGATTAATGGCGATACTCTAAAACCTTTTTTTTCAGAATCTTTAGTTAGTATAGTTATGGCAGCTCTCACTGAATTTGCGGTATTAGTATTGAAGATACCGTGTTTTCTTCCACAAAAAATATTGCCAGGAACATTATCAAAGGAAACTATGAAGCCCTTGCCAATATCACACATTCTTTCTCTTAATGATTTAAATTTTGCCCCTGATATAAAACTAAAGGGAGTGATTATTACAGTTGATTTCGCCTGAGAAAAAATTTTATCCATAAACGTGGAATAAAGCTCTTTCGTGTCTTTTAAAACCCTTGAGCAATTCCAATAGTTTTGTATTTCCTCTATTTTTGCATACGGCGGGTTTGAGATCACCTTGCAATTTTGAGGCAGAACTATTGATTTATCAAGAAAATCACAAAAAATATCATGGATAGAATCAGCAATATCCAATCCATATTTTACAGCAATTGTAGTCCTGCATATCTTTAATGCAACATTATCAAAATCATATAGGTATAAGTTTCCACTAGATATCAACGCTCTCGCTTGCTCAAAACCAATAAGATCTAAATAAGTCAAAATTAATTTCCCGGTTCCACAAGCTACATCACATACTGCATCGCCATCACACTTTATTAGCCAATTACTCATTAATTCTGCAACGTCATCAGGTGTGTAATATTGCCCACTTTTTTTCTTTAAAATTTTATCTTGTATAGCAAGTCCAACTTCATAAAGTTCTCCAAAATTCTTAACATTTAAAAAATCCGGGACCATGCCATTATTATCTATAACAAATTGACAAATATAATCCCATGTTTTTTCTAAGCCAATGTTTTCTATATCAAGAATATAATCACCTATTTTATATGTGATTAATCTATTTACAACTTGATCACTTAATTTTATGATTTCTTTATTATAAATTTTTCCACTGGTTATTTTATTTTGGTCAGAAACTTCCATAAAATCAAATAAACTCATCTGCTCAATCTGTTCTCTCATAGTTCCACCTCCATTCTGTTATCATGCGACAAATTGCCTAATTATACTTTTACAATCTTTGTGGGGTTTTCCAATTTTACCATCGAGATACAGAAGGATAAGAAAAATTTAATAAATCGGCTAATTTGTATTGTGAAATATTTAATTTCACTCTTAATTCAACCAATACTTTAGAATAGCAGTTTTTCATTTATCAAATTTCCTTTCATTTTCTTTTTAAATAATATTATATCACTTTTTCCAATAAAAATCTAGTAAAATAAAAACCACCTCCATCATCGTTTTTCTTTAGTCATCTACTATCCCTTGTCGTCTCACCCTCTGATTTAATGCATCAAAAAAAGTCCTATAAAAAAACAATTTCTGCGCGTCCTTGAACATGATTTGCTCTAAAAACACTTAGACAATGAAGTCGAACAAAAAAAACAGACTGAAACATTATCGATTTAATTTATTTAATATATATCAGGGAACTAGAACCTCACTTTAGCCAACTCCGTCCAAAACCCGCCTCTTCCCGTCAAAAACATGGTTTAAGGGGGATACTTTTGTCATTTCGACAATTTTGTCCCCCTTAACTCCCAATTTTCCACACGCCCGTCCATTCTCTCCCTCACCCGACCGCTTCTATTCGGTCAGATTCGACAATTTTATTCCGACACATTTCGACATTTCATTCCGACACTTTTGTCAATTTCATTCCGACACATTCGGAAATTTCCTTCGACCACCTTTGGATAAGCGCGACAGCATTCCGCACCAACTCCGCCCGGAAATTCTCTCCACACTCGCCTACCTTCCGAAACCGACTCGAACATGCACGTCGCGAAATCGCCCTCGCCCAAAGCGACCCAATCAAGCCCTCGCGACCAACTCATTTCCCTACAAGGTCTCCCTGTCACTCTATATCCGCAACCGGCTCCGCCTTTCGAGACCGACACGAATAGCACTTGCAGGAGCCAATAATTTATCCCCGAGACCACGTCAGCCACCATAACCAGCCCTCTCCCCTAAAAGGTCTCCCTGTCACTCTATATCCGCAACCGGCTCCGCCTTCAGAAGTCCATTCGAACAGACACTTCCATCGACCGATCAGACCTACAGCGACTGTCCCTTTGCCGCACAAAAGAAAAAAATCAAGGGAAAGTTCCCCTGATTTGGCAAATTTTTCCAACGAATATTGACGCATTTTAGCAAATTTTTCAAGGGAAAGTTCCCTCTCTCCGGCAACTTTTTCCAACAAATTTTCGCTTCGGGCGTTCCGAGAAAAACCGCGCCAAATTGAAAAGCGGCTCGGAAATACTCCGAACCGCCGCTCATTATTATATTGGATATCTTTTAATTTAGTTCGCCTACCGTCCCCCACTTCCAACTCAGTCCGACCCTATATACGTCTGGACACGAGGACCGTGCAAAAAAATCCTTGCCGGCTCCGAGTGGGACTTGCCCCCGAGCGGTTTGGCATAGGTGCCTACGCAGCCAGCCCTCTCCCGAGACCCGTTGCTTTCACTAAAGTCCGACCGTTTTTTAGTAGGACACGAGGACCGTGCACCCAAAACCATAGACGGTTCCACGGGGTTCATCCCCGTGGGTTTGGCATAGGTGCCTACGCAGCCGGCCCTCTCCCGAGACCCGTTGCTTTCACTAAAGTCCGACCGTTTTTTAGTAGGACACGAGGACCGTGCAAAAAAATCCTTGCCGGCTCCGAGTGGGGCTTGCCCCCGAGCGGTTTGGCACCCGATTTTTTTGCACGTGTCCGAGTGGCCCCATGGAGCGGGTAACGGGAGTCGAACCCGTGACTACTGCTTGGGAAGCAGTCGTTTTGCCGCTAAACTATACCCGCATATACGCGCTCACTTCTTGCGCTCTATCACCGCCTCCAGTTCCAGCATGTCGAAGTCGATATGCTCCACGAAGTCCCGCTCCTTGAACCGCGTATTGTTGAACATGACGTAGTGCCGCCAGTTCACGCTCGTCGCGACGGGCGTCGGGATATCCATCTGCTCGCACACCCCCTGTAGCAGCCTCACGAACTGCTCCAAGTCGCTCGCATGCTCGTACTCGTACACCACGCTCCGCGTGATCTTCTCGTCGGTGACGGTTTTAGCCCATACTTTCATCGGTACCATTATACCAAAAAATATTCCGTTTGCATAGTACTTTAGACCAAAATCCCCATTATTTGTTCCTCACGGCAGCCCCGAAGCCCCTCCGCCTTGACTTTCGCCCCACGCGGTGGTATAATTTGGACGCAAATATACGGACGCGCGACCATTCCCGCTCCGTCGGCAGGACGCTATGGCAATGGAATCACAGATATATCCCTCGGACAAAAATTTCGTATTCGTGGACGTGGAAACGTCCGACCCCGTCACCAACCGCATATGCGCCATCGGCGTTATAATAGTTCGCGGCGGCGACGAAGGCACGGGCTACTACACCCTCATCGACCCCGAGACGCATATTACTTTTACGTATATACACGGTATCACCGACGCGGACGTCAAGGGCGCGCCCACTTTGGAACGTTTCTGGCAGACCATGGAGCCGCTGCTGCCCCGCGAATACGTATTCGTCGCGCACAATTACCGCTTCGACCTGGGCGTCATGCGCACCGACCTCGCCCGCTTCGGCGCAACGCTGCAACCTGCCGAAGTGCTGGACACCATGTGGGTGGCTCGGGACATACTCTACCACTTTCGCACGCAGCGCGGCGACCTCCGCCTGAATACGCTCAGCGAACGCCTGGGAGTGCAGCTCTTCCACCACAACGCCGCCAGCGACATATCCGCCACCAAGCAGGTATTGGAGAAGCTGCTCGCCTTGGGCAACCGCCCCATAACCGACTTCATCCGCCCCTGCCCTTCCTACCCCCTCCCCTGACTCCTTCCGTCAAGCGAGGGACTCGTCATGCTCTACCCTCTCCGGTACGGCTTCCATGCCGAACATGGCAAGTGCCCGGTTCACCTTGTCCCGCATCACCGGCTCCTTTCTTTTACGTTTGATATACTCACTTATCTTGCTCATACCGCCATATTACACCCTTTCGGGACGATCATCAAGGCTTTTGACCACCTTGCACCCGATAGGGTATATTTTATCTCAACTTTCCGCCCATATTGCTCACGTACTCAATACTCCGTCAGCAAAAAGCCCATATACAGAGGGATAGTCAGTATCCTGTCCGTCTTGCCGACATTGTACTGCCCGAGTTTGATCGCGCCTGCGACGTGGTACTTCTCCGGGTGCGCCAGGATGGTTTTAGCACTCTTGGCATTGCCCGTTGCCGCCTTGACCTCCACGAGATAGCAACCGCCCCTGTATCTTGTGACGAAGTCCACCTCCAGCCCGCTGTCCTTGTGGTAATAGTACAGTTTCCTGCCCATTTTCACAAATATATCCGCTACGAGGTTCTCAAATATCGCCCCTTTGTAGCCATAGAGATTGCCCTGCAGTATGTCGTACTGCGTACCATCCTCGAGCATGCTCACGAATAGCCCCGTGTCGTTCATATACACTTTGAAAACGTCCTGCACGGCATTACCGTCCAGCGGCAGTTCGGGAAGTTCGAGGTTGTAACAGCGCGAGACGATCCCCGCGTCCTCGACCCACTGCAGACTGCCGGCGAACTTCGCCGCCGTCGCGCCCTTCTTCACCACGGAGTATTGGAACTTCTTGTTTTCCTTGCTGAGCTGCTTGGGAATGGACTGGAAACACTCCCTTATCAGCGGCTTGTCCTTGTCGTCGGCATACTTCACCATGTCGTCCTCGTATGAGCGTACTATATCCCGCTGCAGCGTCAGAACGACATTCATCTGCTTGGTATCGACGAACCTCTGCACTACCTCGGGCATCCCGCCCACCACGGCGTATTGCAGTATCAGCTCCTGCATCTTGTTGTGCAGTGCCTCCGGTACCGGCGTCGCACTCTCCAGACACCTTTTCAATGTCTGTATGACCGGCTCCCCTATCCCGTTCGCCCACAAAAACTCTTCAAAGTCCAGCGGCTTCATCTCTATGAGCGTCTCCGAACCTACGGGAACGGACTTGGGCTGCTTGCCGTACCCCTTCACGCCCAGCAGCGACCCCGTACAGATCACGTCGAACCTGCCGTCCTCTTTGAAAAATTTCAACGCCGTCCTCGCCTCGGGACAGTCCTGTATCTCATCCAGAATGATGACAGTCTCGTGCGGTACGAATACCGCCTCATCGCCGAGCAACGCCGATATCATAATGATAATGTCGTCCACCTCCAGCGACCCGTTGAATATGGAAATGTAATTCGGATCTTTCAAAAAGTTCAGATACACGACGTGCTTGTAGTTGTCCTCTGCAAACGCTCTGACCGAATAGGTCTTGCCGCACTGCCGCTGCCCCTTGATGATAAGCGGACTTTTGTTGGGAGTGTTTTTCCACTCTTTCAGCATATTTTCTATCTTTCTTTTCAGCATGATCGGTCCACCTCTTGCTTTCTTCAAGTACTATTATACCACACTCTGCAACTTTTTCAAGGGACTTTTACCAATTTCTCACAACTTTTTCCAACGACTTTTGTCGAATTCCGCAACTTTTTCCAACGACTTTTCCCCTATGCCCGCAACTTTTTCAAGTCACTTTTCACTTCGGGCGTTCCGAGAAAAACCGTGCCAGATCGAAAAGCGGCTCGGAAACACTCCGAACCGCCATTCATTATTATATTGGATATCTTTTTAGTTTAGTTCGCCTACCGCCCCCGCTTCCAACAACGTCCGACCGCTTTTCCCACCAGGTGGCGAGACCGTGCACCACCCCATATAGAGACCCGTCGCTTTCACTAAAGTCCGACCGATTTTCAGTAGGTCGCGCGGACCTCACGAAGAAAAACAATAGCCGGTTCCGAAGAGACTTCGTCTCGAGGGTTTGGCTCCGTTTTTCTCGCGAGTGTTCAAGCCGCCCTTTTTATCCCCGTGGGTTTGGCACCAGACACTTCCGCAGCCAACCCTCTCCCGAGATCCGCTGCTTTCACTAAACTCCCGCCTTGTATTAGCAGGGAGCGAGGGTGTTGCGAAGAAAAACCATAGGCGGCTCCTAGGGGTTTATCCCCTAGGGTTTGACTCGGTTTTTCTCGCAATCACCCTCGCGACCCCACTTGTGCCTCTCTTTCGCGTACCAGCCGCTTGATCTCCTCGAGGTCGCGGTCGTCCTTTGCCTTCTCCCCCTCGGGCAGTCGGTCGTAGGGCACCAGCGACGAGTGTATGCGCGTGAGGTTGTTCTTCACCACCTTTTCCTTGCCGTTCTCAAGGCGCGTGGGCACCGCTCGGTACCCAAGGCTGCGCATGAAGGCATTCCAACGCTTGTGCTCGTACACCGCCAGCGTCGCGGCAGAGGGCTTGTCCTCCATCTCCGCTATCACGGCTTGGCGTGCTATAAGGTACATGGCTTGTCCCATGGAAGTGACGTGGTTGTACTCCACGTAGTCGTACAGCACCTTGCTCGCCTTCCAGGAACTGTCGTCGTCGCCGAATATGACCGACCACTGCAGGTGACACATTTCGCCCATCGCCTCCAGCCGCGCCTGCTGTATGTTGGCAAGGCTGTACCGACTGGCGGTGTCTCCGATGAATCGTATCCTGTAGTCCTCGTTTTTGTCCCCGACCAGGATATGCCCCCTGTTCAGATAGCGCGTCTTGTCGCTGTTGTACACGGCGGTCAAAATGAGCGGAATGTCCTTGCCTCCGTACATTTTGCCGAAACTCCGCCTGAGCTTCAGCGCGGTGTCTATATTTACGCTGTCCGCGCCCAGCGTGACAAACGCCAGCGTTATATGCTCCGGTATCTGCTCCACCTGCGTGGTGAATGAGGCGGCGTTTACGTCTATCCCGTTGTAAAATTTTATACTGTAGTACGCCTCGCCCGCCTGTACCTCTTCCTCCGTCGGGTCGCTCTTGTCCAATAGCTCCGGTGCCACCGCGCGGAACTTGTCCTCCGCATTTGCCGCGCCGTCGAATACATACACGCGCAGCCTGTAGCCCGGCATCTGGCACAGCCAGCACAGCGACTTGAGCAACTCGCTGCCGTAACGTCCCAGACCGACCAAGAGAACGTTTATGTCCCGTATGCCGTCCGCCTGCCGCTCAGCCGATTGGAATATGTACGGAAGGTCGGACTTGGACGCTATGTCCTTCAGCGACACCGTCGCGTGCTTCTTCCGATAGTCCTCGTCGGCGGCATTCAGCTGCCCCGCCGTCTTGAGCAATGTATTCCATACGAGGTTCCGCGCCTCGTCTATTCTGCGCACTTTGATCTTGAACGCGTCCGGGTACTCCTTCAGCGGATCGCCGGAGAAGTTGTTCTTCGCTGCCAGCCTCTTCGCCGCCTGCTCCCGCTCGTGCAGTATGCAGGAGTCTATGACTATGCCGCTCTCCTCGCTGATGGCGAAGATGAATATCTGCGTGTCGGGGCTGTTGCAGTTCTCGTACCCGCTGCACAGCTCGATGAGCTTAGTGGCTTTGGTCACGTTGTCGTCCTCATTCATACCGATGAGGTATAGCTTGCGCGACATGTTCACCCGCTTGACCTTCAGATTGATCTCCGTTATGTCCCTGTCCAGACATATGGCTCCCATCTCCCGCACCTGCTCCACCATGTCCGGGTGCTCTTCCTCAAACTGCGGCGTGACGTTGGCAAATACCAGAGTGCGGCGGATCTTCCGCTCCTGCACCCCGCGCTCGGCGGATATGTCCATACATTGCTCTATCTCCTCCGCCGTCAGCTTGTCCTCGTCACGGTTAGAGTAGGTGCGCAGTATCTCCTTGGCAAGCTCTATGGAGCTTTCGTTCAGCTCCGACATTATGTACAGCTTGGCAGGCGCGCTGTGACTGTACCGCCAACGCTCGTAAAATCCGCGTATCAGCGACAGCACAAAGGCAGCCGTGAGCAACGGCGCGATGACATAGTAGCAGGAAAATACGATAGTATAGCACCCCTGCAGTACCGGGTCCATGTCCAGAGCACCTATGACGTCCCGGACGTTGCCGAAGTCCGCGTCCACCACGAATAGCCTCAGCGCGTTGTGCGCGGACAGGATGGGTATCTTGAGTATCGTAGCCCAGTTTATCTGCGGCTCCAGATCGTTCAGATATATGGGCACGAACATGACCATCGCCGCCACAAATATCCCTATGACCATCAGAAAGAACGGAGTTAACTTTCCCTTGTTGCGCTGCTCGTCAAAGAGCATCCCCCTGTTCCTGCGCACTATATTCAGTATCCAGTTGACTATACACCACACGCCTATAGCGGCGGAGATGACCAGACATACAGAGCACAGTACAGTCGCGATCAAACCGTCCATATCTTCTCTCCTATATAAGATATATACATTATTATATCAAACCCTACGCCTTTGTCAAGATGATTTGCATTATGACATTATTTTCCCCCGCCGAGCCTATTGCCCGACAGGGGAAACGTAAAGGTCACTTTTTGTTTGAATGTTCCCGACAGTGCTCACAGCACCCGTCGCAGCCGCAGTCACAGCCGCCTTTGCCTCGCTTTTTGCGCACTATCGCGCAGACTACCACGCCTATGACTATCGCCGCGCATACCGCTATCAGTATGCCTTCCCAGATATGCGCCATATCCTCACTCCTTGCTCCTACGCGCGGGCAACTTTATATTGATCTTGCCCTTGTTGTACAGGATGATGAGAGCCGTCACGACCGCCGCCACCGCAGCCCAGATGAACAATGTCCACCACCAGCTGCCTATCGTGTACACTATCGCTCCGACGGTGTAGCTCACCGCTATCCAGAATACCAATGTCCAATTGAACCGCTTTTTGTCGTTCAGCTCGCTCTTGGCTGTGCCTACCGCGGCAAAGCAGGGTATAGTCGTCATGTTGAACGCAATGAAACTTATGAGTCCCGGCACCGTGATGCCCGTCGCCTGTATCATCGCCACCACCGCCTGTATACCAGAGTCGTCGGCGTATATGGCGTCCGCATTCAGCCCCGGCAACGCTCCTGCCGCTATCAGACAGGCTCCCAGCGTGGCAAACGTGGATATGACGTTCTCCTTGGCAATGAGTCCCGCGACCGCCGCCAGTACAAATACCCATCCGTACTCGCCCAGCTGACTGCCAAAGCCCAGCGGCGTAAAGAGCGGCTGCACCAAGCGGCTAAGACCGGCTAAGATGCTCTCGTTGATGGCTTCGTCGGACAGGAACTTCCAGGAGAAGCTGAAGTGCGTCAGCACCCATATGACTATGGTGGAGGCAAGGATGATGGTGAATGCCTTCTTCACAAAGTGCTTGGTCTTGTCCCACAGGTGCGCCATCAGGTTTTTGAATTGCGGCGCGTGGTACGCCGGTAGTTCCATTATAAAGGGCGGAGTCTCCCCCTTGAGCGTCGTGGAACGCATGAGCAATACGCTCACGATAGCCACCGCTATGCCCAGTATGTACATGGCGTAGGTGATCAGATCCGCGCTCCCGCCTCCGCCGAAGTGCAGCATGATACCGCCTGCTACCGCCGTCAGTATGGGCAACTTGGCTCCGCAACTGAAGAAGGGTATGACCCTCACCGTCGCCGTCCGCTCCTTCTCGTCCGCCAGCGTGCGCGTGTTGATCATCGCCGGCACCGAGCAGCCGAAGCCCATTATCATGGGCAGGAATGACCTGCCGGACAGCCCGAACCTGCGGAACATTCTGTCCAAAATGAACGCTATACGCGCCATGTATCCGCTGTCCTCCAGTATGGAAAAGAACATAAACAGCACCAGTATGGGCGGCAGGAAGCTGAGCACCGCGCTCAAACCTTCGAGGATACCGTTGTTGAGCAAGCCTACAGCCCACTCCGCCATGCCGCTGCCCTCTATCAGCCCGCCTATCCAGCCGAATAGCTCTCCTACCAGCATGTCGTTCCAGATATTGTTCACAATGACGCCCGGCGAGAATATGGCTCCGTCATAGATGGTAGCCAGCCACCGCACGCCGTAGTTGATGGGTTCGCCGTCCACTACCAGCCCCAACTCCGCCAGAGTCGGCAATGGTCTGTGCGCCCACTCGGCAAATGTGGCGATGAAGAGGAAGTTTTCCGAAAAGGTAAGGTGAAAGATGGCAAACAGTATGACAAGGAATATGGGTATTCCCGCCCACCTGTTGGTCAGCACCTTGTCCGCCTTGTCCGAGCGCGTGGTCTGGAACTTCTCCGTGCTCTTGCGCGTCAGCACGGGTGCAAAGTGCTTGGATATGTACTTGTACCTGCCGTCCGCCACCAACGCCTCGAAGTCGTTTCCGAACGTCTCGTCCTCGTACGTCTGCTTGAATTCCTCCACCATGGGCAACGTCTCTCGGTGCATCTCCACCTCGATCTCGTCCCCCTCTACCAGCTTGATGGCGTGGAAGAGCGGATTACCTACATTCTGCCCCGACAACGCGATACGTACGTCCCCTATAAGGTGCGCCAGCGGCGTGTCCTTGAGCACCGTCGTGCCCTTGCGCTCCTTGCCGCTCTCGTTGTACGCCTTGTCCATAAGCTCCGCCAAGCCCTGCTCCTTCAGCGCGGAGATCTTCACGACCGGTACCCCCAGCCGCCTCTCCAGCTCCTTGGCGTCTATCTTGTCCCCCTGCTTCTCCACCGCGTCCATCATGTTCAGCGCGATGACGATGGGAACGTCCATCTCCAATATCTGCGTAGTCAGATACAGATTGCGCTCCAGGTTGGTCGCGTCTACTATATTGATAACGCAGTCCGGCTTCTCGTCCAGTATGTAGTTGCGCGCGATGACCTCCTCCGGAGTGTACGGCGACAGCGAATATATACCCGGCAGGTCTATAATGGCTACAGGCTCCGCGCACTTTTTGTATACTCCGTCCCGCTTGTCTACCGTCACGCCCGGCCAGTTGCCTACATGCGCCGTAGACCCGGTCAGACTGTTGAACAACGTCGTCTTGCCGCAATTCGGGTTGCCTGCCAATGCAAATCTCTTCATCGCTCCGCCTCCACTTCCAGCAGTAGAAGAACCACCG
>CANQGO010000024.1 GCA_947623225.1 uncultured Clostridia bacterium | reverse complement strand
AAAGGGCACGCAAAGCGAGCCCTTTTCTGTTGCGACCAAAAAGCGTAGCCGCCCTATGGCGTTCCCGGCGGGAATTGAACCCACAGCCTATCGCTTAGGAGGCGATTGCGATATCCGATTTCGCTACGGGAACAGAGTAAATACATTATAGCGCAAAAGGGCAAATACGTCAACAATTGAGCGAAGGTATCTCGTGCGGCGAATGTGCGAGAACAAAATTCGCCGCAATATCCCTCAATGGGGTTGACGGCGAGGGACGATTTGCGGTACAATGCTGTGCGGTGCAAGTATGATCAAGACATCTTTGAAAAATTTCGGAAAAAATCTACTCTATGTATTCATTCCCATGGGAATAGTATACCTATTCCTGCTGATAGCGGTATTCGCACTCATATCTATGCTGATGGGTGCCGCCACGCAGGCTGTCAATGATACGATCGCGTTGGTAGGCGGTGCTATCGAGCAGTCCGGCAGTGACGTGACTGACTTTCTCACGTATGCATTCGGCAAGATAGACTGGCACGGAGACTTCTTTGCCACGATACGGCAGATACTGGAGACGAACTGGCTGACGGACACTCTGAAGGGGTTCTTCGACAGTCTCTCCCAGTCCACCGAGAACTTCGGTGAAGATATAGCCGCCATAGTCGCTACGCTGAAGGGTGCGATCTCCGACGCCATCACGGTCAC
Organism: uncultured Clostridia bacterium; assembly: GCA_947623225.1. Taxonomy (GTDB): domain Bacteria; phylum Bacillota; class Clostridia; order Christensenellales; family CAG-314; genus Fimimonas. Next base: position 18,530 of record CANQGO010000024.1, on the reverse strand, counting down.
CGTCACTATCGCGTTGGTGGGGCTGGCTGCCGCCAACTACGCGACGCGTTTCGCCGTACGCACGACCGTCGCACGGCGCAATCTCAAGCAGTTGATCGTAGCATACACGCTGGTGCCCATATTTCAGACGGTGATGCTGGTATTCTCACTATGGCTTCTGACCAAGATCAAACTATACAGTTTGCTGGTATTCATAGCACTTATCCTGCTGATGGGAGTTCTCTCGCTATGCACGTCCTACCTCGTATACCGCGACGGCAAGTTGAAACTGAAAGATATCCTGACTGCCAAGAATGTATTCAAACACTTCGCAGTGTTGTGCATCATGGCGGCGATAGACATAGTGATCGCGCTTCTGCTGTGGCAGTGGAGCGCGCTGTTTGCCATACTTCTGCTCATACCCGTCATCATATATACAGCGAATATAGCCGACGTGAATACAGACTGCTATGTGCGGGATCTGGTAAAAAGCCCGCAGCCGACAGAGTGATCCCGACGCTGACGCAAGCCGACTTCGCGTCGGCTTTTTTCATATAATAATGCCGGATCCGCGAATATATGCACCTTGACGTGGGGCGCAATATATGATAAAATACTGTTTCGGAGGTTTACGCCGAAAAAGAGGACGGATATGTTTGAAAAGGCACTGAAACTAATAAAAGAATACGACAGGATCATCATCCACCGCCACACCAACCCGGACGGCGACGCGCTGGGCAGTCAAGTGGGGCTGAAGGCACTCATCAACGAGAACTTCCCCGACAAGCAAGTGCTCATCGTGGGAGACCGCACGAGAAGATATGCCTTCATGGAAGGTTGGGAACCGGATGAGGTGACGGACGACCAATACAGAGGTGCTCTGGCGATAGTGCTGGACACGTCTGCCAAGTTCATGATAAGCGACACGCGCTATACGCTTGCGGACAAGACGCTACGCTTCGATCACCATCTGTACTGCGAGGATATATGCGATCTGGACGTGATAGACAGCTCTTTCGAGAGTTGCTGCGGATTGCTGACGCAGTTCGCACTGGATATGGATCTGCGTATCAACAGACTCGCGGCAAAGTCGCTTTTCACGGGACTGGTGACGGACAGCGGACGCTTCCGCTATGCGTCCAACAGCCGCACCCTGCGACTGGCGGCGGCACTGACGGAGCGGGACTTCGACCCGAATGAAGTATATTGCGAACTGTATGCCGACGACTATGCCAATATCCGTCTACGCGCACAGTACACGCTGAAGATCAACTTCGCAGGAGACGGCGTGGCGTATATCATCACGGACAAGGCGGAACTGGAGCGTATCACGAAAGAATACGACAATGATGCATTCGGGATCTCTCGCGGCATGGTAGGCACGATGGCAGACATTCGCGGGATAGACAGCTGGGTCAACTTCACCGAGACGGAGCAGGGCGTACTGTGTGAGTTGCGCTCCAAGCGGTACAATATAAACCCGATAGCGGTCAAATACGGCGGAGGCGGCCATGCGCGAGCCAGCGGAGCCACAGTACCGGACCTGCAGACTGCTATGCAGATGGTCCAAGACATGAGAGCACTTCACAGAGGAGAAAAGATATGACCCAACTCGAGACAATGCAGAAGATCCTGGACAAGATCATCGAATACGACACCATCATCATAACGCGCCACGTTCGCCCGGACGGCGACGCCATAGGTTCATCGCGCGGACTCGCCGCCATGCTCAGACTGAGTTTTCCGGACAAGAAGATATATGTACAGACTGAGGACAAGAGCGAGTATCTCGCATTCCTCGGACCGGACGACGAGACGGTACCGGACAGCGAATACGAAAAAGCGTTGCTCATCGTGACGGACACCGCCACGCTGGACAGGATAAGCAACAGCCGTCTGGACCTCGCCAAAGAGATCATCAAAATAGACCACCATATCAATATCAAACCGTACGGGGATATCAGCTGGGTGGAAGATTGGCGTTCGTCCTGCTGTGAGATGATAGCCTTCTTCTATGAGACATTCCGCGACCGACTGACCCTCGACAAGGAGGCAGCCACATACATATACTGCGGACTGGTGACGGACAGCGGACGCTTCCGCTACGAGGCCACCACCGGCGATACGCTGCGTATAGGCGGCATGCTGTTGGACTTCGGCATAGATATAGACACGCTGTATGCTCATCTCTACCTCGAGGACTATGCCCAACTCAAGTTCCAGGCGTATGTGCTGGACCACATGAAAACCACTCCCAACGGGTTGGTATACCTGCATGTGAACAAGAAAATGCAGAAAAAGTTCTCTCTCACCACAGAGCAAGCCAGCGAGGCTATAAGCTATCTGAAATTTATAAAAGGGTGCATATCCCAACTTGCTTTCATAGATATGCCAGACGGCAGTATACGCGTACGTCTCAGAAGCCGCTTCATGCCCATCAACGAACTGGCAGAGAAGTACAACGGCGGAGGGCACCAATTCACTTGCGGTGCCACCCTGCACAACAAGCACGACATAGCCGCCATGATCGCCGACGGCGACAGAATGGTGGGCGAATTCAAACGCAACAACGAGGGCTGGCTATGAAAATACTTGTGACTAACGACGACGGGATCGACTCCGAGGGCTTGCTCATCCTCGCCGAATGGGCAAGGCGACTGGGTACGGTGACCGTATGCGCTCCTCGCGTGCAGCAGAGTGCAAAGAGCCACGCCATCGATATACATGACGCTATACATATCGAGCAAGTACCGCTGTCAGACTTCACAGCATACCGCGTGGATTCCACTCCCGTAGACTGTGTACGCTTCGGCACGCTCGGATTGCACACGCACTACGACTTGGTACTCAGCGGGATAAACAAAGGCTTCAATATGGGCGAGGATATTCTGTACAGCGGCACCGTAGGCAATATCTTCGAGGCGGCACTTCGAGGTTGCCGCGGTATAGCATTCTCCACCGACCCGACGAGCTTCGCCGAGGCGGCAGACCAACTGGACGCGGTATGGGAATACATAGTCAAGCACGACCTGTTCTCCCGCTGCCACCACTTCAATGTCAATATCCCACTGCACAGTCAAGGTATCAAGTGGACCAAGCAGGGCGGACCCTACTTCACAGACGAATTCGTACACAAGGGCAACAACCTCTACAGCCAGGAAGGCTACAGCATATATGAGATAGGTCACGACTTGACAGTCGACACCGACGCCGTAATGAACGGGTATATCAGCGTCACGCCTCTGTCCGTCCGCCGCGACGACCTTGCCGTCTGGCAGAAAGTAAAACTTTGATCCCTTGCGGATACCCCAATATAAGCATAATAAAAGAACTCCGACAAAACGTCGAAGTTCTTTTGTTGTTTACAATCTTACGTTAATCTGCGAAAGTAATCGCCATAGATACAATAGGTCTGTTACCTCTTGCTTTCCCATTTGTATCCATGCCGGAAACCGTAAGTGTTACGCTTGTCGCAGACCCAGTCCAGGTGTTGACGGAGAACGTGCCGGTATTAGCCGTTATCTCGTTGTTGTCATATTCTTTTCCGAATGTAAGTACGATCTTAGTAATCGTCTTTCCGGAAATAGTCATCGTGTTACCATAATAGAGTCTCAGACTGGTTCCGTTTTCAACATATCGAGCGGCTTGATGACCTGCTCCCAAAGCGAATGCAATTGTAATTCCGCTTTGTTGTATTTGGGTTATTTCCTCATTGTTACTATAACCCATGCTGGCAAAATTGATAGTAAGTGTATTGCCACTTACTTCTGTTCCACTGCCGGAACCACCTGTGCTGCCTCCAGTGCCGGTGCCGCCCTGACTGCCACCTGTGCTTGGGATGCCGGTAGGGGTACCGTTTGTATATACGTCGATTTTCTTGATACGCACCTGACTTGAAACAGAAGTGGATTGGAAAGAAGTGCTCGGCGTTGCGAATACAATATACAACGAAGTTCCCTCGCGAGTGATGGTCGCGCCGCTTACTTGCATACCGTCACAACCGGAAAAATAAGTTGTTCCGCCGCTTTCATATTCGTCAAAAGTGACCAAAATTGCCGTCATTGGCTGAGTATATTCGATTTTGAACTTTGCACCTTTATAAACACGCGTTGCAAATTCATTCTTGATGAAAGGACTTGTAGCATCTGCTTTGTCGCATGTGTACGTGATGCCATTACCCGAGAATACGATTTGCTCGGTTGAAAAACTTGTTGGTTCACCGACGGTCTCCAGCGATGCCGCTACAGTTCCGGTTCCTGTACCCGTTCCCGTTCCACTACCAGTGCCTGTACCAGTGCCAGTGCCTGTACCAGTGCCAGTGCCGGTACCAGTTCCCGTTCCGCTACCAGTACCCGTTCCCGTACCGGTTCCGGTTCCTGTGCCCGTACCCGTAGTTGCGGGGGCGACGCGCTCACACCTGGCGGTGATAGGCTGACCATCCTCCATGTATGCCTTTCCTTTCTCGTTGACCAGATTGGCGCGAAGGGTGTAGGTGTAATCCGAGGCGCGCTCGAGCGGGATATTGACAGTGACGGTATCGCCGTCCTTGGTGATGGTGATCTGGTGAGAATCCTCTATGGACCAGTCGATATAGATCGTCGCGGGATTGCCCTTGCTGTCGTAGGACTCTACCTTGCTCTGCAGCGTATAAGTGGCAGGGGTTTGCTTGGTGGCGAGCATTTCGCGTTCAAGATTCTGAATGACATTTTCCAGCGTCTCGTCGTCAAAATTCACCGAACAACCGGCGAACAGAGACAAGCATACTGCCAAAACAAGCACAAAACAAATAAATGAGCGTTTCTTCATTGTTATCTCCTTGTGTTTATTCATTTCCCTGTACGGGGAATGTGTTTACTATATTTTACAACCTGCAACCGTATATGTAAAGACTATTCGGAAAAAAATTTTATTCTTCCGAAGATCCGGCTTGCCTACGCGCTGCCTTCCTCTTTCTGAGAACGACTACCAGCGTCACGGTGATGACTGTGGCGACCACCAATGCCGCCGCAACGGCTATGATCACGATTGCATACACCGGCATAGCCGTACCCAGCCTATAGTCCTCGATGGGCAAGTCCACGCTGTAGGACAATTGCTTGGCGTCGGTGTGGATATTCGAACGGGTATACAGGGTCGAAGTGACCGTATCCTGCTTGCGCAGGAAGTCCTGCGTCATCATACGGTAATTGTACGTATCCACGCCATTCTTGGTCAGCGGCACGGGTGTGAAACCGCTGGTGAAGGCGGATGGGAAGTAGTTGTACTCGCGCCTTTCGTTCTGGTGGAAGAGCAGATAGTCTATGATAGCAATATAGTAGTATCGGTCGCTATCCTCTATGGCTCGTCCGCTCACGCGCCACATGGTCTGACCGTAATTCACCACCTCGTTCACAATGTCTTTGCCGGAGACTTTGGCTATATATACTTGATTGTCGAAGGGAATAGCCTCGTACAGTTGAGAATACGTCACCGGCCCCTTGTACAGGTCGGCGCGAGCCTCATTCACTATCGTGAGGTCCACGGTGTAGTTCAGCTCCTGCGCGCAGTCGGATATGGCGTGTGCTACCAATTTCGGCAGTGAAGCGTCGCTGATCAACTTACCGTCCAATTCCGTCAATACTTCATTGCGTTCCTCTTCTATGGCGGCATTAGAGTTGTCTATCAAGGTCTGCACCTTGTTTTGCACTGTTGTATCCACGTTGGTCAGGTTACTATAGCCTATGTTTTCGTATGTCTTGACGGTGACATTGTCATTGTCTACGGAGAAACGGACGTGTGAGATGAAGTCGCCATAGCGTTTGCCCTGCAAGAATGGCAGTCCATTGACGAGATAGTGTTGCTCGCTGTGAGTGTGTGCACAAAACATAGCGTCGACATAATCTTCCAGCCCCGCCGTCGTAGAAGGCTCCTTATAATTTTCCTTCTCTCCGACTATCTCCTGACAGCCGGCATGCGCACTGACCACCACGATATCGCAATCCTGCTCTTCGCGTAACTCTTGCGCCAGTTCCTTTATGATGGGCAGAGGTGCTTTGAAACCTATGGTCTGTACCAACTCGGAGCAAATGGAAGTGATCTGCGATGAGCCTATGACGCCTATGACGCCGACCTTGACGCCGTTAGGCAATTCTTTGACTATATACTTGTCCGCAAAGTCGTCTGCGAAGTCGCCCCAGCCGCTATTGCGGTCCCAATTGTATATATTCGCCCCGACGAAGGGCACGCCGCTGTCTGCCGACAGTGTGCGGAGATTGTCCATGCCCCAATCGAACTCGTGATTGCCGTAGGTCATCATGTCGAAGCCCGCCTCCATCATACAGTCGGTCAGCAATTTGCCGCGATTGGTATTGGACTCCATAGAGCCCTGAAACATATCGCCCGAATTGATAATGACGGCACCTTCCTTCTTCCGCGCGGCGAGGAAACCCGCCACGCGAGGCATTTTGCTCACCGCACCGTGAAAGTCATTGATGGCGTATACGTCTACTGTCTGCGCTGCGGCATCTGCTTGGGGAGCGGCTACCGTGCACAGTATGCACACAGCCGAGAGGATAAGTATGATCGCCAGCAGCAATGATACAAAAGTAATTCTTTTAGTCACGCGTTGTCTCCTCTTTTATAAGTTTATATCTATTATATCGTAATCCGATAATTTTTTCAATAGGCAAAGGACCTAAAAATGAACACAATTTGCGTTCATAGAGCAAGCCCCGAAAAAATCGGGGCTTGGGCTATTTGTTGTGGTATATAATGTCGGAAATATCGACGTATTTCCACACGTCGCAAAGGGTATACTTCTTGCCGCGCAAGCGGAATATCTTGTCGTCTCTGAAAGTGCCGTGATAGTATACGGTCTCTTTGCCATCGGGGGTGAGCAGAAATTCGGTATGCATACCGCCGTCGAAGTGATGGCATATGATACGGCATCGAGAATAATGACCGTAGTCTCGCACGCCGAAAGTGACCTCGTCAAATTCCCCGCCGGTCAGCGCGGCGACAAATTGTGTATATGTATACTCCATAACCGATGAATTAAAACTTTTTGCGGTGAGGAATGTTCTTGACATCGCAGTACTTGGCAACAGCGGAACTGTCACTGCATATGATGGTCAGGTTGTCGCAGCCGCTGAATATGCCCCAGCCGAACTCTTTGACGCTGTCCGGGACTATGGCGTACTGCAACGAGGTACAACCGTGGAAAGCGGTATCGTCTATGCGCACCACGCTCTCGGGAAGTTCTATATTCTTCAACGAACTGCAGCCGTAAAACGCGCCCTCGCCTATCTCCGTCACGCTATCCGGTATCTCTATGGTCTCAAGCGCGGAAGTCTCACAGAATGCCCACGCAGATATGACTGCGACGCTGTCCGGCACAGAGAAGTGATTTGCCGCGAGTTTGGCAGGGTAACATACCAATTCCGACTTGTTCTTGTTGAACAATATGCCGTTCAACGACTTAAAATAACGGTTGTGCGGATCGACCACTATCTCTTCCAGTGCGGCACAGCCTCTGAATGCTCCCGCGCCTATATTCTGCACGGAGCGGGGAATGAATATATTCTCAAGACTCTTGCAGTCCTTAAATGCGTACTTGCCTATCTTGGTGATCTTGTCCTTGAGAGAGACCGATTGCAGACTGAGACAACCGCTGAACACCATATCGTCGAGTTTGGTGACGGGCGTCGGGATATCTATGCTCTGCAGACTGGAGCAGTCGGCGAAGGAACTCTCACCCAAGATATTCAACTTGGCGGGCAACTTTATGTTCACCAACGACTTGCAACTGTTGAATACGCCGCCGTACAGTTCGCTTATGCCGTCTGCCAGGTGTATCTCCGACAGTGAAGCGCAGTTTTCGAATGTGCGCTCGCCCAACTCGAGGTCGTCATTGTCCGTGGACATGGAGGTCATGGATATGCAGTCGCGGAAGGCACTCTCGCCCACTTTCTTCAGCCCGGAGGGCAGATGCAGGCTCTTGAGCGACTTGCAACCGCGGCACGCCTCACGCTCTATGGAGCGGACCTGCTCGCCGATATGCAGCTGTTCCAATTTCTCACAGTTTTTGAATGCCGCTCTGCCTATGACGGTGACGTCCTCGGGTATTGTCAGTTCCGTACTGCCGTCCTTGCACGCCACAAGCACTCCATCCTCCACCTGCAGACTGCGCATGGTCTCTACAGGCAATCCGGAGACGAGTTTTTTTGTGTACTTCTCAAGGTCGCTGTTGACAGAGCCCTTGACGTGCTGTACATTTTCCAAAATCATCTTCAGCGGTGCGGGAATGACCACGTCGTCTGTGAGGTAGACGGGGTATATCTTCTTGTTGAACTTAAACGCCGTGATGATCTCCATGCCACAATATTTGCTGCCCATAGAGTTCTCGGAGATGAAGAGCAAGAATGCGCTGCAGTTTTCTATACGCGTACGCAACTCCTCGCGGAAGTCCTCGCCTATCTCCATGGTGTCATCGTACCAGAAGCGGAACTTCTCCCGCTCGATGATCTTCATCACGCGGCACACCTGCATGGTATCGCGGTGCGAATAGCTGACGAATATGTACGGCTCGGTACCTTCGTAAGCGGTAAGTTCCTTAGACATATATCTTTCCGCTTCGGCTATGGTTTCGGGAACAAAATTTTCCATAAAATCCTCCTGCTGTATTGTTTGAAAACTATGCAAATATCCACAGTGCGAGACACAGACCGCCAAGTGCCGCCGTCATGGTGGGCAACGCGACCGTCACACCTATTTTCAAAAAGTCTCTGTATCCGAACTTGAGCCCGTGCTCATTCAGTATGGAACTCCACATGATACCTGCCAACGCGCCTATGGGGGTGAGAAATGCGCCGATATTCGACCCTATGATAGTGGCGAATATGGCAGACGTTGCCGCCTCTCCGCTCAATGACGCAGACTGTATGATGGAGCTGAACAGTACGCTCATGGGAATATTGTTGATGACATTGGCAGACAAAAAAGATGCAAATCCGTATGTCCAAACATTGTATCGCGACCCGACGGAGGTAAATACCTTCGACACCTGCTCGGTTATACTCAAATCCTTCAGCACAAGTATCATGACGAACATAGACAGCACGAAGGGTATAAGCTGGAACGGAGCGCGCTTGAGGCAACCCGCCAATTCCTTGGGCGGTTTCTTTCTCACCAACGCCGTGATGAGCACGAACAAGAACAGGCTCCCCACCGAGGCGAGAGAAATAAGCCACATTTCCATGCCCTTGACATAGCTGCTGACTGCCAACAATATCGTGCATACCGCCAGGTGCGCTATGCCCACCCACAGCAAGAATTTATCTTTGATCTGCACGACCTCCGCCTCGCCTTCCATAGGCGTAGACAGTTGTTTGCGATACATTACGAACATGACTGCGAAAGCCACTGTACCTGCCAGCAAAGTGGGTATGAAACTGAACTTGACGTACTCAAGGAACCCTATATTGCTCACCGACGCAAGGAATATATTGGTCGGATTGCCTATGATAAGTGCCAAACTCCAGGTATTGGCGGCAACGAACTCCGCCGCCAGATAGGGCGTAGGATTGATCTTGGCGTTCTTGGCAAAGTAGCAAATAAAGGGAGTAAAAGACAGTATGATGATATCGTTGGAAGTGAATACGGTCAGCAGGGACACTATGAGGTACAGATACAGAAAGAGTTTGATCTGTCCCGTCTTGGCACGCTTGAGCGTGACGCTCGCAAGGTAACGGAAAAACTGCATCTCGTCCAGAAATATGGACAGGACCGTCATAGATATGAACAGAACAAGTATCTTGATGGGGTTGATGGGCGATTCGTTGTCTATAAGTGCCCTGCCTATGGCGGCGAAATCCGGCTGCCCTGCCAACAGCACGACCACCGCACCCACCAGCGTCACCACCCAATAAGTGTCTATTTTCACCTTTCCCAGACGTATTTTAGGGAAAAACAATACACTCAGAATCATCACAAGGCAGGTCAAAAGAAACAGAACCAGTGCCGCGATGACATTTGCCGTCCAAACCATCTGCAGTCCTCTTCCCGATCCCCTGAGGGATCAAACATTGTATTTTATTATATCATAATGATTCTTTTTACGTCAATAGTTTATAAAATATGCATGGATAATTATTTCAATAAAATGTTATGTATCGCCGCGGCGACGCGACATTATTCCTCGCCGCGAGAGGACTCCGCCGCCTGCGCGTCTCGTCCGGCTTCGTCATCAGGCGTAGCGCACTGCTCGCAGTTGTCGCGAAATGGCTGCTCGTATATGTCTGCTGACAGTTCACGCTGCTTGGTGAGCGTATGTGCGCGCTTCTCGGCACTGTCCAGGTCCGGCTTGTAGCGATTTTTCATCCGACGTATGACGAAGTTGATCGAGTTGAGATTCAGCCCGAGCGTATTGACAAAAGCATCGGAAATAAGACAGCGCAGTACGTCTATGGACTCGGATACATTTTGCGAGGATACGTCTACAGTGAAGATGGCGACAAGCCCATTCTTCTCGTCCGTACGCATACGTATCCTGCGCACGCGTATGCCGTCCACCTTCTTTGCACAACTCTTGACTATATTCTTCACCACTTTCACGCCGGCGTGCGTCGCGCTCTCACTGTCGCAATGCAGCAATACCCGACGTAGATCCTCACTGTCGGCAAAGTTGACATATATAATGTATGCCGACAGCAACCCGTACAGCACGGCGAGTATTGCCACGAGCGTACCCAGCACGCCATTGTTGGACAGCGCGGCATTTTCGGGAATGACATTGAACAAATACAGCAGCGTAGTGATGACAAATACCGCCGTGATACATATCTGAGCAACGATAGAGACCTTTTCCGCAATTTTTCTCATTATATAACCTCTGCCTTTATTATGCCCAATGTATGGCATAATACTTGCCCGCACAAAAATCATTTGCACTATTTGACGTAAAGCGGTTGATTTTTTTGCGGCAATGTTGTACAATATTAGAGCATCTGGGTGTAGCGCAGTTTGGTAGCGCACTAGACTGGGGGTCTAGGTGTCGCTGGTTCAAGTCCAGTCACTCAGACCAAATGCAGAAAAATGGGGCATTTTTGCCCCATTTTTTGCAAAAATGAGCCCTTTTTGAGGGCTTTTTTTGTTGCTTTGGAAAAATTTTAGCTTAAATAAGTGTCAAAATAAGTGTCAAATTTTTGTACTTCACTCTGCTCAAATTCTGTATTTACATGGGTATATACGTCCAGTGTCATATTGACCGTTGAGTGTCCCAACCACTTCTGAACCACCTTTGGCGCAATGCCTGCTTCTGCGCAGCGCGTTGCAAATGTATGGCGTAAGCTGTGGACGCTTATTCCGGTGATCTGCAGTTTTTTGCAGAGTTTGTTCATGAAGTTTTGGTACGTTCCTTTGGAGTATTCAAACAGCCTGCCTTCCATTTTATGCGGAAGAATCTCCGCCGTTCTTGCAAATAGTGGCATTGTTCTTTTGGAGGTTTCTGTTTTGGGTGCACCTATGGTTCCGTCCCTGTCAACGCTTTTGGAGATCGTCAGGGTTCGAGCGTCAAAATCTATATCTTCGGCATCCAGAGCGACAGCTTCTCCAATACGCAGCCCTTGATAAAGACAGCACAGATATAGTGCTCCGTGAGGATCTTCACGACAGGCGGCAACGAAGCGTTTTTCTTCTTCCAAGGTAAGTGCTCTGGATGGACGTCGTTTAATATGTTTTACTTCCACATTTTCCAAAGGGTTCTCTTTAACAAGCTTGTTGCGCAGTGCTCGTTTGTAGGCGTCGTTGAGGATCGTGTAGACCGCGGTGCATTTGCGCGGGTATTGCTCTGAAAGCGTATTGAAGAATTGTTGCCACTCGATGGCGGAGATCTGGTCCATCGGTTTGTCTTGCAGATTTTCGGTGCTACGTAAGTAGTACCGTATTGTTTTGAGCGTAGATGGCCGTATCTTGCCAACTTTGTAAAGTTCCAACCATTGTTGGAGCCATTCACCCAGCGTGATCGCGGTTGCGTCAACTGTCTGGGATGGCTTTTTGAGTGCTTTTTTGAGGTTGTTTATACATTCGTTTATTGTTCTGCCGTAGACGGAATGTTGTTTTCCGTCTCGATAGAATCTTGTCCAATATCTGCCGTCGGTTCTTTTTTTTATTGTTTTGCCTTTATATTTTTTCATTTCATTTTCGGGTAAAAAAATAGGCGTCGAACTATTGTCGTCCGGTCGCCAATTTTTTATAAGATTATTAAGTTGTTCTGTTTCATCCGCGGGCGGTTGCTCCTTGCTCTGCTTGTAGACGGCTGCTTTCATCATGCCGATCACCTGCATCAGAGCACCGTGCACTTGCTCCAGCAAAAGCACAAAATCTTGTAGCTTCATGTTTATATCCTCCTCTTTAGTTGATATAAACAGTCTAACAAAATTTTGACTTTGTTTTTTACCTCAAAAATATTAGATTATTAAAGTATTTAGTGTGTTTAGATCTAACCGTGAAATCTGTTAAATTCCCTTTTTATTTTTTAGAATAGTGATTTTTTCCCTCTTAACACAGTCGTTTTTACTTGTGAACCGGTCCAATATTCATCGATTGATATTGTAACCGTATATTGTTGTCCCTTTTTGACATCTCCAATATTTTTGTCGATAGTATTTTGTATTTTATAATTGCTGTCGTATATTTCAAATCTTAGTACTAATCCTTTAATATTACATGACGGAATGAAGGTGTATGTGTTTTGAAACAATCCTTGCGTCCAGTTGCCGGAAATATTTGACATATCAGCTTGTAGTAAATTGGGAGTATCAGTATTCTCTTTTTGACTTATTATATAGCTTAAAAGTATATACACTAGTACAATTCCGATTATAATAGCAATTGCTACTATTATGGCTGTTATGCAACCTTTCTTTTTAGACTTTTCCATAAAATATCTTAATATACCAGTCCTTTTGCAAAACCTAGCAGTTGATTTTTGTCACCGAACGACAGTTTGCGGTACAGATTGATTAACTCTTGCTCATCTGTTGATAGATCTGTTTTTATCTCTACAAGTCCAATATCATTTTCTCTTCCAAGTAAGTAATCTGTCGATACTTCAAGGGCGTTTGCAAGTTGCTGAAGTTGTGTCAAACTTGGCTCTATTGTTCCATTTTCCCATTTACTTATTTGCGTTTGAGTGGCGTGTATGAGATTTGCGAGTTGAAATTGTGAAATGTTTTTTTCATTTCGCAATTCTCGTAGTTTGTTTGCAAACATTACAATTCCCTCCTTGCATATGATTTTAGTCAAAAATTGCATAAAAGGTATTGACACATTCAATTATTGCATATATACTATATGCAGTAATTGCATATTTTGCAAGATATAAATGGGGAGGTCACCTATGTCAAAAGTTTCAATAAGTTGGTCGCAACGTCAAAAAATGTTTCGCGAGGGTGGTTATCGCGAGCGAGAGATCATGAAAAACGCAACGAATATTTACAGAGGCTATGCCGGCAATAAAGATTGTATAACCTTTGTAGATAAAAAGAATGGGAAATCCGCTGTTTATCTTCCCGGCAGAGGCTGGGTTAATTAAGGAGGACTGCTATGTCTCAGTGGGATTTATATAATGCTGCTCGCAGATACGCAACCAACCTCGCCGGAGAGATAGGTATTTCTGCTGCCGGGCGAAAACGGTTTGTGCAAGATAATACACGTTTCATTTTGGATGATTGTAAACGGAATCCTGCTGTAAAGCGGTTTATATTGGATAATTACAAACGACGCTGACGGCGAGCGAATCGCTGAATATATATACGCGCCCAGGAAGCGCAAAGGGGTCAGAGATGACAGAGAACAACATTGTAACTAAGAAAGAAGAGCTGGAGTCGGAAGACGAAGAACAAGCAGCAAACAACGAGGTAAACAAAGTGGTATGCAAAGCACTCTTTCTGAATGCGAGCAAAAGCAGCAAGTCCGGAAGTATCGGAATTACTATTCTGTTATATGACGGGTTTGATGAAAAGGGGCAGGTTCGGGTCAGTCTGGAACAAAAGAAGTCCGGCAATGTGAACTACACGATTTCGCCTGTGATACAAGCCTGGTTCAGCACGGACCCCAAAAAGACGGATCCGGCGGTATACAAACAAGCGGAAACGTTCCTCAACTATGGTGGACTTTCGGATATTTATCCTATAATCTCCGGCAGCGGAGACTTCCGCCGTATACACAGATTTTTGAGTAAGCAGCAATATGACATGTACTTAGATCTTGTCAAATAAGTTTTCATCTTTTTCTCTACCGTTCGGACGTTGTCGGTAAACAGCGTTCACCACTGCCAGCATGTGGGCGTTCCGGTAGGTGCACATGCAGCTTTGCCGGGGGAGCTGATCAACCGGCAAGATTTTTTTGAGGAGGGCATGTATATGTCGAGGTACACAACCGGGCAACGAAAGGCGTATTACTCGGGAATGGGTTATCGCGCCGGGAAAGAGGGCAAGGCTATTCCTTTCAAGTCCGAAAAAAACAGGGAAAGCTTTCGTCAAGGTTACCGCAATTCCAAAAATGCGGTATCTAAATATCCAAATGTTGGAGGAGGTAAAAAATGAGTAACTATTCATTCAGAGCACATGCGGCAAGTGATCGCCGTAAATGGATCATCGTAACAATAGCCATACTGTTCATCGTAGCCGTAATAGTGATCGGCTGCCTGACGGACTGGTTTACCAATTGGAACAAATATTGTCTGTTCGGCCATGACTATAACGAGGACGGCAAGTGCACTCGTTGCGGTGCCGAGAAATTGGACGAAGTGCAAAAGGATAAAAAAGACCCGATCAGTGAAGATAAAGAAGCCTCCGTTAATGGGGGCGGTATGATTACCGGCGAAAGCGTTGGTAACAATATAAATCTTGCCAGTCGCAGAATTTTGCGAGATGAATATGCTCAATATGGCATTATGCCTATTGTTGAAAGTGCTCAGCAACTTACAGCTACAGTAAATCCTGCGGATGCTACAGACAATAAGTTGGATTGGTCTGTTTCTTTTGCCAATCCTTCCAGCGAGTGGGCAACAGGTAAAACTGTTACTGAGTATGTAACGGTGTCACCCGTCGAAGACGGTGCTTTGACTGCTAACGTTCAATGTTTGCAGCCTTTTGGTGAACAAATCATTATTACAGCGCGCTCTCGTCAAGACTCCGAAATATTCGGTACAGCAACAGTAGACTATGTCAAACGTGTTACTTCGGTGAGCCTTACGCTGGAGTCTTCTGAGGCAAAATTTGGAAGCACTTACAATGTAAATGCCGAGCCCGTGTATACTGACGGTACCCTGACTGGAACGTTTACTCATGCAGATTATTCCGTAGAATTAGCAAACTCTCTTAAGTCAATTAAAAGTATTACAGGAGATCCTTTTGGTTATTATCAACAGGGTACGACTTATCTACTTTGTTCTCTCCAATACACTTTTACCGGTGTGAAATTTTCTAAAGATACCGGTGCTCACACTTTTTCTCTTCAAGGATCGTCCTTCTATGACTTCGGTACTATGGATTTGTCTGCCGCTGCCGGTGGTACTAATAATAAGCGGGGTATTGAATTCGAGTCTGCAGATGCTGCCTTGAGATATGGTCAGAGCAATTGCGTTGTGGCTCTAAAAAACACCGTTAATAATAAGTTTTTGGATACTATTAAAGCGGAAAGTGGAGATCATCTTACATTCACTTTAAGTTATACCTATACTTATGATGGTGTTGTTAATGATTCCAAAACGACTACATTTGGTTTAAGATTCGATGCCTCTACATTGGTTGTTCATGTTACAAGCATTGAATTCAACCAAAATCTTGTGTTCTGAGGTGATTTATGGACAAGCAAGAAAAAGTTATTACAGTTGTGTCGGTGGCGTTGCTTGTCCTTGCCGCCGTCATTGTAGTAATCGTATGGGGTGCTTACAGTAATTGGTTTCAAACCGGGTTTGAACATATTTACTTGAAGGCTGATCAACGGCTGCAACAGGATAATGTATATAACATAGGCAATGCCAAGATTGCCGTCAGGCAATTTGGGTTTAAGACTGGTTATAATGTAAAGATAATTGCTGCTGCAGATGAAGATTTTTTGTATACGGTTGATGGTGAGTGGAAGGAGTATTCCCAGCATATTGCCGGTAAAGACGTCACTAAGTTATTCAATATCCAAACGAGTAAAAGAAGCTTTGTAATGCATGCTCGGGATATCTCTTTGGATGACGTGTTTGCGATACTCTATCCTGGATCTACGGTTCAGCTTGTGGGTGATGGCATTGTGATGAAGTATAAGATGATCGTTTCAGACGCTTCGAATCTGCATAGTTTCGAATTGACATTTCTAAGTGTTACGTCTATAACGGACATCGAAGTTTATCCGGATAATACCATCTTTTGAGGTATGTTATGAGAAAGCTTTTAATTTATTTGCTTGTGTCATTTTGGATTGTTTGCATTGGCGGCGGAGTTTGCTCCGCTGCCTTTGCCGCACCCGAAGATGGGTCGAGTGTTCTCGCGGATCTACAAGTGGATAGTAATTTCAGCGTGTTAAATTATCCTTCGGTAAATGGAGATAGGTCTATTGACGTCATTCAGATTGCCGAAGGTTCAGATGGGGCTTTGTTTGTTTATGTTTACCAACCTGGTGGCAGTATTGTGACTGTTTCCAGCATAAATATTTGCCAAGACAGTATTGAGGCTACGGAGCGACATTGGCTTAATTATGATCTTGTCGAATGTAGTGTAGAGGGTTCCCTCGGAAAGTATAGAGTCGAAGGTCTAACCGTCAAAAGTAATTTGCTTCGTTATTATGATATTACCAGCATATATCGTTTGCCGTTTGATGATGAGATTACTGCCGTAGGACACGGTACCGTTGTCACCGGTGCCACATTGCCGAATGGCAATACGACCAATGAAGTTGCTTATGAGATTGGACGTTGTTATATGGCGGTCACCGTTGATGGGGAGGTGCAATATGCCGAACAGCATACGGAAGTTGTCACGGTTACAAATAAGACTGTTGGACATGTGCGGTATTATGATGGGTTTGCTTGGTTTACCGCTTATACAGACAGCCATTTTGTTGCGTTCAATACCAATAGAAATATCGATTCATTATTCGAAGCGGATGTTTATTTTGTTCGTCAGGATTATGAGGTTGTACATGACGGCCTCTTTGGTGATCACTATAAGTATGATGATGAATTCACAGAAGTCAAGGTGCTCTATGCCGAGAAAGAACATTCTAATGACAGTTTTGGCCTTTTAAGTCACAAGTATACTTGGAAAGAGATACAGTCCGTTAAGGATTTTATAACTGATACTAATTTGACAAATTCTGCTTTGAATGCCGTTGAAGGAATGCAGTGGGTGTTACGTTTCTATGAATCGCCATTTACTCAAGGCGGCGCAGGACTTGCTGCGACTGAATATGGAACACGAGTGACGGACGTGACCATTCTGAGACTCAAATTCGAAGAGAATGGCACAGTTTACAATTTGGGCGTTATAGATAACAAACAGCAAGGAGATCTCGAGCCGGACAACACAGACACTGGCCCGGATGTCCTTGGTTGGTGGAAGGATTTTTTGGATAGTTGGAATAATTTCTGGAATAGTATAGGTAAATTTTTCAAAGATAATTGGTGGATTTTCGCTGTTTTGGGAGCAATGTTTCTGCTGGGCATCCTGTCCATATTCTTCCCTGTACTGCGAGTAGTTTTCAAGTGGCTTTGGATAGGTATAAAGTGGATATTCAAGATACTTTGGTACATAATCTCCGCGCCGGCGCGGCTGGTGGTGCTGTTGATCAACAAGGCAAAAGCCAAGAAGGAGGGTTCCGGCTAATAAAAAAACACCCGGGACTTTTGTCCTGGGTGCTGCGGAGCCTCACAGCACGGTTCTCAAAGGAACTCCATTTCAGCACTTTCGCTACTCCGCTCGGTTAGACCCCACCGGTTCTAACTTTGGGTTTTGTTACCCACCAGCGCAGTAGTAGTTTAACATAATTTAGGAGGGTTGTCAATGACAAAAATACCTAATAGAAACAGGAAGAAAAACATTAACCTTGCCGGGCTTTATGCTGTCCCGCATGAAATTGCATACAAAAATGGCAAACCTCGTTCAGAGGTATATGGTTGCGTTACTAAAAATACGCCGTATATTTGTAAGGCAGATACACAAAGTTCAGGAAAGCCACCGCGTTATGTTAGCGATATGACCGGGGACAAAGTTCCAAAGGTTCTAAAAAACCGTATGTTGGCTTTCTGGGCGGACAAAAACAATGCCGGCAAGTCTACTTGTTACCTCGTAGAAAAATCTCTCTACGAGGAAATGGTAAAAGGTCGTAAGAAAAAATGATCACTATTATTTTCGGTAAGCCCGGCGCGGGAAAGACGGCGTATTTGGTGAGTCAGATGTTGCGCTATCTCGGCAACAGCCGCGAGGCTTACGAGCTACTTTGGAATTGTCGGGACAGAGTGATCGCTCTGGATCAGCGCGGCTTGCAGTACACCGTTCCCACCACTCCGCCCGTCTACACCA
>CANQGO010000023.1 GCA_947623225.1 uncultured Clostridia bacterium | reverse complement strand
GCAATTTGTTCGGGAGTACGTTCCTTTTTCGGAGTTTTTTCGATACGCTCTATTTCTTCGTATTCTTCGTTTGTGAGACCTTGACGGTTTACGTCAATATCTCCCTGACGTTTCGTTTGTTTGCTCGCGCCAATGATTTTTTTCAATTCCTCAAACTCTTTCAGCTCGATACCGTCAAGTTTCAAAAGGTTATCGTTGTAAATATGTGTATCGTCAAAGCCGTTACGAACAACTCTGTCCGTATAAGCACGTTTTAACTGTTGCAAGAGCGAATCAACATTGTACGGACTCATCTTTGAGCCTTCAATACCTATAACGGGGCAGAAATTCAAAAACTCGCCCATTTTTACGCGGTCGTTACTGACGTTGCCCGATTTTGCCGAAAGTTTGCCCGCTTCGGCAACCATTTTCAGTGTTCTGTCGGGAGCAAAATCAAACACACAACACCTGTCTTTGACTTTACCGTTGATATTGGCGGGAGTCTGGACGCGGAAAATCGTCTGCAAATATGCCGACGCGGACGTGCTGAATGTGCCCGCAAGCATAAACACCGCCGTCCATTCGGGAACGGAAACGCCCGTAGTCAGTCTGCCGCAGGAAATCGTTATAGAGTATGTTTCGTCGGGATTGTCGCCAAATGCGCTTTGCACGGCGGCAAGGGCATCATGGGAATCGACTTCTTCATCACCGGGACCGGCGACGTTTACGATATGAAAGACACCCGAACCAAATACGGGATGTTTATGCAGTAATGTGCTCAATGCCTTCGCTTCTTTTACGCCCGGCACCATCCACAGCGAATGACGGAAATAATCCCGATACTCGTTCTTTGAGTACGGATAATTACTTTCTTCATCTGATTTGCACATGAGATTGAGGAATGCGTTTACATCGGCCTCGTGCACGAAATCACCGACTTCCGCGCCTTCGGGAATCGGCTTAAAATCTTTTTCGGTTGAACCCGTCCACGTTCTAAAAAACTCGCGGAAATTGAACGCCTGATCCTCGTCGTCGAAGTAGCCGCCGATAAGCTTATTCAAATCGTAAGTGTATATCTGCATTTCAGGCAAGCCCGCATACGGGTTGTTGTCACCCAAATGTAGCTTGTCCCATTCGCGCTTGGCACGCTGCTCCATTACATAGTCCCAAGTATAAATCTCGCTCTCTTTGAATTGGTCGAGCAGATTGAAGGGCGTACCCGAAAGCCTCAATATCTTTGGTTTCTTCGTCTGATTACAAAGTTCTTCGATAACAGCTTGTCCGAGTTTTGTAAGTGTTCCTTCGTGCGCTTCGTCCACAACAACAAAATCCCAATCAAGCAAGAAAATAAAGTCGTTTTTATCAAATTTTCCGCCAACTGCTTGCGAACCTCGAAGATCCTGCATGGAAGCAAAATATACAAACTTTTTATCCGTACCAACAAGATTTTCTATACGTTCACCGTTTGTCTTTGAACCATAGACGTAATCAGTATCGTAGAATATCTTTTGAAAATCTTCGTACCAGCCCTTGTTGACGACAGGACGGTGTGTAAGAATTATAGTCTTTTGGAAAGCCATAAGTTTTGCCACTTGCAAAGCGGTGAGCGTCTTTCCAAAGCGCATTTTTGCGTTCCAAAGCATGCGATCGCCCTTTTTGAATTGTGCGACAGTATCGCGGATTGCCTTTTCCTGCTCCGGGCGGAAGATAATTGGGTCGTTGCCATCTGAAATTTCGCTTGACGTTAAAGACGCCCGTCCGTCTTTAACAGCTTGTATTGCACGCTTTGCGGTTTCAAAATCCACCTCAAACCATTCGTTAGCTTTGTTCTTAGGATCAAAATAGCGGTGTTTGATACCGGAACGTTCTAAAACCTTGTGAACGTCATGGTCGGAGAATGCCTTGACTGTTGTTTTTCCGTCTTTACTTACGGTGCGCACGGCAAGTTCCGTATGCAAAAGTTCATAAACAATACCAATCGTTTGCGAATACTGATTGATACGATTCTTTGCGGCAATATTGAGTTCACGACAATTCGGGACCAACTCAATAGGAGTGCGCTCCGAAGCACATGTTGTTTCTCCAATTTTCAATACACCTTTATGTGCTTCATCGTTGACGCGGAAAATATAAATCAATTTGTATGAAAATGTCGGCTTAAATTTTTCCATTGCGCCCTCCATCCGTAAACGATATGAATCTTACAGCTTTTTTCTTTTCCCAATCCATAATTTCGCAGTAGATACCAGTGTGTTTCGTGTTATCGCCTTTTTTACAACCTTCGCACTCTTCCATTTGCTCTTCATCGTCAAAAATCGACATTTGCAATCTGGGGGTGGGTTTACAACTATTGGGTACAACAAATTTCAAACCGTCCATCTGCCATATGTTCCAAGAAAGTATCTTCGCCACCTCTTTCAGACAGTCCTTGATAGGAGGAACTTCGAACTTATCTATATAGGCATCTATGAACGTAAATAACAGATTTTCGCGGGCGATAAGTACGTTGTCGCCCTGCCAGTCGAAGCCATAAACCGATTTGATTGCGGCAAGAGCCCAATCATACCACTCTGGCTCGCTGTCCACATTCTCACTCACGACTCGTAGTTTTCTATCCAACAGTCCTATTCGGTCTTTGATATTGATAAAGTCTCCGGTGACGGTGTCATATCGACTGGTAAGATATGGGGCTTCGCCGCAAGTGATCTCGAGGCGGTTTGCCTTCACATAGTCTTGCCATGTTTTACCGTCGGTGGCGGGAAAAACTATCTTGTCGGCATTTGACACCCAGCCCTTTTCCGTTTCCGTATTAAAGACATTTTCTCGCCCGAACCAGGCATTATCCACGAGGTTGTTTTGCTTGTTGCACACCCACGACGGTGTGAAAACCTCGGCTTTGTTTTTGATTCTGTTTTGCTGTTCACGTTTAGATTTATCCGTGCGAGGTCTGATGACGTGACCATTGCGTCCGGTTATTGCCGAAACGGTCATCTGAGCAGAAAAATAATACTTCTCGCCGCGCTGAGCATAGTCATTGGTTGCCCAAATTATATTTTTCTTTGAGCTTCTGTCCATGAGCAAAACGGAGAGCAAGTCCTCATCTATCTTCAATATTAAGTTTTCCTTAACGTCTGCTTTTCCCATAAATCCACTTTTTTGCCAAATTTTGACTTATATATTGTATCATAAATATAGCAATAGCGCAAGATGCGCAAGGAGTATTTTAGTAAAATAGCCTCAAAATCAAGCCTTGCTGCGTTAAATATCCACTTTTGTTCTTCGCTTGCTCTTGTCTACGAGACAGGAGTTTGAGTCGTCGCAAGAGGCGGGCGAGGGGGACAAAAGTTGCAAAATGTACCAAAATATATCATTGCGTAACAGATATGCATTCAAACGGTTGAAGAACTGTCGGGTGGCGGTGTATAGTACAAACGTACCTTGCAGTAAAAATAATGTATACAAGGAGAGAGGATGATGAGATCGGTAAGCAATGCGATAAAAAGATCTTGGCACAATGTGCTCGACATGGTCAGCAGGCGATTTGGCGTGACGATATCCATAATGAATGCCAACATGGAGTGCCTTGACTTCGCCGCATATGACGAGGCGGAGTTTTGCCAATACATTGCCAAAGAAACGCGCGACGCATGTGTCAGATGCGACCACCGCCACGCGTCACAGGCATTGGCGACGGAGGCGAATGTCTACACCTGTCACGCTGGCGTGTGCGATGGCATCATATCTCTCCGCTCTGCGGGATCGCCGTCGCTGTACCTTATGTTCGGCAAGTTCAAAGACGCCGAGAGAAAGATATCTTCCCACGTGATGGCTGAGAATATCGCGGCAAACGATCCCCTGCACAGGGATGAGATCATGAAGGCCTACAACGAATTGCCCGAGCTATCCGCACAGGACGTCGAGGATATCAAGACGATGATCCCTGTCCTGTCGGCATACCTCAGTACGGAGAGGTTATGCGACGACGCGAATGATACCCGAGCGGACAAGATCGTGCGATACATGCAGACCAACGCCGACTCGGAGCTGAGCGTACAACAAGTTTGTATCAAGTTCGGCGTATCGCGAAGAGAATTGTACAAGATATTTCACGAGAGACTAAGGATAACTCCTCACGCCTTCCTGCAGAGAGAGCGCGTGTACCGCGCCGAAACTCTATTGCGGGAAGATATCCCTCTCCGACAAGTGGCACGTGACGCCGGTTTCGGAAATTACAGCACATTTGTACGCGCATTCACGAACGTGACAGGGTCGACGCCGTCACACTACCGCAAAAGCAAAAAGGACTAATGCACAATCAGACGGGGCTATTTTGATAAAAAAAGCTGCAGACGGATTTATTCGTCTGCAGCATATTTGATTTTTCTCTGTTAGCTGTAGTGAAGTATCTACTTGTACAGAAGACTTTCTCAAAACGTCCTATCGTAGACCGTTGTCACGGTGTATCGTACGGTGCACTTGTCATCGTAGAAAGTGTGCGTGAGTCAGCGACGGCGAGAAGCGATCCAAAAGGGAGAAGAAAGGATGATATATATCGGAGTCAGATACACGAAGGCAGGTCCGACGAGCCACAGCACGGGAAAGTAAAAGTCTTCGCCTCCATTCAGTCCAAAGGCATCGGTACGCAGAAACTCAGGCACGAACGGGTCGAACAACTTCTTTGCCCAAGCGAATTCGGGACGCACACCGAACGGGAAACTGCTATTGCGAAAGGCAGGATCCAACAGGTCGGCAAACTTCGCATCCACCAAGCCAACACCTATCAGAAAGTATTCGTTGAGACAGATCACCGTCTCCCACAGGAGAAAAAGCACCGGTATAGCCCAGCACCGCGATAGTCTCGGACGGTACACGCCCAGTATAGCCGCCAATAGCGGCACCGTTACCAGATTAGTATGACATATATAAAAACGTATCGTGTCAAATGCAAACGCCGACTGTCCTATCGTCTCCGACGGGTACAGCAATGCCGCAAGACCTCCGCATACCCCTATGAAGTATACGAAGTCATGCAATATGTTTTGCTTCTTGATGAGATAGATGAAGGGAAAGAACACCGTCGACACGGCACACAGGTTCTCCACCGTAGAGCGTCGCCAGGATTGCGGATGATTGTTCACATAGGGCACGAAGGCTTGCTTTATAAAGTGCAACGAAAAATTCAGCAAAAGTATCACCAGCAACACTATGTGTGCCGTTTTCTTGCTACACTTGCGCAATGCCAACCACAGCACCGCTATATATTCCACGGCTATCCCTATATACATGAAATAGAAAGCATTTCCTATTTTCACAATGTCCATTATGGTCTCTCCTCTGCAAGAAATTGCCGTTTTTATGCATCTCCCTCTCACGCGTGAGGGGGAGATGCGAATCTGAATATCAATTCGAAAACATTACAAATGAAGTGATACGTTGTCAGTCGACGTAGGAATGCTTCCCCGGAATGACTGTTTGAGAAATCATTGCGTTGACTTGTGCAGCAACGGTCGGTTCAAACGGATCACCATTGCTATCCACTCCGGAGCCATCTGCCCACGTTGTGCCTTTCAACGATTCTCGAAGGTCGTCAATGTGTGATTTCCTGCCTGCAATAAGCGACGTATCCCGATACACGTTCTCCTTGTGCCACTTGATGTGAGCGTAGTTCTTGTCTCCGGCATCCTTGAATTCGCACTGCAAACGGATATATCGGTTCGTTGAGAACAGGCTATTCAAATCTGCCGCACCTGTAAATGTTGAGTTCGATAACCTTACGGTTGCATTATCCAATCTCTCGCCATCGCCATTCAACACTTCATACGTCAATGCGTAATAATATTCACCGAAAGCAGGAACAAGATTTTTACTTGCGATTTTTGCACCACCGCTCAATGCACCACCACCCGCCGAGAGTGCTTTGTATTCACCGTCATTCCAGATAAAAGTCTTCCCTCCCAAATTCGAAATAGCAAATGCCAAAATATTGACATAGATATTATCGACATTGTTACCACCTATTTGAGCGGTGGCAGATATATCTTTCCCATGCCATTCAAAATATTCTTTAATGCCCGGTACAACTTCTTGAAACATCGCGCTTATTAAAGGATTCAAATTAGACAACGCAGATGAATTGAAGTAGTTGAGAATATCGATCGAACCCTTATAATAAATTTTTATATTTTGCTGACTTCCGTTATCGGCTTGAATGGAAGTGCCACATTCCGTCATGACGATATTTTCAGCGTAAAAAACATCGTCGTTATAATAAAGTTGCACCGCAGCCTTGGGAATACAGGAAAATACGGTATTTTTCGCGTAGAAAGTCTTGCTCGAAGGATTGAATTTGTAGTAATACGACAAATCGCAATAGTAGGCGTATGCCATTTTGAGAACCATCTTTTGATTTTTATTGTTGATTTCTTCGGCGGGATTTGCGCACTTGATAATGGTATTATATGCATTACTTATAGTGACACCATCGCTTTCGCTATATTGACCCATCGAAGCAGTTTTTGCTTGCAGATTGACCTGATAACCGTTGCCATACAGCAATGTCTTACCCAGTCCGCTCGGATTAGTCAAGAACAGACCTTTCTTTGTGGCATTGTCGTACTTGTCACCTCCGGTGCCCAATTCTCCTTCGCCATAAAGATCTTCATGCAAAACAATGTTGTTATTCGCATAGTATCCGTCCGCGTCGAACACATTCACGAGTGTGTCGTCACCGAGCACGTTGAAGTTGAAGTGGCAATTGACGCCGGAGTCGGTACCGTCGCCGGCGTTGACGCGCAGGAAGGACCAAGCGTTTTCGGATGCTGCAAAGTCGCGGTCGCTCTTGTCGTAGTTGTTTTCGTGATCCGGGGTGATTTTCCAACCTTCGCCGATCTCACCGAAGTCGCCAAAGTAGTCATTGCGTACGTCCACTTCGGACAATCCGCCATAGTCGCCGAAGTAGATATGTGCCTTCCCTTCCTCTGCATAGACGTCTACCCATGTGACGTGAGGCTGACCATCCACATACTTGCCACCTTGAGCCACCGTTGTCTCGACAGGGGAACTCGACTCGTCATAGGTCACCTTGACGAGAGTAGAAGGGCCGTCGCTCTGCGGAATGATCTTATATTCCTCACCGCCATATATGACTTTGATACCGCGCTGCTCGGTGACGACAACGGGGGCTTTCTCGTCACCGGACCTATCCCACTGACGGCGCGTCAGCGTCCAGGTGATAGCGGCGAGGTCGTTGTCCTCGGACACTACATCCTCCGTAGCAGTGACGGGAATGGCGAAGTAGTCTACGAGCTTGCCGTAGTAACTATGCTTTGCAAACACGCGTACCTGCTGATAGCCACGATAGATATCTGCAGACAGTGTACTATTGAAACCGTCACCATAGGATACCGCCTGCAGACCGGAGCGGTCAAATACAAACGAATACACATCTCCGCCGAAGGAAAAGTCGAGTGTGGCATTGAAGTATTGCTTGGTCACGCAATGAATGGTGAAGAGCAATATATACTGCTCACTCATTCGTATGGACTCCACGTCCTCATTGAACTCAGACCTGAAGGTTATGGGATCACAAGCAACCTTGAAGGCTGCTTTCAGGTCATCTTTGACGAAGCCGCCGAGTAGATTCTCCGGAAGAGATTCGCCCACTATAGATATGGTGAACTCGTCTTGCACAGCAGAGTTGAACACCTTGTGCATCTGATTTCCCGTAGCGTTGTCGAACAAGAATTCTTCGCTGTAAAACTTACTGTTCTCGGTGTAGCCGAGTGCGTAAGTAAAGATACAATCAGATAGTTTCTTGGAGTGAATGACGAAGTTGATCGTCGCGCTGCCGCATGTGAAGGAGAAACTACTATCCGCAGTAGGCAAGACTGTAAGGTTAAATGATGCCTTACTATTGTCATTGTGCTCGACACCATCGAGAGTATAAGCACATGCGGTTGGCGTCCTGCCGTCTTTACGAGTGAGGCTGACGCCGAGTGTAAGTTCGGACATATATGTCACATACTCCACACCTTCCAGTACAGACGAGTCGTCGCACGTCAATGTCACGTTGTGCGCAGGTAGCAGTGTCTTCACGCTGATGGAGAAGATACAGCTTGCCACATTCAAGGGTCTGTCTGCCACTTCACCGCCCTCAATAGCGGTGATGATCACTCGCGCATCCGACTCGCTCACATATTCCACCTCTACTGTGTATATATCCGAATCGGCGAAAGTGATTTGTTTCTTGATGCTCTCCCTGTCGAATACAAAGTCGGAAGGTTCCGGGGTGACTATACGCACTTCGATGGACTTGGTCGCCTTAGTCCTTGCGTCGACGTCGGACCAGATATCTTCGAACACTATCTCGTTGGTTGTAGTTTGCAGCGGGTTGCCGTCGCAAGTGATAACAATTTCACTACCGCCCTCCAGCGTGCCTCGTGAAGTGTGGATACTACGTGTGGCTTCGACAGTCCTCTCTCTGTCAGAGACATACTCTTTTGCCTTGTCCGAATATACCACACGTACCACGAGCGTCTTATCCTGCTCGCCGGGCGCGAAGTTGCACCTGCCGGAGTAGGTCAATGTATCTCCACCGATCCAATCGACCTTGTCTCCGTCGAAGTACAATTCTTTACCTTCCATAGCGTCGACAGAAACATTGAGCGTCACGACGGTATCGACAAAGTCCTTCGCGGTCTTGTAGCCGTTCTCGATATCGAAAGAAATATCTTTAGCCTCGACGGGTCTATCTACATATATCGTGAATGATATACTCTCGTCAGTAGACATGAGTGCGATTCCTGCGGACTGAGCGGAGACGAATGTAACCGTTACTATGACGAAGCCGCCCTTCAGTGGGGCGATACGGTGAGTCTTTTCATCAATGGAGACTACGTCATCCCTATCTGTAGTGATACGCGTCTCTTTGCCCTCGGGAGTCTGTATATTCATGAAAGCGGTATCTTTCTTTTCCTCACCGTATAATTTCAATGAGACAGGTGCTACCGTCTCGGTATTGCTATCTATCACTACTTCCTTCTCTTCGGGGCTGGGCAAAACGTGTATCACCTTCACGGTAACGGGGGAAAGTTCACTGTTTTCTATGCTTGCCCGCACTACAGCATAACCTTCGTCAGAGAATGTAAGTATGTTCCCTTCGAATGTTGCTATATCTTTGCCCTCTATCAATTGGAATACCAACTTATCTGTATGGTTCTGCGGTTGCACTACACACCCTATGCCGGCGTAGTTCCCTGTGACCTCACGGATATTAACGCTGCTATCAGTGATGGTTTTCTCGGAAATGGCTGTGCCATCCATTTCAAAGGACAATGACCTGGCACTACGCGCGAATGTAACATACGCCACGTCCGTAACATCCTCTATGCCTTCCTTTCCCACATTGTACTTTCTGGCGTGGATGGTGAGTTTGACGGGGTTTTGTAACGGAGCGGTATCGCTTGCATGTAGCACGAATTGCTCGTTGCGGCTGTCGAATGTGATAGCAGAGTTGTCCGTATTCACGTCCACTATTTGCCTATATGAGCCGTCGGGGCTCTTCTGCAATGTTATGGGAAGTACTGCGCTATTCTCTCCATCTAACTGTTCGTCGAAGTCGAAAGAATATGTCGTCGACGGAAACAGCGGTCCTGTATAGTATCCATCGGTGCATGTGAATGGTATGCTCCTGTAAAAACTATGTCCACGAGCGTCAGATACCGTGACGGTAGCGGTGATCTTTCCTGCTCGGAAAAATGTGATGGAGCCATCGGCGTCGACATGGGCTATATTCTCATCGGAAGAGGAATATACCGTCGTGTAACTTTCGTCTGCTTGAGGGTATACTTCTACCTTAGGGAACTGTGCCGTCTTCAATGCAGTGACGAAAGCCGACTCCTTACTTTCCAACTCTATGTTCTCGAGGGGCAGATGGCAGTACACTGTAGCGGTATCCGTCAATTCCTTATTATCCTCGGAAGTGGCGGTGACTGTGACCATGCCTGCACCCTTACATACAGCATCTCCGCCTGCGGAGACAGCCAATACGTCGGGATCGCTGGACGTCCAGATCACGTTTTTGTTGTTTGCTTCCTGTGGCAAGATCTGAGCGGTGAATTTCTGCGTCTCGCCGCGATACATTTGCTCTGTGTACTCCTGCACATCTATGGCGTGAGCGTGATTGTCCGTGACCCAAACCTCCAACTCGTCATACGCGGCGGTATTCTCCACGCTGGTAACACGCACTGTCGTCCTGCCGTAGAAACGGGCAGTGACTGTGCCGGACTCGTCTACAGAGACGATCCCGTCATCGGCGGAAGAAAACATTATATCTCTGTTTTTCGCCTTGAGCGGAAGAATATTGACAGGCAGAACGCGCTTGGGTGGCGTCTGCTCGTCGTCCATAATGAGCGTGATAGTGCCATTATCCACGAACTCCACCTGTTCTACGTATATATGCGTGACCATACTCATGATCGCCCCGCTCACCAGCATGATAGCCAGTATGAGCAACGGCAACAAAATTATCGTAGATATCATTAGTTTTTTCATAATGCAATTTCCTCTCTACGCTTCGACGCGTTGATATTTCTTGTCCACTGTAAACCAGAATATTAAGAAGTTGACTGCAGCGTATACAAACGCCAATGCCACAGCCGTTGCGTACGACCATATTTCGCCGTCGGCGAGTACCTTCGGGAATATGATACTGCATGCGCCCATCACGGCGGCAATGGCAAGCCCTATGAGCAACATGTATGTGATATTTATCTCTTCCGCCTCACCGTTGGCTTTAGGCTTGAGGTTGGGATTGGCAAGGTTAAGATTGATACCGTTGAATACCAACCCCGTTGCCAACAGCAATTGACTTGAAACCAACACGACCATCTCCACAGCTGTGACGAACTTCAGACTGCCCATGACCACTGCGCTGATGAGCAATGCTACCACGCTGACGCCTATATTCAGCAGACCCTTGATGAGCAGTTGTCTCCTATAGGGAACGGGCGTAAGCTTGGTGATATAGAAATTCTTACCCTCCACGCTCAATATAGTAGCGGCGAAGGAAGAGATCATGGCCATGAACACAGCCACGACCAGCATAGACGCGCCGAAGTTGATACCCTTACCTATCTGTGCCTCGCCTACCATAGTGACCAGCCTGTTGCAGAAAAACACCATGACGGGGGTGGATATGGCTACCCCAAGATAGAAGTACGAATAGGTCTTAGTGCGCAGTATCTCCCTGAATGAGTATCTGAATATAGCTCGTGAACTGCTGTAGCCGTCCACTTCCGAACGGCGCGTATACCTTCCGTCGCCCATGTCCAATGCCTTGTAGCGCAGACTCTTGCACACGATGCGAGCCAGTGCCACACCGCCTGCCACCAGCACCGCTCCGCCTCCGACCATCACGCCGAAGCCCAGCCAAAAGCGATCGAAGAATATGACATTGCCCAGATAGTAGGCGGGGTTGTAGTAGCTGTCCAGTGCGGCAAGTAAGTTGGCCCATATTTCCAGCGTACCCTCTTCCCAATTCCTATGGATGAAAAACTGCGCGAGCACGGTGAGAACGTAGTCATAGAGCATGAACGCTCCCACCAAAAACAGCACAAACACCACCAATCGTACTATACCGTGACGCTCCAGAAATGAAGTGATATATACGGTCGGTATAGCGATGAATATGGATAGCCCAAACGGTACTATGGGCAATAGCACCACGCCCAGCAGCACTCCGAGTATATACGTAACACTTATACACTGCATGGCAAAACCGAAGACTATCATGACAGGCAGGAGCATCACCGCCGAATAGACGCACAGGTCTATGTAGTTCAACAGCAGATACCCTACGAACAGTTTGAACGGACTGAGCGGAAAGCGCGCCGTGATAAGCAGATCACCGGGCCGATACAGCCGCTTCATCTGCATGCTCGTGGCCGCCACCGTCAATCCTGCCATGATGACGGTGAGGTATAGCACTGACAGCCGCTTGGCGGTCACGATCAGGTTCGCCCTCAACACATAAGACAATACCCATACCAGAGCGAGGGCTATACCTACCGCCAACAATGCCGCTATCGCCGTCATGACTGCACTGGCCTTGTTATTGTCGCGATTGAAACCCCACTTGAGTTTGAGTTGTAAACGAATAAAATCACGCATCCTGCTTTACCTCGTTCAACTCTGTATAGTAGCGATTCAGATCGAAATCGTTCTCTTTTGTGAGGTCGACTATATTCGCCACTTCTCCCGCCTTGATGAATACTACCTTGTCGCAGGTCTTCTGTACCACGTCCAGATTGTGCGAAGAGAAGAGTACAGAATGCTTGCTATCGGCATAACTGCGAATGTAGTTGCACAGCAGCATCATGGTCTGATGGTCCAAGCCCACCATAGGTTCATCCAATATCCACAACTTCGGCTCGTGCGTCAATGCGCCCAGTATGCATATCTTCTGCCGCATGCCATGCGAATATCCCGCTATCTGCGTGTCCAGCGCGTGCGTGATCTCGAATCGCTCCGCGAGCGTCTCGACGACGTACTTTTTCTGTTGCTTGGTGGCACCGTACAGACTGCCGATAAAGTTGATATACTCTCTTCCCGTCAATTTTTCATAGACTGAATGATCGTCGGGCACATAGCCTATAATGCGCTTCGCTTGCTCGGGCTGCTTGACCAGGTCATAGCCTCCCACACGTATAGTTCCTTCCGAAAACGGCAAAACGCCTATTATACTCTTGATGATAGTGGACTTGCCTGCGCCGTTGCTTCCCACAAGTCCCACCACCTCACCTTCGGTAACGGTGAAGTTGATATGTCTTGCGGAATAGTTCTTGTTGTTCCTGTACTTCTTGGAAAAATCGATCACTTCCAGCATTTTCATTTCGTCCGACGTTTTTGTCATTGTTCCTCCCAATTTACTTACTATTAGTTTTGTGCAATCATACGCAGATATTCCGTACGTTGCACGAATTGACCGTACACCGACCATCCAATGCAAATTGGCGCAGAATATCAGTATACATAGGTATGATAACCTATCCCCCCCCCCGGTTGTCAATACATTTGCGGCAAAAATCGACAAAAGGACACAAATCCGCAACAACGATATTATAAAATCCCACCCCCAAGTGGCGAAACAAACAATTATCTGACGGAGCTAAGCACACAATACAAGCGCGATCTAAAAAACAACTATTACAAGCCAACCGGGTGTTCGAAATGGTAAAAGAATGGGGAAACAGGCTATGCAGGGTGTACGAGGCGCGAAAAAAGGAAGTCGGGAATATACTTCCCGACTTCCGAGTCCGAAGCACACACGTCGGACGTGTACATTTCGGATAATGAACGTATTGAAAGCGCATATTTGCACACTTCGGACTTTTGGACGCGCATAGTTGCGCGTTTTAAGCCTCTATGTGTGTACTATTGTCAAACATTGCCTTATCAGGTGAGTGTCTGCGCGCGTCAGTCCTTCGACAAACGTATTCTGCGTCTACGTCTGAGTAAAAATACCAATCCGGTGCTTCCGCCACCTGTAGCGACCGCTGCGCTCACGCCTATAGCGATCCAGGCACCGGTGGTCAGTCCCTGCTCCTCGGTCGCGTCGGGTTGCACAGGCTGTCCGGGCAGTTCGGGCTGCTCCGGTACGACAGTTACGCCCAACGGCGGAATTTCCTGCTGAACCTCCAATATCTCTCCACAGACAGAACACCTCAGTCCGTCCGTCAGACCGCTCTCCGTCTCGGTGGGAGCCTTGCCTGGCACCACTTCTTCCGTGTGTCCGAGATCGTCCACCAGGTCCCAGCCCTCTATGGCTTCGCAGCGAGAGCATTTCTTTCCCGGAGTACGTCCCACTTTAGTACAGGTGGGCAATTCCTCGGGAATGTCCACGGAAAAGTCGTGATCCAGCGGTTCGAGACGCTCCACGCCCTCGCCCACTTCGCCGCAACGCACGCACACCTTTCCTTCGGTATGCCCTGCTTCGGTACAGGTTGGCTCCAGTCTGTCGCGCTTCTCGAATCTGTGTCCGACGGGATCGATGGGACGAATGCCTTCGGTGTACTCGCATACCATGCACTTCTTGCCTGCGGTGCTGCCGTAAGCCAGACATGTGGCAGAAACCTCTTTCACCGTCTCCAGTTCGTGTCCGTGCGCCTCTTCTCCCAATATCGTATCGTGAACAGTCAGTTTCTCAAAAGTCGCGATCTCGCCGAACAGGTCGTCCGGATCGCCGTATTCTTTGAAATATTGTCCTATCATATTTTCGCTTACCTCAAAGTCGTAAAAGAACACTTCGTCTTCCAGGCAAGTGACTTCCTGATGGGTATCGCAGTCGAATACAAACACCGCCGTTGCTTCGTGGTTGCAGCGATTTTCTTCCGTCATCTCCAACCAACTGGTAAAACTCTGACACTTCAGATAGAATGTGACCGTAGCCTTGCCGTCGGCACCAAAGTCTATCGTATACCCTTTGCCTCCGCCATATTCAGCATTGAGAGCATACCAATGTCCCAACGCAGACGTACTGCCTATGTCTTCCTGTACGTCATGGCAATATTCGCACTCGTATGTGCCGCCTTGTCCCGAAGTCAGGCAGGTGGGATACGCATTCGGATCCTCGGGCCAGTAGTATTTGTAACTATGTCCCGTGGCGGGGATCACCATATCGGCAGGTCTGAGCAGAGTATCGCTTTCCGGTTCGAAGTTGCAACCGCAAGTAGCGCAAGTCCTGTAGGAGACCACGCCGTTCTCAAGGCACTGTGCGTTTACAATGGGATGCACCGGCTCGCTGAATACATGGTACTTGTGCAGGGTCAGCACGTGCCCAGCCATAGAGGCGTCGAGTGTAGCCTTGTAGGTGTATTGGCGCGTAACGGTATCCAGATATACATATGGCAGGTCTACGGAGATATCCCCCTCGATGGTGTCGGGCAGTGTGATCTGCTGCAACTCGATGCAGTTGTCAAACATACGATACAGATTGGCGTGAGCATCCAGCTTGAACGCGCTGAGGTCTATATTGTCCAGTCCCGTGCAGTTGCCGAACATTTTGCCATAGCTGAGCACGCTCTCCGTATCCACTCCCGACAGGTCCAGCGACTGCAGAGAGCCACAGTCATAAAACATATTCGTCGCGCCGCGCATGTATGTGGTGTCGAAGTTGTCCAGATCCAGTTCTTCCAGTGCCTTGCATCCCGAGAACAGCGATCCGCACTCGATGGGCGCGAGTATCGTGCCGGGATAGACGAAGGCTATCCTGCTGCCGTCGCGATACAAGCGGATATACGTGTCTATACGCACGTAGGTATCCTTGTAGCCTTCCGGTGCCTCATGCAGGAAGCGAATGCTGGTGAGATCCTTGTAGTCCTTGACTACCGTCTTCCACTCGCGGGAGAACTGCCGAGCCACGCGCTCATCGCCGTAGTCGGGGTTGCCATCATCGTCGGTATCGGCAGGATACTCCGCCGCAGCGACGGGCGTGCCGTAGTTCACATTGATGAAACTTATATTGAATGGTTTGTCGTCGAGGGTGGTGACGACTACATTGTGTACAGCCGTATCCATCGGCTCATCCATTTCATTGCTGTCGAATACGCGCTTGTTGAACAGCGGCGTATCGGCAAGGTTTATGACGCCTACGGAAGCACCGTCTACCGTGACGGATGCCCTGCCGTAGTCCGGATGGGTATCGGCGTACAACTCGAAGCCGTTGCCGAGGAATTGGAACTCATAGTATGCGTTCGCCGCAGTAGCGGAGATCTTGCCGTTGGCAGAGTTCTCGGTAAAGCCTTCCTTCCCCGTCCTGTAGTTGGCAGGTTTGACGGTCTGGCTGAGCTTGGACTCAACGCCCGCATACACTTCCCTGAGCACGGTATGCCCGCCGTTGTTGTCGGTGACGATGAACTTGAAATAGCGTATCAACGTACGGGGAAAACTTATACGCTGGCGTGCCGCGTTCACATTGGTGCTGTATCCGTCGAAGAGCGGAGTCCAGCCCTCTGTGGAAGTGCCCTCTACCATCTCCGAGGAGAAGTCCGCCTCCGTGCAGCCGTACAGTTGGAATGCAATCAATTTGTCGTTGCCGTTGGTACGACGGACGAATTCGAAGTAGTTGAACGGGTGATCCACGAGGGTATCTATAACAAATACGTGGGGCGGATCCACCTTGCTGCCATTGTATCTCGAGTGGTATATGGTGCTCTCGTCGCCGTCCACGAGTTTGGAACCATCGAGTCCGTTTTCGCTAATGGGCGCAGTCAGTACCTGCCAGCCGCTGTTGGACGTCTTGTAGTCTATGGTGGCGTTTTTGATGCTGTCCACGAACTGCGGCTGCCAACCCTTGAAACTGTCCACCGTAGCCAACTCACTGTCCTCTACGCCGGCACTTATGATCTGCTCGGCAGGCAGAGGTACGATCTCCTCGGAGTCGGGCGCAAGCACGCCTACCGTCATGTGTCCCTTGCCGCCCCAGTTGACCAAGTGGCAGTCGACGAATACCGTCTCGCCCTCCGTCAGGGTCGTGTCCAGATGCGGATACGCCGTGAAGCTGGTCGTGTCGTGAGTGACGGACACCTTGCCCAGTTCTCTGCCGCTCATATTGCCTACATAGAACGTGACCTCGGCGGCGTCGTCAGCCTTCACATAGAAGCCGTAGTTGCCGCTCTGATTGACGCGGTACTTGAGCTGAAGGTGCAGGTACTCTATATTGTTATGCGTGAACTCCACTCCCGCAGATGGGGAAGTGAGAGTGTATTCGTAGTCTTCGTTCTGCGCGCGCTGACGCACCTGGTCGACGGTGGGATTCTTGTTGCCCCAGTCGCTCTTGGAACCCATATTCCATACCTGACCATACATTCCTCTGTACACCAGGCGCATATTGACATTCAACGTGACGCGTCTGCCCCCTTCCGTCTTGACGATGATATCAAAACGGTCGTACTCGGTGACCTCTGCAGGCGGAGTATACGTGACCGTCTGCGCGTCTCTGTCGTATACGGCATGACCGTGCCGCGCGTCGGATACGTCCACTATCTCTACCGGCTTGGGCGAGGAGATATTGCCCTCGCTCAGGTCAAATACCGTCTCGTGCTTGCCGTCCACGTCGTACTTGCGCGCAGTCTCGTTGCCGTCGATACCGTTCGCCCAGCGATAGGCTACAGGTACAAAGTCGGGCAGATTCTGCAAGAATTCCAACTGACTGTCGGTGAACATACTGTCGGAAATATTTGCAAAGTAGTTCTCGTTCACCCAGTCGAGTATATTCACACGGTCCACTACGCCTATGCGGTACACGAAGTCGGCACGCTTGTTGGCGCAGTAGGCGGGGTCCATCTTGTATGTGTAGAACATATCCACGAACTTCTCCGGACCGAAGCTGTGCAGCAGCGTCGCGTACATGGAGAGTTGGTCGAAGTGCGCGCCTTTGCCCTCATTGATCTGTCCGTAGTCCTCTATCTCGTGTACTTCGCCCGCCTTGTCGGTATACTCCTGCGTTATGCTCTGCGAACGCTCTACCGCGGTGAAGGGATGGACGTACTCGCCGTGCTCCACACCTATGACGCGGCTGTCCATATTGCACAGCATGCTGTATATGAGCAAGATGAGCGTGTTGTTCCACACCTCTCCGTCGCCGTCGCAGAAGCCCCAATTGACTCCGTACGTGCGCGCCTGCACGTGCCCCAACTCGTGGAACGTGCCCCAGTTGCCCTTGGTGGTCAGCGTCTCATAGTTCATACATATCGGAAACCAATAAGTGGGCTGTGCGCAGAAGTTGGAGTTCAACGCCACCGCCTCTCCCGCAGGCACGTGTATGTCGTAGCACATGGTCATGTTGTAGTTGTAGTCTCTGCCGTTCAGCGAGATATCTATGGCAAATACGCTGTGCCAGAAGTATGCCAACTTCTCTATATCGTCGCACTTGCGCATATCCTCGGCAGGCCCTATCAGCTGCCCGTTCTCCACATCCAGCGTGGCTATGAGCCCGGGCGCATTGCGTAGCTGCTCGTCGAACTCCTCCACCGTCGTCACGCCCAGTACAAAGTGCGGCGTGAGCACCGCTCCCGTGATCTCCAGATCCACCGCGTCGTTGGTGGGCTTGATATACAGCGGTCCGCCATACATACTGCCTATCTGCACCTCTGTATCGTACCCCGTACCGACTATATTGAACGTGGTCCCCATGCAGGGCACTTTCTCGTTTTGCCACTCCCACTGACCGTGCAAACCGTAGTCCAGCTGGTCAAAGCGCGGCTCCGTGCCGGTACTATCCGCACGCTCCGCCTCCTCTACTATCTTCTTGTCCCAGTAGCCAAGATAGGCGTCCATACTGCCGAAGCCCTTGCCCGTCTCGTCATAGCCCAGATACCCCATCGTGTCCTGATGATGGGTGTACAGCGTGACCGTCTCGCCGGCTTTCAGTCCCTTGATCTTCACCGTGACCAATTCGCCCGGTGCCATATACAGTCCCGTGGTCATGGGCGAACGGTATATCGGGTCGGTGACAATGTGCATCTTCACCGCCTTTGCCTCGGCAGGTATCTTGCCGTAGATATAGTCGGCGGCAGGATGCTTGGCAAGTTTGCCGTCGCGTATGATCTCCTCTACGTGAGTATTGAAGTAGTATGCCTGCCTCAGCAGCATATACTTGGTGAACCTCGAGAAGTACAACTGCTCCGTCACCTTGCCGTCGGAGTCCTTGGGCGAACGCGATAGCCCTCTCATCGGATACATAGGATGATCCTTGTTGCCCGCCTCCAGCGAGTCGTCACTGCCAAAGTCTATCCTCGCCAGATCATGCAGCGGCTCGCCAGTTTCGAAACTCAGCATCTCATACTCGTCGGACATGACCGGCACGCTCTTGCGCACGATATTGTCCTCCAGCACCTCCATGATGGGCTGACGCACCGTCACCCGCCTGCCGCGTATGTCGTCCAGACTATTCAGCGACAGCCCTTCATCTATCTCCTCCGGGCGTACCACGCCCTCGCTCTGCTCTATAGGCGCGTTCTCCACTTCCCCCGCGGCAAAAGCCGACAGATCGGCATTGTCCAGCAAGGGAACAAACTCGCTAAAGCACAAAGCCAAAGCGAGCAGCAAGCAGAAAGATATCTTCAACATATTCTTTCTCATATCTTTTTCCCACATTCTCCAATCTATGCACCCGAGGCGAAATACGTACCCCATCCTCACGAATCGGAGAAACCTTATCTGATGTACATATAAATTATCATATAGAACACTTCAAGTCAATAATCTGACGCAAAATTTTTCTACAGAATTTTTCCCTTTTCTCACCCTCTCACAGCCACCAAAAAAGAGCGAGTCGCCTCGCTCTTTTCCGGTCGAACGGAACTGTCCGTCCGAGACTATATAACCTTTATTTGCAGAGGAGCAAACATGGTTTTTGTTGCATGTGAT
>CANQGO010000022.1 GCA_947623225.1 uncultured Clostridia bacterium | reverse complement strand
CGTTGTTTCGTTGGGTAAAAGTGCTTCCAAGTATAACTGCGAGTGCAAGGAAATCTATTTGCCAAACGGTGTCTCGCCGCAAGAACTCTATGATGTGATCGATGCAGAATGCTCGAATCCGGCAGTGACCGGCATTATCTTGCAACAGCCATTGCCGAAAGAATATAGCGATGCACAGGCGCACATATCCTCGAAAAAAGATGTGGATGGACTAAGCCCTGCATCGTTGTGCGCGTTGTATAAGAATGAGAACGGCTTGAGACCCGCCACTCCGTCGGCGGTAATAAGGTTATTGGATCACTATGGTGTGGAAATAGCAGGAAAGCACGTGGTGATACTCGGCAGAGGCAACGCTGTAGGCAAACCGCTTGCATTGATGATGCTTGCCCGTAATGCTACCGTGACCGTCTGTCATACGGCTACGCGGAATTTGCGGGAAGTCTGTCGCACGGCAGACATATTGGTCTCCGCTTGCGGCGTTCCGAATCTCGTGACTCCGGATCATGTGACTGCCGATACGGTGGTAATAGATGTGGGACTCAGTTTCGTGGAAGGTAAAACGTGCGGAGATGTCCGTGCAGACGTATATGAAAAGTGCAAGGCCGTTTCTCCTGTTCCGGGCGGAGTGGGACCTGTGACGCGGGCAATTTTGTTTGAAAATCTTGCAAAATCATTGAAGCAATGACTATCAACGTAACACAATTAAACAACTATATACACGGTATTGTAGATATAGACGGGGTATTGAATGACTTGTCCGTATGCGGAGAAATAACCAATGTAAAAAAATCATACAACGGTTGGTATTTCACGCTGAAGGATGAAAATGCAGCAATAAATTGTTTTTGTTATGCCAATAACTCCGAACCTATATCCGGCATGATCGCTGTGGCGGAAGGACAGTTGAACTACTTCGTAAAAACAGGCAGCATGTCCTTGTTTGTGAAACGGTTGGTATCTACTCAGAATACCGGAGATGCGTATCGCACTTTTGTCGAATTGCGTGACAAACTTGCCAAAGAAGGTCTCTTTGACACAGATAGGAAGAAAAAGGTTCCGTCGAGTGCTCG
Source organism: uncultured Clostridia bacterium (assembly GCA_947623225.1). GTDB lineage: Bacteria > Bacillota > Clostridia > Christensenellales > CAG-314 > Fimimonas. The sequence continues at coordinate 20,240 of CANQGO010000022.1, read as the reverse complement.
CAGGATAGGAGTAGTCACAAGTGAAACGGGTGCGGTCATCCATGATATAGAAAATGTAGTGCACAGGAGACAACCATTTTCGGATATCATGCTGTATCCGGTAAGAGTACAAGGTGATGGTGCGGATGTCGAGATCGCAGAAGGAATACGATATTTCGACAAGAGCGACGTGGAAGTCGTCATCGTCGGACGCGGTGGCGGCTCAAACGAGGACTTATCGGTATTCAATTCGGAAACAGTGGTGAGAGCAATAGCCGATTGTTCCAAGCCGATAGTCTCGGCAGTAGGGCACGGTATCGATTTCACTTTGGCTGACTTTGCCGCGGACAAGCGTGCGGTCACGCCGAGTGAAGCAGCCGAGTTCGTGACTTTGGATAGTGAACGAGAGAAGTTGCGTATCATATCCGATCTGGAGATGATGGAAAATTCCATACGATCTCAGCTTATGCAAAACATGCAAAAAGTAGTCGGCGACTGTAAATCGATCCTTCACGGCGTAGGACGTAAAGTTGACATGATGGGCCAGAGGATCAAGTTCTCTATAGGTAATGCAGAACATGCGATGATTCAAAAAGTGAACAAGGCTATCTCGTTGACAGAAAAGGCCGCTACAAGGCTGGAAGGATCAAATCCAATGCGAATTCTTCAAAGAGGTTATGGATATGTGACAGCGAATATGCAACCGATTTGCTCGTTGGAGCAGATAAGCGTTGGTCAGGATATATCCATAACATTGCAAGACGGAAAGATCGGTGCAAGTGTGACCCATAAGGAGGCAAATAAATGACATTGGAAGAGAAAATAGCCAAACTGGATAATTTGGCAGACAAGATCGAAGAAGATATCAGCGTGGAAGAAGCGTTGAGTATTTTTGAAGAAGGAGTACAATTGGCAAATGAGTGCATGAGCGCGCTCAATGACTGCAAGGGTAAACTTGTGGTATTACAGGAAAAAGTGAGGAAACTGTGCGATGAAAACTAATATCAGTGTGGAATATATCGACGAGATAATCAAGAGTTATCTTCCCAAGAATCGTGACAAAGTGCTGCAGGCTATGGAATATATGCTGTTCAGCGGAGGCAAGCGGTTTCGCCCTATGCTACTGTTGAACACTGCCAAAGCTGTGGGAAAACGCATTTCGGACGGAGCCAAGACGTTGGCTGCGGCGTTGGAATTCGTACATACATACTCGTTGATACATGACGACCTGCCCTGCATGGACAACGATGATATGCGCAGAGGTAAACGCTCATGCCACATGCAGTTTGGCGAGGCGTGCGCGGTGCTTGCCGGCGACGCGTTGCTAAACCTGGCAGTGGAAACAGTATTCGAAGGTCCCATGTCCAATAAGGCATATGTCAATGCTTGCGCGTATCTGTTCAAAATGAGCGGTATATCAGGTCTTGTGCATGGTCAATCGCTGGATCTGTTCACCGAGACTAAGGACGTCGACGATGCAACCGAACTAGCCATCGCTAAGACGGGAACGCTTATCCGTGCTGCGTTGGTATGCGGTGCTGTCGTAAGCGGTGCAACGCAAGAAGAGGCGGAGTTGTTTGACGAGATAGCATGCAAATTGGGTGTATGCTACCAGATAATCGATGACATACTCGATTCCAAGAAGTGCGAGAAATCTTTCCTTGATGTCTATTCGGAAAATGATCTGATAGAGCACGTGCATGAACTCAACGATGAGATCGGTGCCATATGCGACAGGTTGCCGTATGATCTGACATTCATAAAAGATTTCTGCGAACAAAATGTGGCTCGTCAGAAATAGAATGGCTTTGTCACACTCTCAGACGATCGGCATATACATAAATGTTTGCAATTTTGCACATTTTGTGATACAATAGTTGCAAACGTAAGTTTGTTACAATTAAATAGAATTTGGTGGTACAGTATTCTAGTCAGAAACCGACGTGTTGAAGGCGGGCCTAAAAGACCGTCGACGAGCACAACGATGAAGTTTCTTGTGCTTGCTTTCGTTGCCCAAACGGGGGCAGGTGCTGGAAGTTAAGATTAGTGGGTAAGGTGTAATGGCATACGCTCTATTCCCATTAGTCGTGGAGACTCTACAGGGTGGTTGCCTAATAGATAAGCAATTACTCTCTGAGGTTAAACCTGCTATGCGGTGAATACGAAGCTGTGTACAGTGTAGCTTGTTTTGAGTGGAATTTTGGGAGTATCGAACGGCGTTCATCATTGGCCTATGGTGTGCGACCGAATGCTTTACGAAATGAATTCTGCAAAAGAAACTAAAACTCGTTGTTTTCTGTAAAGGAAATCTTCTAGACTGAAAATCAGGCTTTTCGGAGATTATAGTACGGACTAAGTGGCGATTCAGTTGTGTGTGCAGTGATGGCACACAGGCAAGACTAAGAGGAAACTGCTTCTTCGGCGACGGGAAGTTCTTGCTTGGGAAATCCTACTGAACCTATGCCGTAAGGTTTATCCGATAAGTCACCACCTTTTTTTATTATAAAAATCATGCGGAGGACCCGCAAGCGGAGTATTATGAATAATAACGATTCTGTTCCGCGAAGTGAAAACACGGAGCAAGGTTCTACGGAAGAATTGCAACGCGAGGCTGCGGTAGAACCCAAAAGAAAAGAAAAACCTGATAAGAAGAAAAAGAAGCGCAATCTTTGGCCGCTAAAAGCATTCTTTATAACGTTGCTGTTGGCTGCGGCGGTCAATACCGCATCCGAATTGGTGCTTACCGACTCGCAGTGGTGGCTTGCCACAATACTAACGTTTGTCATTTTGTTGCTTGGCGTTGTATTCGATGTCATAGGTACTGCAGCGACGGCTTGCGATATAGGGCCATTTCACGCGATGGCAAGCAGAAAAGTGCGCGGAGGCAAGATGGCTGTCCGCCTTGCGCAAAAGAGAGATATAGTCTCTTCTGTTTGCTGTGACATAGTGGGAGATATATGCGGTATCGTGTCCGGTGTGTGCGGTGCGGCTCTGGCGACCGAAGCCATCGACGGACTCGGCATGTCCGTCACCTGGAATGTCGTCGTCAAAGTACTGATATATTCCGTCATCTCAACGTTGACGATCACTTTCAAAGCCATCGGCAAAAATATTGCCGTAAAGAAGGCGAACGGCATAATATTGGGCGTGGCAAAGATGCTAAGTATTTTCCGCAAAGAAGGATAACGTGCTGGAACAAATAAAAACCATCTCAGACCTGAAAAAACTGGATATAAAGCAACTTCCGCAACTTTGTGCGGAGATACGCGAAAAATTGATCGCCGACGTCTTGCAAAGCGGCGGACATTTGGCAAGCAATTTGGGCGTTGTGGAACTTACGGTCGCACTTCACTATGTATTCGACGAACATGACAAAATCGTCTGGGACGTAGGTCATCAGAGTTACGTTCATAAAATTCTTACCTCTCGGGGTGAGAATTTTTCTTCACTTCGCCAAAAAGACGGGATAAGCGGATTTCCCGATTGCGACGAGGATGAACGTGACTGTTTCAATACAGGACACGCCGGAACGGCTATTTCTGCTGCATTGGGCATTGCGAAGGCTCGCGACACTCTCGGAGATGACTACAATGTGATAGCTGTCGTAGGGGACGGCTCAATGACTTGCGGAATGACATACGAGGCGTTGAACAATGTCAAGGACACAAAAATGCTGATAGTTCTCAACGATAACAATATGTCTATCGGCAAAAATGTCGGTTCGGCAACGCTCAACATGTCGAAACTTCGTGTCGGCAAGTACGACCGGAACAAAGAGCGGCTTAAAAAGTTTTTGCTCAAGATACCTTTGATAGGTAAACCTGTCTACAAGTTTTTGCGTTGGTGCAAAAGACGTGCCAAGTTGGGTTTTGTGCGCAACAGTTATTTCGACAATTTCGATCTGAAGTATGTGGGGATAATAGACGGCAATGAGGTAAAGGATTTGGTTTACTACTTTACCAAAATAAAGAGAAATGTGACTAAGCCGACCGTGATGCAAATCGTCACGAAAAAGGGAAAAGGCTACGCTCCGGCAGAAGCGGATCCCGAACTGTATCATTCGGTAAGCAGAGCATGTAGTCCTTCGGATACACTGGATAGTGCTGCGGTGGTGGGTGATGCGCTATGCAGCTTGATGGCTGAGCGCAATGACGTGGTCGCCGTCTGCGCCGCTATGGCAAAAGCGACAGGGTTAGACTCGGTACAAAAGAAATTTCCGAATAATTACTATGACGTGGGGATCGCAGAGGAACATGCGGTCACATTTGCCGCCGGACTTGCCAAAGGCGGAGCGCATCCATTTGTCGCTATATTTTCATCTTTTCTCCAACGCGGCTATGATCAGATACTACATGACGTCGCGTTGCAGGATCTACCAGTTACGTTTTTACTTGACAGGGCGGGATTCGTAGGTGAGGACGGCAAAACGCACCAGGGGCTTTTTGACCTGTCGTATCTGACGCAAATACCCAATATGGTCGTATGGAGTCCGTCTACATACAAGCAACTGTCCGATATGGTCATTCGTTCTGTGAACGAATCCTCTCCTGTTGCGATCAGATATTCACGCTATCTGTCCGAAGAGGAGCGGGGCTTTGACGGACATTGGAACGTGATAGTAGAAGCGGAACATCCCAAACTGTATGTGTTGGCGGTCGGTGCCAAGACGCTGCATAACGCTTGTGAAGCCGTCGCCGAATGCGAACGCGTCGCGGTAGTGGAGGTGACGACGGTCAAACCTCTCGATACAAGTATTATGGAAGATATATGTCGCGACAACGCCTATGTGATTACTTTGGAAGAAAATATATTGAACGGCGGCTTTGGGCAAGCCGTACATATGTATCTGAGTTCAATGGGATACACTTTGCCGATCTTATCTCTCGGTGTAGACGATAGATTTGTCAAACATGCGACAATAGATGAGCAGATCGAAGAGTGCGGAATGGGAACGGATGCTATACGTGAACGGGTTTCGCAAATTTTGAAAAATCATTGAAAAGTAAGACGTAATAGTGTATAATTAATATATTATAGAACATTGTGTCTATAAAAGTGACATTTCGATATGCTAAAACCGATATATGTCTGTAATAGTATTATCGGAAATAAAATTTTATGTATCTATTGAAGAGGAAAAAACATGTCACGCAAGTCGAGACAATCTGCAATATTGTCCATCATTGCCGCAAATGATATAGAGACGCAAGATGAACTGGTTTCGGAACTTCGAAGAGAGGGATATGATGTCACACAAGCGACGATCTCTCGCGATATAAAAGAACTGGGTCTCATCAAGGCATTGACAGCGGAAAACAAGTACAAGTATGTCACCAAGCAGGCGATGGAGTTTCGCCTGTCCGGTAAGTTGCTGAGTGTAGTGCGTGAAGCGGTAATTACGGTGGTGACTGCGGAGAATCTCGTGGTAGTGAAAACCATAGAAAACAGTGCTGCCGTAGTATCGGGTGCACTGGAGCAGATCGCACCGAGCGACGTGCTGGGCATGCTTGCCGACAAATCTACCGTGCTTATCGTTTGCGCCACCTCGCGAGACGCCGCAAACGTTCAACGAAAAATCAATGAGTTGTTGTAATGTAACGAAGGAATAATTATGCTGAAAAATCTTGTCATAGATAATATCGCATTGATCGGGCATATTGAAATAAACTTCAGCGAGGGCTTGACTGTGCTCAGCGGTGAGACCGGTAGCGGAAAATCCATCGTTGTGGATTCGTTGGCTTTTGTACTTGGAGACAGAGCCGACAAGATGCTCATCAAGCATGGTGAAGACGCCGCAGAAGTGACGGCACTTTTCGAAGTAGATGAACACTCGCGTGTGCTCGACAGGCTCGAAGAATACGGATACGGCAGAGATACCGAGATACTTTTGTATAGAAAAATGTCTCTCAATGGCAAAAATGAGATACGAATACAAGGTAAAACCGCTACGCTTGTTATCCTGAAAGAGATATGCGCCGAGCTTGTGGATATATTCGGACAGGGTCAGCATCTGGCACTCTTAAATGAAAAAAATCAACTTGCCGTCTTGGATTCATTTTGCAATCATCAAAAAATATGTGAGCAATTATATGGATATCGCCCTCGTCTGGCGGAGATAAATAAGGAATTGAAGGCACTGGGAGGTGACGAGGCGGAGAGAGAACGTCTGTTGGATATCTTGCGGTATCAAATCGATGAGATCGCTTCCGCAAGTATAAGCGCCGAAGAAGAAGCCGAACTGCAGACTACGCATAAGCGGTTGGTCAATTCCGAAAAGATCGCCGCGGCACTGGGCGAGGCGGGCAATTTTCTCGATAGCGACACCGGCGCGATATTTTGTCTCTCGCAAGCAGCGGCTCTACTGCGCAGTATATCGGGACTGGAGGATTCCGCAGAGGAGTTGACCGAGCGGTTGAATTCGACGCGATTGGAAACGGAAGACATATTGACACAGGTGCAAGATCTGCTTGCTCAGACGGAATTCAGTCCGGCACAAGCGGACAGAATAGAAGAGCGATTGGAAAAATATCGTCAATTGAAAAGAAAATATGGCGGAGATGTCGAGCAAGTACTTATCTTTTTGCAGAATGCGCGTAGCAAATACGACAACCTGTCCAATGCGTCAGAACGCATCCGACAACTCGAAGTCGAAAAGGACGATATAATACGGGAAATGTATAAGCTATCCCGGCAGAAATCTGCAGAACGCAAGCGCGTCGCGTCGCTCCTGGCGCAGCGTATAGTGAGAGAATTGTCGGATTTGGGTATGCGGGGCACAGCGTTTGAGGTGCGATTCAACGAGGAACCTACTCAAGAACAATATGCGCGATCTCCTTCCGCAGATGGATATGACAGTGTGGAATTTCTGATGTCTGCCAATGTCGGCGAACCATTGAAGCCCTTGTCCAAGGTGATATCCGGCGGAGAAATGTCACGGTTTATGTTGGCTGTGAAAAACATAACAGCCCTTGCCGAGAATATCCCGACTATGATATTCGACGAGATAGACGCCGGTATATCCGGTAATATGGCGCAAATGGTCGCATGCAAACTTGCAAACGTATCGTCCGGCAAAACGGACGGATATCAATGTATCGTCATCACCCATTTGCCGCAGATAGCGGCGATGGCGGATATAAATCTACATATCGCCAAGCATGAAAGAGATGGAAAGACATATACCGAAGTGACCATGTTGACGGACGAGGAAACGCGAGCGACGGAGGTGGCGCGACTAATGGGAGGCATAGGCGCGCATGCGATGATCAACGCCACAGAGTTGCTCCAATGGTCCTCGCAGTATAAAAAGCAACTACATTGATCTTATTTTATCAAGACTTCGCAGCTATGCGAAGTTTTTTTATGCGTATATTGTCCGATGAAATTCACACACTACCTGTAGCATTTTTGAGGTGGGTATGAGAAAGTCTTTATTGATTTTAGCGGTCATGTTCATATTTTTGCAATTAACCGTCGCATTTTTGCCGTCGGAGCGTGCCGTGCAAGCCGCGTCCGTATACGGTGGAGAGATCGGAGACTTTCTGGACGATATAGGGGACCTGTTCAGCGGTAACAGCGTTGCCAAAATAGACGAAGAGGTGTATCTTGGCGGCTATCCGCTCGGTATCACGATAGACGGAGACGGAGTGACTGTGATCGGCTTGAACGAATTCATCGGTGAGGACGGCAAACTCTGCTGTCCCGCACTGGAAGCGGGGATAGAGCTAAACGACGTGATAGTCGAACTTGATGGAAGAAAAATATACGGTTCGGCTAAACTTTCCGAGATCGCCACACAGTCTGAAGGGCGGAAATTGAACGTCAAGTTTCTGCGCGACGGCATCATAAAAGAATCCGCTATCGTCCCGCAAAAAGATCTGACGGCTGGGCTATATCGGCTCGGTCTATGGACGAGGGACTCCTCCAGCGGTATTGGTACATTGACGTATGTGCGCAAAAATCTGAATTTCGGCAGTCTCGGACACCCCATTTGCGACCCGAAGGGCACGATCATTTCGTGCAAAAACGGAGGTGTATTTGGTTGCACGATCGACGGCATAGAGAAGGGCCAAAAGGGTGCCGCCGGAGAACTGAAAGGTAGTTTTTGCTTTGATAAACGTATAGGAAATATCTATTCCAACAACAAATACGGCGCATTCGGCAGTTTCAACTCCGTTCCCAAATTCTGCGGCGAGCTAATATCCGTAGCGGACATATCCGAAGTGAGACCGGGTAAGGCGAAGATATATTGCACTCTGGACGACAACGAGCGTAAGTCATACGATATAGAGATAGTGAAAGCAGTCTCACAGTCATCTCGAGATGACAAGGGCTTGGTATTGCATGTGACGGACAAGGCTCTGCTGGAAAAGACAGGCGGCATAGTGCAAGGAATGAGCGGCAGTCCCATAGTGCAAAACGGCAAATTGGTCGGAGCCGTCACGCATGTATTTGTCAATGATCCGACTCGGGGCTATGGCATGTACGCCAAGTGGATGCTCACAAACTAAACTTTGATATAAAAAATAGAGAATGTAAAACAGTGCGTTGTTGGGTACAATAAAAGCAAAAAGGAGTTTTTGCAATGAAGTATAAACAATGGCTGGAGATCTGGCTGAACAACTATGTAAAGACAACATGCAAGGCGCGCACCTGCCACATATACGAGCAATCGGCAGCGCGCATCATCCCACGATTGGGCGAAATGGAATTGTCCGAGTTGACATTATCCGTGTTACAGCAATTTGTGACCGACCTGCTCGCGCCGAGCATAGGCAAACCGCTGTCTGCAAACACGGTAAACATGACCATCTCTGTATTGCAAAACTCTCTCAAGACGGCGCACATATTAGGTCACGTTCCCATATATGAGGCAAACAAGATATGTCGCCCAAGATCGGCGGAGAAAAAGGTAGAGTGCTTTTCTCTGTTGGAGCAAAAGCAGATAGAGGCGCACATAAAAAGAAGTAAAAAGCTCAAACTCTACGGAATAATAATCTGCTTGTACACAGGTCTACGGCTGGGCGAGTTGCTTGCCCTGGAGTGGGACAACGTGGATATGGACGAGTGTATACTCACGGTGGAAAAGGCATGCTACTATCTCAACGGCAAGCGAATAGAGGACGCTCCCAAAACAGTCAACTCCCTGCGCGCTATTCCTTTCCCCAAACAGTTGCTGCCTCTGTTCAGAGAAATGTACAAAGCGCACAAAACGGACTATGTCATAGAAGCCAATGGCAAACCGTTAGTTCCACGATCCTACCAACGGAGTTTCGAGTTGACGCTCTGCAAACTCAAAATTCCGCACAGAGGGTTCCACTCCTTGCGACATACCTTCGCCACCCGAGCGATGGAGTGCGGAATGGACGTCAAGACTCTTGCGGAACTGCTCGGACACACCAATCCGACGGTAACGCTCAAGCGGTACACGCATAGTATGCTGGAATACAAAATACAAATGATGAATAAACTCGGCAAAATGTTTGCATAAAAAAAGACGAAACCTGTCGATTGGCTCCGTCGAAAATGTTCATCTAATAGTTTAATAGGTGTACAAATTACATAGTCATTATACACTTTCATCGCCTGAATGTAAATACCTAAACCCAATTATTTTATTTTTCCTGTCGAAATTTACTCAAAATATCCTACTTTGAATATTACAATGCAGAATTTTGTTCATCTATTAAACTATTAGATGAACAAATTGCGACTGTTTTTGTACACCAAAATTTATCTGTCCTGCGAAGTCGATTTGTTTTCTTGTGCAACAACTGTACAGGAGGTGGCAATATTCAAATGTATGTAACAGCGTAAACTCAATAGTATACCGAATGGGACGATCGGTAAAATTTTGTCCCGAAAAAATACAATAAAGGAGTTACAAAATGAAAAATACAAAAAAATTGATGGCGTTGTTGCTTGTTGTGGCAATGTTGTTCGCGTTTGTATCCGTCATTGCAGCCTGCAAACCGCAAGACGAATGTGAAAAGAACGGTCACACTCTCACAGCAGTAGCCAAAAAGGAAGCGACAACGGACGCCGCCGGCTACGAGGCATATTGGAAGTGCAGCGTATGCGGCAAAATGTTCTCGGACAAAGACGGCAAAACAGAAATAACCAAACCCGTCGAGATCCCCAAGCTCACACCGGGACCCGGTCCTCAGCCCGAAACGCACACCTGCAAACACGTATGTCCTACCTGCGGCAAGTGCACGGACAGTACATGCACAGATCCTGTTTGCAAGGATAAGTGCCAGGGACATGAACAAGCAGACCCAGACAAAGGTCTCACCAAGGATAACCCGCTCACACCCGACGAGGCAATTGCCCTCATGGACAAAGCGGGGAACGGAAACGTCGTCAACCCGTCAAATAAGGACGGCTACTATGTGGAAGGCGTTGTCAATGCCGGTTCCACGGTAGATACCCAATACCACGAGTGGAATTTCACTCTCGGCACAGGCACCAAGAAGATGTCCTGCGGAGTAAAAATCGACAGCTCCGTATCCAACAAGCCCAACGAGGTCAATGGTGCGCTTGACGGGGCAACGGTCGTTGTAAAGGGCTTTCTTGAGCTGTACAAAGGCAAATACCAATGCGACTACCTGCCCGCCAATGTCAGCCCAACGGGTGCGAAGTTCACTCCAAGCATTGTAGATATAAAGGTTCAAGAATTGCCACCCGTGGAGGTGGAGTCCGTAACATTGAACACATCAAGAGATACTCTTTACCTGCTACCCTGGGAAGGAAACTACATTGAGCTTACCGCATGGGTCTTGCCTGCCGACGCTCCGCAAGACATTGAATGGACGGTCGAGGGTGAGGATAAGGTGACTTTTTCATCGGGTTCCTTCGTGTCGACTAAATTCGGCCGCGTGACCTACAAGGGTCAAGAGGGCACGATCACGCTCACCGCAACGGCAAAGGACACCGACAAGTCCGCTTCCGTTACCATAGTCATTCAAGACAGAAAGGGTACAAAACAGGATGACCCAATCACCGTTGACGAAGCGATTGCGTTGATCGCGAGCAACGATCAATATGTTAAAGGGGACGATTCAAACGAAACCCATGGATTTTACATAACAGGCACTGTTGCCGAGGGTTCCAAGAGAGTCAGCAACGGCTGGGAGTTTTCTCTGCTCGGCAGCGATGGCAAGACTCTCGCCTGCTCCGTAAAAGACGACCAGTTGACAAAGGACAACATCACGGTGCCCCTCAAAGCAGACGGCGGTTTGGACGGCAGTCAAATTCTTTTTTATGCCGCAAGTATGCATAATGACGACGGTGTCTACTCCGCAGGTGTGCTAACTTCAATGAATGCAATAAAATCTTTGCAGCTTCCCGCGCTTACGGCTATAGAGATCGAGGCGGAGCAAACGGAAGTGACCGTTCCGTATTCCACGGAAATAACCGTCAAGAGCATAACCCCCGCCAATGCGGTATTTGAAAACGTCGAATGGATAACTTCCGACGAAACCAAGGCAACGGTTTCCGGCGACGAGAGTAAAGCCACCATTACGTCTGTTGCGGCAGGCGAAGTTAAAATCTCTGTAAGGTGTGCCAACGTCACATCCAATGAGATTACACTTACCATTTCGGAAGAACAGGCGGCAGTCAAAGCAATTTATGATTGGACGATTGCATTAGAGGGTAAAGTTTGTGATAGTACTCTCTATTCACAACGCGATCCAAGAGAAATGATTACAGAAATTAATCAATGGACTCCGGGACAGCAGGAGATAAAATCTTTTGTAACCGAGGGAACAATGTATGATAGCATTGAAGCCCCGGGAATTGCTTATATTCCTGCGAAAAGACTTGTGGCAGGTCAAATAACAATACAAACGCTTCACGAAATCAAGAAAGTAACAATTAAGGTTGTTCCGTTTGCAGATGCGACAACGACTCAACTTTCTATCAATACCATTAGCAAAACGCACGAAAAAGACGATAGCGTTTATACGGGCGATCCAAGTAGTGCTATTGACATTGTGTTTGAGTTGACAGAGGCAACTACTACACTAAATGTTGAGGCAACAGGAGTTGCAGGTAATAGTTTCGCTATTGTCGGAATGACCTTTGAATGGTAGCAATCTAATTGAGAGCAAAAGATGAATAGGGTTTTTGCATAGCCGTGCGCGCATTAACGGCTGTGGAAAACAATTGGGACGAAGGTTATTCGTCCCTTTTGTTTTGGGGCGTATTTTTCATTTTTTGACATAAAACGCATTGTCCTTTCATAACAAAGTGTTATGAAGATAGTTCGCAGCGCAACGCTTTGTCTTGAAGAAATATGGCAAAAAATGTGCACACACAAGTGGAGTTCGATCATCTGCGCACTTGTCGCCGCAGTCGGAGCGATATGCGGAGTTGTATTTGTGAATATATTCAAATACACATGGTGGTATGAGAACAGGTGCGCGTTCGCAGAGAAAATGTTTTATGGCGGATTCGGGCTGTTCTTTACATTTCTACTATGGACGGCGGTCTTTTACATGGCGATATTGTGTTGCAGCATGACGGCAAAGACGCGGTACTTGGCATATGTGCCATTGTTTGCGGCTTGTTTCTATTGTGGAGCAAATACGGCAACGGCTGTCATACTTTGGTCGGTGTGGGGGATACTATTTGCGATATTGGTGACTGTAGCGGAGATAGTAGGTTACTATCTTGCATGTCTGTTGGTATGCTGTACTCCCGGTTGCAATCGAACGATACGCGAAGCATACTGCGACACAAAAATGTCGTTGATGGTGCTTCTGGCGGCTTTTTGCGTCAAAATAATATGTTTTTTTGTGATTTTGCGGTTAGTAACGGGTATAATTTGATTGATTAAATATTTTTTATTTGGTATACTATAGGCGAAGGAGAAATGCAATGAGATCTTTTATACTTGTGATCGACGGTTTTGGGATCGGTGCTATGCCCGATTGCAAAATGTTTAACGACTTCGGAGCGAATACCTTGAAGAATATTCGCGCCGCATATGAACTGAATCTGCCCGTACTTTCGGATATGGGACTATACAATATCGACGGTACATACAACGACGATCGTCAGCCGATAGGGGCATACGGCAGACTGGAAGAATTGTCCAAAGGAAAGGATACGACCGTAGGTCACTGGGAAATGGCGGGGGTGATCACAAATGAACCGATGCCGACATTCCCGAATGGATTTCCGCAAAGTTTCATTTCCAAATTGGAAAAGGAACTCGGCACCAAAGTGCTATGCAATAAGCCGTACAGCGGAACGGAAGTGATCAAAGATTACGGTGCGGAGCATTTGAAAACGGGTTATCCCATAGTATACACTTCGGCGGACAGCGTGCTTCAGATAGCGGTGCACATGAGCAAGTATACCATAGACCAACTCTATGATATGTGCGAGAAGGCGCGCGCGTTGTGCACGGGCAAGTATGCAGTAGGCAGAGTGATAGCGCGTCCGTTTACAGGGGAATATCCTTTCACACGTACTTCGGAAAGAAAAGACTACTCGCTCAATCCGCCTGCAAAAACGATACTTGACTTTGTGAAGGACGCGGGGATGGAGAGCGTCGCTGTCGGCAAGATCGAGTATATTTTCAACGGGCAGGGTATAACGCGCAGTATACATACGGTAAGCAACCTTGACGGGTTGAATAAGACTATAGAGATAGCAAAAGAAAAATTCGACGGGTTGGTATTCGTCAATCTTGTCGATACAGACATGAAATACGGACACAGAAGGGATCTGTTCGGCTATGCCAAGGCGTTGGAAGAGATAGACGAGAAGGTGGCGGAACTCCTGAAGGTGATGAGACATGATGACGTGCTGTATATCACAGGCGATCACGGCTGTGACCCGACGCACAAAGCGCATACGGACCACACTCGTGAGTACACGCCGCTGCTTATATACGGATGCGACGTCGTACCTACAAATCTCGGCACGATGAAGGGATTCGACGTGATATGCGATACGATCCGCGACCAACTCGGTATCGGCGGAGGCCCCAAGTCCGTCTGGGAAAAAATCACAAGATAAACAAAATTGCCCCGATGCAAATCGGGGTATTTTTATATCTCCGCTTAGTGTTGCAATAGGTATATACTCCTCAAAGCATTATGAATATCCGATCGTATGTATTTTATCCGTTTTTATGGCAACACTTGAAATAAAACAAGAAAATATGGGAGTGTATAGCATGAAAAAGGGTGAATTTATCGAATATATCACGAAGCAAACGGGCGAGAGCCGTCAAAATACGGACCGCTTCTACAAGGCGTTTTGCAAGGGAATAGAGGAACAACTCAGGAATGGTGATGAGTTGTGTCTGACGGGAATAGGAACATTTCGAATCAAAAAACGCCAGGCGCGCAAAGGTATCAATCCACAGACTAAGGAAAGGATAAATATACCTGCCAAGAATGTCGTTGTATTCAAGCCGTCGCAAAGTCTTGCCGGTAGTATAAACGAATGAGTCAAAATTAAATATGGTGCAGGAGAGCGGTAGGGCAAGATCGTACTACCGCTCATCTTTTATGTCCGGCAAATAGGTCCGTGGATACTAGTGGCAAAAGTCGGCATTTATATGTCGTATAAGATATAAATGGCGCATAAAGAGATAGCATTTGCAAATACTAACAGCAAACGATGAGGAGACGAATATGAAAAAAATAATTTTATTTATATTTTCCTTTACGATGCTGTTGGTGAGTCTGATACCTATAACCGCGTGTGCGGAGAATATCAAACTCGACGTGAATGCCAAAGAAGCAGTACTTATGTCGGAGGACGGAGAAGTGCTTTTTGAGCAAAATGCGACGGAGAAGCGTCCTATTGCAAGCATGACAAAAATAATGACATTGCTGTGTACCTATGACGCAATAGACAGCGGCAAAGTGGCACTGGATGACAATGTGGTCGCAAGTGCACGCGCTGCCTCTATGGGAGGATCGCAAGTATTTCTCGACGCCAATGCGTCCTATAAACTTGAAAACCTGATAAAGTCGATAGTGGTATGTTCGGCGAACGACAGTTGCGTAGCGGTTGCGGAGCATATAAGCGGCAGTATGGAAAATTTCGTCGATAAGATGAACGAAAAAGCCGATCAACTCGGTTTGGTGGCGACACATTTTGAGAACTGTACAGGTCTGCCTGCAGTAAGTCAATATTCCTGTGCGAAAGACGTAGGCAAAATGCTGTCGGAGTTGATAAAGCATCCTCACTATTTCACCTGTGCAAATGTGTGGATGGAAGATTTTGTCCATCCGTCCGGGCGCGTCACGGGTATGACGAATACCAATAAACTTATACGTTTCTACGACGGCTGTGACGGCGGGAAAACCGGGTATACCGTGGAGGCACAACATTGCCTTGCTGCCACAGCCAAGAGAGGCGACACTCGCGTCATCGCGGTAGTGGTAGGTGCGCCGGACAGCAAGACGCGATTCAAGGGAGTGAGCGATATGTTCAATTACGCCTTTGCCAACTATGAGAGCAAGGTGTACCTGGATATCGACAGCACTCAAGGTGAAGTCGCCGTGCAAGGCGGAAAGAAAAATACGGTGCCGATCCGGTCCAATGGCAAACTTGAGGCGTTTGGCAAGAAGGGAAGTATGGACTACAATATAGTTGCTGACATTCCCGAATGCGTCAAGGCACCTGTGTCCGAAGGGGATAGAATAGGTGTTGCCCGCTTGTGTGATAAAAACGGCAATACCGTAAAGGAAGTGGACTTGGTGGCAAGTTGCAGTGTAGAGGCCAAGACTTATTGGGACTATCTGCAGCAGATCGTCACGGAAGGGTAGGACTTATGCGATAAGCAGCGGCAAACAATGCCGCTGCTTTGGCTTGTTTTATATAGGAGTATTATATTATTTGACTTTATCTGACGACTTTGGTAAAATAAGATTATGTACATTTATCAACTACTTACCAATGGAGGGAGAGGCGTCAGCCGAGAAGGTCTGCTGAGTGTTTTGGCTTTTATCCCCGCATTGCTGATCGCCCTGATACTGCACGAGATAGCGCATGGGCTGGTGGCTTTGTGGAATGGTGACGAAACTGCCAAGGCATACGGGCGGCTGAGTCTGAATCCGCTCAGGCACTTCGATTGGATAGGTTTGATCATGATGGTTCTGGTCGGATTCGGCTGGGCAAAGCCGGTCCCCATCAACCCGAACAATTTCAAGAAACGCAGACTCGGTTGTATTACGGTATCCGTCGCCGGAGTGATAACCAACTTTCTGTTGGCATTTATCTTTGCCATAGGAGTGGTGCTTTTGGGAAGAATACCTGTGGAAGAAGGCACTTCTCTGTACTATTTCGTCTACTTTTGCTATGCATTTTGTCTGCTGACGATGCGGCTGAATATAAACTTTGCCCTGTTTAATATACTGCCGCTGTATCCATTGGACGGATATAGACTGCTCAGTTGTTTTGTGGACGAAAGGAACGGATTCATGACGTTCTTGCGCAAATACAGTCTGTATATATTGCTTGGATTCATAGTGCTCGAATATATTCCCATAGTGGGCAATTATTCTCCCCTTACCTTGTATATAAGCAGATTCGGTGGTATAATTGACAACGGATTTGAAAAATTCTGGAGGTTGATATTCCGTGGCTGACACCAATTCGGAACAACAATATATCTTCGACGAGCAGAAAAACGTGCTGGAACTGAAGTTGACCAACTTCAGTGGTCCACTGGATCTGTTGCTGACGCTTGTCAAAGAAAATAAAATCGAGATAAAGGATATCTTTGTCTCGCAAGTCACAGAGCAATTCCTGCAATATATGGATCAACTCTCCGAATTGGACGTGGATCAGGCAGGAGAATATATGGCTATGGCTGCCACATTACTGGAGATTAAATCCCGCGCTCTGATGCCGATAGAGGAAGAGGACAACGGCGAAGAGTCTCCCGAAAAAGTACTCATAAGGCAGTTGGAAGAATACAAACTGTTCAAGGAGATAGTGACAGAGCTCAAGGAGCAGGAAAATGTGGACAGATTCTATCGGGAACCGGATAAAAATGTCGGCAAAGAGGTGACTGTAGTCAAAGACAACCTGAGCATAGACGGATTCATAGAAGCATTCGGAAAGTTTCTGATGCGTATGCAGGTGAAGAATGCTGCAGAAAACGTATCGCGCGCGATCGTCAAGGAGAGTTTTTCCGTTTCGCAAAAGATAGCGTATATTCGCGAGATCCTGCGTAGCGAAGACAAATTCTTGATGACGCAGCTTTTTGATGAGAACGCCAGCAGAAACGAGATCGTCACTACGTTCCTTGCATTGCTGGAATTGCTCAAACTACAGATAATCACAGTAACGCAAAACGGTTTGTTTGAAGAAATAGTTATAGAAAAACGTCCCGACAGCGAAGGTATCGAGACGGTGATAGGAGACGAGTATGAGTCTTTTGAGTAATCAGATAGAAGCCATCTTGTTCGTATCCGGCAAGGCGGTAGAGGAAAAATTCATAGCGGAAAAACTTAACATATCCGACAAGCAACTCACTGAAGCCGTGTCGGAGCTTCTTGCAAAATACAGCGGAGAAAGTGGGATCCATCTGTTGCGTTTCAATAGGAAATTGCAATTTGCATCCAATCCCGCCTATGCAAAAGAGATCGAAGCGGTACTGAATCCCATAAAAGAAAAGGAACTCACCAATGCCATGCTGGAGACATTGGCTATCATAGCATATAAGCAGCCGGTCACGCGTATAGAGATAGAAGAAATACGTAGTGTGGATTGTACATATTCCGTACAGAATCTCGTCCGGCTTGGACTGGTGGAGTGCGTTGGACGTCGTGACACGATAGGCAAACCGTTACTTTTCGCTACGACAGATGAATTTCTCAAGCGTTTCTCGATAAGCGACGTGTCGGATCTGCCCGATTACGAAGCCCTGCTTGACAGACTACAACAAATCACTTCATCGACAAGTGTCCAAGTGGTGGAGAAGCCTATGTTTGACAGCGTGGAAGAAGTCCCGGATTTTCTTAAAGATGAAGAAGTGAAGAAAGTAGATTGACATAAAATTACAACCGCCATGAGCGGTTGTTTTTTATTTATCAAGATCTCGATTGCGAAATAAAAACATAAGCGGTAATTATCCTTAACCGCTTATTTTTTTATCATTACTACTTTATTGCTCCGGTATATTTATTGAATACACGATCATCTCGGCTATTTGAGCTACTTCCCCTTTGCATCCGCTATCAAACCATGCCATGGAGATATTGAAGATCATGCCTGCAAAAAGATACGGTGATATATATTGTTGTCCGGATATTCATTGCGGAATGTTTCGACCAGCATATTGTTGAGAAAGTTCAGATAAAGGTATTCAAGATGAGCACTTAGCAGAAGTAGAAAATACACTTGATTTTTCTGAAACCTTTCAAACACATTGCTTGCAATCTTTATATAATCGGCTTTGCATCTCGGGAATAATGTTGCTCAAACACAAATTCTTTTGTATTATGCATGAAGTAAAATTCGATGACATCTTCTTTGCTCTTGAAATAACGGTAAAATGTCGCTCTGCCTACACCTGCTTTTTCGGCAATGTCAGTAACGCCGATTTGTCTGTAATCGCGCTCGTGCATAAGCCCAATGCGCCTGTTTAATACGAATACCGTATCATTCATTGCCGTGTTCTTCATACTCATTTTTCCTTTTCGCCTTTTTTGCGTTTTGCGGCAATGATGATCATAAAGATACCAAGCGCGGCGGTGAGCGCACAGACGATTGCGCCCGTAATCGCATTCATGGTGGCGACATTGACGGTATCGCCCGCATCGAACTCCCGAAACATTGCCGTCTGCAAAGCGAGAATGGAAACAAAAGCGTCGGCAAGGTTGATATTCTTCGCCGCCCGTACCGTCATTTCGCCCGAACGCCTTGTCTTGATAAAATTATAAATAGACACGATGATTTTATAAAAGGCATAGATAGCGTACACATATATTGTTATACCCGTATGAACAAATGAATCGTTTGCCCGTACCATTTGTAAAATGGCGAACGAAAGCGCGATCGGGAGCAGAAGCAAAACCACACCGCAAATGCTGTAAATGCGCGTATCTTTCCGCTCGGTAATTTCTTCCGTTTGTCCCGCCTTGACGGCTTTTCTGCGGAAAACGTGATAGACAAGAATGATTCCGCGAAGCACGATCAAAAGCACATAGTAAGCGGCGAGCGCGCCGAACCAAATCGAGCGGATGACAATGGCGACCGAGCCGTTATAGACGGCGAACGCGAGATTGATTGCAAACGAGCCAATAGAAAACAAAATCGTGCGGAAGCCGTATTCGGTGAAAAGTTTGTTCCAAAAAGGCTTATTTTCAGCCCATTTCAAAACACGCTTGTTCAAATCGGGGAATATCTTAATAAAACCGTAAATGCAGTAGCCTACGGTTACAGCCATCACGCCGAGAAAGGAATATCCCACCATAATGTATGCGGACAGGCTCTCTTGCGTCATGAACAGCGTTCCGCCCACCGTCGCGCCGATCCCGATAAAGGCGAGGACAATCAAAAACCACAGCGGCGGCTTTTTGAGAAACTCGAGAAGTTTTTTCATGTTCTTTTATTTCAAAGGTGCTTTCATCGAGGGGCGGACGCAGATGGAAATGACTTCGCAGATGAAAAGAATATCGTCCTCGCACCCGCGCTTTACCCATTCCATTGTAATGGCGGTAACGCCGCTGATAAAGTAGCGGGACATATACTCCACGATTTTTTTGTCCGTCACGCCGTTTTTCGCATAGATCGGGACAAAGATGTTTTCGATGAGTTGTTTATCCATTTCCCCGATTTGAAACGCGCCCGAATTGTTGTAGACTTCGTATAGCCGCCGATTCTTCTTGACAAAGGTAAGATACGGCACAAGGTATTGCGGCGAAATGAAAATAAGTTCGTCCGCAGACATTTTCGAGAAGTCTACCGCGCCGAGGGTGCCACCGAAGGACACGAAAAATTCCGACACGGCGCGCTCCTGCGTTTCTTTTAATAAATCGTACAAGTTTTCATAATGCGCGTAGAAGGTGGAGCGGTTGACGCCCGCCTTTTCGCATATATCCATGATGGAAATATCGGAAAACTCTTTTTGTTTGAGTAGCAGGACGAGCGCGTCGTCCATTTTCACGGCGGTATTATGGAATTTGGCTTCGGATTTATTCATGGCTCACTCCTTTCCTTGCATTATATCAAACTCTTCCGCAAAATACAACTATAAAAATACGCTTCGTCCGTTTCTTTCC
>CANQGO010000021.1 GCA_947623225.1 uncultured Clostridia bacterium | reverse complement strand
GGTGCTTGCCGCACGGGCGACCGGGTGGTCGGCTTTGGTGATTTAGTGGTTTTCGGAGCAGAGGCTTGCCGCTTGCTCTGCTTGGACTGCTTGGACTGCTTGGAGGCGGACTTTCTGCCCGTCGTGATCTCTCGCGTGATCTTGGTACGCTCAGTAGCCGTCGGGCGTACGGGACGCGGACGCTTGGGCTGAGGACGCTTTGCCGACGCGGGCATTCCTTCCGGTCCTTGCCACAGTTCCGGCATCGCGCCGTTGGCGTTGTTTGTGTTTGTTTTCATATTCTTTACCTTATTTTTGACCTTTTTATTACATTATTTGCCCGAATGGTCGGGATATATTCCCCCAAAAGGGCGCGAAAGGCGACGGGGATATCCTCCCGAGTCGCCCATGATATTACTTATTTTGCAGGCTTGCGCTCTACTTGCCCGACTGCCTGCGTTGTCGGTCTTGCTCGTCCGCTCGTGTGTTCGTTCTCGCTTGCCCCGTTCTTCGGTGCCGTCGGACTGCCTTTTTGCTTGACGTTGCCGCGCTGTCGGTTCCGCGCAACTTTCACGCGCGCGCACTACTTACCTTTTCGGGTGCACGCCGTGGTCGGTTTTTTGCCCGACGTATCCGCTTTTTCGCGTACGCGTCCGCTCTTGCTCAGTCGGCGTGGCTGTCGTGACGGTGGCGGCGGATATAGCGGTCGGTGCCCTCGATCTCCACGCGTTTGTAGAAGAAGGGTTGGTTGTCGAAGCGGAAGTACTCTACCATATTGATACACTTGAGGTAGAAGAAGAGTACGAAGTTGGGCAAAGTGGAGAGTGCGGTCTTGGCAATGGCGTTGCGCACGAAGAGCAGCGACAAGATGCTGATAGTAGCCATCACGCACACCACTATGAGCGTTTTCCAATACACCTGCCAGAAGCGCAGCATGCCCCGAGCCATTCCCTGACGGAACGCGAAACCCGTGCGGCAATCTTTGCAAGCCATAGCGGGCAGGGTGTACGCCAGAGCGGTCAGGCGTGCGGTGTACAGCAGCAGGGCGAATATACTGACCGGTATGATCGCCCACCAGCGGAAGGCGACGAGGAACAGCAGGTAGAAGCCGGTGCAGCCGATGATGATCAGCAGGTCCATCGGCAGAGCCACCGCCGTCTGGATGAGTACGAATTGCCAACTGCGCGCCTGCTTCTTGATGAAGAACCAGCTGAAGGGCCGCTCGGCGTTGCTGGTCATGAACTCTTCCAACTGGCACGCCGCGGTCACGTCCGTCAAGGACACCAGCATGCGGTACACGAGGATTATCAGGCAGAAGAGAATGTAGGAAAACGTCACGCCGCCGAAGGGCATATGCACCGACTGCACGGACTGCCGCACATTGGCTATGACCTGCGCCAGCCGCTCGGCAAAGCCTTCGTTGTCGAAAGTGCCGTTGACTATCGAGTTGACGGTGTCGGCGAGGAAGTCGGACAGGTGGTTTTCATTGAATACGGCGATAAGCTCGTCCACCATTCCGCCGAAGATGAGATATCCCAGCGCGACTATGAGCGCGAGCAATATTGCCTGATATACGATCGACTTGAGCAGCACCTTCCAGTTGTGTGCCGCCAATACTAACGACTTGACCATATGTACCTCAACCGAACATGATCTTGCCTATGTCCCGACGTTCGCCGCCCACCTCGTCGTAGTACTGCTTGTACGCCAGACACGGCACGTAGGTGATGGCAAAGAGCAACGCCACCGCGTACACGACAATGTCCAGACTGTACCCTTCCAGTAGGTACGCCGCGCCCAGCACCGCAATGCGCGCGAGCGGATAGATGAGCGCGACGCCCCGAAGCGCACGTTTCTTGCGAAACATAATGCGAGCGGAGTAGGACATTGCCCTGTTGAAACGGTAGTTCTCGCTGTACTTGAGCGGAAAGGAAATGATGAGCAGTCCGAACATGTACGAGCCGACCATCCGCAGCAGCAATGACAGCACGAGGGACAGCGATACTATGACTGTGGCGTTGCCTATGAACTTGATAAGCGACGACACGCCGACGGTGACGAGTGCGCCTATCTCGTACAGCACTACGAAGCACACCACGTACAGCAGCACCTGCGGATAGATCCCGAATGCCCGCCTCATGGGCAGCGCGGGCATCTGACCTGTGCGCATGTGTCTGTCCACCTTCACCAACAGCAGCTTCAACAGCTACGACCACGACGACGAGAACATCGAGGCGGGCAAGCCCCTCGAGCCAGAGTGAGGTTCCCCTGCACCAAGTGAAGGAAAAGCCGTATCTCCGAAGTGGGCTTGTACATATACGCGGCAAACGCGGCAACGAGAGCCGCAGGCAGCGACACATACACCAGCCCGAGGAAATTACGAAACATATATGATATAGATGACTTGTTCTGATACCTCATGTACCGCTCGCCCCACTTCGTGATGACAATATTATACTATATACCCCGACATTTTTCAAGCGTTTTCACCCCTTATACAGAGATATATCGGTGCTCGGGTCCTCGCGCCCCTCTAAGGAGCGGTCGGACTTTGATAAAGCAGCGGGTCTCGAGATTGGGCTGTCGCTCTTTGTCGAAATTTGACGAGATTCGTCGCTTTCTGTCGAGACGTGTCGCAGTCTCCACTACCAACTCGCTCCCCTAAAAGGTTCTCCCTGAAACTCTATCGTGCTATAAATTTCATAAAATAGAATATATGTTCTAAACACGATAAAGGGACAGGACTGTTTAGGACTGGGAAGATCCGGAACATTGGGGTGTATAACTCTAATAAGATTGGTTCCTCGATAGAATTTCCGGTCGATCTCCGTGTATATAGTCGGTCTCTCAAAGTGCATGTCCCGACCGGTCTCTGTAGACTGGGTCGTCCACAAAATATAGTCACATTTGACCTAATAGGGGACGAATTCGTCGTGATGGCTTGAGTGGGTCGCTTTGGGCAAGGCTGACACCTCGATGAGGGTATCCGGCAGCAAGTCCACTCGATCGCTCCTTGTCGAAATTTGTCGCATTTTGTCTTTTTTATGTACCTTTTTGTATCTCATTGTCGAGAATTGTCGGGAATAATCGAAAACTTTCTATTCCTTTCCGAAATTGTCGACATACTTCCGCCACTTTCCGAAATTGTCGATAATTGTCGAAAATTATTACTTCTCCGTACCTTCTTGTCGAAACTTGTCGCTTTCTGTCGAGGCTCGTAGCAGTCTCCACTACCAACTCGTCCCCTAAAAGGTTCTCCCTGCAACTCTATCGTGCTAAAAATTTCATAAAATAGAACATATGTTCTAAACAGGATATAAGAACAGGGCACATAAGAACCGTTCAAGTTTGAGCAAGATCTATAAAAATCACCTTGCAAGTTTTTTTCCGAAATCAGATTGGCTCCTATAAACACTCAAGTCTCACGGCAGAAGTCGGTCTCTGACGACAGAGCGAGTGCGGGTATGTGGACAATTTGACTTTTGGAAACCAACTCGAACAGGTACTTCGAGGAACCGATAACGTCCCAAGCAGCCAGACCGACGCGACGAAACAAACTCGTCCCCTAAAAGGTTCTCCACGAGACTCTATCTTGTGGTCGGTCACGCCTTCAGAGACCAAGCCGCCCTCTTCGGCAGTGAGATCATGCGGGGATATAGTCCCCGACCCGCCCGCCCAGTCACTCCTTGACAAAATTTGTCGCTTTCTGTCGAGACCTGTCGCAGTCTCCACACCACTTGCCCTACCGGCGAGGTGGCTTCCAACTCAGTCCGACCGCTCTTAGAGAGGGGCGAGGACCGTACATAGTCCCATATAAAAACCGACTGCTTTATCCAACCTGTCCGCTCTTCAGTAGACCACGAGGACCGTGCACAAAAAATCATTGCCGGTTCCGACGGGGCTTGTTCCCTGAGGGTTTGACTCGGTTGAATGTGAAGTAAACACCCAACCGAGACCTGCTGCTTTATCAAAGTCCGACCGCTTCTTAGAGGGCTGCGCCGGTGTTGCGGAAAAAACCATTGCCGGTTCCGAACGGGGCTTGTCCCCTGAGGGTTTGACTCGGTTGAAAGTGAAGTAAACACCCAACCAAGACCTGATGCTTTATCAACGTCCGACCGATTTTCAGTAGGGCGCGAGGGTCTCGCGCACAAAAATCATTGGATGCGAACGCCGTGGTAACACCCAAGGAGCAGCCCTGATTTTTGGCGTGACGACCCGAGCGACCTCTCACCGGGGCAGCGTGTTTATCCAATCTAAGAGCGACTGGTAGTAGTCGCCGAGGTGGGAGCGGAGAAAGGAGTCGAAGGTGAGCATTATATTCGCCTCGTCGCGCAGCAGCGACGACATGGTGTCCTGACAGATCAGGTACTTCTCGTTCTGCACCAGTGCGCGGTAGCCCACCTCGCCCAGTTTGGCATAGCGTTCGGCATTGCGCAAGGCTCGCTCCTCCGCCTGCGCCTTGGCTGTCGTGTACGCTCGGGCGCGGCTGGCTTGGTACTTCTGTTCCTTTTCCTCGATGGAGTTGTTGTACTTGTCCACGCTCACGCGCGCCTTCTCTTCCTTGGCGCGCAGCGCGTCCATCTCGTCTGTGACTCGCGCTTCCTGCTCCCGCTCGATGGCGGCATAGGTCTCCTCCAGCACCGCTTCTGCGTCCGCCTCTTCCTGCTCGATCTTGGCTCGCTCGTTTTGCGAGTCCGTCGTCATCTCGTTCACTTCCTCCGTGTAGCGTTGGTTGGCGAGATTGACGTACTTATTCGCAACGTTGGAAAAGTACAGCCCGTGGTCGCGCACCTTGCGCTCTATGGCGGACTTCTCGTCGTTGTACTTAGACGAAGCGGTACGTATCTTCTTTGCAAGCGCGGCAATGAGTGCCGACTTGTCCCGCGAGAGCGATTTCATCTTGACGGAATAGGTATGCTCGGCGTTGTTGCGCCGCGTGACGATGACGGGTGCCACCGCCTGCTCGGCAAGCGTGCGCAGTTCCTCTTCCGACTTGGGCGTGTAGGTCTGCTTCTCCAGTCCCAACGTCTCCGGCCAGCCCGGGTCCCAGGGCAGCGTCGCCAGCGAATACTTGTCGTCGACGCTCAGTATCCTCGTCTTGAGCAAGCCGTACAGCGTCTCCAGTTCCTTATATCTTTGCGCGGAGATCGCCATATGCTACCACCTCCCCGTGCGCACCGCCTGCAGTATGCAGCAGTCCGCGTCCAAGCCTACGTCCGACTCCAAACGTACGCGAAATTCTCTACCGTGTCCGCTTATTCGCAACCATTGTATGTCCTCCGCGCCGTCGAAGGCGTAGGTCTTACTTTGCCCTTCCGACTCCACCGTCAGGCGCAACTTTCGCAATGTGGCTATCCCCAGACGCAACAGGGACTTGTTCAGATACGTTCCCAATATGATCCTGCCGCTGCGGTACCTGCTGTGCCCGTCCGTCTCCTTGTCGAGTTCGTACAGAGTCGACTCCCTCACGCCGTACACTCTGCCTTCGCGCGAATACAGCGCGTCGTACGCATTCTGAAATACGCCCTGCACGCTGCCATTCTCGCCCAGCAGCAATGTCAGCCGCTTGGCTGCGCCGCCCTTGTTCACCGTGGCGCACACCATATACCTGCCTCGACAGCGGCACGCGCTGCCGCCTGTGAAGTCGGTGTGCTCCGGCACCTTCGCGAGGCGCGTCAGACTGCTGTTTGTCAGCCGATACACGCACTCCGCCGTGCAGAAATACACGCTGTCCCCCACTTCCGCCACCGTGTCCGCCTGCACCTTTCCCAAGCCTCGCGCCACTTCCTGCAGCACCGAGTCGGGGCGATACTCGCGCGTATCCAGTCGGTAGACGGTACTGCCGAGAACGTATACAGTCCCCTTGAGCGACACTATAGCGTCTATCTGCTCGCTCGGGTCTATGATGGTGAGGTCCGTCCAACTGTCGGCGTCGCCCGTTTCGTTCATATACAACTGACCGCCGCTCGTGCAGTAGGCTCTGTCCCCTGCCACGCACATATGCGCAAAGCCGGCGTGGTACACCTTCTCGCACTCGTCCGCTATGGTATAGGTGCCGACGTCGGGCGAAGTGTACAGTAGCGTACTTCCCAACTTCGCCATACTTCCGCCGCTCGCGCCTTCTATAATTAGTTCGCCGTTGCGCTTCAGACCACTGCTCGACAGAGTATAGAGGTCGTCGCCCTCGGCAAAGAGGACGCGAGACACGTCCTCCTGCCTTGCGGCAAACGCACCGATGGAGCGCACGCCGTCGCTTGTGAGCAGGACATTGTCCTGTTCGGCGAAGTCGGCTTGTTCCCAGCGCAGGGTGTGGGTGAGCAGAGTGGGTCGTTTGTTGTCAAGTTGCAATGTGGGTATCCTCATGGCAGCCACCTCCGTGCAGGCATGCGCAGTTCGCTTGTCTTGCAGGCGGCGGCGCGCAGCGACTGTGTGTAGCGTGTATCCCACTGCGAGGCGGAGTCCCAGTCCCCGAGCATGGTACAATACTCCCGCGCTATTCCATACGCCAGCGTTCTTTCGCTTATATTTGCGGGCAGCACGATCTCATCCTCTAAACCGGGTACGTCCGGCACTCGGGCGTAGCACATATTGAACTTGCCGCTGCGGGCGGTGTAGAGCGAGCCTTCGCTGTAGCGAAAGGGCACTTCCGCTCCCTCTTCGTCCGTCAGTGACAATACCTTGCAGGGCTTGTATGCCGTCGTGTCGACAAAGCCGCCTGCCGCTTCCACTACCGTCTTTCGGATACTCAACGCGTAGTTGCGGTACACCTCGTCGAATACGAACTCAAACGCATTTTTCAGCGCTCGGCTGTCCGTACCGGACATATCCGCCGTATTCAGACTGAGCATGTTGCCGCATATCTCTATCAATTCACTTACTTTCACTTCTCCTCCTTCACTATGCGGGCATTGTCCCGTTCTATCTGTGCAAAAAGGTCCTTTGCCCTCTCCACGCGGGTCATACGTGCATACTCCACGGTGCGTGCGTCCGCCTCCTCGTAGGGCACGACGAACTGCAACGCGCCGCGGGCGTGCACCTCATAGCGGCACTTGTCCGTGTTGTAAAACAGGCGGTAGCTGTCCTCCACCGACCGCAGACGGGCGGCTATATCGTACAGATCCTCCGTGATCGCTATGAGCGGCATGGCGTTACGCCTCCGTGATGCCGTCGATCATCGCCTGACCGATGGGTCTGTCGCAGATGAGGTCGGCGTACTTGACCAATGTAGCCGTGTACACGGGCTTGTTGGGCACCTGTTTTATAATGCGTCCGTCGTCCCCCTCCAGCCAACGCCAGTCGCACAGCTGGTGCAGGTGGAAGTCGGAAGTGTTCAATATGTACATAGTTCCCTTGGGTACGAACCTGTCGGAAACGATGGGGATACCGTTGTAGGATATTGCCTTGTATCCGCCTTGCAGGTTCATAACGTCTATGTTGGTGCGGTTGGTGATGAGGTAGTCCTGGTAGGCACGCTTCACACCGCTGCTGCACACGATGAAGTCGGCAGTCGAGCCGGCTATCTCTTCCAGCGCGTCGATGGCACGCTGTATGGTCACGTCGTCCAACTCCGAAGCCGTCTTCTTGTAGGGCGTGAGCCACTTGTTGGCGGCGCGCTCCAGTCCGTACAGCGTCTCCGTCTCGCCGAATATGGCACCGAGTCCCGTCAGTTCCTTGCCGTAGCTGCCCTGCACGGTGAGGAAGTCGTCCGCCGTCACCGAACCGGTAAGAGCCGCGCCGGAAAGGGTGACTTTACTGCCCGCTCTGTCCACGTCGGTGATACGACGGGCAGTGACTACGGGAGTCTTGCCCGAGTTGCCGATGACGTCCACCATCATTCCTTCCATGACGCAATTGACGCTGTCCACCGTCAGTTCATTGCCGCTGACCGCCGTGACCTTGCACAGGGTGCCGCTGCCGTCGCCGTACAGCATACGTCCGAAGTTGAAACGGGAAGCGCGCAGCAGTCCCGCCATCTCCGCCTCGAGCAGGTTGACGAACGCGCCGCTGCTGTCCGCGCTGGCTCTCACGGCCTTGTCGGAGATCTCGATAGTGCCGTAGAGGTTCTTGAGGGTCAATACGAACTGCGCGTAGTTGTTGCCGGCGGCGGTGGGCAGTTCGCCCTCTTCGCTGCCCGCGCCTATGCCGCCATTGAGACCGAAGGGCGCGAGTTTGCGGATCTCCTTGCCCCACACGTCGGAGGACGTCTGCTCTATGCGAGCCAGAAGGGGGTTGACGGAAGTGTTGAGTTGCTCGGCTACAACGCCGAGATAGAGCGTCTTGAGCGCGTTGTCCGCGCTTTTAAGTGTTACCATTGTGTTTTTCTCTCCTTATTCAAATAATTTTTTTGCCAATTCGGACGCTTCGCGCAGTGTCTTGGGTCGATTTGGCAGGGCACAAGACACGCTGCCGCCGCCGCTCATCACACGAGGCGGCTGTGACGCCGTATAGGGGATAGGCTCCTGCTGTGCGTCCTCAGCGGGAGCGGGGACCGTCTCCGCGTCATTTGCAACTGACGAAACGGCGTCCTCGTTTTCTTCGGACGGTGACGCGCAATTCGCGCCTTGCTCGCTTGTACCGTCCGTATTCCTCACCATATCGGCGAGCTGCTGACACTTGTGCGTGTACGCCTTTTCCAGTTCCGTATACCCTTTCAGCAGTTCCTCTGCCGAGGCGAATTTTCCATATTCCATAATATATCACTCTCCTTTCAAATACTTGCGGTGCTCGGCTATGTGCGCGAGCATACCGTCGCGTTTGGCACGCGCTTCTTCCGGCTCCAGACCTATGAGGTGCTTGGTGTGCTCCTCTATATGCAGCGCGTGATCGTCCACGGGCAGCACCTCTGCTGCGGATATGTCGGCATTTTCCCGCGCCGCTCTCGCCGCATGCAGTCGGGCGGAGTCCTGCGCCGATTCCCAATTGCCAAAGCCCATAAGGGAAAGGATCTTTGCCTTGGACGAAGCGGACAGGTTGCCGTCGCCGTCGGAAAGCACGCCTGCGCGCAGCAGTTCGAAGAGCATACTTCGCCGCGTGGCGAGGGAATCGCTCAGTTCCGTTTCCGTCTCGAATACCACGTCGTCACAACTGACGTCGCTGCCCGTGAAGTAGAACACCTCCGCACCGTTGCCGTCGGTGTAGCGCATGAGCCGCGAGTCCGTCACGTACTGCTTGTACAGGCGCAATACGTACTCGGCTATCCGCTTGATACACAGGCGTATGCTGTCCACGCTGTTGGCAAGGCGCATGTCGTCCTGCTCGGCGATGAGCTGCAACGCCACGCCGCTGGTCACCTGCGAGGGCGTGGAACTGTTGCGCGCGAACTCGGACACACCGCTGACGGATATGAACTCCTGCAACAGCTGCTCCTCCTCCTGCGCAAAGTCGTTGGGCACGCTGCCCGACTCCATCAGCGCGGGCTTGCTCGCACCCTGCCTGTACACCAACACCTTGCCCGGCGACAGCCCTTCCTCTTCCAGATTGTCCGTGTCCACCGAGCCGTCCTCGACGGTCAGTACGCCCATGGCAATGCGGTTGAGGAACTCGTGCTTGCGGTTCTTGACGGCGTTGAAGGCGCGCTGTATGGGAATGACGCGCTCCACCATCGAGGTGCCCCAGAAGCAACCCGCCTGCGGTAGGGACACTTGCCTGACAAACGGAAAGGCGAACTCGCCCTCTTCGCCGAGGGTGTACGGCAACTCTCCCGAGTAGAGCAGAGTCTCGCCGGCTACGATCTCCAACTTGCCTTTCTTGTACATTTCAGAGGGCTTAGTGTAACGTTCTATCACCAGAACTTGGTCATTTTTGGCTTCCTGCACTATGGAAGGCACCACACTGTTGTATCCCAAGCCGCCTACGCTCTGCGCTCCGTCTATGGCGTATATCTTGATGGACTCACCCTTGACGGGCACGCCCCAGCACTCTTCCACCTCGCGCGCAGGGCACACCTTGGCGTGGATGATGGACGAGCAGTCGGCTATGTCCGAAGCGACATTGCTGTCGGGATATATCTCGAAGGGCGAACACACCGACACCTGCACGTCCTGCCTGTCCGCGTCCCAACACACTTTGTAAAACGCCGTACCGCACACCTCGCTCCATACGGTGGCTTGCGAGATGATCTCCGGCATGTGCTTGCATTGGTAGAACGCGGCAAGGATACGCGTGGAAAGTTTGGCTGCATTCACGTCCGCCTCGCTGTTGCCGAAGGGGCGCGCCATGGGCTGGGGACGCACTCGGTTGAGCCGAGACACGCGCGTGTCCACAATGGTGGAAATGTGGTTGTATACCTGCTTTTCCTGCCAGAAGTAGTACTTGTCCTCCTGCACCACCTCGCCGCGCGGCGAAATGTCGCAGTACTGGTTGCCCATGTTGAAATTCATATCCAATTGCCAACTCAACTCGTACGGCCGCCTCATCCTCTGCCTCTCGCGAAAGTCCTCCCTGACCGAGCGCACCACCTCGTCGGCAAACTCCGCCGCATAACTATTCATCTTTACCTCCTGTTTTCATCTTTCCTCCTTATCTTTTATAAATTTTCCGAAATTGTCGAAAATAATCGAAACACCGCGAACGCTTTCCGAAATCATCAAGTTCTTTCCGAAACCGTCGATATTTGTCGAAATTCGTTACTTCTCCGTACCTTTTTGTCGAAACTTTTCCGAAATTGTCGAAAATTGTCGCTTTCCGTCGAAACCCGTACAGTCTCCAAAGCCAACTCACTCCGACCGTTCCTCGCTCTTCTTTTTTATGTGGTTCACCGGCGACTTGGGAACGACGTATTGCCGCGCTTCGGAAGCCAACTCCATCAGGCATTGCTTGCAAAGCAGACACCTGCCGCCGTGTCCCTTCACCTCGAAGCCGTACTCGGCGTCACGCTTGCACCCGCGCACGTCGCACTTGGCTCTCTTGTCAAATTTTTCTATCATCTTACCTCCTTATATAATCGAAAACTTTCTATTCTTTTCCGAAATTGTCGAAACGCGTCGCTTTCTGTCTTTTCTATGTACTTCCCGTCGCTCATTGTCGAAAATTGTCGAAAATAATCGAAACCTTTCCATTCTTTTCCGAAATCATCGAGTTCTTTCCGAAACAATCGAACTCTTTCTATTTCTTTCCGAAATTGTCGAGAATTGTCGAAGTCTCTCCGTTATCGTCGCTTTTTATTAGTTGCTTTCCTTTATCGTCGCTTTTTGTCGAAAACCCGCGAATTCTTTCCGTTATCATAGCTTTTTGATCAAGTCAGGCACGGGGATATAGTCCCCGACCCGCCCACCCTGTGGCTCTTTTTCCACATATGTCGATATTTGTCGAAACTTGTCCCCTACAGTCACCCGCTGCTTCCAACTCACCCCGACCGCTTTTCCCGCCAAGGCGCGGGGACCGTGCACCCACATATAGAGACCAGTCGCTTCCACTAACGTCCGACCGCTTTTCCCGTAGGGCACGAGGACCGTGCTACCCACATATAGAGGCTTGTCGCTTCCACTAACGTCCGACCGCTTTTCAGCCAAGGCGCGGGGACCGTGCTACCCACATATAGAGGCTTGTCGCTTCCACTAACGTCCGACCGCTTTTCAGTGGGTCGCGCGGACTCACTCAGCCAATCACAAACTGATACCAGATGCTTTATCAAAGTCCGACCGCTTTTCCCGTAGGGCGCGGGGACCGTGCACAACCCCATGTAGCAACCGACTGCTTTATCAACGTCCGACCGCTTTTCCCGTAGGGCACGAGGACCGTGCAACCAAAACCATAGACGGTTCCACGGGGTTCATCCCCGTGGGTTTGGCATAGGTTTTGGGGCATGTGTCCAAGTGCCCTTCCGGTTCCGAAGAGACTTCGTCTCGAGGGTTTGGCTCCGTTTTTCTCGTGAGAGTCCAAGCGACCTTTTAATCCACACCCTCGAGCAACTTGATCAGCCGCACCTTTTCCTCTGCCAGTTGCTCGTCCGTCATTTGTTCTATGTCGGGCACGCCCTCCGACAGCGCGATGAGCACCTTGATGGCACTCACGTCCGGGGGCATGCTCTTGGTCACGGTGCGGCTGCGCACCAGCACCTTTTCACCCCCTTCCACCGCATACTCGTCCGTGCGTTCGCTGTAGCGGTAGCCCTTGGCCTTCTTGAGCAATATCTTGGTGAGCAGGTCTCTTGTCGCTTTCATCGTGCACCTCCGCGCAGGCGAATGAGCCGTTCTTTGTCCCGTTCCACCCAGGACTTTTCCGCTCGGGGCGAAGTGCGTTCGTACAGATTGCTGACGTAGTAGCGCAACTCGTCCATGGCGTGGTCGTCGCGCTTGACGGGGCTGTCGCCCTGCCCCCAGTAGTAGCCCTTGATCTCGCGGATCATATTTTCGCAATTTGCAAATATGTACAATTTGGGCATTCCCTCGGCGGGACGCAGCAGAGCCTTGACGCGGCTGATGCCTGCAAATACACCCTTGTCCACGCGCGTATTGACGCTTATGCCCTGCTCGGCGAACAGTTCGGCAACGCTTTTCAGCCCGCTGAGCGTCCGTTGATTTGCCGCGCTGTCCATCAGCACCGCCACCCTTCCGAAACGGTCACGCACCCAGCCCAGCCGCTCGGAGATCTCGAGGATACGTCGGGCGTGAAAGGCAACGTCGCGCTTGGCTTGGTAATGCTCCGCCACCACGTATATGTTGCCGTCGGGGTCCCGCGCGTACCAGTGCGCAGACAGGGGGTTGTTCAGCCCGGGGTCCACGGATATGCAGTCATGCCAGGAGGGCGGAATGTCAAAAGGTTCGACGATATTTTCTTCCGAAAATTCCGGATACACCAGCCCGCCCACGGACGTGAATCTGCCATACCGTCGGCTTTCCAGAGCGTCCGCCGACATGCTTTCGCTCATCAAGCGTATCTCCTCCGCACTGAGGTACGGGTTGTCGCTCCACTCCATGAATTCGCACCACACCTCGTCGGAACGGTGTCGGTTCATATAGATCTCGTCGTACACCCAGTTCAAGCCGTTCAGCGGAGTCATGGTGGCGAATATATGCCCCTGTCGGTCGAGAATACGCATTCGGCACTCCTCGTAAATGTCGCGGGGCGGCTCTTCGTCAAACCATACGAAGTCCAGACTCGCGCCCTGAAACTTGTCGCGGCCGGACTCGCAGGACTTGAATGTGATGGTCGACACCCCGCCGAATACGTTGTGAATGTGCAACGTGTCGATGATGCCGTAGTCGGGGCTGGACTTGGACCCGCTCTGCATGACCACGTCGGCTATCCAGCTGCGGTCGAGGTAGTGAAGGATCTTTTGCTGCGCCACCTCGCGCTGCACCTGCTGCGACACCGACACCACCCAGCAGCGAATGTCCGCCCGATTGCGCCTGAATGGGTGTATGCCCCGCGCCAACCATATGGTCTCCACCGCTCCGCACTCCGTTTTGCCGCTGCGGTTGCCGCCGAATACCCACCTGTTGCGCTTGAGACAACGATGGAACGCCATCTGCTTGAGGTGCACCTTGCCCTTGTTGTACCGCGCCAACGGCGACAACGCTCTGCGCTCCTGCTCCCCCTCGATCATCTTTATCCGCTCCACGATCTCCCTCGGCCACGCTCCGCCACCGCCGCCCGCCGCCAACTTGCTCACTCTCATCTCACCTTCGCCCTTGTCCTTTTTTGTCGTAATTTGTCGAAATTCGTTACTTCTCCGTACCTTTTTGTCTTAAATTGTCGAGAGTTGTCGAAACTCCGCGAATTCTTTCCGTTATCATCGCTTTTTGATCAAGTCAGGCGCGGGGATATCGTCCCCAACCCGCCCGCCCGGGCGTCTCTTCTCCATATTCGCTCTGCTTTCGGAGCCGACTCCGACATGCACGTCACGGAGCCAGCCACGCCTCAAGCAAACAACTCAAGTCTCCGCAAACAACTCATTCCCCTAAAAGGTCTCCCCACAACTCTCTCTTGTAGACAACTCCGCCCTTCCGAGACCAACTCTGTTTTTCCCGCAGGTCGCGAGGGTCTCTTTCAGCCAATTTCCTACAGTCACCCGATGCTTTATCAAAGTCCGACCGCTCTTTAGTAGGTCGCGCGGACCTCACGAAGTCAACTATATATAGAGACTTGTCGCTTCCACTAAAGTCCGACCGCTTTTCCCGTAGGGCACGAGGACCGTGCTACCCACATATAGAGACTTGTCGCTTCCACTAAAGTCCGACCGCTTTTCCCGTAGGGCACGAGGACCGTGCAACCAAAACCATAGACGGTTCCACGGGGTTCATCCCCGTGGGTTTGGCATAGGTTTTGGGGCACGTGTCCCCGTCGCCCTCTTTTTCTCGTGAGAGTCCAAGTGCCCTTCCGGTTCCGAAGGGCTTGTCCCCCGAGTGGTTTGGCTCCGTTTTTCTCGTGACGACCCGAGCACCCCCTCGACCATTTAGCCTCATTTTCCCCTTTATTTAGCATATTCCACCCCGCCGCCTGCGGTACAGTGTGGACATGTTCAAAAAGATCGTCTTGCTATTCGCGATATTGCTTTCGCTTACATTGTGCTGCGGTATCGTCCTGCCCCACGCCGTTGCCGACTCCACACCGCTCCCCGAGCAGCGAGTCCGCGCAGCCGAGAACGGAATTCCCCGCGCCGTTGCCGACGTTTCTGTTTTGCCCGAATGGGTCCGAGTGGTCGAGGACGGGATATATCTGTACTCCACCGCGGACGGCGGCACGCGCACCTGCACGCTGCTCAAGTCCTACTACCTGTCGGTGCTGGGCGAGTCGGAAGGAATGTACTTCGTCGCATTGCTTCCCGAGGGCGCGGACTTTCCCGAGATCACCGGCTACGTAAGGTCGTCTCAGGTCAGCCCCGTAGAACTTGCGCCCGTGTCCCCCTGCTACCCGTCGGTGTACATTTCCGTCAATAGCGGCTCCACCGTCATGCGCCTGTCTCCCATCGCTTCCGCTTCCGTCGTCACCGCCCTGCTCAGCGCACAGCGAATGTGCTACTACGGCAGCATTTACAGCGAGGGCACATTGTGGCATTTCGTGCTGTACGGCGGCAAATTCGGCTACGTTCCCGCCGCCGACGTCACCGATCCCGTCATTCCGCTGCACCCCACACCTCTGCCTTCCCGTCCCACGACCGCACCGCCTTCGGACACCGAGCCGAACGATACGGACATGGACAAAACGGATACGGAAGGTGAAGAACGCGCCGCCTCGTCGGAGATATTGCTCATCGCTTTTGTGGTCATCTTGGCGGTGGGACTCACGCTCGCCGCCTTGCTGCCCGGCAATGTCAACCGGCGGAAACTCTTTGAGCAGGACATTTAGGCGCGTACAAGTCGTACAGTTGGGCGTATTCCGTTCGGAACCATTGCCCGTCGTGCCCTTCCGCCAGCAACCGCCTGCGAAACTTTTCCCTCGCTACCCGCACCGCTCGGTACACTCTGCGCGGCGGCACACGGTAACGTTCGGTAATGGCTCGCACCTTGCCCTCACGCACATACAGCGTGACCAGCAACGCCCGATATTGCGGCGCAACGCTCTCGAGAGCCACACGCACAATGCGCACGAACTCATACAACTTGCGCGCGAGACATTGCATGTCGACGATCTTCTCCACCTGCCCGATGGTGCCGTCCCGCACCCGCGAGCCGTCGAACGAACGCAACGCCAGCCGCTCCGCTTCCCTCTCCGCCTCCTGCGCCGTCAACGCCGCCCATTTGGCACTCCTCAGCATCACCAGATCAAAATGCACTTCTACTCACCTCCTCGCATCTCCCTGCTTTTGACTTTCTCATCTTCTCCGCCGCACCCCACCGGGCACAGCCAAACACGATCATCCTTTCCACTCTTCGAGCCTCCGCCCTTATACGTTATAAATATATCCCACCGCACGCCTTCCTCGCAGCCTTCCTCTCGCTCTCGTTTTCCATCTCTAATTTAGAACATATGTTCTATTTTAACTCCAAAAAAATAGTCGCCTCGACTTCCTCTCCGCAATCGCTCCGCCTTCAAAGACCGACCCGACCATGCACTTCGAGAGACAGGCTTAATATGAGATACTAACCCCCGACGTTTTCGATCGTCTCAGTCCCAAAACAGAACAGTTCTAATATTGCGTTTAGAACATATTTTCTATTCTCACCTATATTATATCACATTAAATATGACAACTGTCTGTCAGTGTTTTTATTTTTTACCATAAAATTTTTGCGTTTTTCAAGAAGTTTTCTTCTAAAATATGACAATTTCGCGACATGCACCCCTTCTCGCCCTCTGCCCCGCTACTTCCACGCCAGTCCTCTTTTCCCTCCGGGTCGCTCGAGCCTCACGAACTCAACTATATATAGAGACCCGCTGCTTCCAACTCAGTCCGACCTTATATATGTTTGGGTGACGGGGACCGTGCAACCACATGTAGAGACCCGTCGCTTTATCAAACCCCGACCGCTTTTTTAGAGGGGTGCGCGGGTCTCGCGCACTCCATATAGGAGCAAGTCGCTTTATCAAACTCGACCTTTGCAACCGAGACGCAAGGGTGTTGTGAAGAAAAACAATAGCCGGCTCCGAGTGGGTTTACCCCCGAGTGGTTTGGCTCCGTTTTTCTCACAATACCCGAGCCGCCTTGGCAGCCCTGATTTTTGGCGTGATGACCCAAGCACCCTTGCTTCCACCAAAGTCCGACCGCTTTTCCCACCAGGCGACGGGGACCGTGCAAAAAAAATCCTTGCCGGTTCCGAACGGGGCGGGCCCCTGAGGGTTTGGCACCAGATTTTTTTGTACGCGTCCCCGTCGCCCCTTCTTTTTCTCTCAACGACTCGCCTGAAAATACTTGAAATATTTTTCCATCTTTGGTATACTATAGTCGTGCGAGCATTTTCGCCCCCGCGACGCCTTAGTCGCCCGAGCGTTTCGGACCTCGCGCATGAGGTTTACAGATGAAGAAGATCGTGGTCATTACGGTATGTATATTACTGATCGCATTGTGCGCAGCCCCCATTTACGAGGCTGCAGCCGCGCCCGCCACCGGCGGAGTAATATACCTGCTCAACCCCACCGCCATTGCCGCCGTAGGTGACAGGCTGTTCGTCGCCGACAATATCCAGTCCGGCACCACCGCCATTCTTTGCTTCGACGTCAGCGGCGCAAGCCCCATCTTCCTGTACGACCACACCATTTCCGGCGACGTTGTCCGCCTTTCCGCAAAGAGCGACACGGGGCTTTATGCCACATTCGCTCAGCGCGTCATCGAGTACGCCACCGCGGCAGACTCCCTGCAAGAGGCGCACGTGTACAACGTTTCCAACGCCGTCAACTTCACCCAAGGCACCTACATTGGCGAACCCGCCGAATACTACGCCGACGCCGAGCGCGTCTACCTTTCTACGGACGGCACATTCGACTCGACGGGAGGAACGTTTGCAAAGGTCACGGACATTGTCTCCATCGGCAACTACATATACGTGCTGCACACCAATGAGCGCGGTGCCACCGACTGCATAAGGTTGCAAAACGCACTTCGCCCGGGCGGCGACGTATTCAACAGCGCGGCAACGACGGACAAAACGGAAGAGGGCGCGATCGGACTCTTTACCCTCAGGGGCGACGCCGACATGCTGGGCTACTACACCGCCGACGCACTGCACACCGTGGAGATCGCCAGCGCGAGTTGCCACGTTCTCGACCTGCTTGAGCACGACAACGCGACCAACGGCGAAGTCCGCGACGTCACCACGACCGACGACGCCATATATATATTGAATGAGCAGCACCGTATCGAGCAATACCGCCGCAGCGCGGAGGGCTACACCCCGTCCGCAGGCATCGGCACCGAGACGCTCCCCGGCAACGTGCCCACAGCCTACACCTCGTACACACTGGTACAGTCGTCAGGCTACCCGAGCAATATCGTGTTCATGACGGAGGGCGCGCGCAGCATCGAGCGGCTCATCGACAACGCCGAGCAGTATATTGTGCTGGGCTATGACGGCGACGCCGAGTCGGAATTTTATTACGTGCTGATAGGCGACCGCTTCGGCTGGGTCCGCAAGAGCGTCGGCGCAAGCGACCCCGAGCACGACCCCAAACTAAACGTCATTTCCACCGCGGTGGGCAGCGAAGGCCTCGAGTACCGCACCCGTTTCGCCTCGCTCAACGCCGTGTATATAGCACCCCTGCCCTCGGGGACATTCCTCGACGAGCAGTACGTCACGACCTTCACACAGTCCGCCGGCAGCGCACAGAACGTCACCGCGCTCCAACGCTTTTCGGAAGGCGACACCACCTGGTACCTCGTCCGCTATGACGGCACGCGCACAGGCTTCGTGAGGGCGCAGTACCTCGGAAAGTTTTACCTGCATACAGCCACAGAAGGCGGCACCGTAGCCGCATTGGGTCAGCGCAAGATCAATACGCGCCTGTTCGGAACGGTACATATATACGCATTCGGCGACCCCGCCTATATGACGGAGGAATACGAAGCAGTGGACTCGCAGGGCAACCGCGTGAAACTGCATTCGGGCAGACGTGTGACGCTGCTGGAGAATCTGGACAACGGCTTGTCCCTCGTGCAGATAGACTTCGGCGACGGCACCAACGCACAAGGCTACGTGGAAACGGATAGACTTATCCCCACCACCGCGCTGACCACCAACGCCATCTTCGGCGTCACCACCACCTGCATCGCGCTCGCGCTCGCCGCCATCCTGACGGTCGTGTTCGTCAAGCGCGCCAGGAGACTCAAAAGCGAAAGCACAAATTAACACGCATGCACTTCGGTTCGGGCACTCACGAGAAAAACCTGTGCCAAACCCGCGGGAAGTTTCCCTGCGGAGCCGTCAATGGTTTTTCTTCGCGAGACCCTCACCTCTGTCCAATAGCGGCTGAGGTTGGGGGAAGGCTCGGCTCGGGCGATAGGCTCGGGACCGGTGCAGATACATTCGAAAGATAAGGCGGGCGAGGCTTGTCAAATGCATATGCATATGTCTTAGTCAACCCGATTAAAAAGGAAAAAAATGTCTTAGTCAACCCGGCAGCGGAGCAGGCAGACTCCTTAAAAAACAGCCGATCTCCGTTGCTAACCTCATCCTTTATTAAAGACCTCTCCTTGCCCGCCTTGTCTCCTTTATAAGGGTGCACGTCCTCGCTCCACTCTGAAAAGCGGTCGGACTTTGATAAAGCGACTTGCTCCTATATGGAGTGCGTGAGACCCTCGCTCTCTCTAAAAACGGCTGAGAGGTTTGACGAAAGCGACGAGTTCCCGTGCGAAGTTTTCCTCTGTGGACAAGTCCATTCGGAAAGACGATGAGTTGCTGTCTACCCCCCCCCACTTGCAAGCGGACGGGTGAGTTGGAAACAGCGAGCATTACAGACGGTCTCCTTCGTGAAACCCACGCGCACTTGGTGCGACATAACATACACGCATGCACTTCGGTTCGGGCACTCACGAGAAAAACCTGTGCCAAACCCGCGGGAAGTTTCCCTGCGGAGCCGCCAATGGTTTTTCTTCGCGAGACCCTCACCTCTGTCCAATAGCGGCTGAGGTTGGGGGAAGGCTCGGTTCGGGCACTCACGAGAAAAACCTGTGCCAAACCCGCGGGAAGTTTCCCTGCGGAGCCGCCAATGGTACTTCTTCGCGAGACCCTCACCTCTGTCCAATAGCGGCTGAGGTTGGGGAAAGGCTCGGTTCGGGAGATAGGCTCGGGACCGGTGCAGATATATACGAAAGATAGGGCGGGCAAGATTTCAAATCAC
Source organism: uncultured Clostridia bacterium (assembly GCA_947623225.1). Classification (GTDB taxonomy): domain Bacteria; phylum Bacillota; class Clostridia; order Christensenellales; family CAG-314; genus Fimimonas. The sequence goes on along the minus strand of CANQGO010000021.1, from coordinate 1,909 downwards.
AGCAAAAAAGCCCAAACGACGGAGCGCGGCAGCCTCCTTTGTACTTTGATAAGTTTTTGCCTTTTGGCTGACTTTGCCAAGTTTCGCCGTTACCACAACCCATTACAAAAGAAAAAGCTCTTTCTTGTCCGCCCTGTCTCCATATCCCGCGCAACCCGCATCGCCCCGCGATCGCGGCATTTTTTTGCCCTCAAGGCCCCGCCTACCGAGACCGACTCGAACCCGCCCTACTTCAAGTTACCGACCCTCGCCCCAAGCAGCCAGTCCCGTCTCGGCGACAAATCTGTCCCCTATCAGGCCCCCTATAACTATATTCCTATAGCCAGTCCCGCCTACAGGGACTGACCGCGAACCGCACTACTTCGAGGGACCGACTCCGCCCTCAACCGCTGTCACAGTCTCCGCAACCAACTCATTCCCCTATAAGGTTCCCCTGCGACTCTGTCACCGCAACCGCCCTGCCCTCAGAGACCAACTTGAATAGTCACTTTGAGAAACCAATCATATACGAGTTATATACTCCGAACTTTCGGATCTCCACACCTAAAAACAGAACAGTTCTAATATTGCGTTTCGAACATTTGTTTCATTTTTACCTATATTATATCACATTAAATATGACAACTGTCTGTCAGTGTTTTTATTTTTTACCATAAAATTTTCGCGTTTTTCAAGAAGTTTTCTTCTTAAATATGACAACTCGGTGACTTGAGCCACCTCGTACAGTCTTGCTCCTTGCATGCAATAAATCATCTATAGGGATCTGTCGCTTCCAACTCACCCCGACCGCTTTTCCCGCCGAGGCGCGGGGACCGTGCACTACCCCATATGGAGACCAACTGCTTTATCAACGCCCGACCGCTTTTCCCACCAGAGACGAGGGTGTTGCGAAGAAAAACCATTGCCGGCTCCGAGTGGGGCTTGTCCCCCGAGTAGTTTGGCACAGGTTTTTCTCGCAATCACCCGAAGTCTCCCTCGTCGAGCGGCGTAAACAGGTGCGATAGGTCCTCGTCGGAGTAGGGTCTGCGCTCTATCTCCCGCCCGTTGATGAGCGCGGCGTTGGTGGTCGCCTGCGGCGAACGCGAGATCACACGCTCGGTGCGCTCCCAACCTCGCAGCGCGGCTTTCCAGTCTATCATGGGCACATGACCCACAGTCCAACCCTTGGACTCGTAGTACTCCCAGAACCGTTGCGCGTCCAGCCCGTTGTTCCGCTCACGACAATATGCCTCTACTTCTTCCACCGTGGGCTTATTAAACGTTGTTCTCGGACTTTTGCTCGTGACTCGCTTCCACTCCTCGGACGATAGCCTTCGCCGCCCCGTCAAATGCCTTTCCGCACCGCCCCGTTCCGCCTCAGATCGTACGCACCCACGCGGCACATTACACCTGCTTTCTGCGCTTGCCACCCCTTGGGTGCACTCACCGAATAGCGTTAAACCCATTTGCGGCGAGCCTTTTTCCCTGCTTTCCTGCGCAATACTTGCCGTCTCCTCTTCATCCAGACTCCAGATGAATATTTCCCGCTCGTTTTCCACATACTCGGGAGGTTCGCTCGGGTACTCACAAGAAAATGTTTGGCGGTTCGGACTCTTACTCGTAAAACTGTGCCACTCTTCAGGGGTAAACCCCGTCATCGCGTCAAAAGTTTTACTGCGCAAGGTCCTCTCACCATCACTTAAAGGCGGCGAAGTTTGATCAAGCGACTCATTCCCACATTGGGCTTGTGAAACCCTCGCTCCAGAAGTAGCGGTCGGGTCCGGTGAAAGCAGCCCATCCCCATAGGATATTGGTTGCTGTATACTCCCATCAGTATCGCACTCACAAGAAAGTGTTTGGCGGTTCGGACTCTTACTCGTAAAACTGTGCCACTCTTCAGGGGTAAACCCCGTCATCGCGTCAGAAGTTT
>CANQGO010000020.1 GCA_947623225.1 uncultured Clostridia bacterium | reverse complement strand
TAGGAGCAAGTGGACTCGAACCACCGACCCCCACCTTATCAGGGTGGTGCTCTAACCTGCTGAGCTATGCTCCTATAAGGTCACTTGGCAGATTGGTGGAGATGAGCGGAATCGAACCGCTGACCCCCTGCTTGCAAGGCAGGTGCTCTCCCAGCTGAGCTACACCCCCGCATTGCCAAGTGCTTAACAATGATATCATTTTTAGTGTTTTATGTCAATTGTTTATGGGTTGTTTTTTCAATTATTTTAATTTTTTGTTGCTAAGCCGTTTACAAAAATTTGTTTGTATGCTACAATGTAATCACTTCGGTCGATTAACTCAGTTGGGAGAGTGTCTTCTTGACGTGGAGAAAGTCACAGGTTCGAGTCCTGTATCGACCACCATACAGTGCCCGGTCGAACCCGCAAGGGTTTGGCTGGGTATTTTGTTTTGTCCGAATGTTTGTGGCAGTGTTTTACCGTCACTTTATCTTTTTCATCACAACAAGATATTGCATTGTGGCAATGGCGTTGTAACCGCAAGGTAACAAAAAATCCCGAGTTTCCGTGTTCGGATCCTCGGGTTTGTTTTTGTCGGAATAGTTGAAGTAGATTTAATTGTGCTCGCAAATTGGTTATTACTCAACAATTACATAACCGCTTACGCTTAAAACCGTATAACCTCTTCCTTTAATATCATGACAGTTGGATTGTTTGTAACTATATGATGACGAACCTGTACCCCCTATGCTTAATATAACAGTGTGGTCATGTGAGTACGTTCTTTTGGCTGTTGCTGTATAGTAATATTGACCTTCTATTTTTATTTTAACACTGCAATTGTCAAATTTTAGATATGGAGCAACAGAAGTTATTGTTACTTCGGATTTTACCGCATTATATCTATATTCGCTATTTAAGTTATTCCAATAAATTTCCGATGGATCACCAGCAAATGTACATTTTATATCTATGTAATTTTTATAGTTATCAAGGGTAAGCGCGATTTTGTTTTCTTTAGTAGTATCTTTATTTGGACAACCAGCAAGCATGGTTAAAAGAAAAATTATCGTTATACACAATACAATAATACTTATAGTTTTTTTCATTTTCTACTCTCCTAAAATAATTCTGTCCATTTTGAAAATCTCACACATTTGCCGTCGCACGACCTGCTTTGCCCTTCAAATCTGCTCACAGGACACTCACAGCACCCCATTTTGTCAATTATGTCAATTTTGGGAATAGCGTTGGGCGAGAATATCGGTTGACGTGAACCTGTCCAAAATTCACAGGTTCCGCACATTACTCTGTCGGTTTTACTTTGCATATCTTCTTCCTCCTTATCGCAAACTACCAAAATGGTAGGTTTGAACATATTATACTACCAGAATGGTAGTATGTCAAGAGGGGAGGCAATAAAACTATGAAAATAATCTTGGGACAAAGGTTAAAAGAATTGCGAGAAGAGTTCGGGTTAACGCAAAAAGAGATTGCCGAAAAGTTTAATATAAATGCGGTTACTTACCTTCATTATGAGAAAAACCAACGAGAGCCACCACTATCGCTGTTGGCTGATTTCGCTCTATTTTTTGACGTGACTACGGACTATCTTTTGGGAATACAGTCCTAATACGGCTGTGTTATAATTAATGAAATTTAATTTATGTCGGGTTCGATATTGTTTTATTTCGCTCCACCAACGCGCGGGCTCGCTTTGAGGTCGCACAAGAAAGGAACGCACGAGCTTGCGTTCCTTTTCTTATGCTCCTATCTGCTTTGCCCGCCGAGCGGCGTCTCGTACAGGAAGTCGAAATGATGCAGCGTTCCGCTACGCCTTACTTACTCCGCCTACGCGGAGACGAGCCACGCGATATTGCGCGGGGCGCAAAAACGACAAAGGGGGCAGTTCTTTGTCCGCTTGCAGATATATCGCGTGGGGCGGGCGGTAGGCGAGATCGACATGGGGGATATTATTTGCAATATTGCGCGTTGTTCTTTGCGAGGAGGCGATCTGCCTCCTCGTTTTACTGCTGCTTCGACGTCGGGATATCCGAGTGCAGACATTGTTTGCGCTCCTTTTCTCATATACTGACAGAGCGGAGCGAGAATGGGGGCGGATTTCGTCCGAAGGGGGTCTCGGAGGGTCCGAGAGTGCCGAAGAAGCCCTGAATTGAGCCGAAAAGTGCATAAATGAACAAAAAATTGATATGTGGGCGGAAAAATTTTCAAAAAATACTTGACAATTGGGTACGGGGGGGGGTATCCTATGTAAAAAATAGTGTCTTAGTCTACCCTTTGCGCCTCACCACGCGCGCGTACGCGCGTGTCCGATTAAATACGCGCAAAAGACGCTAAGAGGAGTGTGTATATATGGCTAAGGTACACATCAGCCGCAAGCAACTCAATAGTATAGTCAATCAACTTCCGGTACCTGTTCGGGAGCATTGTCGTCGTGTCAAGTTGCTGGCAGGATTCCTTGTTGCCAAACTTCTCACGGAGGATTGGTTCATCGAGGGTGAGTACAACGAGAAGCATATATGCAACGCCGTCTACTACCACGACATAGGCAAGGTGGCTATCCCCCGCGACAATATCTATCTGAAGTATTGCAAGACGGTAGCCAAGCGCGAGAGTTACTTCTCGCATGTGGAGGAAGGTATCAATATCGCCCAGAAGAGCACGGAGGTATTCTTCGTACAGTATCGCCCGCAGGACTTCGAGACCTACCTCTACCAAGCCATCAGCGAGCACCATGAGCGTCTGGACGGCGGCGGCTTCCCATACGGCAAGCGCGGCGATGAGATCAGCCTCACCGGCAGGATATGCGCCATAGCGGACGCCTTGGACAATGCTCTCTTCGTGGGCAACAGCCACAGAGCCAATTTCGACGAGGCTATAGAAGAATTCAACAGCGTCGCCGAGGGCTACCTCGACAGCGAGTTGGTGAAGAAACTCTTCGAGGATATGGATACCCTCAGAGCCTTCGTGGACTATATAGATGAGCGGCAGGTCAACCGCCGCAAGCGCGACAAGTACGGCGTGCTGCTGAGCTACCGCCCCATCATGAATATCCGTGACAACAAGATGACGGCTCTCACTACGGAGTTGTATATCAACGACCCATACTACGGCGTGGTGCGCCAGGAGGCATTTCTCTCCCCCGCTCTGCGCACGGGCAGCATAGTGCAGTTGGAAAAGATAGCCTTCCGCAAGGTATGCTACACCGTCCAGCGTCTCGCCCGCCGCAAGGTGGCACTGCCGCAGATATCCTTTGTGTTTTCCGTCCAGCAGTTCCTGCGCAAGAACTTCTTCAAGGAACTGGCTAAGATATTGGAATTCTACCGCGTTCCCGCCTCGCAGTTCTGCTTCGGCATACGCGACAGCGAGTACGCAGCGGTGGAGGGAGATATGGACATGCCCGCCATATTCGCTCAGTTCCGGGCGATGGGCGCGACTGTGGCCCTGCACGACTTCGGCGAGAGATCCTCGCTCATGGCTGTGCTGGAGACGCTGTCTCTGGACAAGGTGTTCTTGCCGGACGGCTACGCACAGAAGGTGGTGGAGAGTCCCAATACATACAGCGTGATCAGCGGTATAGTCAATATAGCCAAAAACCTGCACATAGACGCCGTCATGGAAGGCGTATCCGACAGAGAGATAGAGGCGCAGGCTCTGCGCATGGGTCTCAAGTATGCCACCGGCAGTCTCTATGGCGATGATATCTCCGACAGAGCCTTGTATAGGTTCATCACGGAGCAAGGAGGTGCGACATGAGCGATATATCTACGCCGCCCGAAGTGGCTGAGGTAGCCTCCAAAAATGCCGGCACCAAGTCCCTCAAAGGACAGATGACTATCCGCATAGTCGCTATAGCCGTGGCAGTGGCTCTGCTCTTCTTCACTATGATATACAGCGCAGGTGCCATCATCCGCTCGGGCGGATTCAGTATCAGTTTCGACAAGAAGGCATCCTCGTCCGGTCAGATATCCCTGTCGGCGAGCGCGGACTTCTCGGACCCCACCGTGAAACTGGAGGTGCCCACCCAGCGAGATATGACCAATATCTCCGGCGACGACATCCCCGCCGACGTCGACACTTCCGCCGACGGCTCACACGGCTCAGACAACTACATGGCGTATACATTCTACTTGCGCAATACGGGCAACGGAGATTGTACTCTGAGTGAAGTATTCACCATAGACTCCTCCCTCTTCCACGCCGAGTCGGCTATACGCATCACAGTCTACCGCGACGGCATACCCACTACCTACGCCAAGATAGGCGCGGACGGCTTGCCGGAATACGGCACGACGCCATTCTTCGACAAGACCGTATTCGAAGAACAGCGTCTCCTCCCCACGGAGGCAACTATCAAATATACGGTCGTGATATGGTTGGAAGGCAATGACCCCGAGTGTTTGGACGACATCAAGGGCGGCAACGTGAAAATGTCCCTGACTTTTACAACAGGAGAAGTTTCGGACAGCTGAGCGAGCCGAGCGGTAACCCGACAAAGACACATACCCTGCCAACCAAAAACATGACTCTATATTACATAAAAAACAAAAAATCTATATAAGGAGAAAAAACAATGAAAGAAACTAAAAACAGAAACGGTTTCCGTAGAGCAGCCTTGCCTGTATTCGCTATGCTCATTGTCGCTATCCTCTCTCTCACGACAGTGACTTACGCATGGTTCACGACAGGTCGGGACGCAAGCGTAGATAGTTTCGACCTGAACATCGCCGCAGGTGGTGGTCTGGAGATCTCCATCGACGGAAAAAACTGGTCCTCCACACTCTCCGCGGATGATATCAAAAATTATTATGCTCCAGAGGGTCCGGGTAAGGACGAAAATACCTATGCTTTCTTCGGCGGTAAAGGACTACTCAGTCCCGTATCTACAGACGGAGCATATGATGCCAGTCTCGCGATGAATTTCTACAGCGGAGTGATCGAAAATGGACTACCCGGAGCAAAGTTGAAATCTGCTTCGAAGGCAGCAGGTGGCTACCTCAAGTTTGACATTTACTTCCGTAATGGTGAGGCTGAGAATCTCAATGTCACATTGACTGGAACAAATGTAGGAGAGCCTAAAAAAGGAAATGAGGCAATTGAAGATCAACAAGGTCATCTGGCAGCACGTATGGCATTTGTAGTGGCCGGCAGTCGTAATTCTCTTGCCGCCGGTAATGATCTGACTGCAAATACTACTGCGGGTACAGCAGTGATTTATGAGCCGAATGCTACTTCTCACACGGAATCAGGTATTAACGACTACAAAGCGGGCACTAAAGCTGCCAGTCTTGACGGCAAGATTGAAAGTTACTATGCTTTGGTTGGCGTGTACAGTGAGGGTGAGAGCATAAGCAGATTTGAAGAAAAAGACGGTGTTCTTAAAAGCGTAACAACGAAGGGTGAGGAAGAAACATATTTCACACTCGAATCACAGACTGTCACAAAGGTTACGGTTTATATCTGGGTCGAAGGTCAGGACGTGGACTGCACCAACTATATTTCCAGCAACTCTTTCAGCGTGGCATTGAAGTTTGTTGCTACAACGCCTAAGGGATAATAAATCTTCCGGATCTCTTGCCGTGCTGTAGCGCGGCGGAGTGACAACATTCTTTAGTTATTTGGCGGTAGATGGGCCGAGTTCCCTCTCATGCTTGGTTCATCTACCGTTCAAATAAATTTACAATGAGAGGACTTATGCAAGTTTTGAAAAAGATAGGTGGGATAGTACTTGATATCGTGATAGTCGTGGTACTGTTGATATCCGTCATCATGATAATAGCCAATGCCACCTCCAAGCCGGGAGAGCCGCCGAGTCTGTTTGGGTACGTATTCAGCAGTGTACAGACGGACAGTATGGAGCCCACCATCAAAGTGGGGGACATGATAGTAGGCAAGAAGCCTTCCGACGATACAGAGATCAAGGTAGACGATATCATATCCTTCTACGACACCGTAGACGGTGTGCGGATCATCAAGACGCACAGGGTGGTGGAGATAGAGAAGATAGGAAACGACTACTTCTATACGACCAAGGGAGACAATGCGCCCGAGAACGACTTCGGTACGAGGTTGGGAACGGAAGTGGTAGCGGTATACAGATTCCGCTTGCCGGCATTGGGCGCGATAGTGGATTTCCTGCGCAAGCCGGTAGGATTCGTGCTATGTCTGGTGCTGCCGATGGTGGCATTGATAGGATGGCAGGTATACAGGCTGATAGTCTTGTGGCTCAAGGAAAAGCGGCAAGAGGCGACGGCGGTATCTCAGGAGGAGAAGGACGCCATCATACAGGAGTATCTGCGCAGTCAGCAACAGGAGTCGTCCAAGGACGATGACTCGGGCGAGGACGAGCCCAAATCGGACAACTGAAACTGGTAAACGATCTCCGACGCTGTCGGAGTGGCATATATAGGAGACATTATGCAAGCATACGTACAATTTTTACTGGGCGTGCTTGAGCAATTCTTGGGCGGGTTCTGGAATATCATCAAAGGTATCGGACTGGGACTGTGGTCCTTCGTGGACATACCCGCATACATAGAGTTGTTCCGCACGTATGGCGGAGACTTAGGAGTAGGCGGTTGGATACTTGCCATACTCACTTTGCTCATCATGCTGGCGATCTTGGCGGGCATCTGTCTGGTGATAGCACTGCTCATACGCAGGGCGGTGCGCAGGCACAAGGCACTTGCCAATGCGCAGGAGTTGCTGAGCGAGGTGAACAATCTGAATGCGCAAGTAGTGCGCCTGACCAAGGAGAAGGACCGCATACTGTCCATCAAGGCGGGGGTACCCGCTTCGCAGTATGTGCAGCTGGACGAGTATCGCGAAGGCACGGAGGGTGCGCCTGCGGGAGCAGAGGAGGATCAGACTCCGCTCAAGGAAGGCGAGAGCCGCTTCTTCAAGTTGACTCAGATAGACGAGCAATACGCCGACTACGACCGCAGTGCGGAGGTATTCGACGAGGCGAGTCTGGAGGAGATATGCGAGCGTTTCCGCAACTATGCGTGCAGCGAGATGCATCTGTACTACGACATGCGCGTGATCAGGCTGTTCCTTGCGGCGTTCAGCTCTACAAGGCTCATCATCCTGCAAGGTATATCCGGTACAGGTAAGACGTCTCTGCCCTACGCCTGGGGCAAGTTCATGGAGAACGACACGCAGATAGCGTCGGTACAGCCCTCGTGGCGTGACCGCAGCGAACTGTTCGGCTACTTCAACGAATTCACCAAGCGTTTCAGCGAGACGGAAGTATTGAAGAGAATGTACGAGGCTACATTCACCGACAAGGTGTATCTGACCATACTGGACGAGATGAACATAGCGCGCGTGGAGTACTACTTCGCGGAGATGCTGTCCATTCTCGAGATGCCCTCGCAGGAAGAGTGGGTAGTAGACCTGGTACCCAGCGGCTGGCCCGGAGATCCGCAGCACATAGAGAACGGACGTTTCCACCTGCCGCCGAATATGTGGTATGTCGGTACGGCGAACAACGACGACAGTACATTTGCCATCTCGGATAAGGTGTACGACCGTGCCATACCCATCAATATAGACACCAAGGGAGTACCCTTCGACGCGCCGGAGACGGCACCGTTGCACATATCCGCAGTACGTCTGCAGGAGATGTTCGACGAGGCGAAGGTGAAGTACAAGGTGGGCGAGGAGACGCTCGCCAAGATAGCCAAGCTGGACGACTACGTCATAGAGCACTTCAGGTTGGCATTCGGTAACCGTATCGTCAAGCAGTTGGGAGACTTCATCCCGGCGTATGTGGCGTGCGGCGGCACGGAGATAGACGGCCTTGACTACGTCATCACCAACAAGATATTCCGTAAGTTCGAAGGACTGAACCTCGCCTTCATCAGAGACGAGATAGACGGACTCATCAACTACCTGTCCGAGTTGTTCGGAGAGGAAAACATGCAGGAAGCGAAGGCATACCTGCGCAGACTGAAGAAGTTAGTATAACGCACACTCAGGGGTAAGCACATGGCGGGCAACGACAGCAAGATAGACAAACTGTATCACCAGCTTGTGGACGGATTCATGAAGGATATCTCGTCCGATGACTTCTACGCTTATTTTATCAACGCCGTCAAGAGCGGTGAGAATACCGTCTCGCTGAATGAGCGTTACGTGGAGCGCAATATAGACCTGAGATGGGTGGAGAGCATAGAGAACGCCATCATTCCGCTGGACAATATCATCCGCAATCCGCAGCGTTTCATCAAGAACGAAGAGGAAGTCGCGCCCATAGAGCAGGTGCGTACTGTGACGACGGAGGGCATACGCCATCTGGCGCAGCACACCAACATGATCGCTCGCGTGGAGGACGACGAGGTCACTCCGGAGAGGATGCTGAACGTGCTCAAAGAGGAAAGTTTCGATACCTATGAGAATAGGTTCATCTACACCCTGCTGAACAAGTTGGGATACTTCCTCGACAAGCGTCTCGAGGCACTCATCACGGGCAAGGACGTGGCTGACCGTTTCGAACTGAAGATGGAAGGCTCCTTCTCCGCCGGCATAGACAGATTGCACTACGAGACATATCTGCAATTCGACTCGCCGCACCAGGACCTGTCCGATATGGACTTGCTCGTCAATGCGGACACGTCGCAGTTGAACGCGATGCAGCGTATAGAGCGCATACGCAAGATACTGTACAACTTCGAGTCGTCGGCGTTCATACGCAATATGAAGGGCTGCACGCTTGTGCGTCCGCCGCTCAAGATGACCAACGTACTGTCCAAGAACCAGAACTTCCGCAAGGCGGTCGATCTGTGGGTATTCGTGGAGAGTTACGACGAGGTAGGGTACAATGTCCAGCATATAGAGCGCAGTACCGAGCCGAGCGATGAGTACATGACGGCTATGTTCGGTACGTTGGCATTCCAGTACCTCATCATGAAGAAGAACAGCGGCAATATCCGCGACGTAGCCGACTACGCGGCACGGCGCAAGGAGAACGACGTGCGCGTCATACGCAACAGCGTGGACGACTTCATCGACTCCTTCGACCTCGAAGTGGACGAGATCAAGAGGATATTCGTCGAGCGTATCAACAACCGCAAGCGCAAGCAGCGCGTACAGTACAAGATCGCGAAGGATATCGTATCCCGTGCGGTGGCTCTGGACAAGGAGCGTATCGCCGCGCAGGAGAGACATATCCGTCAGATGCGCGCCCGCGAAGAGCAACGCCGCCGTCTTGCCGAACTGCACCGCAAGGAGCGTGCCGAGGCGCGCAAACGCCAGGCAGAGGAACGTGCACGTGCTCGTGCAGAGGAACGTGCCCGTCTTGCGGAAGAGCGTGCCCGCGCACACGCGGAGGAGATGGAACGCCGCCGCTTAGAGCGCGAGAGGCTGCGTGAGGAGGCGAAAGCACGCCGCGCAGAAGAACGCCGTCTGGCAAGAGAACAGGCGCGTCTGGAGAAGGAACGTATCCGCGCGGAAGAGGAAGCCGCTCGCCGTGCTGCGGAGGAAAAGGAACGCAAGCACCAGGAGCAACTCGCTCGCCGCAGAGAAGCATACGCGCGCAAGAAGCAACTTGCCGCCGCGGCAGCCGCTCTGGCAGCGCAGTTGGCTCAGCAAAACGCCGAGCCTGCACCGGAGTCGACAGAACCCTACACCGAGCAACCTACACCTTCGACATATACCGAGCCTGTGGAGACTCCGACAGAGACACCTGTGGAAACGCCCGCAGAGACTCCGATAGAGACTCCGGTAGAGACCCCCGTCGAATCGGCGGAGCCTGTACCGACAGAAGAGCAACCGACCGAGCCGCAGGAACAGCCCGCGAGCACGATCGAGCAGCCGACAGAGCAGCCTGAGCAGCCTGTAGAGGTCGAGCAACCGGTGGAAGTGGAACGTCCCGTCGAGGTGGAGCAGCCCATAGAGGTGGAAGAGCCTGTGACGTCGAGCGATATGGCTGTAGCGGAGCCTGTGCATGTGGCGCAGGGAGCGCGAGTGGTAGACGACGAGGAAGCCGCCGACGCCATAGCCCCTGTCCGGGTAGAAGTGCGCAAGTCGCTCTGGGAGCGTATCAAGGAAGCGATAGCACGTTGGCGTCAGCGTCGTAAGCAGAGAGCGGCTCAGCAGGAAGGCGCGGAAGGCGAGACAGACAGCGAGCAAGAGGCTGCGGACAAGGAACTGGAAGAGAGCCTGCAGCAGCTGAAGCAGGAATTGAAGCAAAACGATATCGGTAGTGAGCAGGTAGCGCACATAGCCGACGAGATGGACATAGAAGAGGACGAGCTGGACGAGTTGGCGAACTTGCCGCAGATAGCGGAGGACGAGACGGCGCATGCCGCACTCACCAACCTGGCGGCGCAGGTACGTCGGCGCAGAAACTACGACCCGTCCCGCAAAAAGAAACGTTACCGCAAGCGTCTTGCCAAGAAACTGGCTCGGCAGGCGCAGCAGAATGACGACAACAAGTCCGAATAAGAGGCACACATGGCAAGATCCGAGCAATTGAAGAAGCAGACAAGGCGAACGGTGTTCAGCATCACGGTGCTGGTAGTCATCACGCTTGCCTTGGTGGGTTCCTCACTTGCTTGGTTCGTGACCAACAAGACTGTGGACGTGAACTCGTTCACATTGACCACCGACGGAGCGTACAACCTGCAGATATCTCCCACCGAGAAGGATGACTGGAGCTACGATCTGCATATGGACGACTCCATGCGCCTGCGTCCCGTCGTGGGCAACGGCACGAGCTTCTTCACAGCCAAGTTCACTCAGCAGGCGGACGAAGAGGGCGGAAGCGTATTCCACTCGGCAGTGTCCGGCTACGAGAGCGTCTCGGCGGACAACTTGGGCAAGTACGTGCTCAAGACGGACTTCAAGGTGACCATAGAGCAGGACTGTCCGTTGCTGGTGGAGGATCTGATGTTGCAGATGCCCAGATCGGATACGGAGAAGAACACCAACTTCGAGACGGATCCGAGCGGTATCGACCGCAGCGGCCTGCTGGGCGCGGTGCGTCTGGCGATATTGGAAAAGACCGGCGCGACGAGCTACACCCCTTGCTTCTACTGGGTCCCGGATCCCGAGAGCATGCTGATCGAGACGGACGGCGTGTACACGCTGGGCACCCGCAGTTCGGACTTTGAGAGCTTTTGCTTGCAAAATAAAGTCCAACTCGGAGAAGAGACGGTCGTGCCTGCCCCTGCAGGCGGCACCGGCACCGTGACGACGGAGGACGGCTTGACAGTCTACTTCGGCGGCAAGTTGATCCGAGACACAGACTACCGACAGGCCCAGCTGATTCAAAGAGACCTGTTTCCCAAAGGCATAGTGCTCACGCAGTTGGTGGGCAGACAGACGAAGGAGTTTCGTCTGGTAGTGTGGCTGGACGGCAATGACAACGAATGTAACAACGTATTGATGGGCGGCACAGTCCAGGTGGGTATGCGCCTGAGCGCGGATATCCAGGAGAAAGAGTGACGCCCGGTCTGAGGATATGATGAAACCGAAAACGAAAAAACTGGTTAAAACGTTTATAATACTGTACGTGGTGATGGTACTTGTCGCGGCGGTAGCGACGCTGGGCTGGTTCGTATTCAACCGCGGTGTCAATGTCCAAAACGGCACCGGTGTGAACGTGGTCACGGGCAACTATCTGCGCGTGGCGATAGTGGACGCCGATGGCAACGACGGCGAGTACGGCGAGCAAGTGACCTACACCCCCGTCCAGACCAATCTGGTCGACGTGACGGGCGACGGCACGACCTTCTACTGGCCCCAGGTGCTGGAGGATGAGACGGACAAGGTCCCCGCAGACGCGGAGTATACTCTGCTCAGCGATGATGACGCCGAGGAAAAGGGTTACTATATCACCTTCGAGGTCAGTCTGAAAGGCACGCAGGATATGGAAGTGTATCTGGGCAAAAATTCGTACATTCACCCCGCGGAGGATGTGTATGTGCCCGGTCAGAGCGGCTATCACCGCAAGTCGTTGTACGGCGATTTCAGCGCGGACGGCATAGCCGGTGCTATGCGCGTATCCCTCTCCGATGCGACGGACGATACGCTTAAGCAGGTCTGGATACCCAATGACAAATATCGTATCTCTTATGACGCAGAAGGTAAAGCGTCTTTTACCACCGGTGCCATATACCGTGAGAGTTCTTACGGCTATATGACTCCGACGGATGACGGTACATTTGAGAGAAAAGATTACACAATAGACGACTACTTTAACACAGTATCCGTAGGCAACAATAACCTCGCTACGCAGGCGGTATATGCCAAGGACGACGAGACTACCATACAGGCACCTGCCATGAGCAACAACGCTCCTATGCTGTGCATGCTGGATCGCGCCAATGACTACACTTGCAAACTTCGCGTCCGTATTTGGATAGAAGGCACCGACGAGGAAGCCGACAAGGCACTGAATGGCGGAGAGGTGCAGTACTCTCTGGAATTCGTGGGTATTCCCACACGTACGGATATCACTGCCGAGAATCAGGCTAAATTCGAAACTATCAAAGCGCATTTTGACAATGTCAATAGACGTTATATACTGTACTACGACGCAAACAATAGCGGTAGTTTGAACGGCGATGGTAGCGGTATAGATGACAACGAGTTGTTCGTTGAAAAAGAAGTGCTCTATACACAAAACGGCATCGATTGGTATGAAGTAAACTCAAGTACGCCGGCAGACGAATCCTACGACCAGGAAAAACCGCTTTACATTCGATATAGAGAAACAGCGACCGAGCATGCAAGCGAAGTCAAGCAATTGATACTGAAACATTAGTAACACACCGAAAAGGAGACAGAGACAATGAGAAAGAGCACCAAAAAATTTGTTGCACTACTCAAACCAATGGCATTGCTATTGGCTCTTATCCTGTTGCTTTCCGTCACAAGTTACGCCTGGATCAAACGTAATTGGCAGCCCACCATAGAAGAAGCGGGTATATCCGTCAGCACGGGCGGTTCGTTGGCTTTTGTATTTACCGACGGCGGTACGCCCGTCACAGATGCTTTGCTGAACGAGTATGTTCCCGAATTCAGAGACTTCTCATTCAAGCCGGTGTCCAACTACTCCGGTAAAGCCCCGGACTTTTTCAATATCGCTCGTATGGACGACAGGAGAGTTTTCTCTCACTTGGATGGCAACCCGGGTATGGCTACAGCCAGAGGATATATAGACATATCTTTCCTTATGATGAGCAACGAGGGCAATGAGGAAAATGTAGGTCAATTTACGCGCTATGTATACCTGAACTCGGAACAATGCGTACTCAAAGACGCCGAAGAGCACGGCTCCCCAAGTGCAGCAGCTGCCGTTCGTATCTGCATAGATGTCGCCAACGGCGGCACGTACCTCTTGTGGAACAGAGAAGAGGACTCGACAGAAAAGCATATCGCAGTCACCAATGACGTGGATGCGGAAGGACGTTATGTGGCAGATGGAAAGGATCTGAATATCAACAATCAATTCCAATTCGACAATAGAGTGCACAAAAAAAACGATCAAATCAAATCTTTGAGCCATTACTGCGGCTACGACCGTCTTGAAAGCGGTGCATTAGACACGGATAGTCCCAATCCTCAGGATCGTTGCCTGTTCTCCATTCCCAGCGGCGGTAGCGTGCTCGTCACGTTGCGTATATGGCTGGAGGGACAGGACCCGAACTGCACCGACAGCATATCTGCGGACAAGATCGACCTGAAGTTGGTCTTTGACTCCCTGTTGGTGGAAAATAAGGGGTAATGAGCAGTGAAAAAGGAATTGGCAAGACGCATATTTACCATAGTGTGCAGCGTTTTCCTGCTTATCACCGTCAGTTTTGCCTGGATGCTGGGCAATTCGTTCAATGTGGACATAAAAAGGCTGGTTTTGGACTACACAGACCAATATACGTTGGACGTGGACTCTCAGGACCTGTCTATATGGATACAGATGCAGAATGAGCAGGGTGAATACGTTACTTTCGACGAGGCGGCGTTGGAGACAGCCGTCCCGGGCGAGATAGTGCCCTTCATCATTCGCTTTCACAACAATACCACCAGCGTCATCACGATAGATCTGTCACTATCCGATATCACTGTAAAGGACGCGAGAACAGGCGAGGTAGTGCAGGATAGTGAAACAGGTCATTGTCTTCTTCACCACATGTTCATGCGCGTCGTGGGCGATGCCAATGTGTTCCAGAACGTTCCTGCCACAGAGGCGTACAAGTGTCTGGGTGACGGTCTGGAGGGTGTGCCGGGAGAGAACGGTTACAGCGTCACGGTACTGGATACTCTCCAAGTACCATATCCGTTGAACCCCGACGAAGATTATATACTCACTTGCTACTTCTTCATTGACGGCGAAGCCGGTCCCGAATATCAAAATCAGGCCATATCCATCAAGAGTTTCGTAGCGGTGATACGTTGATATGAAGAAGGTACTTGGCAAGATAGCGAGCGTGCTCATGGTAGTGGGCATAGTGATAGAGATAGCGTTCATCGCGTTCGTACTTGTTATGCGCTTGTCGGGAGGTACACCGTCCCTGTTCGGATACAATATATTCGTCATCACCACAGGCTCTATGGAGCCGGAGATCAAGGTGGGAGACGTGATCATATCCCGAGTGTATGACGGCGGCGAGTTGCATGAGGGCGACGTAGTGACATATGTCGGCAGTTCGGGCGACGTCAACGGTATGCTCATCACCCACGAGGTGATATCCGTCAGCGGCGAAGGCGACAGCCGCACATTGACTACCAAGGGCGTAGCCAACCCCGTCGCCGATCCGCCTATAAGCGTCAAGGACGTGAGGGCGGTATTCGTATATAAGACAGTACTCATTGGACCCATATACAGGGTCATCAGCAATATATGGGGATTTATATTCCTGGTCGCGCTGCCTATGGTGGCGATGATAGTGGGCGAGGTCATCAATCTCGTCAGAGAGTGGAGAAATCAAAAGGAGGAGCAAAGCGATGAGCAGTCTGACAGTGACCAAACGCTTTAACAGAACAAGGCTTATTTGCCTTGTCGTTTGCGCCGTTTTGCTTATTTCATCGGTTGTGGCGGTATCGTTTGCCTGGTTCAGAGGCGTTATAGAGAAGCCCGGCGGAACGATTACTACAGGTAAGATCATAGTGAATGCGGCAGGCTATCAGGTAGATAGTCCGTCTTCTTTCACGAAAATATACGAAGGCGGCATCGATGGTGCGAATGACGCACTGAACGATATAGAGCCGGATGAGACCTTCACGGACAAGTATGATATCACGATGGATGAAAATGGTGAATATACCATACTGTACGTGGTGCAAAAGACTTCCAAGAGTATAGACGTGGACGTGCAATTGCAGTTGGCTATAGTGGAAGGAGCCAATGACGAACTCAATGGCTTCAGGTACTACATGTCTGCTGTAGAGGTCGATCTCACCGACCCGACCAACGAGGAAGCGGTCAAGAGCGACCTGGCTAATTACCTTGCAAGCGATACGAGCAAGCTCCCTGACGACTCCTTTATGAAACACTTGTCCAATCTCAAATCGGACTCTACTCGTGTCACTATCAACAACGAACGGTCCTATGGGGTGATCCGTTTCTCTGTGCGTCTCGACGAAAACGCAAGGAACAATCTGACCAGATATTCCGGTCAGACATACAGACTCAGGACAAGTTTCACTGTCGCGCAAGTCGGGCACATTACCGACGATTACACAGGCAACCTGTGGCTCGTCTCCTCACTTGCCGAGTTGCAAAATGCTCTGAAACTGTACGTGCCCGGCGATACCATTCGTATCACCAACTATATCAACTGGTCGGGCGACCTGAACTTCAACCGCCCCGTCCGTTTTGAGATCGTAGGCTCACAGTTGCAGGTCAACGGCAACGTGAACTTCAGCTATGCATACAGCGGAGATTTCTATTTCGACGCTTCCGCACAAGGTCAGTTGCTGATCATGCAGCAGGGTGGATACGGCGGCAACTTCAATATCGATACCCCGCTTGCCAATTTCAATATCAGCGGTTCCGGCAATACACAGCCTTCGCAGGGCGATATATACCTGCAGGGCAACTTGTACGCCGACGTGAGCTTTGACGAGGGAGTCTCTGAGGGACTGACGCTCAACCGTGTTGTCATACGCGACGGATCCGTCGGTATATCGGACGCAGCCGCTTACAAGGGCGTATATGTGATGGACAACAGCAAGGTCAACGTCGCTGCCAATACATACATTTCCGAGATCATCGCCCGTGATAGAAACAATAGTATCGGATACGACGGTACCACATACTTTATTCGCATAGAGAATCGCGGCGAGATAGGGACTGTCAATTTGCGCTATATGACGGAAACGGAGCAAAGCGTACAGCATACTCTCGAGTATCCGCAGATATATATCCACAACTATACCACCATCGTGATGGTGAATCTGCCGACATGGTCTACCAAGTGGAAACCGAATTCGCTCGAAGACGGTAAGAATGACGGTAATACCCGCATTGTGTGCGAACTGGGTGCGGAAGTAGGGTTGAACGCCGTTACAGGCTTTACTGAGGACGACATAGAGTACCCCAATTCCGACCTTGAGCGCGTGGAGATAGTGGATGAGGACAATACTCACCTGCGCATCAACTACTTCTTGAAAAAGGATGAAGAATCCACTTCTTTTGAAGAGTTGGTTCGCGCTTTCCTTCTTGAGCACACCGAGGTAAAAGAGACCGAGGTCAAAACGCTGGAAGTACGCTGCTACGGCTTGCCTATGTCTCCCGATGACTATGCGTATATCAACGGCTGGACCGATATGGAGCGACATTCGCGTGAAGACGGTCGCGGCTTCAAAAATGTCGTCACGCTCGACCTCGGCGAAGCATATTCGCAAGACAGATTGACCCCCGACTATGCATTTTATAATCTCAAATTTCTGGAGCATCTCGAGCTGCCGCAGGACAACGCGTGGGGCACCACGGATGGTAATTATGCGTTTGCAACGGAAGCTCCTATAGAAGAGCTATATATTCCGGCGACCTACACCGAGACCAAGGCGAATGCTTGGACCAAGATCAAGTACTTGCACGTTCAAAATGTCAGCAACGTCATCTTGTATCCGGGCAATTTCAAGGATGGTTCCTGCCGCAATGTATTCCTTGCCAATGATACTATGGTTCAAATGTACCGTACATATGCCGGTACTTATGGGGGCAACGATTATAGGAGTTGGTCATTCCGTTTTGCATTGGAAGGCACGCACTATGGTAACGTGTGGGCGAATATCCTATCCGACGGCACTGTTCAGATCACAGCCTACGATAGACAACTTGACATTGACAGTAAGCGCATAGACCTCGATAGATACAATGCGGACAAGGTCGGTTTCCGTGACAAAAACGGCAGACAGGTCGCATTCGACTATAAGACACTGACTATAGACGGCGAGACATATCAGGTGTCCGAGATATACAGTTATGCTTTCTACAACTTGATATCGACGGACATTACCGATCTTACTTTTGAAATTGATTCCGCGAACACCATCACATTCGGCGATAAGGCTTTTTACAATGCGGGCTTCAGAAGCGTAGCATTGAAAAATCCGAATGCTACTGTCAGCATCGGTTTTGAAACATTCCGCAACTGCGAGCAACTTCGCACATTGGACATAGCCGGAGCAGGCACCATAGGTGAAAACGGTTTCCGCGAGTGTAAAAATCTGCGCTACGCTATATGTCCCAAGATAACTTCGCTGGGTGTCACCTCGTTTTGGACATGCAACACATTGTACGTGGCGGATTTCCCTTGTGTCACACAGACTATGTATACATTTAGTGCTCCGGAGTTAAAATTCGCTCGCACCGGAGTGATTTCGCAAACCTTCCCCAACAGAGTAGACGGAGTGAACGCTACAAACAAGACAAGCGATATCTTCGGTTGGAGAAGCAGACTGTGTCTCTATCTCATCAATTCTCCCAAGGAAATGCCTTCGGATATGGATACAAGCACTCTGTATAATCCCTTTGGAGTTTGGCATAATAGCTATACAAATGCTATTGTACGTGCCCCAATGCCCGCATGGCTGTACGATCTCTATTACGCATTGCCTTATGGTTTCGCCGGAGATAAGGAGTTGGGAGGATTGAGCCACGCCACCAATACAAGCGAATATTCATACGAGGACTATCGCTTCGGTAATTACGTCGGCGACGGCAAGTATGAGGAATGCAACAGCCCGTATGAGTTCCAATATGACGAAGCGTCCGGCGAGATCATAGGCGTAGATATATGCGACTTTGTATACATACTACAGTCTGACGGTAATATCATGTTTGTATGCAGTAACGTCGACGACACGTCCGAATTGACCGATGATCGGGATGAATTCGTCACTCCCGGTAAGATAGAAGACAGCAGAGGTACATATACGGTATCCGTTATAGGCGACCGCGCTTTTGGATGGACGAGCATATCTCAGAACAAGCTCACCATAGCAAGCAGCGTTACAACCATAGAGGACAGAGCATTCACTATTCTGCAAGAGGACATCAACCGTAACGGTTTGAACTATGCCTTTGATGAACTGGATCTTGCCAATGTCCGGCATATAGGTGACTATACTTTCTATCTGTATCCGCTCAGTCCGCGTTCTACTGACATTGGTTTCTCGGTCATGTCCGGCGGCGAACAAGTAGAGGACATAGGCATTTATGCATTCGCCTACAACGAACTGTATGCTGTGGATCTGCCCGCAGTCAAGCAGATAGCGTATTACGCCTTTTATGGTAATTCGAATCTTTATGCGGTGAATGTTCCCAAGTTCCAGCGCGAGAACGATACCAACGTCGAAATGACCGGTAGACAATTTGAAGGTTGTCCCAACTTGCGCTTCGTATTCGTGGGACCGCTATACCGTACGCAATATTATGTATTTAATAACTTCGCTTCCATATTTGTGGACGCGACCGAGGCTCCTGACCCCATCGCCGCAGAGCGTTTGGTTAAGAACATAGATTACAATCACGTATTTTTGCGTTACTCCGAAGTCACCGACTTTTCCTTCTATAAGCGTTGGGCGGTCTCATGTAGTCATGTATCCTTTATGTTCTCCGAGGCGGAATTCGGCGATCTGTACGTATTCGGCAATCAGAAAGGCGAAGAGTTCCAGATAGATCAGTTGTTCCGGAAGGAGACTTGGTACCACGAAGGTATTACCGAAGAGGATAAACCCGGGTTTACTTACCGTAAACTGGATGGCAACAATGTCACCATGGTGACGGCTGCCGGCACATATACGGGCGAGTACCGAGTGGTGGACACAGTGGGAACCAGGTATGTTACCGAAATCGGTTGGTGTGACTATCTCGGCGGCGATGCCGCGGAGGAGGCCGACTATGTGAGTGGCTATTCCGGCAGTCCTTATGCATATTGCGACCTTAGCGGAGTCACCAAGTTGTACTTCCAGTCAGGCTCCGATGATGAAAATCCTTCAGACAAAACCCATATAGAAAAGCTGAACCATTATGCTTTCTACAGTGATCGCGGTGCCAGATCTCTGGGGTACAGTACCTGGGAAACGGAAGACGGTTGTCTTTTGGATATCTCCGGCGTGGAGTGGGTAGGATATTACGCGTTCGGTTCGACCAATATCACTACAGTGTATAGCAACGACGTAGAGATGGGACTCGGTTATTATGTATTCAGTTACTCGTACCATCTGACTACGTTTGACGCGCCGCGTGCCAAGAGCTTCGGCGGTAGCTTCAAAGATGATGGCACCTATGATACCATGACGGAAACCGGCGTGTTCTATGCTTGCACCAAGTTCAGTACGGTTAAGTTGCCAAATGCCGAGATTGTGTATCGAATGTTTGAAGCCAGAAGTGACTATGAACAAAGTCTGGAAGAAGTGTATCTGCCCAGACTGAAATCCGCTTCTCAATATACTTTCAACAACTGCAATAGATTGTGGCGTGTTGCATTGGGTACAGATAGTGACGAGTTGACTTTGGGCTATTACGCTTTTAATGGTTGCACTGTTTTGAACTCAGTCACTCTCGGACATGAAGGCATCAGTAAACTGGTCATCCAGGATTTCGCATTTAATAATACCACCGCACTGACCGTGATCGGTCCCAATACTAATGAGGAAGGCGGTTATGACCCGGTGGAAACTAATATCGGCGGGAATTATCCCGTCAGCTGGACAAACACGGGATTCATGTATGTGACGGAGATAGGAGTAAACGGCCTTCGTAACTGCAATGGCGCAGAAACTATTGACTTGCCGTGTGTCCAGTTCGTAGGATCGTATTCTCTTGGCGAAAATGAACTGCTTGTAAACGTCAAGTTGGGCAGCGAGGGACATGACGTATATCTCAATGGCTCAAGTATATTTTATCTCGATCCATTGCTTGTGGACCTGAGTCTACCCCATGTGACCAAGGGCGATGCCGGTTGTTTGGGAAACATGTTGGAACTGCAAACCATAACGCTGGAAAATATCAAAGAATTGGACTATAATCCTTTCAATCCGGCTCCCAAACTGGAGACTATCAATTTCGGACATGCAAACGATGACGAATATGAATTCGCTGTACCTCAAGGAGTGTTGACGGGTACCAATATCACGCGGGTGATATGGCCCTATATCACCGCTGTTGCCCCCTATGCTTTCGACGGCAGGACAACATTGGAATACGTGGAATTGGCGAATGTACATACAATCGGCGATTTTGCCTTCAGAAGTTGCAGAGGGCTTGTAGCCACCAGCAAAGATAACGTATGTATCATATTAGGTAGCCCGGAAAGATTAGAAAAGGGTGGCGTGCATATAGGTAAGGACGCTTTCTGGAGTAGTGGTGATACGGGCAATCTCGGTTACATTGATATGGAATACGTCACTTCGATGGATCAATATGACGTATTCTACAACAACAATATCACCGAGATCCACATGAAGAATCTAAAGACCATCACTGAGACTGCTACGCAAGGCGATAGAGGTACGTTTGCTTTTCGTGTAGTATACGGTTTGAAAGTGTTGGAGTTACCGGCATTGGAAGAGATACAAGGTACCAGCACCGGGACGTTTGATGCACGTACTCAATCTACTCTAGTCGAGGCAGATCTGAGGTCTCTGAAGGTCCTTCCGCAAAACTACTTCTACAACTGTACTGCGTTGACTACGGCTATTTTGGACAGCGTGACTTCTATCGGAGCAAGTGCATTCAGCGGCTGTGGCAATCTGCAGTTCCTTAATACGGAAGGAAACAATACGCTGAAGCATGTAAGTAGTATTGGCAACAATGCATTCCTGAATTGCAGCAGCCTGGCTACCTTCATATTGGAGTATGACGAGGACGTGGCGGAAGACGCCAAGTTGACAGAGTTGGGTGCCAGTGTGTTCAACAATTGCGGCAAACTGCAAACTGTGGTATTGCCTTCATTGACGAGGCTCTCCGGAGCAAGCAACTTCATCAACTGCAAAGAGTTGATCAACGTAGAAGTGCCCATGCTGGAGAGTATCGAAGGTGCTACGAACTTTGAGGGATGCAATGCTCTGGAGTATATAGAGTTGCCTTCACTTACTCTGATCAGTGCAGATAACACCTTCCACAACTGCACGAATCTGAAAGAGATAGAGTTGCTTGCGCTGGAGAGGATCGCGGGATATACCTTCAATGGCTGTACCGGACTGACCTCGGCGATATTCGGACCGAATATGCAAGCGATAACCAATCACTACAACTTCACGGGCTGCAGCAGTCTGGGGCAGATAGTGATGCAGTGCGCAGACATGGAGTTCTATAGGGCATACAAGGGCTACTATTTGTTCTCTGCAGGTGCTTCGGAAATGCTTCAGAAATTCCGCCTGTTCGTGCCATATACGGTGTACCAAACCATGATCGATGAAAGACCGACGTTTGGCGCATACTGCTTCAATTTACTTATAGTAGATCGCTTTGTGCCGGTAGAGCAGAAAGTAGAGGGCAAGGACGGTTTCGACTACTATGTCGCCAAGATAGAGACCGTGTCTACGACCGACTACTATCAGGTGGTGTACATACTGCCCAATGACTCATTGCAGGCGGGTATGCCTGTGACAGCGGAAGTGCCCGACACGGTGACGGAGGGCGGAGACGACTATATAATCTCTGTAGCACCCAGCGCATGGGCGGGACTGACCGAGGACGTGGTAAAGATAGATTTCCCGCGTCGCATGACGGTCTTCCACGACAACTCTATGATCTACATGCCCTCGTCTGTCAAGGAGTTCTCCATACCGACTGACGGAGTGACGGACAACTACTTCAAGATCGTAGATGGCATGCTCTTCGATAAGGATGGCGAGACGTTAGTGGCAGTACCCAAGGCGTACGAGGGCAAGGATGGGACCAAGGCGATTGCGATAGTAGGTCTAGGGGAACTCAAAAACGTGAAAGTGATCAGTGCCAATGCCTTCTATGGTAGTGCCATAACGAGAGTGTTTATCGACAATCAGGTGTATATCAGTAGTTCGGCATTCGCGCGCAGTGCGTTGCAAGCGTTGTGGTTTACAGACAAGAGTTACGCGTCCTACTTCATCGGTAGTGATATCTTCAGCGGAACTGCCGCCGAGATCTACGTATATCATAATCTGCGCGACACATACGCTCACCACGATATAGGCAGTGACTACCTGCTCGCACATCTCCACTCCTGGGGCGGTGAAGGTGATGAGTACCAAGATGTACCAGAACACTTTTTATACATTATACAATAAAGGTCCATTCTTACCGCTAAAGAGGCGAGAGCCTGACCCGCTCCGCCCGACATATATACTCACGAGAGGGAGTGCATACCGCACTCCCTCTCCTTTTCTACCGTGCTGTACCTCTCCGCCATCGTGCGGCAACCAAGCGCAGCCGCATAGGGGATAGATAAGACAGGAGTTGTATAGATATAACAGGATTTGTAAGGAGCGGCGCAGCCGCGACGGAATAGCAATCGTTACACGAAGTGTCGATTGCGTCACGTTATTTCAACCATGCCGTTCTCGGAGCCATCACGCGGCAAGTAAAAGGGAACAAAGAAAAGGACCCACACAGAGTGTGAGTTCTTTTCTTTGCGACCAATAGACGCAGCCGCCGCGTGGCGGAGAGAACAGGATTTGAACCTGCGGAGGCTGTTAACCTCGCACGCTTTCCAAGGGTCGTTTTGCATGTTGAT
>CANQGO010000019.1 GCA_947623225.1 uncultured Clostridia bacterium | reverse complement strand
AAACGCCGAAATATTCTCCACAAACAAATAATACGAACCGAGAAATTTCTTGGTTCGTATTATTCCGGTGTGGTAGAGCGTAAAAACACACAACTCCTAACACCGCGCCGAGCAAAGCGGAAAGCAACGGCACAAACCTATCGAATTTGCTGTTGTTTACCGCGTATTTTATTGCGCTCATCAATGCAAACACGATTGCGGCTATTGCCGGCACGCTTATCAGTTCGAGGTAATCCATACTGCGCATTCCTCCTTTACATAACGGCACTATTGTGCCTATGTACGGAACGCGCAGCGTTTTCACTCTATTTTTATGCTTTTTTTGATTGGTTTGTGCAAAAAAATGCCGACGCACTCATGTAACACGCCGGCATTGTATCGTATTTTGTCAAACAAACGACCAAACTATGTTTCGGGCGTTGTTCCTCTTTGCGTTTTGTCGCATTGTTTGTATCTACATCATCGTATGGTTGTGTTATTCGCCCGGTTTTGCCAATTTTATCACCAACGTCAACGTGCTCAGTCTGTACTCCCAACTGGCGCGCTTGGCTGCCACGCGATCCTCTCCATGCATGATAGGCTCCAATTCTTGTCTTTTTTTCGTGTTGTTGACGTGTTTGCGCTCCGCATCGGTAACAAGATAAGTTGCACGTTGATCGTTGCACACAAGCACAAGTGTATCGCCTTTGTAAACGTATCTCAATTTGTCGCAATCGGGGTAGTACGGTTTGCCCTCGTTGACGGCTCGATAGAAGTCGTCATAGCGCAAATCGCCCTTTTTTGCCGCGCGGTCAAATTGTTTCTGACTTACGGATATTTCAAATGTCTCGTTCAAGTCCTTTTCTGCAACAACTTTGCTTATGTTGGTATATTGTGGGCGATGTTTATTTAATTTTGATCCGCCAAAGTACTCGTCTATTCTGTCCGGAATATAGTAGTCGGCGTAGTCTTTTGCGTCGTAAAAACGGTGCGCTTCCGTCATCAAATCCGACCAGCCTTGCTGAGAAAAGCAGTACTTTTTGCCGTCGTTGAGAAGCGGCGTGCAGTTGCTGCCATCAACGTGAGCCATCCCAAAAAAGTCGTAGCCATTGGCTTGTATGTTGTCGATAATCGCATTGTGTGCCGCCCAACCGTTGTCTCCGCAAGGGAGTTCCTCGTCGTAATCGCACCAAGCAACAACTCGCAGTTTCATTTTGTCAATCTCCTTGAGAAGTTGGCAGTAGTGTAACACATTTGCAAAATAAAATCAACAATATGTTTTTCTCGAATTTGCAAACCACACTTATTTGTTTCCGCAAATGGACACGAACATAGCATCCAACAGCAATGACGTTGAAATAATGAAAAAAATCCTTATTTTCAACCCATTATTATTGCATAAAAAGTCATTTTGCCAAAAAAAAGATTCGCCTTGTGCGGACTCTTTGTTGTGCTTGCACCTGTGCCTTCGATGAACGTCGAAACTCAAAGCGAAGTCGTCGCTATTGGTAGGAGCAAGTACATTTTGCGTAAAGCCAATCTCCACGGTGTGGAGTTGGTAGCAAAATGCCCAATGACGGGCTTTTGCGCGGCAAATATCATACGCCCGTCCGCAGTGGAAGTGCAAGGAGTGTGGCGACATCCTTCAGCGGTTGCAGCACGCAGAGACAATCGCGTTGTTGCCGCCCCACCTTATTTGACGACGGGGTCGTCAATGTTACAGGGTGGTGCTCCTTTTTGTGACAAAACAAAAGCACTACCCGCAATGGGTAGTGCTATTGGTAGGAGCAAGTACATTTTGCGTAAAGCCAATCTCCACAGTGTGGAGTTGGTAGCAAAATGCCCAATGACGGGCTTTTGCGCAGCAAACATCATACGCCCGTCCGCAGGGGAAGTGCAAGGCGTGTAGCGACGCCCTTCAGCGGTTGCAGCACGCGGTGATAATCGCATTGTTGCCGACCCCACCTTATTTGATGACGGGGTCGTCAATGTTGCAGGGTGGTGCTCCTTTTCGTGACAAAACAAAAGCACTGCCTGCAATGGGTAGTGCTATTGGTAGAGACAGTAGGACTTGAACCTACGACCTCTCGCATGTGAAGCGAGCGCTCTAACCAACTGAGCTATGCCTCCGTATCCATAACAGAAATATTATTGTTTTTACTCGCACCACTTTGCCGCTATTATGCGGCATGTGATCCTTTGCCTATACTTAGTTCAGCAACTCCGCTCTTCCAGAGTCTCTTCGTCGATATTATGTTTCTTCAGAAAGTCCGAGAAGGCTTTTTGCGCACCATAGTTGGGCTTGCATCTGCCGGCTTCCCAACGGTTGACAGTGGCAAATGCTACGCCGAGTTCTTTTGCCATCATTTCCTGGCTCAAAAATAATTTCTTTCTGACAGTCTTTACTTTATCCTTAAACTCCATAATATTGCTCCCAAATCATCGTTAGCAATGATTTTTTGCACAGCTGCAATGCAACTACAATTCAAGTACACCTATTGTATCATACTCGTACAAAATTTGCAACACTTTACAAAAAAATTTAACCATTGATTTGTTTTACTGCTGTACGCCGAATGCTCCAAAGATTACTATTCCCAATACGGCAGAGCACACTATGAGCAATATCGGATGGATCTTCTTACCTTTTACCTTGATACGCGATAGCGGAACGAAGGCGATGATGATCAGCAATGATATCCAATTGAACTTATCTATTCGGCTGGCACTGAGATCCTTGAAATTCAGATCCGGCAAAACGACCTTTGCCGTAATACTGACAACTACGGACAGGATAAGTCCTACCACTACGGGTCTGATCCCCCTGAGTGCCCCTTGCACATACTTATTGTTGCGAAATTTGTCAAAGAGCATAGTTACCACGATGATGATCACCAACGACGGCAACACCACCGCGACGGTAGCGACAAGCGAGCCGAGTATCCCGCCGAATACGCCTAGCCCGGTAGCAGATCCCACCGTATTGCCTACAAATGTGGCAAGGTTGATTGCCATAGGTCCGGGCGTAGACTCTGCTATACCGATGAACTCTATGATCTGCTGCTCGCTCAGCCAGCCGCGCTTTGTCACGATCTGTATTACCATAGGCAGCATAGCGTATCCGCCGCCGATGGTAAAACCTATCTTGAAATATTCCCAAAACAGCACGAGGTACGTCATTTGGCACCTCTATCGTCGTCGCTTTCGTTGTCGATCCTGTCTGATTGGGAAAGGGGTAGCTCTTTCTTCTTTGCAATGGCATTTGCCGCCAGCGTATAGAGTATGCCCAGCACGCCACCGATTATGATAATGAAGATGACATTGAAATCTGTAAACAATGCAACGTCGAATGCTGCCGCCAACAAGATCGCGCTGAACCAGCCGCGCTCCAACTGCCCGAACATTTTAACAAACGCATTGATGACTAATACCGATACGCATGCTTGTATACCCGTGAAGGCCGCTCTATACCAAGTATTTTGTGAAAAAGCCCTTATGAAATATGACAATACGGATATGATGACAAAGGACGGCAATACTACGCCTATCGTAGCGATGACCGCGCCCAATACACCGCGCGTACGAAATCCCACGCCTGTAGCGGTATTGACCGCTATGACGCCCGGAGTAGACTCCGCAATAAATACCATATCCAGCATATCCTGCGAAGTTATCCATTTTTTCCGAGCGACGAGTTCCTCTTCGAGAATGGATATCATAGCATATCCGCCGCCGAACGTGAAAAGACCTGTCTTGAAAAATGTCCAAAACAGTTGCCACAGACTTATTCTGTTGTCACGTATTTGTCCCTTCATTCTATATCCGTCTCCGGGAATATGTATGGGATTTTCTGCAGTAGCACTTCCACTTGTCCGTCATCGAAGTCCGGCAAATAGTCTTTGGTAGCGGAATCTATCTCCTGAAAATATCCGTTATGCAAACCGACATTGTAAAAATATTCGCAAGCCGCCTTATACTCGTGCCTGTATAGTTTGCGATTGAGCGCGGGTATATTTTCATTGCGGCGGGCGACAAAGTACTGCGACATAAGACTGACGACAATATCCCTGTCGAGATCTGCCAGCCAGTCCAGAATACGCTTGGTATCCTCCACGAAAGAGGGCAAGACCAAGTGGCGCACTATTACGCCTTTTTGTATATAGCCCTGTTCGTCATATACATTGGTCGGCTGCTGACGTCGCATTTCCCTAATGGCGGCCGTCGCCACTTCGAAATAGTCCCGAGCGTTTGCCAACGATCGCGACACTTCGACGTCGCAAAACTTCATATCCGGAAGATATACGTCTACAAGCCCTTGCAGTCTATGCAACGCTTCCGGTTTTTCGTAAGAACTTGTATTGTAGATCACGGGTATATTCAGATGCGGCTTCGCCATCGACAATGCAGTGGCCAACTTGTCTGAAACATGCGTAGGCGTGACAAGATTTATATTCGCAACGCCCATATCCTGCATATACACCAACACGTCCGCCAATCTTGCAGGCGACAGCTTCACACCGTGCGGAACTACGGATATATCATAGTTCTGGCAGAAGCAGCAATGCAGATTGCACCCTGCAAAAAACACCGTTCCGCTGCCCCTATTCCCTGAAATACATGGCTCTTCCCAATCATGCCGCGCCACTCTCGACACAAGCATACCGTCGGTACGGCACACGCCGAGAGATCGGCTTCTATCCGTATTGCAATTTCTTGGGCAAAGGTTGCACTTCATAGCCATTTTATTGTAGCCCATTTGCGCATTTTTGACAAGTAAAATAAAAGTGCACAAGCCTCGCCATATATCTTGTCGAGACACTGCGTACAATAGCGCAGGAGATGAAATACATGTTTTCGACGTTATTGCAATTGCTGAGCAAATTGTTCTTCTTCACCGGATACTTCAGCAACGGAAGCTATCCTCAACCGCTCACTTCGGAAGAGGAAGCCGAATGTCTGGAACGCATGAAGAAGGGCAGCCGTGCCGCACGTGACAAGCTCATCACCCACAACATGCGTCTGGTGGCGCATATTGCCAAAAAATACGGCAAGGGCGGAGACTTGGACGATCTGATCAGCATAGGTTCCATCGGACTTATCAAGGGAGTGGAAAGTTACTCTACCGAGAAGGGCACCACTCTCGCCACTTATCTTGCGCGCTGCATAGAGAATGAAATTCTAATGACATTGCGCAGTAACAAACGCTATCAGAACACCGTGTATCTGAGCAGTACTCTCGGTGTGGACAATGACGGCAATGAGTACACTCTCATGGATGTACTCGCCATCAAAGAGGACAGCGTATTTCATCAGGCAGAGATGTCCATATTAAAGCAAAATCTACTCAAGATCATTCGCGAACACCTCGATCCTCGCGAACAAAAAATTATACTTATGCGCTACGGGCTGGAAGAGGGCGCGACGCCTTTGACGCAACTGCAGACTGCGCAGAAACTGGGCATTAGCCGAAGTTATATCTCGCGGATAGAGAGCCGAGCCTTGGAAAAGATCCGTCAATACCTCGATTAGCAGCACGGGGTCCCCAATTGAATTGACAAATTTCATCAGATGACCTACAATGTCATTATATCAATTCAAAGGGAGCAAAACAATGGAATTTATTTACGATACACAACTGTTACTCGAAGGTAAGGATCTGAGCGATCAAAAAATCATCGAATATATCAACTCGCACATAGAGGGCGATTGCCTGCTGGTCGTAGGCGACGACGAACTTATCAAGCTGCACTTCCACACCAATACGCCTTGGAAGGTATTGGAGTACTGCGCCACGCTCGGCGAGGTATACGACGTAGTTATAGAAAATATGCGTCGCCAGGCAGAAGGGCTGCAAGGCTAAATACAGATATGTAACAAAAAAACTCCGCGTCTGCACGCGGAGTTTTTTAATGAAATCTGTAAAGTTATCAGCCCAGCAAGCAAGCATGTCCTGTGAACAGGATCCAAAGCAGGTCTACCAGCCACATAAATGCAGCACCGGGTATAACTGTCAAAATAGCAACGATAAGCAGAAGTATATTGCCTTTGACGGCTTGATTGATGATTCTGCAAATTCCGTAGAATATTTCAACAACAGGAATGCAAAGCAAAAGTTTTACAATCAGGGGCCAACCGTTAACAGTTTTGATGAAATCTTTCATTTTTTTCTCTCCTTTTTTTTATATTCATATTATATTACTACAACTACTCTATGTCAAGAGAAAAATAAAAAAATGGCACGTTTTTTATTGTGGTTTTCCATTTCTTTCTTTCACCGTATCTTCACGCAAAACAATATATGCAAGCGAAGTAATGCACGCTACACAACATATGCTCAGCCACCCACTACTATGACTTGTTTATTTATTTCTGACAAGAATTTTTTCAATCCGTCGCTGCTCAAAATCACTGTCGCCGTATTGTCACACGGATGAAACTTGACTTTCGGAGCCGTCCACACTTCTCTGTCTATCAGCAACGGCGCACGATATTCTCCGTGCTCGTTCAGAAAAGCAAACGGACTTACGCTGCCACGATGGACATGCAGATCTTCGTATAGTTTATCTTCCGTAGCAAATTCAAATTTTGCGCACCCGACATAGCTTGCCAAGCCGCGCATATCGGCGCGCTTATCAAATGGCAATACGACGAGATAGTATCGATCGCTTTTCTTATCCTTGACATACAGGCTCTTACAAGACATACAACCTTCCACGTGTATGACTTGCCGCGACTCTTCCGTAGTGACCACGGGTGCGTGCCTGAGCAATTCAAATGGCACACCTATGTCCGTAAGAAATTGCGTAACGGCGTATATCGCGCTATCTGTGCACATATTGCAAAATGATAGGCGTAATCACGCACACGACTACCGCCAACACCAACAGTACATACAATACCCTACACCACATGGCGCGAGCGCGGACGAACTTCCAACCGAGTATACCCACGATACATATCGTAAACATTGACGCAACGGAACGCATAGTCTCTATCACCGGGACATTGACCTTGATAAACTGCAGTATCAATGCCACCAGATACAGAACGGCCGCAAATATAGTGACCAAAAAAGCAATAAATCCCAAGAATCCACCATTGCCGCCGCTACGATCTTTATACGGTTCTTCCGGGTTTTTATTCCGCTTGCACATAGGATGCTACCTCCTCTTCTACAACAAAATTATACCGCTAAAAGAGTTGTGTAGCAACAATTTTACGCAAAAACATAAAATCATCCTCCGTACAGATACAGCATGGTCCCATTGAATATCTGCTGACATACTTTATTGCGATATTGCTCCGTCTGAAGTTCCGCGCACTCTTGAGGATTGGACAAAAATCCGCACTCTACTATCACCGCCGGACAATCCGTCTCCCGGCACACAAAAAAGTCTCCGCCGAGTGCCTGACGTGCCTTGCCGGTGAACTCATTGAACACGCGCTGTATGCTCTCTGCCAGATCCCTGCCGTCATCTTTATCATCCTGAAAAAACACCTGCGGTCCGCTGCGGTAGGACTCGCCGAATTTGTTCATGTGTATACTTATCATCAGATTTGGATCAGCCTCGTCGATGATACGTTTACGTTCTAACATATCCCGTTGCTTGAATCCTTTGGTAGGCAATCCGTACAGTCCTCCCTCTCCTTTTCGCGTGTATACTACATTGAAGCCCGCTGTTTGAAATATCTCTCCAAGAGTCTCTGCATACGCAAGATTCAGGGAGGACTCCTTGGTTCCGTCTACACCCACTACACCTCCGTCTATACCCCCGTGTCCGGCGTCAAGCACCACAGTGAAATCTATAAGGTTGGTATTCTTGACGGACAAGTTCTCGGCTATCAAAAACGCCATCAATGCCAACTGTGCAACGATCAGCAACAGCAGTACCGCTACAAGTCGCTTACCCTTCCATACAACAAACATTTCCCCTCCGACAGCCCTCTACGACTTCGCAGATGGCAAAAAAACTCAAATTTCGACCGTTTTTTCACGCAAAATGACCGAGTTATGCACTTATCCACAAAGTTATCCACAATTGCGCCTCGAATGGTGGACAACCTGTTTCACAAAATTTATGAAACGGACAAGCCGTAGTCACAGAGATATTTTATGTCCTCAATGTCGTTAAAATCACATAAAAATGGATGAGCTATTCGATCTATACGAATATTCGAAACTATTATTTGTGAAATAGTAAGCTCTTATTATTGCACAAATAACTGCCATGCAAAAAAAGTATAATCGACCCGCCAAAAGGCAACAATATTGCAAAAACCAAAAGGAGATAAAAATGAGCAACTTAAATCCCTTCAACGAGAAGCCCTTAGTCACCAACGACGAATTCTACAGTTGGAAAGAACTTGCGCCCAAACCTTACAATAAATTCGACGTGGATCCATACACCAAGGTCAGGATCATACTTGCCAACGGCAACGAATACGAAGCCGTCGGTTTCAGTCACCACTTCCATCGGCACTGCCCGGACAATGATCTGCGCAGGGAATTGGCTATTTCGCGCAGAAAAGAACAGCAACAGCAAAAGCGCATAGCCGCGCTGAAACCCATAGGAGAGAGTATTCTTGAACACACCATCGCTTACGAGCAACTTGCAGTGGACCTCACTGCCATATTCGCCGAACGCGAAAGCAACAAGTATGTAAAGCAGGCGATGGACTTTGCATTACTGGAAGACTTTGACCACCTGTACAGATATGCGGATTTGCTGGAAATGGACAAAGGCATCTATGCCGAAAAGCTTGTGGGAGGCTATACCGAGCTGATGCCGGGACGTCCCACCATATCCGAACACCGTTTCCCGTCCGACGACATAAAACGTTATGTCAACTTCAAGCAAGCGAACAGTCTGACCAAACTCGACATCAATATTCTTACCGCAGCAGAGCAGCAGACTATGAATTACTATATGAATCAAGCCGCTTTTTACCAAAACAAAATGGGCAGGGAACTGTATACGGAAATAGGCATGATAGAAGAACAGCACGTCTCGCTATACGGCGGATTGAAAGATACTACTTGCAGTCTATGCGAAGAACTGCTTATGCACGAATATACGGAATGTTACCTGTATTACTCCCTCATGCAAGACGAGACGGAAGAAAATGTCAGACAGATATGGGAGCAGCACTTCAACGACGAACTGGCGCACTTGCACAAAGCGGTACAACTTTTGCAAAAATACGAAGGCAAGAGTTGGCAGCAAGTCATACCGCATGGCGAATTTCCCGAATTGCTCTGCTTCCACTCCAATATAGAGTACGTACGCGGCGTACTCGGCAGTACCGTCAACATCACCGCACGGGGAGAGGACTATGCGGAGGTAGATCAATTACCCTCCGACGCCAAATTCTTCGATTACCAACAGCAGGTAAATGTCAAGGACAGCGAAGTCGCAAGTCACAATGTAATAAGCAAATACATTGCCGACAATCGCAAAGACTACCGCTTTGAGACAGCAGAACATCCTATAGAAGAACTTCGTGATCGCAGACACGACAATACGAGCGTGGGAAGATGACAAATCACTCAAACAAGCGTCACATATCCGATAGCCCGCAATGGGACGACTCCATGCTATACCGCAGACGCAATATGTTTTGGGAACAGGAATACTTCTCGGGACAAAATTCCGCTGCCAATATTCCCATGCTTACCGGAGACGACTGAGCAAAAAAAACAACCGCTTCCAAACTCACGTGCGGTTTGGAGGCGGTCGCCGACGGATAATTCCGTCTGTACAACTAATTGTTGTTTGTTACCGTACCGTTATGACGTTCGCTGTACTTATAATCTCTGTAAGCGTCGTCACCTTCGACCATATTAAAGCGAGAAACACACAACCATACGATCATATAGACGCCGGCAATTCCTACCAGAATGTACAGCAATCTTTCTAACCAAGTCACTCCGAAGGTAATCCAATTGACCACATTGAAGCCGAATATACCTATCGCGAGCCAGTTGAGTGCGCCGATTATAGTCAAAATCAGTGCAATAACCGAAAAAACGTTGAAAGTCTTTTTCAAATTGCTTTTCCCTCCTTGTTAGTTGTATCGATAGTATGAGGAGCACTGCAATAAATTATACATGGTAGCCACAAAAGCCGACTGTAAATAAATGCACCCCGTAAGTCGTTTTATCGTCCGACTTGGGGTGCTTTTCATTATAAATCAACCATTTTGGGAGTATATTACAGAATTTCCAGGTTTTTCTTGAATACTCTCTTAAAATCAATTGCTATATAGTTTGCCGCATTGAGCTCGAGATTGGCTTCTCCGTTGAGTTCCGTCTTCATAATGACACTGTCTCCCAATACGTCGCAAGTGACCTCCGTAACGGCACTTCTCATTCCGAAGTCAAGTGCGGTCGCCAAGCGCAGGATCACGGCCAATTTACGCACCGCCTCTATATCCTCCGCAGTAAGCAGGCAATTGTACTTGGTCCAATCGGAAGTATTAAAGTCCTCCTTGTTGTACACATCCGTAACCATAGCGGCAAGCACTATATCTTTGTGAGAAATACCCCACAGATTGCTGTTCAGTATCATATACGAAGTATGCTTGGCACTATTGTAGAACTTAAAAGTCTTACCTACGTCATGCAACATAGCGCAGACCCTGAGTACACGCACGTAAGCACGAGGAAACTTGTGCAACACCCTCAATTGCTTGAACAACTGTACGCACAGATTGAATACCTGCTCGGCATGAGCGACATTGACGCCCATGTGTCTGGCAAAACACTGCAAACTGTATCCGAGCGTGTCGGAAATGGGCTTTTCAAGCGTCTGCGGTACAATATAATTAAACATGACGCCCTCTCTCAATCCGGCGCCGCTGGTAGTGAGCGTCGTGAACCCCATATAGTCTACAACTGCCTTGATGACGGCAAGTGCGCTCGGGAACACGTCCGCACGAGCAGAACTGAGTCCTTTGATACGACGTTTCTTGTCCAAGTCCAGAGTTCGTATCATACTGTATACGTAGTTGAAGTCCTCCGTCTCCATTTGCAGATTGTGCACCATATCCAACGGATACTTCTTTACTTTACGTACGATTCTGGCCAGATTGCGGCAACTTCCGCCTACACCTATGAGTTGCGTGTCGGGATCCAGATCCGTAAACCATTCCACCTGACGAAGTTGCTCCATCACATACGCCACCATCTCGTCGGATATCTGCTCCGGAGATTTTCCGTCGGCGACGAACATATTGTAAAGCGTGACTGCACCGAATTCGAATATCTTGGTATGCAGGATCGTGCGTCTGTTGTAGTAGACAAACTTGGTACTACCTCCGCCTATCTCCATGATGAGACCGCGAGGTATCTCCATGGAGTTTACCACGCCTTGATATACATAGTTTGCTTCTTCCTCTTCCGACACCGTCGTGATACGTATTCCCGTAGCATTGTATACGTCGGAAAGAAAAGTTTTTTGGTTGCTCGCACGACGTACCGCCGCCGTAGCAATGGCGAGGATACGATCCACACGCTTGATAGCGCATATTTCCTTGAACATCTTGAGTGTGGCGATCGCTTGCATTATTCGCGTTTGCTTAAGACTGCCGTCCGCTTCCGTTTCACCCAGACGGATCGACTCGCGACGCTCTTCGTACACAACAAAATAGTTACCGTCTATTATCTCGTATATTACCAGACGAGCGGTATTGGAACCAAGATCTATCAATGCAACTTTTTCCATACTTACCTACCCTTATGCACAGTATCCAAACGAAAACTCCATAGCATAAATTTAACCGCAATAAGTATACCACACGTAAATGTATTTGTATAGATGGTTTTGAAAAAAATTTTCAAATTTATTACAATTTTTTCAAAAAAGTAACCCTCTTTGACAGGGGGTTACTGATTCAAATATAACAAATACTTGTAAAATAGCAGGATTGTGTTATTTTATGTCTGACAAAATCTACTACATTACTTCAGGGGAAGATTCCTGCGGCTGCTGTACTTGTGTTATAGCCCTGCGCATCGCTTTGGTGGACAACGCCGCCAATCCCACGACCAATACAATAGCAATATCCGCAAAGATAAACATGTTGTATACAAATGCCCAACTTACCGCCGTATAGCCTTCCATCGCCCAACTGCTGAATACATAGTAACCGGATATGACGTGCGCAAAATAGCGCAACAGTCCGGCGAGCAATGCGCCTACGGTGAACTCGGCAAGCATGTGTCCCTTGATACCGGGAATTTTACGAGCGATACCGGCCACGCCCAATGCGCCGAAGGCTATCGGATAGTCCAACAGTACTTGAAGCGGCTGATAAAATTGCGGGCTCTGTATAAATTGCAACATTCCATATACAACTCCCACTACCAGTCCCTTTCTTGTACCGAACATATAACTGTACAGTATGATAGGCAACATGCTTGCGAATGTAACGCTACCACCCTGCGGCAAACTGAAGAACTTGACGTAGCTGAGCGCAAAGGCTGTCGCAACGCATATAGCACCGTAAGTAAGTGCACGAGCGTCATAGCCGCCATCGTCCTTGTTACCGCCAAGGTATGCCAATACGCCTATGACAGCCACTATTACACAAGTGACCAGCGGCATTTGCCAATTGCCGTCCAGCGGTTCATATTTATCCTTTTTGGCGGGGATCACGATAGCGATCACGATACAGTACACAATGAACGCCAAAGCAAATGCCAATCCTACCCATGCGGATCCCTTGACTTTGCATTTGGAAAGTACCAGCGTCACCGTAATACCTACCGCCAGCAAAGCAAATAAGCCTACGACCAACCAGAAGTTTCGATTGATATCCTCATTCAGTTGCGTGATGATCAATTTCAGACTCCCCAAAACCGAAATCACGCCGACCGAGTAACCCACCGTTACTCCCGCGATAAGCCTGCGAGCACGCGCGAGGTATTCTTCGTCCTTATTGCGGATAAGAACCGCATATACGATCAACACCAGCGCGATCGCCAATGTCATATAGAGCGCGATGGAAGCCAACAAATCGAACAACGCGTCGACATTTACCGACAGGTAAGCGTCTTCCGCATCATCGGCAAACGGCAACCATTGCGCAAGCAATTTCTGTAGCATACAATTTCTCCTTTTCAGATATTTGCCAAGAAAAAAAGTCTCCGTGAGCACACGAAAGACTTGCAAAGAGAACGCCAAAAAACTATCCATAGATACGCTTCCTTTCGCAAGTACTGACTTGACTCAAGTTCAAAGGGACTCTCTCAGCCGATCGCTCGGCACCCCCAGCGCATTTATTGTATCACCGAGACGACGTTGTTGTCAACGATCGTATGCATATTTTTGACGATATTTCTACCAACGTCGTACGGTATAGACTCAGAAGAGGAACGGACATATCGCTGCCAGTAATATGCCGAGCGCGAAGGAAAGCGCATTGGCAGCCAACGCGTATAAGAATGATCTCCATATCGGCGTTTGCTTGCGCCATATTAAGGAATAGGCTATCGCTTCCACTGCAAACACTGTCAATTCCATAGGGACAATAAGGAAAATATACAAAATCGAGGCACCGAAATACACAAACAAATTCAGCACAACGTTCAGCAATGTCTGCGTGACCAGATTGACCCATATGATAGTATCGACGTATATCGGCTTTCTCAGTCTCATGACAAGAGCCAGGCACAATTCCACTAAAATAGTGGCTGCGATACGGAACAAGATACCCAGCACTTCCCCGAGATAATCATAACTGTTCGACGGCTCCAGCGTAATATCTTCTATGGACGACGGATCACTTTGCACTTGCAACACGGCCTGAGCCAAATCAACGGTATAATAACTATGCAAAGCGTAACTCTTTATCACGTCACTGCACACGAATTCGTCCTGTTCCGGGAAGTACAGCAGCAATTTATAATTTCGCGGTGCCATATACCCCCAATCAAGCGTGGAATTGTTGCCGGTGAACTCCCACCATATCTGCAGAAAATAATAGTCATCGCTATCGGCATAGTCGGAGAATAACTGCCAGACGTCCTGTATGTGAGGAGTAAACTCATCCGTACTTGTATCGTTCTGCTCATAAAAGTTCCAATGACCGTCCGCATCCACTACGTTTGCACACTTGAAAACAGTACCGTATTCGTCCGTCTCATCGTAAGCGACATAAGGACCTGTGCTCCATTTTTCCGAAAGAAGCGTGACATAGATTGGATGGTTGTCGAGGTTGAGCAAGTTTATCGTCACGGCAGGATGCGGGCCCATATCCGCATATGCCGCAGGGACTGCAAGTGCGGACAAAACCGCACATATAGTCAGCAGACATACCGATCCAATACGTTTTTTCATAATTTTCCTTCGCACCTCACTGCCAAGCACGACCCGACTTCCGCCGTGATACCGCTATAATATAGGGAACATCTCGTGCAGCAGGTATATCAACCCAAACATGACCACCTGACTGCCGAAATATATCCAGATCGAATATCTGCCGCAAAATGTGATCGGGCAGACATAGCGTGTATCGACGGACGGGAACAATGTCTCACGCTTGCGATAAGCGATCTTACCCAAAAATGCCCCTACCAGAAACCAGCCGAAATCGGGAAGAAAACTCAGATAATCTCCGCCGAATTCGAACTTGGTGAGTATCTCCGTACGCCATTTGCTTTCGCCGAAGATCAGATCCAACCAATTTATACCCATGTATTTGGCGCAATGTCCGACAACCAGTGCTGTCATAGTCACAGCGAAATACAACACGCCGAACAAATTCTTTTGCCAATTTGTTCTGAGCTTGCTCCACACCCACTCTATTGCCGTGTATATCAGAACAGAAAGGGCTATTACGTGTATTACATTGAAATAAATCGTGATCTCCGTTTGAAATGCTGCGGATGCGGCATACGTCACTGCGGAAAACAATATGGCAAAAGCGCACATTTTGATGGCGCGCCGCCCGTTACTTCTGCTGAAACTGCAACTGACGCCGCTCGTCAATACGAACATTGTGACGAATACATCGTGAGTAACTGCACGCAACGAACCGAAGTAGTATTTATCCGACAAAGCATACAACCATCTGAACAACGCGGTATTGTATGTGGATGAGCCTATATCCGAGATGTCCCACATGAAATGGTCCCAGACGACGAACAATATCATCAATCCACGGACAAAGTCCACTTCCCATATCCGTTTGGATTTGGAAAGCGTCACTTCATCTGTGCGCAATGTCTCCGGTTCCGATACGATCGGTTCCTCTTGATCGTCCTGTGTAGGCGATAATGTATCCGGTTCGATTTGCTGCGCCGGATTGTCCTCCGTGTTTGATTGACGTTTACTTCTTTTACTCATTTGTTTATAAATTATCCTGAATTTTGTATAATCTTTTATTTGTATACTTCATCTATTGTGGCTCCGCCGAGACAACGCCTTTCGTCGTATAATACGACAAACTGTCCGGGCGTCACGGCGCGTTGCTTTTGATGAAAATCCACTTTCAATTTATTGTCAGGCAATACCGTCACGTTCACACCTTGTTCCGATTGCCTGTAGCGGAACTTGGCAGTACAAGAAAAAGTTTGTGCAGGCATCTCGGGTATGAAATTCGCTCCGCTTGCCAACAAGGACTTCGACATAAGCACGCTTTCGTCGCCGTGAGACACTATCAGGCGATTGTTTTTCATGTCCTTATCCACAACAAACCATCTTCCCTCTCCGTCTCTGGTACCGCCGAGCCCCAGACCGCGACGTTGACCGAGCGTATAATACATCAGCCCTATATGTTTACCCACATAGTTGCCGTCGATATCCACTATCTCGCCTTCTTGGTTGGGTAGATATGTACTCAAAAAATTACGGAAGTTGCGCTCTCCTATAAAGCAAATACCTGTGCTGTCTTTTTTGTGTGCATTCGCCAAGCCCAACTCTGCGGCAATTGCACGCACCTCTGCTTTGGTGATATCCGCCAGTGGGAAAATGACGTCTTTCAATTGTTGCTGCGACAATTGATTCAGAAAATATGTCTGATCTTTTGACTGATCACGCGCTTTCAACAGGTAATATTTGCCGTTTATATGTTCTATTCCACAATAGTGCCCCGTGGCAATATAGTCTGCCCCGAGTGCTTTGGCGTATTGCAAAAATGGACCGAACTTTATTTCGCGATTGCACAACACATCGGGATTGGGCGTGCGTCCCTTTCTGTACTCATCCAGAAAGTAAGTAAATACCGTATCGTGATACTGCCGCGCGAAATTGACGGAATAGTACGGCAAGTTCAATCTGTCGCAGACACGTTTGACATCTTCAAAGTCTTGCTCTGCAGTACAACAGCCGTCCTGTTCCTCATCCCAATTGTGCATGAACAGTGCAACTACATTGTATCCCTGTTTCTGCAAAAGATACGCAGAGACAGCACTGTCTACACCGCCGCTCATTCCCAAAACTACAGTTTTCATACATTTACGTAGCTTATTTTCTCATGGCGCGGCGCGCTTCTGCCGAAAGGATAAGCCGCTTGAGCGTCGACAATGTCTCGTCGTTGTCATCTGTAGTCATGACCACTTCCAACAATTCTTCCGTAGCAGCCACAGTATCTTCTTGAGAGAGCATTTTTCTGACCAGATACATACCCTCCAACTGAGACTTGGTAAGCAACAGATCCTCACGACGAGTACCGCTGCGGTTCAAATCGACTGCCGGGAAGATACGTTTCTCACTCATACGGCGGTCGAGTTGTATTTCCATATTGCCTGTACCCTTGAACTCTTCGTATATGATATCGTCCATTCTGCTGCCGGTATCTATAAGTGCCGTAGCGAGTATGGTCAAGCTGCCGCCTCCACGCACATTACGTCCGGAACCGAACAATTTCTTGGGTTCCTGCAACGCGGCGATATCCAAGCCTCCCGTCAGAGTACGCCCCGTCTGCTCCGCTATCTGGTTATAGGCACGTCCGAGTCTGGTTATACTGTCCAGCAGGATCATGACGTCCTGCCCCTGCTCCACGCGACGACGCGCATTGGCGAAAACCAATTCGGCTACACGACAGTGGTTGGCGGGCTGCTGGTCGAATGTAGAGTACACCACCTCGCAACCTACGCTCTCCTTGAAGTCGGTGACCTCTTCCGGACGCTCATCTATGAGCAGCACGGTCAGATGTATCTCAGGATGGTTCTTGCATATAGCCATGGCAAGCTTTTTGAGCAGTATTGTTTTTCCCGTTTTCGGCGGTGCGACTATCAGGCCACGTTGACCCTTTCCTATGGGTGCTACGAGGTCGAGCATACGCAAAGAATATTCTGTTTTGTCCGTGTTCAGATTGATGCGAACCGTCGGGAAACAAGGTTCCAGAAGATCAAAAGGAGTACGATCGATATTGGGACAAGGTTGGTCGTTGATTTCTTCCACATATACGGCTGTGGGCGCCTGTCTGTCCGGGTACTGACGTAGTGTCACTTTCAGTTTGTCTCCGGATACCAATCTCATACGGGCAATGGTATTTCCGGTGATATAGTAGTCTTTACCCGG
This sequence comes from uncultured Clostridia bacterium, assembly GCA_947623225.1. Taxonomy (GTDB): domain Bacteria; phylum Bacillota; class Clostridia; order Christensenellales; family CAG-314; genus Fimimonas. Next base: position 5,917 of record CANQGO010000019.1, on the reverse strand, counting down.
TGTATTGGTATAGTTGTGCGTACGCACAAATCCATATCCGTCCAACACTTCCAGAATACCCGTACGAGGCAGTGACGGATCGACTTGCGAAGAAGTATCCTCCGGTTCAAGTGTCAGATTCGGTTCGGGTGCGCTGACCATATTGACCGTTTCCTTGCGCGGACGACCGGGTTTTTTGCGTACTTCGGGGGAAATATCCCCATTGTAGAGTGCTATTATCCTTTCTATCAACTCAGATCTCTTTCTGTTGCCCGGTACGATCCCGACTTGATTGGCTATACGTCTTAGTGCGGAAACAGTCATAGTACTGAGGGCAACTGTGAGTTCTTCCTCTGTCTTGTAGATCTTGTTCATATATCCTCCTAAAAAAACAAAATAATAACTAACGTAAGTTAATGACAATACGACGTTCTTCTGTGCTATGCCAAACTCAAAAAATTTCGAAAAGGATTTTTAAGCAAAGGCCTGTAAAATAAGTTTCAAACAAAAGATCGGATACGTTCCGATTTCCGGTTATATTCTATATTATATTTTAATCTCTGTCAATATCAAATATACATATAAAATGCCTTATAAACGCCAAAAACAAAGATTTTTGGCATAAAACGAAAAATTATAAGTGATGATCATATCAAAACTTCACGGATAGTACAACTTTGCCGTCAAAGTCATATATCGTGGCTCTTTCTTCCTCCACGATACAGTAAGCACTTGTGTCCTTGGGCAAAGCGGCACTGCTCAGATTGATACAGTGCACCCCGTCGACGACGGCATGCTCATTGATATGGAAGTGTCCGTACATAAGCACATCGCCTTTGACCAACTTAGGCAGGTTGTTTTTATTATATACATGCCCATGCGTCAGGTACAGACGGCGTTCTCCCAGCGGGATGATGCAATCCCTCACAAAAGGAAAATTGCTTATCATGGCATCCACTTCACTGTCACAGTTCCCCGTCACGGCTATGATTCTGTCTGCGACGCTGTTCAGGTACTCCGCCACGCGCATCGGCGCGTATTCTCTCGGAAACGGATTGCGAGGACCGTGATTGTACACATCGCCCAACAGCACCAGTTTGTCTGCACCCGACTGTACAAAGGAATCTATCGATCGTTGCGCCCAATATGCAGAGCCGTGCAGATCACTGACCACGAACAGTCTCATCATTCTTCCTCCGTCGGCAATTCGTCGCCGTCCTCGTCATCGTCGTCGGCATCATTAGCATGACAGCCCTGACACCTGTCCGGATATACAGGTGTGATACCCAATTCCTCCAACGTATACTCTCTGTATTCACGACCGTCATCATCAGTGCCGAATTGGACAGTGACCAACTGCCTCAGCACGTTGATACTGTTTACCTTGCCCCGCCCGTTCGGAGTATCTATCTCACTATTGACCTTGGGCATGAACTTGATGGTGTCGGCGTAGTATTCGTCTTCGAACTTCAAGCAACACATGAGCCTGCCGCACAAACCGGATATTTTACTCGGATTGAGCGACAAACCTTGATGCTTTGCCATCTTGATGGATACCCGCTCAAAATCCTCCATATAGTCGTTGCAACAACACACCTTTCCGCAAGGACCTAAGCCCCCCTTCATCTTGCACTCGTCGCGTATCCCTATCTGACGGAGTTCTATTCTCCTGTGAAAGTGCGCCGCGAGTTCCTTGACCAGATCTCTGAAATCGATACGATGCTCCGAAGTGAAGTAGAACACGACTTTCGAGCCGTCAAACGCAAACTCACTATCCACGAACTTCATATCCAATTTGCGCTTGTCCGCTGCTTCCTGCGCCAATTTCAGCGAATCCTTGCGCTTGGAGAGATTCTCTTCATAGCAGTTCTTATCCTCTTGGGTCGCCTTGCGCAGTATGGGCTTGAGCTCTTTCGCATTTTTATCGTCTATTTCCCTGTTCGTCAATGCGACCGTACCGAATTCGATCCCGTGCGCAGTCTCTACGATGACATTCTCACCCTTATTAAAGACAAGCCCGTTCGGTGCGAAATAGTATATCTTGCCCGTTTCTCTGAATTTTACTCCCACTATCTCCGACATATATATCTGGTCTCCAATATTGTATTCAGCAGCCGATCCACGACTGCAGCGACGTTGCTTCCGTCGTCTATGTCCTTTTTGGCATTGTTGATTTTTTCTATACAAGATTCCGCCGCCGCCAAGGTGTAGTTTGCGCAAATTGTGTCAATAGTATCTTGTAAGCGGAGAAGCATACGCAACTCCGGTGCCAACCTGTACACGATAGACTCTCTGTATAGTAGCATCAAAAAGCCCAACGCGTCTGCGATATTCTCCCTGTGCGCGAGTAGCTGCGCCGAATACCTCAGCGCGACCTTCGTCGAGGTCATCTCCGTAGCGATGGATATCGCCAATCTGTACATTTCGAATATTGTGCGATTCGCCAATATCTGCTCGGCCGCCTGCAGATTCCCTCCCGACATAGCCGCCGCCATCTCACAGGAAGAGATATCGAAACTCTTCTTCATCAGCGCGCTCTTCACTTCTTCGAAGGATAGCACACTCTGCTTCAGAATCTGACAACGACTGCGTACGGTAGGTAACAACGATTCCGCGTCCGTCACCCCTATATAGATATATACTCCGTCCAGCGGCTCTTCCAGCGTCTTGAGCAGTTTGTTCTGCCACAGTTCACAGCCTACTCCGCTGACAGAGTCCGTTGCGTCGATCAGAAACACACGCTGCGCGCTGTTGTCTACCGGACGACGATAGCTCTCTTCTACAAGAAAGGCTATATCCGCCACCGTCAGCTTATTTTTGCTGCCGTCCGACGGGATCGTTATAACGTCGAGGTGCTCATTGGCAGAGACCTTCCTGCACGCTTCGCAATCATCACCGATATGATCGTGACACATGGTGACCAGCGCGCACTCTTTGAGCATCTCTCTTACATGCAGCTTCTCACCGACGACGATATACGCGTGCACTGCCGCTCCCGCGCCAAATGCATACCTCAGATATTGCCCTACGCCTCGTTCGGATATCGTCATTTCAATACTCCGCGGCGATACAATGCCTCACGCAGCCTGGCTTGCGTCTGCTCCTTACTTCCAGAGGCGTCTATCACCTCGAAACGTCCCGGCTCATCCGCTATCAGACGTTTGTATCCTTGGTACACTTTGAGATGAAATTCGTACCCTTCGGCTTCCATACGATCGTTCTTGTCCGCACCGCCCTTTCTCTTGAAGGCATATTCGGGCGAGAGGTCGAGAAATATGGTAAACTCCGGCATATATTCTCCTACGGCTATCTCGTTCAGTCGTACTATCTTGTCCAGACCAAGCCCGCGTCCCAACCCCTGATAGACGTACGAGGAGTCGACGTATCTGTCGCAGATGACCACCTTGCCTTGCGCAAGTGCCGGCTTCACGATATCCTTCAGGTGCTGTATACGACTCGCCGCATACAGAAACGCTTCGCACAGGTCGTCCATGTCCCGATTGTTCGCGTCGAGAATGATCTTGCGTATTTGCTCCGCTATATCGCTACCGCCCGGCTCCCGCGTGAAAACAACGTCCAGCCCGTTTTCACGGCAGTATTGCTTCAGCAAGTTGGTTTGATAGGTCTTTCCTACCCCTTCACAGCCTTCGATAGTGATGAAATTGCGCATTGTGTGCTCCCGACTACGGCTTTGCAATTATATTACGACAACTTACCTGCCGAATACACCGTACTTATTTATATTATCATATTTTTCGCAATCTTTCAAGTGTTTGCGCCATTGACAACCGCCGAGAAAAATAGTATTATTTATTAGTGACGACAGAACAAGGATTTTTTGCAAAGGTATATGCAACGGTACGCCGTATCCCCTTCGGCAAAGTGGCTACATACGGTCAGATCGCCGCATTGATAGGTGCACCGCATGCCGCAAGACAGGTGGGCTGGGCTTTGCATGTCAATCCCGAACCGTACGTCATCCCCTGCCACCGAGTCGTGGACAGACACGGACGCCTGAGCGGTGCGTTCGCCTTCGGCGGTCTGGAAGCACAGCGTTTTTTGCTGGAAAACGAAGGCGTCGCCTTTATCGACGAGCAGACGGTAGACTTGAGCGTATACCTTTGGGAGGAACAATGTTAGACAAAAAAACAGCGACCGTATTGCATTTTCTGATACGTGAAGTGGGCGAGAACTACAAGGTAGTCAACAAAAGTCAACTGCTCTCCGCTATGCCGGGCAGATTGCACTTGAGTATCCAGGACCTGTCCAAGATCATCACCTTTCTCAAGGAAAACGAGTACCTCGACGTCAAGTACCAGGACAAGGACGAGATATGCCTTGCCGTCACCGTCAAAGCCGTCAGCTACAGCGAAAACGCCAAAAATGTAGAGCAAAAAGCCAGCATCTCCACCACTCAGATATGGTTGCTCGTCGCAGGCACCTTCCTCGCGGCATTCTTGGGCGCACTCATCGCCACCTGGATAGGCAAACTCTTTTAAGGAAGTCCCCTCATGCTCAACAAACACGAAGTTTCCGTGATGCATTGCATATACAATGCCTCCAAACGCAACAACGATAGTTGCATCATCTCCGACGCTTTCATATTGCAGTCCGTCCCCGAAAAGTACAAGCTGACGGAAGAAAAACTCGACGTCATCATCAAGCAATTGGAGTACGACGGCTACTTCGAGTGTACCAAGTCCGACAGAAAGGGCGAGACCGTCAACGTGATCACCCTCAAGCCCAAGGGCAAAGCCTTCAAGCGCGAACTCATCCAGCGCCGCAGGGAATTGTTGAACAACTTCTTCTGGCGCATGGTATTCGCCGCTGTCGGCGCGACCGTCGGCTTCCTCGTCAGCCTGCTGCTGCGCGGTATAGGCAGATGACCCCCTCATACACACGGAGATGGCTACCCCACCTCCTTTTTTTGTATTCGCTCCGCTGCCTTTATTGACTGATCGCCACTCGGGTGGTATAATATATCTATCAAATCACACTTTTTGGAGAACTGATATGATCAAAATCGTAGTAGACGCTATGGGCGGCGACAATAGCCCCGCGGCAAACGTACAAGGCACCCTCGCCGCACTGGACAGACTCCCGGATATACATGTCGTACTGGTCGGCGACAGTGTTCAGATAGAACCCCTGCTCTCACGGCAGTCATACGACGCTACGCGCCTGACGCTGCTGCACGCGAGCGGCGTCATCTCCTGCAACGACAAGCCGACAGAGGCTATCCGTACTCAGACGGACAGCAGCATGACCCGAGCCTTCGATCTGCTCCGCTCCGACCCCGAGGCACGCGCTCTCGTCACAGTAGGCTCCACCGGCGCACTGCTCGCAGGCACCGTATTGCGCGTCGGTAGGATCAGAGGCGTCAAACGCCCCGCTTTCTGCCCCATCCTGCCCACTGTAGTGCCCGGCAAGATAGTGGCTATATGCGACAGCGGTGCCAATGTCGACTGCGACCCCGTATGGCTGCAGCAGTTCGCCGTCATGGGCAGTCTCTACCTGCAAAAGGCATTCGGCGTGCAAGAACCGCGCGTAGCCTTGCTCAATATCGGCATAGAGGAGGAAAAGGGCGACAACCTGCGCAAGGCGACCTATGACCTGCTCCGCAATACCCCCTCCATCCGCTTCGTCGGCAATATGGAGAGCCGCGACCTGCTCGGCGGCGACTTCGACCTCATCGTTTGCGACGGCTTCGCCGGCAACGTCCTGCTCAAGTCCACCGAGGGCGCATGCATGGAGCTTATGCGCATGCTCAAGCACTCCCTTATGAGCAGCTTCCGCTCCAAGATGGGCGCATTGCTTATCAAAAAGAAACTCTACGAGGTCAAGGACCTCATGGACTACAACAAATACGGCGGTGCCGTCCTCCTCGGCGCGGCTAAGACCGTCATCAAGGGCCACGGCAGCAGCAACGCCGAAGCCG
>CANQGO010000018.1 GCA_947623225.1 uncultured Clostridia bacterium | reverse complement strand
GCACCGAGTGGGGTTTACATGTACGCGTTGTCACCAAAACGTATGTAGGCTCTTACCCTGCATTTCCACCCTTACAGCGTTGCGCTGCGGTATATTTCTGTTGCACTTTCCTTGAAGTCGCCTTCACAGGCCGTTAGCCTGCACTCTTGCTCTGCGGTGCTCGGACTTTCCTCGTGAGTTGCCCCACGCAACCATCCGGCTGTCTCTTACCGCTTGATTGTACTCCTTTGTCCGCCGATTGTCAACACATTTCGATATCGCTCACGCCGTCCAGATAACTGTCCATATCCACTTCCCCCACATACGCCGCCTTCTTGGTCACGCTGTAGTCCCCCGAGAGGGCGTACTTTTTGGCAAGATGCAGCAGCACCCTGTCCGGTCGCAGATTGTCGTTGCCCACGGCGAGAATTACACTCGCGCTGTCCGCGTCTATGGCGCGTGCGGCGTATATCCTGTCGGATACCTCTTTGGTCACGACGCCGCTCTTGTCCTCGTACGTGATGGCGTAGTGCGGCTCGAGTATCTCGGCTATCACTTCGCCTATGCCCCGCATTTGCAATATGTACTCCGCCCTGTCCGGCAGCGCAGCCACATTGGCAACGGCATTCCACTGCCGCGTGAAGGTGATGCCCTGCTGGCAGACGGCGTTCAGCCTGTCCAATATATTTTCCTTCTCGTCGGTGCGCACGGACACGTACTCCGCCAGGCTCTCCACGCCCAGCGGTATGGGCGGAGAAAAGCCCAACTCCATATGCGGATTGAACCCCTGCGAGTACTCGGCGCGTACCCCAGCACGGCGCAGCAGGTAGGTGACGGCGCGCAGATTGTCCAGGTGCGATACCAGCGACGAGGTGCCCGTCTTGGTGTACTTGAATATGAGCATACTATCCTCCTACGGCGGTGTTGCCGTGCGTGCTTTTGCAATAGCCGTGTCTGTGCAGTCCGCAGCCGTTGCACTGCCTGTTGCAGGAAGGCGTGGTCTCGCCCGACATGGCTCTGTCGTACTCGCGCAGCAGGTAGGACTTGTCCACACCTATGTCGATGAAGTCCCACGCCAGCGTCTCCGACCTGTCCCGCGCGCCCACTATGCTCGCCACGTCCACGCCGCACTTGTCGAATGCCTTAGAGTAGTGAGCGTAGTCGAAGTACTCGTCCCAGGCGTCGAAGCGCGCCCCGTCCTTGTACGCCATATACAACGCGTCGGATATGCTCCTGCCGCCCCGCGCCAGTACCGCCTCCAGCAGCGAACCGTCGTAGTCGTTGTAGCCGAACTCCACGCCGCACTTTTTGAAGGCGGACGCCAGATACCGCTGCTTGGCTTGTATGTCCTCGCGGTCGGCAAATGCGCACCACTGGAAGGGCGTGAAGGGCTTGGGAATGAAGGTGGACGTAGACACATACAGCCTGAGCGGCTTGGATGAGGTGCGTACCTTCTTGTACAGTGCCCTTATGCGGCAGGCGAGGGAGTATATACCCTCTATATCCTCCCACGTCTCCGTGGGCAGACCCAGCATGAAGTACAACTTGACGGAGAAGTACCCTTCGGCGAACGCCTCCGTCAGCGTTTCGAATATATTGTCCTCGGTTATGTTCTTGTTGATAACGTCCCGCAACCGCTGCGTGCCTGCCTCGGGTGCGAACGTAAGACTGCTCTTGCGATTGCCCTGCGCCATCTTGCCTCGGAAACTGTCCAGCCTCAGACTGGGCAGGTTGAGTTGCACCCGATGCTCCTTGGCATACGGCAGCAGTCGCTCCAGCAACTCCGTCAAGCCGCTGTAGTCGCTCGTGGACAGACTGTTCAGCGACAACTCGTCGTAGCCCGTGCTCTCCAGCAGTCGCCTGCACAACTCGAATGCGTTGTCGGGCGTGCGCTCGCGTACGGGTCGGTATATGAAGCCCGCCTGGCAAAATCTGCAACCGTTGGCACAGCCGCGGAACAACTCCGCCACCGCCCTGTCGTGCACTATCTCCGCGGAGGGCACCGGCTGGGTGTAGGGCGTGAATACGGTATTCATATCCGGCTCTATATTGCGCCATACCCGCCTGTCCGGCAATACGCGGACCCTGTCCCCGTCGTACAGGGCAGAATGCAGCGCGGGCACGTATATGCAGTCGTATTTTTCGTCCACGTATCGCAAAAATTCCGCCTTGCTCACGCCGCCCTTCTTCTGCACGCGATAGTCCTCTATGATCTGCTTCCAGGGCGTCTCCCCCTCCCCTACGAAAAAGAAGTCAAAGTACTTGTACATAGGCTCGGGGTCCACCGTGCACGGTCCTCCGCCCACGACGAAGGGATATTCCTCGCCGCGCTCTTCGGCAAGGACGGGTATCCCTGCCAATTCCAGCATATAGAACACGTTGCTGTAGCACATTTCGTACTGCATGGAAAAGCCCACGAAGTCGAACTCGCGAAGCGGCTTCTGCGTCTCCAGACTCATCAGCGGCAGGTCGCGCTCGCGAAGGTACTCGGCGTAGTCGGCAAAGGGCGCGTAGCAACGTTCGCACACCACGCCCTCTATGGAATTAAACAGATAGTACAGTATCCTGACGCCCAGGTTGGACATGCCCACCTCGTAGCTGTCCGCCACGCACATGCAGAATCGGACGTCGCAGGGTTTGTGCATATCCGCCGTATTGTATTCGCCGCCGAAGTAGCGATACGGCTTTCTGACGTTGTCGGTAAGTAGTGTCACTTGTCCTCCTTTCCCAACGCCATCGTAGCCATGAGCGTACCGACGAGGTTGAGTTCTTCCCCCTGCACTATCTCGTGGCGTATGCCGTACTTGTGCAATATCTCCGTCAGATACCCGTCGAAGTACCGACGGTATCCGTATAGTTTGTTGAATGTAGTCCCCTCCGCCACTATAGCCACAGGCAGCGACGTATCCGTACAGGAAGCGATGGCGAGCGTGGCATTGGCTATCGCGCCCATCTTGGCGGCACGCTCCGTCAGTCCGTCGCATATGCGCCGAGCGCGCTCTCTGTCCTCGTCGTTGGAGAATATGTCGTATATGAGGCCCTGTTCCCCTTCCATATACTCGCTGACGTCCCGTAGAGTAAAGGCACGCACATGCGTTTCTCCCGTGAATACTCCCTCCTGTACGCCTGCGACCATCGCTTGGTACATGATGGCAGCCAGGTACTTGCCCGCCGTCATCTTTTCAAAAAGTTGGCTGTGCGGATCGTCCGTTGCGGATATGACCACCTCGTCGAAGTCACCTCTGACGAACCCGTCGAAGGTGCCGCATTCCGTATTCACCAGCATACGTCCGCTCGCGCTTCCGCAGCCCTTGGTGATACGCGCCGTGTCCTCTATGTAGCAGATATTCGTCCCCGTTCCGTATATGTACCCGAGATATCCAGAGTATTGCCTGTTTGACAGTGCCATACCGCCCAGCAGCGTGGCTACGGTGTCGTTCAGAATGACTATACGGCGGTCCCTGCCGTCCACTGCCTTGCAGGCGGCGACGGTCTCTCTGCCTACGCGCGTGCCCACCACCTCGGGTGCCTTGACTTCCTTGGTGAAGGGACGTACATATCCGTCAATGTCCGCACCCATGTCCACGGGGTAGGAAAAGCAAAATCCTATGGTGTCGGACATAGGCAGCAGCCGCTTCACGTTGTCCGCTATGCGCTCGTAGAACCGACTTTTGCTCATATATCCGTCGGAGGCGGGCATGACAGTCTTGACCTGCTCCTCTATATGCACTCCGCCCGACGCGTCGAAGTAGCCTATGGCACTGCGGAAGTTGGTACCGCCGGCGTCTATAAGTATGCGCTTGCCCGTAGTTATACTTGCCCTGTCCACATTGGCAAGGTATGTAGGTATCATGGGCATACCGCCCTCTCCGCGCAGTCCCAGCCGCATCTGCTCGCGAAATCTGTGCATGGACGCTTCCGTGTCTATGCACTCCGCGCTCTGCCCGTGCTTTTTCAGAAATTCTTCTACCGTCATATGTTTCCCTCCATCACGTCCCGTGCGGTGATGACTTTCATAAGCCCCTGCTCCACGAGATATTCTACGCGCTTCTCGCGCATCACGTCCGACTCGGACGGGTCCTCTGCCGCTATGTAGTAGTTGCCTCGATACAGCCGTGCGGAGTACCTGCCCCGTTGCTGCCCTATCCTGTCCAGCAGCGCGTACAACTCCGCGCTCGCGCTCAACTCCAGCGAACGCGCCAGACAGAAGCACACGTCCTTGTACTCCTCGCCTATGGGCTTGACCCGCCGCAGATACTCGCGTATGCCCGCAGTTGCCTCCTGCGTCACGTGCTTGTGGCTCACCTGCCCGTCCAGCGACACCGAGCGCGTCATCTCGAGAGCCTTATTCGTGCCCCGGCGCACATGCCACCGCTCCAGCATCTCCATAGGCGTCAGCCCCGTCTGCTCGGAGATATACTTCAGCGTCATCATGGAAGCGTATGCGTCCTCTTCCGAATTGTGCTGGCAAAATTCCAACCCTATCTCGTCGGCTATCTTGCCCAGCCCCTTCACCTCGCGCTCTCCCTTGTACAACTTGTACAACAGCTGCGAGCATATGAAGGTGAAGTCTATCCCCGGCAGGTGATAGCGTTCGCACGCCTTGTTCAGCATGCGCACGTCGCTGTCCACCGCGTGACCGACTACAATGTGCTCGGGGTCCTCCAGCAGCTGCTTCAGGCGCGGATACACCTTGGCAAAGTCGGGCGAGTGCGCCAGCAACTTCGGATCGAGGTGCAGGTCTATGCCCACACCCGGTCGGGTGCCGTTCAGATTGTATCGGGTACGCGGATTGATCCAGATATTCTCCCGACTCAGTATGTTGAATGACTCGTCGGCTATCACCACGCCCACGCTGCATATACTGCTCAGCATGTAGCCGTTGGCTGCCTCTATATCAAATGCAAGATATTTCATACATTGCCCTTTGCCAATATGTTACCATATTTGCGGCGATTTGTACAATATTTTTTACCTCGGGCGCACAGCCTCTTTTTTTTCGCTGTCCGCCGACAGCACCCGCACCAGCTGCCACATACCCACTCCCAGCAAAAACAGCGCGTATATGCACCTCAGCACCCCGTCCGAGGCACCGACGGCGACCCACGCCCCGACCGCGGCGAAGGCTACGGCAGGCAGGACGATCCACAATATGTGCGCCTTCTCCACCAGCCCGTGCCGCGCGTGAAAGATCAACGCCGTAGCGCACATGGGCAGAAAACTGACCAGATTCACCGCCTGCACTGCCCGCTGGGGCAGTCGCGTGAAGCTGAGCAGCGGAGTCAGCAGTGTTCCGCCGCCCATGCCCATACCGCCTATCACTCCGGATATGAAACCGAAGAGTATATACAAAAATATTTCCATATCCACCTCAGAGCAGCATTTTGATACCGCCGGCTATCAGCACCAGCGCATATATGAGTTTGACGACATTGCCCTTCAGCTTGTCCAGCAGCAACGCGCCGAGTATACCGCCTGCCACCACTCCCAGCGTCGTCCAGAGCGCGGGTGCCCACTGCACGCTGCCCTTGACTATATACACCGCCGCGCTTACCGCGCTCAGCGGCAGCACCGCCAGCAACGCCGTCGCCTGCGCGCTCTTTTGGTGCAGTTTCATCACCGCCAGCAGCAACGCCACCACGATGACGCCGCCTCCGCCGCCCAGAAAACCGTTGACGAATCCCGCCGCGGCGGAGAAAATCGTCAATATCCACTTGTCCTTAGCCGTAAGTCTCATATTTTTGTTTGGAAATCCGTTTCACTGCCTTTATTTTGTTGATTTTTATTTTAGTTTGTATTAAAATATAGATACCTATGTATCGGAGCAGGCTCCGACACACAAAATACGGAAAAAGGTAAACTATTATGAGCAAGAAAACCAACACAGCAGTTAAACCGTTATCGGAGAACACGCGTCGGGCTATCATCATCACCGCCATCATCGTGGTGGCTGTGATCATCCTGTCCGTCTCGTTGGCTCTGATACTGAAACCCAACCCGGTCACGCCTCCGGACAACGACCCGTCGAGCACCGGCAGTTCTTCGCTGACCATTCGCAACGGCGACTTCTACTACACCAGTTCCGACGATACGGCATATCCCAAGACGGCGCAGAACTGGACCAAGTACGCCTACAAAGAGGCTACCAGCTCCTCTCACGGCTTCGATGAGATAGACACCTCGCGCAGCGCGCTCATGGGTATAGTCACCACCGCCACAGAGGGCGACGGCGACACCTGGAGCACCGTAGCAGAGGACTTGGCGGCTGACGGTCTGGACGGCATCACCAACCCCGGCACTCACAGCGACGAGTTGAGCGACAACAACGTATATATCATCGCAGCCAAAGAGGCTACCACTGCCAGTATATTGTCCGACAGCTTCAGCGTGTCCAGCGGCAAATCCGTCAAGATCACCCTCTGGCTCAATACCGCTCAGCTGAAAAACGACAGCAAGGCAGTCATCATGATACAGAAGTCCACCGTGTCCGCACAGGCGGAGAACTGGTACGCTTACGACTTCGAAGTGGGTCATGACGCGAGCAAAGAGGACGACAACGGCTGGCAACAGCGCGACTTCTATATCTTCAACCGCGACACCGGCACCAAGTACATACGCGTGAGCATAGGTCTGGGCAACGTGTACAGCGGCGAGGAAGGTCTTGAGTTGGGCGAGGACAAGCAACCCATCAACGGCGAAGGCGTTCTGTTCGTAGACGATATCACCTACACCGAGGTGAATGCCAACGAGTACCGCACCACCGTGGACGGCGACGCTCCCGAGCACTCCTTCAAGGTCATCGAGAACGAGGATATCGAGGACGAGTCCAAGTACTTCGGCTGGAAGGATCTGACTGACAAACCGCTGACCGGCGGCTTCACCGAGGCGGACGCGGCAGCCGCAGAACTCGGAGACTTCTCCCCCTTCACGGACAGAGACGACTTCTTCAAGGACAATGAGCCTGCCGAGGGCGAAGAAGTACAGCACAACGTGCCTACCGGCTTCACCATCTACAAGCTCAGCCACGACGGCTCCGCGATCACCGAGAGCGTCGGCGTCAGAATGGATATATCCGGCACCGATCTGGGCGTATACAACGGAAACAACGGCGGTATCAATACAGCCTACAATATGTGGCAGAAGGACCACCACCATATCAGCTTCTGGCTCAGAGCCAAGCAGATCAACGCGGTCGCTCAGCCTCAGATCTTCATCCAGTCCTACAACGAGGACGAGGGCAAGTGGGAAGACGTGGACAGCTGGAAGGGCAGTTCCCTTACCTTCTCTCAGGAGATAGAGACGGACGCCAACTGCGGCTGGATCAAGTTTGACATATTCCTCAAGCCTGATACCATGGACAAGGAGATAAGCATACTCGTCACCTTGGGCAACAAGGACAGCTACACGGACAAAGAGACCGGCAAGCAACTCTTCCCCAACGGTACGCTTTACCTCACCTCTCCCGCATATGAGAGGATATCCTCCAAGGACTACAACAACGCTTCCAGCGGCACATATTCCAAGAAGATAGACCTCATCGGCGAAGCGGGCAACACCTCTATCACCAACGGCACATTCTCCACCCTCAACAATACCGCTCAGCAGCCCACGGGCTGGACGCAGGCATTCGCGGGCGACAATATGCTCTACCGTGACGGCAGAGGCGACCTCCTCGACTCCATCGAGCGCAATGCAACTAGTGTTGCGGGCAGTCAGACATTGAGAAATTCCGACCTGGCACCTCTCGGAGCCAACGAACTCAACCTGGACGACGAGCAGCGCAATATCCTGCGCGTACAAAACAACGCAGCCACAAGCTTCGGCTACTTCTCCAACGAGATCACCCTCTCCGCCCGTACCGTGTACGTATTCAGCGCGCTGGTGAAGGCGGACGAAACGGCTCGCCCCCACTTCTACATGCTGAGCACCGACACGACGCTCGAGCGTGCGGACAGAGTGATAGGCGAAGGTAAGGTCATGGCTACCAACGAAGCCGCTCTCGGACAGAACTACGCGTCAAGCGAGTACACCAACGGCTGGACGCGCAGATATATCATCATCGTGACGGGCAACGAGTCCATCGCGGTACGTCTGGCTCTGTTCAACGGCGACCTGGACGGCACCGAAAAGGGTACCGGCTGCGCCTACTTCGATCAGGTGCAGATGAGCAGTCTTGGCAGCTACAGCACCGCTACCGACAGCGAGAACGAGGACGCCGAGAAGTATATCGTGAACTGGAATATGAGCGACTACAAACTGAACGACGAGTCCCTGACCATCAAGGATCTATTGAGCAAGCAGCAAGTCGAGTTGCTGGTCAAGGTGGGCGCGATCACGCTTGACGAGGGCGAGACTGCGGCAGAAGGCACATTCGCAAGCCTGTGCGTAGCGGACAAGCAACTGCCCTCCGAGGATGACTGGAACACCATGCTGAAGGTGCCCGAGACTACCGACGACGGCGATACCGACGACGGCGACGAAGAAGAAACCACCACGACGCGCGAGCCTGTGGATCTGGGTCTGCTCTTCTCCGTCATCTCCAGCGTCGCGCTGGTTGCGGCATTGCTGGTAGTGCTGGTCGTGAAGATATTCAAGAACAGAAAGAACAACAGAAAAGCCGCATAGTTCGGCTCAGCAAAAACGGTACACCGCTCGGTGTACCGTTTTTTATTGTATAAAAATTATTCTGTATATATCTAATTAAATATAGGCTTCCATACCGCTATCTCCTCCGCCACTTCCGCGGGCGACTTGCCGTCGGTGACGAATATCATAGAGGAGAAGGCGACGTACTTCATGGCTCTGCGTTCCATGTCCTCCGCCAACTGCTCTACGCTCTTGCCCTCGGCAAGGGGACGGGAAGAACCGTCCAGTCGGGACAGCACCGTCTGGGGAGAGGCTTGGAGCCATATACCCACACTGCCGGCTGCGAACGATCGGAATTCCGTCAGCAGCACGCTGCCTCCGCCGCAGGCTATCACGCAGTCACGTTCCGGCGCGAGCAGACTCAGCGTCACGGCTTCTTCGCGGCGAAAGTATTGCTCGCCGTGAGTACGTATCATATCCGCGACGGACTCGCCCATACGCTGCTCCGTCACTTGATCTGTGTCGTAGAAGGCGCAGCCCAGTCTCTCGGCGAGTGCTTTGCCGACGGTAGTTTTGCCCGTGGCGGCATAGCCTACCAGGATGACCTTCTTCATCACACCAATTCTTCCAGTTGCTTGAGCGTCTGCTCGAAGGAGCGGGATACCAGATCGAAGGGTTCTTTGCTCGTCAGATCCACGCCTGCCACCTTCAGTTCGGATACGGGATCCATCGAGCCGCCCAGCGACAGGAACTTCTTGTAGCGTTCCACGGCGGGAGCACCTTCGCTGAGTATCTTTTCCGCTATGCACACGGCGGATATGATGCCCGTAGCGTACTTGTACACGTAGAATGCGCGGTAGAAGTGCGGTATGCGTGCCCATTCGTACTTGATCTCGTCATTGTGCGTGACGGCTCTGCCGTAGTACATTTTGTTCAGTTTGAGGTATTCGTTGCACATAGCCTCCGTGGTGAGCGGCTCTCCCGCCTCTGCCATGGCGTGCGTGATCTGTTCGAACTCGGCGAACATAGCCTGCCTGTACATGGTGGTACGCAGCATATCCAGATAGTATTGCAGCAGATATTTGCGCGTATTCACGTCCGTCTCGGTGGCGAGCAGGTACTTGAGCAGCAATACTTCGTTGCAGGTGGACGCCACCTCCGCCACGAATATCTTGTAGCCTTCCTTGGCGAATGGCTGTGCCTTGCCGCTGTAGTAGGTGTGCATGGAGTGTCCCATCTCGTGCGCAATGGTGAAGATATCATGCGCCGTTTTCTGATAGTTCAGCAACATATAGGGGTGTACTCCCGTGACGCCGCTGCTGTACGCGCCGCTACGCTTGGTGGGCGTCTCGCATACGTCTATCCAGCGGTTGGCAAAGGCTTGGCGCACCACGTCGAGGTAGTCCTCGCCCAGCGGAGCCAGTCCCTTCAGCACCAACTCGCACGCCTCCTCGTACTCTCTGGATATGTCCGCGTCGGGGAATATAGCCACGTGCAGGTCGTACATATTCAGTTTCTTCACGCCCATAACCTTTTTGCGCAGGGACATATACCTGTGCAGGGGCTTGAGGGATGAGTGCATGCAGGCTATGAGGTTGTCGTATACCGACTTGTCCACCTGCTCGTAGAACAACGCCTGCTCCATGGCACTGCCGAAGTTGCGCGCTTTGGCGGAGAAGCAGTCGGCTTTCACACTGCCCTCGTACAGTCCCGCGAGCGTGTTGATCTTGGCAATGTATGCCTTGTAGTATTCCTTGAATGCCTTTCTGCGTACCGCCTGGCTCTTGTGCTGCATGAGCATGGAGTATGTGCCGTGCCCGAGCGGTACCTTCTTGCCGTCCACGTTGACGGAGCCGAACTGTATCTCGCCGCTGTCCAGACGGTTGAATACTTCGTGGAACTGTCCGCTGAAGTTGCCCACACCGGCGAGCAGACGCTCCTCTCTCTCCGAGAGTATGTGCGCCTTGCCGCGCAGGATATTGCCCAGTGCCACGTCGTAGTCGGCAAAGTCGGGATCGGCTATGAGCGCGCGCAGCTGCTCATCGGGCAGCGCGGACAACTCCGCCGATACGAAACTCGTCGCCTCGCTGTACTTGATATACAGCGCGTATATACGGGAATAGCGCGCCTGCTTCTCTCCGTCCTGCAGGTCGCTGTCGTAGTCCATATGGGCATAGCCGAACAGCCTGTCCAGCATCTTCTCCACCTCGTCCGTGCGGCGGAGGAATTCAAGCAGAGTGTCTCTGTCCGAGAGCCTGCCTCTGTACTCCGTCAGACGGGGATACTGCTCTGCGAATGCGGCGAACTCCTTCTCCCAGTCCTCCGTCGTGGGGTAGATATCGCCGAGATTCCACTTGTATTTGTCGGGAATTTCACTGCGTTTGGTATAACTCATCTGTATAGTCTCCTTTTGATGATTTGTCAATATTATATAACGATTTGCGCCGTATGTCAAAGTTTTTATTCCGCGCATATACAAAACCGACCCCTGTACGGGAGTCGGCGGTATGTTATTCGAAAAGTTTGCTCATAGGCAGATCGGTATACACGCGCTCGATGGCTTCGGCGAACAGATCCGCTATGGTCACCACTTCTATCTTGTCTATGTGCTTCTCCGGCGGCAAGTGGATGGTATCCAGCACTATTATCTTGCTCAGCGCACTGGCTTGCAGCCGTTCTATGGCGGGTCCGGACAGTACCGCGTGCGTACAGCAGGCTATCACTTCCTTCGCGCCGTGATCCACCAGTGCCTGTGCGCCCTGACAGATGGTGCCGCCCGTGTCTATCATGTCGTCCAGCATGAGACAGGTGCGCCCCTTCACGTCGCCGATGACATTCATCACTTCCATCACGTTGGCACGCGGACGCCGCTTGTCTATGATGGCGAGAGGTGCCTCGAAACGGGACGCCATGGCACGCGAACGTACCACACTGCCCGTGTCCGGACTGACTATGGTCAGGTCCTCAGGTACGCCTTGCTTCTTGATATACTTGGTCAGTACCGGCATGCCCAGCAGATTATCCACGGGGATATTGAAGAAGCCCTGCACCTGACTGCTGTGCAAGTCCATCGTCAGCACCCTGTTGGCTCCGGCAGCCTGTATGATATCCGCCACCACCTTCGCCGATATGGGGTCTCTCGGATGCGCCTGCCTGTCCTGCCGCGCGTAGCCGAAGTAGGGCATCACGGCGGTGATACGCCCCGCGGAGGCGCGCCTGCACGCGTCGCATATGAGCAGCAACTCCATCAGGTTGTCGTTGACGGGGGTGTTGGTGGACTGCACGATGAATACGTCACAGCCTCGCACGGATTCTTTCAGATTGACGCTGGTCTCTCCGTCGCTGAACTTGCCCGCTTCCAACTCGCTGAGCTCCAGGTCCAGCTGACTGCATATCTTGAGAGCCAGCGCGCGACTGCTGTTGCCTGCAAATATCTTGATCGCGCCGTGTACTTGATTGAGCATACATAGCCTCGCTTTTGTGGATTACAACAATATTTTAATCAAGCCGCCCTTTTGTGTCAAGCAAAAAGCACCTGTATGTATCCCCCTATCTCACCGTAGGGGGCGCGACCGCTACTTCTGCTCGTAGTTTCCGCAATAGTGCGCCGTCTTGCAGTCCTCGCAGGGCGTGACGGTGATCTGCGGAAGTTTGCAACGGCACAACGTACCGTCATGATACTTGCAAGCGTATACGTCGCAATTGATAGTCTGTCTGTCCATACTTACCTCCCGACTGTATTGTTCCCCTTTTCCCGTTCTTCAATACCGAACAATTCTTTCCATATTTTGCTGTTGACTATATAGATAAAATGTAGTATAATAATTTAACAAAAGTGAAATATCGCCGAGCGGCGAGAAGGAGCGTCAGATGAAAGTATTGTTGCTTGCCGACGTCAAGGGGCAGGGCAAAAAGGGAGACATAATCACCGTATCCGACGGCTATGCGAACAACTTCCTGCTCAAGCGCGGACTGGGCGTAGTAGCCACGGCGGACAAGATCAACTCCGCCGAGATACACAATAAGGCTGTCGAGAAGCAAAAAGCCGCCGAGAAGCAGCAGGCGCAGGAGCAAGCCGCCAGACTCAAGGGTCAGACGGTGCATATCTCCGCCGCTACCGGCTCTCAGGGCAAAATGTACGGCAGCATCACCAACAAGGAGATAGCCGAGGAACTTACCCGTATGGGCTACCCCGTAGACAAGAAGCAGATCATATTGCG
Organism: uncultured Clostridia bacterium; assembly: GCA_947623225.1. GTDB lineage: Bacteria > Bacillota > Clostridia > Christensenellales > CAG-314 > Fimimonas. The sequence goes on along the minus strand of CANQGO010000018.1, from coordinate 20,272 downwards.
CGATCCCATCCGCGCCACGGGCAACTACACCGCTACGGTCAGAATGTACGCGGAGATAGCCGTGACTATCAATGTGATCGTCGAGTGACATAGGAAAGAGAGTATGCAGATAATTACAGTAGATGACAAGCGGCTGATACGCAAGTTCGTGGAATTTCCCGATATGCTGTACGCCGACGACCCACATTACGTTCCGTATATGAAGGCGGACCTGACGCGTACGCTCAGGCAACTGCTGCTGAGAGACAAGAGCTACTTCGCACTGCTGGCTGTGGACGGCGAGCGCGTGCTGGGAAGGGTGCTGTGCACCATCTCCCGCAACAAGCAACTGGACACGGACAAGTGCGGATTCTTTTCCATGTTCGAGTGCGTGCACGATCAGACGGTTTGCGATATGATGCTGGGCGAGGCGACCCGACGCCTGAGAGAGATGGGCGCGACGCACCTGTCCGGTACGTATTTCCCGTATGACCAGGACAACCGCCGAGGCATACTCGTGGAGGGCTTCGAGCGCGCTCCGCTCATATTCACCTCCTACAACAAGACCTACTACGACTCCATGCTTACGCGCTTCGGACTGATGAAGCACGCCGACACGCTGGAGTACAAGTTCGAGTTGGCAGACGTGCCCAAGAAGGACAAGGTAGCACGCGTGGCGCAGTACGCGCAGAAACGTTTCCGCTTCCACGTGGACACGGTGAACTGGCGGCAGGTGGACAAGGACATAGCCGATTTGCACACCGTCATGGAAGCCGCTACCACCGAGGCTATATACCAGGACGCACCCGGCATAGACGCGCTGAACAGTATAGTCAAAAATTGGCGCAGATATCTGGAAAAGGACTACATACTCATAGCCCGCTCGGATGAGACGGGCGAGCCGTTGGGCGTGGTAGTCGCTCTGCCCGACTTCTTCGACGTGTTCCGCAAGATGAGGGGAGAGACCAATATACACGCGCTGACAGTATTTGCCAAAGCGCGCAAGCATATCACCTCCGCACGCGCCATATTGCAGTATGTCATTCCGAAATACCAGGCTATGGGCGTGGCTATGGCACTCTACTTCCGTCTGTTTCAAAATCTCAACGCACACGGCGTAGACTACGTGGAGTGCGGTACCATGATGGAGGACAATCCCCAGCCCAACGACGCCATAAGAGGCGTAGGCGGCGAATTGGCACGCAGGTACCGTATATACTATAAGGAGATCTGATATGACAGCATTGCTTGCAACCGCTCCCGCTTGGGTAGGCACCATGTGCACGGTGCTCGCATTGCTGTTCATGCTGTGCATGCCGGCATTCGTGCTGTGGCTCACCAAGAAAGTAAAATTCCTCGGCTTCATAGGCGCGATAGCCTTGTGCTATCTGCTTGGTATCATCATCTCCGTTCTGCCCATCCCCTACGACAGGGGACTCACAGAGACGGTCAGTAGCGTGTTCGTGGCGATAGCCATACCGCTGATACTGTTCACCTTCGATATAACGGGCGTGAGATACCTCGCCAAAAAGACCGTCATATCCTTCTCGCTGGTCATCGCCTCCGCGCTCGTCGTGTCCGTCGCGTCCTTCTTCATAGCACGCGCAGCCGGTCTGCCCGACTCCAACGTACTTGCCGGAATGACTACGGGACTGTACACGGGCGGCACTCCCAATATGGTCGCCATAGGCAAGGCACTCCTGGGCGAGCAGAGCACCACCGTCATCGCTTCCGCGCAGATATCCGACTTCTTCGTGGGCGGTATCTACTTCCTGCTCATACTCACCGTCATCAAGCCGATATACAAGAAGTTTCTGGGCGAGGGCACTGCCCCGTCCGTCGTGAAAGAAAGTGAAGCGAGCGAATTGACGCCTATACAGGAAGCGGCGGAGAGCCACGCGGGCGACGCGGCGGAGGAATACAACTACAAGTCCATTCCGCGCGATCGCAAGTCGGTACTGAAACTCGTCGGAGTCATACTGCTGGCTATAGGCTGTCTGGGCGTGGGCGCAGGGCTGGAGATACTTATCAACGGCAGCCTCGACGGCAGTCTGTATATAATACTCGCCGTTTCCATTCTGGGTATAGCCTTCAGCTTCATCAAACCCATACGCCGCGTGAAGGGTCCCTATCAGATAGGTCAGTACCTCATACTCATATTCTCGCTCGGTCTGTCTATGAGCATAGACATTTCCGAACTGGCACGCGAGATACTGCCTACCTTGTGCTTCTTCGCCTGCTCGCAGATATCCGTCATACTGGTACACCTGCTGCTGTGCAAACTCTGCCGTATAGACGCAGGCACCGCCCTCATCACCAGTACCGCCGGTATCTACGGTCCGCCCTTCATAGCACCCGTTGCCAATGCCTACGGCGACAGAGACCTCATCGCGCCCGGTATCATATGCGGTACGCTGGGTCTCGCCATCGGCACCCTGCTGGGTTGGGGCGTAGGCGCGCTGCTGGCACTGTTCTGAATTTACACGACATATTTTGCCCGTTCACTTACACGGAACGGGCTTTTTTGTGCACAAAACGCTCAATTTGCCGCGCGATGGTGACAAATGCGTACAATTGTACTATAATATCTACATATATATGGAGGAGTCTGTATGCAATTGGATGAAAATATGCTGCAACTATTCAACAAAGATTGGGCATTGGTGACGGCGCGCAAAGGCGACTCGTTCAATACGATGACCATAGGCTGGGGCGGACTGGGCACGCTATGGTCCCGTCCCGTAGTCACCGTGTATATCAAGCCCTGCCGCTACACGCACGAGTTTATGGAGTCGGACGACTGCTTCACCGTGAGTTTCTTCGACCAACGCTATCGCTCGGCTCTGGCTCTGCTCGGTTCCAAGTCGGGCAGGGACTGCGACAAGGTGGCGGAGAGCGGACTGACGCCTCGCGTTCTTGACGACGGCGTCACCTTCGCGGAAGCGTACGTTACGCTGGTATGCAGAAAGATATACCGTCAGGACCTCGACCTGACAGCCATACCCGACTTCGCGCGGGACCGCTACTACCGCGACGAACCGCCTCACACCATGTACGTGGGCGAAGTCACGGACATAATCCACGGCTGAACGACAAAATACCCCGTAGGGCTTGTGCCCTACGGGGTATTTGCTATACGTAGTACAGATTACTTGAGTTCCGCTTCTGCGCCGATCTCTGTCAGCTGCTTCACGATGGCTTCCGCAGCGTCCTTGGGTTGAGCCTCTTTCAGAGTCGTGGGAGCACCCTCTACGGCGTTCTTGGCCTCTACCAGACCCAGACCGGTGAGTTCGCGCACGATCTTGATGACGGCGATCTTGTTGGCGGAGCCGACGCTCTTCAGAACGACGTCGAATTCCGTCTTCTCTTCTGCAGCGGGAGCAGCCGCTGCCGCAGCACCGCCTGCCACTGCTACGGGAGCAGCCGCGCTTACGCCGAATGCCTCTTCGATAGCGTGAACAAGTTCATTGAGTTCCAATACAGACAGATTGCTTATCTCGTCTATAAATTTCTTTGTATCCATTGTATTATCTCCTTGATTTTTAGAATATATTTGCCTTGCTCAGGTGAAGGCGTACCTGTGAAAGAAGACTACGCCTTCTTTTCCGCTATTGCATTGAGTGCGACAGCGAGTCCGCGCATGGGAGCGGACAGTACAGAGACCAACATTGCCAGCAATGTCTCTCTGCCGGGAACTTTGCTCATGGCTTCGCATGTAGCCGCGTCGGCATATTTCTTGTCGAACATACCGCACTTGACCTGCATCTTGCCGTACTTCTTGACGCCTTCAGCCGCTACCTTGGCGGGGGCTACTGCGTCCTCTGTGCCGAATGCAAACGCGCTGGGACCGTTCAGAGCCTCGTCGAATTCGGTATAGCCGAGTTCATTGAGAGCCTTGCGCACAAGCGTATTCTTCAATACCTTGTAGTCCACGCCGTTTTTGCGAAATTCCGAGCGAAATTCGGTATCCTGGGCGACCGTGAGTCCTTTGTAGTCAAGTATGACGAAAGAGTGACTGTCCTGTATCATTTGCTTGATCTCTTCCACTTTCTCGTGCTTGGCTTGCTGAGAAGGACTGAGGTGGCCGTGATGACGTTCGTGATCCATTGTTTTCCTCCTGTATTATTTTCTTTGTGACCGCAATCGACTGTGCGGTGTATACAAAACCCTTGCACCGCAAGGTACAAGGGTAGGAGTCATATGACTGCAACCTCCTTAGTGTACCTCGGCAAGATTTACTGTCACTTGCTGTCTTTGGAACGGTTTGGGGTCGTATATTCTGTTGTATTATTTGTAACTTACCTTGATGCCGGGTCCCATCGTAGTGGCGACTGCGACCGACTTGAGGTATGTGCCCTTGGCAGCGGCGGGTTTCGCCTTGATGATGGCGTCCATGACCGTCGTGGCGTTCTCCAGCAGCTTCTCCGCGCCGAAGGACTTCTTGCCGAATATGACGTGGCATATGGATTGCTTGTCCACACGGTACTCCACCTTACCGGCTTTGATATCGTGGATGGCTTTGGCAACGTCCATAGTCACCGTGCCGCTCTTCGGGTTGGGCATCAATCCCTTGGGACCGAGCACTCTACCCATACGTCCTACCAGGCCCATCATATCGGGTGTGGTGATCATGACGTCGAAGTCGAACCAGTTCTCTTTCTGGATCTTCTCGATATATTCCTCTGCGCCTACATAGTCCGCGCCGGCAGCCGTAGCCTCGTCCGCCTTGGCACCCTTGGCTATGACCAATACGCGCACCGTCTTACCTGTTCCGTTAGGCAATACCACCACGCCACGTACCTGTTGGTCTGCGTGACGGGGGTCTACGCCCAACTTCACGTGCAACTCCAGCGTCTCGTCGAACTTGGCAGGAGCGATCTTCACCGCGAGGTCGATCGCCTCACCCAGGTCGTACTGTCTGGATCTGTCTATCTGCTTCAATGCGTCTGTATATTTCTTTCCCATAGCGTACCTCCTAGTCCACCACCGTCACGCCCATAGAGCGAGCGGTTCCCGCGATCATGGAGCATGCCGCTTCCAGTGACGCAGCGTTCAGATCCACCATCTTCATCTTGGCTATCTCTTCGATCTGAGCCTTGGTGATCTTGGCTACCTTGGTCTTGTTGGGGGTCGCGCTTCCGCTCTCTATGCCGCATGCCTTCTTGATGAGCACGGGTGCGGGAGGCGTCTTCAATACAAACGTGAAACTGTGATCCTGGTAGATCGTGACTATAACGGGAATGATGAGTCCCGCTTTGTCTGCCGTCTTGGCATTGAAGTCCTTGGTGAATCCGGGAATATTGATACCGTGAGGACCGAGTGCAGAACCTACCGGAGGGGCAGGTGTCGCTTTGCCGGCAGGAAGTTGCAGTTTGACGACTGCCGTTACTTTCTTTGCCATAGTGATTTCCTCCTATTCGTGGTTTAACGAAGCAGCCCTGAGTATATTTGCCGCTTCTCCCAATATGGCACTGTTACGCCGTGCCCGCGAAAAAACTAATCCTCGCTCGCGACCGTAGTCGTGGGATTGGATATCTTTTCCAACTGTACGAAGTCCATGTCCACAGACGTCTCCCGTCCGAACATATTCAGCACTACCTGTGCCTTCTGACGGGTGGTATCTATGCTCTTGATGACGCCCACCATCCCCTCAAAGGGACCGCTGGTGACATTCACACTGTCGCCCACTTCCATAGAGAAGTCCACCACGGGATCCTCCAGGCGCAGACGCTTCACTTCCTCCTCCGTCAACGGCCACGCTTTGCCGTTGGGACCGACGAAGCCCGTCACACCGCGCGTGTTGGTGAGCATGAACCACAACTGCGAAGAATAAACCAACTTGATGAACACGTACCCGGGCATCACCTTGGCTTCGTAAGCCTTCATCTTGCCGTTGCGATCCTCTATGAGCGTCTCGGTGGGTATCTTGGTGTCCAGTATCACGTCCTGCAGATTGCCGTTCTCCACCATCTGCTCGATGGACTTCTTCACCAGACTCTCATAGCCCGAATATGTGTGCAGTATGTACCACTTTGCTTCTGCCATCGCGTTACCAAGACCATCCCTTGCCTGCCGGCAAGCCGATAAGCAAATTCGCAAATACCGTATCCACGCCGAATATGATCACGGCGAAGAACAGCACCACAAGCAGAACGATGCCGAGATTCTTCAGCACTGTCTTGAATGTAGGCCATGTCACCTTCTTCAACTCGGACCAGCTCTTTACAAAGAAGGAGCCGAGCCTCTTGAATATATTCGGTCTTTTAGCTTTTTGTTGTGCAGCCATATGTAGACCTCCTTACTTCGCTTCTCTGTGCACGGTATGCTTTCTGCAGAATCTGCAATACTTGTTGCGCTCGAGTCTGTCGGTGGTATTCTTGCTGTTTTTGAAAGTATCGTAGTTGCGCTGCTTGCACTCCGTGCATGCCAACACGACCTTGACTCTGTTACCTTTCTTCGCTGCCATAGCTTTCTCCTGTTTGTGTCGCAAAGGTGAATTTGCGCACGCAAAAAATTACACCCCATACAGAAGTGCAAGATTATGATACCATACGGCGACGCCGTTGTCAACTAAAAAGATGGTATTAAAGGAAAAAAAGAGTATAAAAAATCTTAAAAAATATTATTTGCCGTCGGCAGCGGCACGTCTCGCGCTCACACGCACGCACACCGCCTCCGTCACCGTCAGAGTCAGGGTATAGACCAGGTCTACAGCCAGGGGCACCGCCCACAGATACTCGAGATCCACGCCGTATCTGTACAGTACAGGCACCGCCGCCCATATCCCTACAGTCAGGATATATCCTATGATATGCAATACGAACATGGGCAATATCACGCCGTAGCTGCGTACGTCGCGCCCTTCTTGCTTGGTACCCATACTGCCGAAGAGAAAATACAGGTATCTCACCTTCACCCTGCGAAAGTATTGCCCGTCTACCTTCAGCCGACGCTGACGCATAGGCGCGAGCAACGCCGTGCACATTGACGCCGCCAGCGTCACTACCACTACTGCAAATGTCCAGAATGCCGTCATATTTCACCTTACCTTACACCTATTGTACAATACGGTGCAAAAAAGCACAATCTTTTTTGTCTATTATTGTCCGTTGAGTCTCTCGGACAGCCAGTCCACCGCGTCCAGGTAGCTGCGCACGCCTCTGCCCATGAACCGCGCTGAGCACACCTCCGCCAACACGTCGCGGCGGCGAAACTCTTCGCGTGCGGACACGTCCGTCATGTGCACCTCCGCCACGGGTATGCTCATGCACTCTATGCAGTCGCGCAGGACGTAGCTGTAGTGACTGTACGCTCCCGCGTTGAATATGACTCCGTCGCAGTCCGTCTGCTGCAATATATCCGTCAGCTGCCCTTCGCTGTTGCTGTGCATACATACCGTATCCATACCCTTTTCCAGCGCGTACAGCGACACTTCCTTTTCCAGTTGGGCAAGCGTCTGCGTCCCGTACAACTCGGGATCCCGTCTGCCCAGCATGTTCATATTCGCCCCGTTGAGTAGAAGTATTTTCATTATATATAGTCAAACTCCTTTACATATTGCACATAGCCTTCGTAGTCGTCCTGCAACGGCGTACCCGTCCATAGCGAAAATCCCACGGTGCCCTGGCTGTAATTCATCTCGAATCCGTCCACCACCGTGATGCCCCTTGCCTCCGCTTGGGCGCGGATATTGCTGTAGCCCATATACGCCGCTATGAATACGAACTCGCAACTGTCCGGCAGCGTCAATTGCTGTTCGAATGGACACTCGGGCAGGAATGTCAGCACGCCCGCCGGCTCGAATACACATTCCGGAAGGGCGTACCTGTTGCGCAACGCCCGCGCACGGCTCTCGGTACGGTTGATCACCTGCAACTTGCAGCCGTACTTCAGCAACTCCGTCACACAGGACTCCGCCGCGCCGCCTGCGCCCACTATCCACAGCGGCTTGCCCTCGAAGTGCACTCCGTGCCTGATCAGCGGGTGCGTCAGCCCGTAGCCGTCGGTGGACTGCGGCTCTATTCCTTTGCCTACCGTGTTTACGGCGGGCACATTCGCGCCGAGCAAACGCGCCACGCGTACCTTGAAGGGCATGGTGACATTCAGCCCGTCGTACGAGCGTATCACTTCCAGCAGTTTGTCATCCGTCACGTCCTCAGGCAATGTGACCGTATCGTAACTGCAGCACACTCCCGCGCGCATGGCGAGATAGGTCTGCATACGCGGCGAGACGCTCTCCTTGACATGCGTGCCGATGAGCCCCAACTTCAGCGGGCGTATCCCGAGCACGTCCGTAAACGCCGGATGAGACACGTCAAAGGGCGCGCTGTCTGTACAGCCGCTGCCTGCGGCAACGCTCAGCACCGCCTCGCACATGGCTATGCGGTGGTCGCCGAAGGTCTTGTACCGCCGTACTCCGGGCACCGTACCGTTCGAAGTTATAGTCAGCCGTCCGTTTTCGTACTCCGCGCTCTGCCCTGCCACCTCGGCTATATGCCGTATGGCTTCTATGCGATCGCATTCCTTGTTCCGCAACTCCGCCGTGCCGACGAATTCGTGTCTGCCCTTGACGAACAAAGCCATCACTGCCAGCAGCGGCACTTCGTCTATTCCGTTGCACACGTCCGCGGCGTCCGCACGCAAGGGGGACAATACGCTCGGAAACACCTGTATGTCCGCCACTTTCTCGCCGTACACCTCGCGCTCGTTGCTTAGTCGTATATCCGCACCGCTTCGCCGCAGTACGTCGTAGAAGCCCATCCGCGTGGGGTTGACCAATACGTTGTCCACCTTCGCGCTGCGCCCCTTCAGCAATGCCAACGCCACAGGGTATGCCGCTGCGGAAGGATCGCCGGGCAGGGATATGTCCATCGCATGCGGACGGGACGCTCTCACCGTGACGGTAAGTCCGTCGACGTGTACGTCCGCGCCCAACGCGCCCAGCAACCTCTCGGTATGGTCGCGCGTAGGTATCCTCTCCGTGTAGCGGGTGACGCCCTCGGCGAACAGCCCCGCCAATATGACCGCGCTCTTCACCTGCGCCGAGTCCACCTGCGCGTGCAGGTGTCTGCCCGTGAGACGTCCGCCGTCACAGCGAAAGAGACAGCCTTCTGTAGCGCGGATATCCGCCCCCAACTGTCTCAGCGGTTCCGTAACGCGCGTCATGGGTCTGCGGGACAGGCTCTCATCTCCCACGAATACCGCTCGTACGCCCAGCCCTGCCGCCAGCCCCGCCAGCAGCCGAGCCGTCGTTCCGCTTCCGCCGCAGTCCAGCGTCACTTCGCCCTGCGGGACGTTCTCTACAGGGTGCACCGTGGCGCAGTCGCCCTCTATATCTATGACCGCGCCCAGTTTTCGCAATGCCTCCACAGTAGCCATCACGTCACGCGAAAAGACGGCGTTGCGTATCTTGCTCACGCCGTCGGCTATGCTTGCCGCGATGAATACGCGGTGCGTCAGCGACTTGTCGCTGCAGCGCAGGTCGCTATGCAATGTAAATTCGCCGTTGTATGCTATCATGACCGCAACAGTATCTCCTTCGTCTCCTCGAGAGACAGGTGAGTCACTCCGAAGTCGGGCGGCAGGACCATTCCCACTTTGCCGCCGACGTTTTTCTTGTCCTGTATCGTATACCCGAGCACTCGCTCGTCTATGGGATATATCTCGAATCGTTCGCGTATACGCTCGCGCTTGCATGCGTACTCCGCTCCGCACAGCCCGAGCCTCTCCGCCAGCAGCGTCTCGTAGTACAAGCCGTTTGCCACCGCCACGCCGTGCGTAAGCCCCAGCGACAACTCCATGGCGTGCCCTACGGTATGCCCGAAGTTGAGCATGTTGCGCCTGCCCTCGCAGTACGGGTCCTCAAGGCATATCCTCTGCTTGAAAAGGGCGCAGTTGCGTACCGTACGGCAGAGATCTTCCGTCACTATACCGTCGCTCAGCATACCGTACTTCATTATCTCGCCCATGCCGCTGTGCATCTGTTCCTCGTCCAGCGTATTCAGAAAATCCGTATCTATAAGCGTATCGGCAAAGTAGTACGTGCCGACAACATTCTTCACCCCGTCGAGGTCTATGGCGGTCTTGCCGCCTATACCGCTGTCCACCATGGCAAGCAGCGTGGTCGGCAACTGCAACAGCCGCACTCCGCGCTTGTATACGGAGCAGGCAAAACCTACGCTGTCTCCTATACTGCCTCCGCCTACCGCTTCCACAAGGGTGTCGGGACCGACATGCTTGCTCAGCAGCCACCTGCAAAGTGCTTCCGCGTGGGCAAAACTCTTAGCCTCTTCTCCCCGAGGCAGTATGTACACGTTGTCCCCTTCTATACCGTACAGCCGCGCCAGATTCTCGTCCGTGACGGTCACGCTGTCACTGCCGCGGCGGTATTTGCCGAAGGTGATACGACATTCGCTTATCTGTTTCATAATGCTCTGTCCGCCATCTTGTCCGCGATGACGTATGCCAATATATTCTCCGCTATCACGCCCACGTTGGGCACGACGCAGGTGTCCGCCCTCTCGAAGTGCTGTACCGTCTCCTGCAATGTACGACTGTCTATCGTATTCACGCCTCGTACCGTAGGCACCGGTTTGACGATGAGCCGACAGAGTATGTCCGCGCCCGTGGATATGCCTGCCGCTATGCCGCCGCAGTTGTTGGTGGCGTACACTATCTCGCCGTCCTGCACTTCCAGTCGGTCATTGACCGTCACTCCGTCGGAGTCGGCGTACTTGCCGCCTATACCGAAGGAAATGCCCTTGACGGAGGGGATACCCATCAGATTGGCGGCTATCACCGCGTCCAACCTCTCGGTATACGGAGATATATCTCCCAACCCCATCGGCACGCCCGTAGCACCCACTACCGTCACTCCGCCCAGACTGTTGCCGGCGGCACGCGCCCTGTCTATAGCCTCGCACATTCGCGCCGTAGCATACCTGCAAGGGCAATGCAGCAGAGCGAAATGCTCCTGCTTCTCAGATACGCCGAAGCGGTAACGGTTGCGCATGGCTATTCCGCCTATCTTCTCGGTGTAGTGATATGTATATATGCCTTTGCTCGCCAGCAACTGCTTGCATATGGCACCCAGCACCACATAGCATACGCTGCTGCGCGCGCTCGCCCTCTCGGCTATCTCCCGCACCGTCCACTCGGGATAGCGCGCTCTGCCCGTCACGTCCGCATGTCCGCTGCGTAGCGCGGTTATATCCTCGCGCTGTCCTTTGCTCTTGTTGAGCACGCGAAAGTGCACCTCGCCCTGCTCCGTGACGCATTCGCTGTCCATCAGGACCTCGTCGCTCAGCATCTGCCTTACGCTTCTGCCATAGCCGCACTTGCGCAGAGCCAATTGCGCGTTTATCTGCTCTATATCCAACCGAAACCCCGCAGGCAAGCCGCATATCCTGCCGCTGTACCCTTCTCCGTGCGAAGTCCCTTCAAAAGTAAACGTGATCATCTCCAACTCTCGTGTATATTGGAATTGTTCTTGAACCAGGAAGTGGTCTTGAACCACTCCGTATCCTTCAACTTCAGATTATTATTGGAAAAATACATGGTTATCTGTTCATTTGTGCAGGCGAACACTATATTGCCGTTGGCAGGCAGGCACGCGTTTGAAGTGGAATACTGCGTACCGTCGCTTGTGCAATATACTCTGTCCGTATACTGCGATACGCGTTCCACGAATTCCTTTGCCGGGAACATATGCTCACCGGTAGAATATTCCGTCGTGCCCATACATGTACAGATACATACCGTCTCCGGCTGTATCTTCTTCAGCAACTCAACGCTGCCCGCCGTATACGAACCGTGATGGCCTCCCTTCCACAGCCGCACCTTGGACAGGTCGGGATTGAGATTCACCAACGACGCCTCACCCTCTTCTTCCAGGTCGCCCGTGAAGAGATAGTTGTTCTCGCCCTGTTTGATCATCAGACAGACGGAATAGTCGTTTTCGTTGCTCGTATAGTTCCGATAGAATTTCTGGTCGAGTATCTCCATGGAGATACCGTCGGCGAGCGTATACTCCTTCTGAGCACCGTTGGTATTGTTGATACAGTCATTGGCTGTGAATACGTTCACGCCTTGCTCCTTGAGAGCGTCTAATCTACTGGTCAGTTTTTGAGAAACTTGCGAAGTGGTTTTCTTACGGGCGTAAGTGATGACCGTCTCCACAGAGAACCTGTCGAATATGCCCTTGTTTCCGTTGGCACTGTCGGCGACAAATGCGGCTATATGGTCCATATGCGCATGAGAGATCACGACATATTCCAATACGTTGTCCGTGCAGTACTGCTTGACATAGCTCTCGATGGTGCTCGCGCTGTTATAGTCCGAACCTGCGTCTATGAGAATATCCGTATCGCCCGCCTTTATATACACGCTGTCGCCGGTAGATTTATTGCCCAGCATCAGGAAGTGTATGGACAGCTCCTCTTCGCGAATGACATTCACGTCGTATTCGCCCTCTTGCGGAGGTAGCGGACCTACCCGCTCCACCACGTGCACGGTCACGGTATCCTGTACCGTCGTGTCGTTTTCGGTGTAGGTGACTATACATTCCTTGTCTCCCACCGAGCCGCTGTCGAATCCGCTCATCGTCCAGTCCGTCACCGTCTTGGACGTGTCGTTGGAGTAGGTCACGGTGACCTGGAAATATTTCTTGTCCGGCTGGGTATTCAGCGCGATATTTCCGCCGCTGTATACTGCCGTGAGAGACACGGGCACCACCTCGGGAGCGGGAGCCACCACATTGACGGTGAACGTGCAAGTGAGAGTGATCTCTCCGTACTTGTACGTCACGGTGACCGTTTTCTCGCCCGGCGTGGTGGTATCCGGATCGGTACGCGAGAAGCTCTTGGCTTGCTCGGTCGTGCCGTTGACATATGTGACGGTCACGGTCAGCTTGCTGTTGTCCAGCATGCCGCCCAGTTCTATATCTCCGCCGCTGTATGTCGCGCTGATCGACAAAGGCATAGGTGTGAGACCGCACGCCGCGAGGCAGAGTGCCGATGCCAACACCGCCGTCAGCAGCAATACGATGACTACTTGTGCTAATCTTTTTGTTTTCATGTCCTTCTCCGTTTACTTCAATCCCAGCAACTTTTTAATGCCGGGCATCTGTGCCTTCGCCGCGCGGTAGCCTTCCGCCACCATCTCGTCTATATTGTCCAGACGCGCACGATTGTATTCGCCCAACTCCGGTTCTATTACAATGTCGCTGTTTTGCAGCCCCTTATACATGGTGGACTTGGTAGTTATGTTCCAGGCGGCTATGACTATATCCGTCAGCTTCTCCGAGCGTGCGCCCGAGCCGCGATTGTGGTTCAGATCCACGCCTATCACTATCTGCGCGCCCATAGCCCTGCATACGTCGGCAGGCATATTGTTGAGCAGACCGCCGTCCACCAGCAGACGGTCTCCTATCCTCACCGGCTTGAACAGTCCAGGCACGGCGCAACTTGCCGATACCGCCTGCGCCACATTGCCGTCAGACAGTAGTATCTCGCTGCCCGTCAGTATATCCACCGCCACCGCGGTGAAGGGGATACTCAACTGCTCGAACGTCCTGTCCACAAGCAGTCTGTTCGCCACGCGCGCTATATTGGCGGAGTCGGAATTGACCAGAAATCTGCGCAGCAATTCCCTGCGCTCCACCAACTTGGCCTCCGCCACTATGGCGTCCATGCCCACGTCGGCGCAGTACAACGCGCCTATGAGACTACCCACGGAGGTGCCTGCCACATAGTCGAAACCTATCCGTTCCTCGTTGAACGCCTTGATGACGCCCACATGCGCCAGCCCTCTCGTGCCGCCTCCGGATAGCGCAAGACCTACCTTGCGTTTTATTTTCACATTGCTCGTACTGTATTTTTTCATAACGTGCAGCGTCTTGCATACCGACGCCAGATATATATAATATCCCGATTATATATTTTTCTATATTATACTACAATATCTTCTCCGTGACAAGAGCAAATTTCGGCAAAAGAAAAGCACGGTGATAAGCCGTGCCTTCTACGTGTAATTTACTTTTTGAAATAGCGGTTGTACAGTCCGAGAAAAGCCTTGCCGTGGCGTGCCTCGTCGCGAGCCATCTCGTGGACGGTGTCGTGTATAGCGTCCAGATTGAGTGCCTTGGCGCGCTTGGCGAGATCCGTCTTGCCCATCGTGGCACCGTTCTCCGCCTCGATACGCATTTTCAGATTTTTCTCCGTGCTGTCCGTCACCACTTCGCCCAGCAACTCGGCGAACTTGGCGGCGTGCTCAGCCTCTTCGTAAGCCGCCTTTTCCCAATACAGACCGATCTCGGGATAGCCCTCGCGGAAAGCCACACGGCTCATGGCGAGATACATACCCACTTCGCTGCATTCGCCGTTGAAGTTGGCTCTCAGGTCGTCCAGGATGTCCAGAGGTGCGCCCTGCGCCACGCCCACAACGTGCTCCGCAGCCCAACTCATCTCCGACTGTTGGATGAACTTTTCCTTGGGAGCCTTGCATACGGGGCACTTCTCGGGTGCCTCGTCGCCTTCGTACACATATCCGCATACGGAACAAACAAATTTCATTTTATATTACCTCCATTTTATTCGCGCTTACGCGCCATACTCAGTCTTCCTGCGCGGTGAATTCTTCTGCGCCCACTCCGCACAGAGGACAGACCTCCGGAGGTGTGTCGCCTTCATGAACATATCCGCAAACATTGCAAATCCACTTCATATCCGGTTCTCCTTGTAAGTATTTTGGTGTATATATGATACCATATCCGTGACGGATTTGTAAACAAGCCGCAAATAATTTTTGAAAAAACTTGCAAAAATATGCCGCACAATGTACAATTGAATATATGGACGCAAACAAACTGCTTTCACCGCTGAGGCGGGCAATAGAGGACTACGGCATGCTGAGTCGGGGCGACAGCGTGGCTGTGGGCATATCCGGCGGCAAGGACAGCCTGACGCTGCTGGCATTGCTCGCGGCGTATCGCGATCACATACTGCCCTTTACCCTCGCCGCAGTCACAGTGGATATGGGTTTTGCCGACTGCTCGTTTGAGCCGATAAGGGAATATTGCGAACGGCTGCGCGTACCCTACACCATAGTCCGTACGGACATAGCGCAGATCGTATTCGATATCCGCAAGGAGCCAAACCCCTGCAGTCTGTGCGCCAAGATGCGCAGAGGCGCGCTGAACTCGGAGCTGAACAGACAGGGCATAGGCAAGTTGGCTCTCGGACACCACCGCGACGACGTGACGGAGACGTTTCTGCTCAGCCTGCTGCACGAGGGCAGACTCAGCACCTTCCAACCCGTCAGCTACATGTCCCGCAGCGGCATCACCCTCATACGTCCTATGGTCTACATTCCGGAGAGGGATATAGTGAGCTTCGCGAGAGACCTGCCCGTCGTAGCAAGTCCCTGCCCTGCCAACAAGCACACCGAGCGCGAGCGCGTCAAACAGCTTCTGGACGAGCTGGCACGGGACGATCCGGACATTCGCGAGAAGTTCGCCAACGCCATCATGCACCCCGATAGATACAACCTGTGGAGCAAGCCTCTGCGCTGATCTCCGCGATGGGAGGAATATATGAGTAAAAAGAAACAAAAGACAAACGCCGTCCTTCCCGCCGACGCCGGCAACCCTGCCGACAGCGCGCAGAGCGGCAAGATGACCATCTACGAATACGAGCAGAAGTACACCCGCCGCCAGAATGTGCGCGGTGCACGTCTCCTGCTATGGATGGGTTCGGGATTGATAGGCGTGATCCTCTTCGTCTGCCTGTTCTTCCTGACCATGCGCGTATACGAAGTGAACGAATACGCCGGCTACGCCGTAGGCGCGGCTTGCATAGTCGTATATATATGTATATTCATAGTCCCGCTGGTCAAGGTCATGCGTACAGGCGCATTCCAGACCAACGTGAACGCCTACACGGCTAAGGAAGCCAAGCGGCACAACAGAAAACTGCGCCACGAGATAGCGGAGAAGATCATAGATCTGACGGGCAAGGTGGAGGGCGTAGGCTGGTACGACAGCGAGACCGTCGGCAAACTCGCCATTGCCCTGAAGGTGGGCGACGAGGAGGGGCTCAAAGACGCCCTGACCCGACTGTACCAAGGCTCCGTCAAGAAAAACGCCAAGGAGCTTATCTTCCGCAGCAGTCTCAAGTGCGCAGCCTACTCCGCCATATCCCAGACGGCAAAGGTGGACACCGCACTGGTCATATTCCTCAATCTGCAGCTTATAAAGGACCTCGTGTACCTGTACGGCTTCCGTCCGTCCGACGCGCGACTTGCCCGTATAGTGAGCAGAGTATTGCAAAACGCTCTCATCGCCTACGGACTCGGCGGGATGAATATAGGCCACAGCGTGGTACAGACTATGGGCTCCGCCGTCAAGGGCATACCCATTCTCGGCAACGCTATAGCTGCCATCGTGGACAGCAGCGTGCAGGGACTGGCCAACGGCACCCTCACCACCGTCATAGGCTATCAGACCATCCGCTACCTGAATACGGAATACCGTCTGCAAAACATCCTCGACGGCGTGGACGTGGGCGAGACTCAGGAAGAGCTTGCCGAGGCGTGCGACGAACTCGAGCAGGAGTTGAAAAACAAAAAACGCACCAAAGTGACCGCTTGACGCAGTCACGGTACAAAAAAACGAGGTAGTCACACTACCTCATTTTTTTATTGCTTTTTACCCGTGCGTACTTGTACCGCGTAGCCGCTCCGCCTCGATTGTAGCGATCCGACCAGTTCATAGCCAGTATGGCGGACGCTTCCGCATGTCTGCTCGCATCCACCTCGGGCAGACGCTCGGACAGATCCTTGTGCGCGGTGGACTTGCTCACGCAGAACTCCGCCGCCGCCTCGCGCACCGTACACCTGTGCGCTATGACGTAGTCGGCTATCTGCACCGCACGTTCCTTGATATACTCCTTCATTCGCCGCTCCGAGTTGTACTATATAACATGCCTCGAAGCGACAATTTATGACAACTTTATCTATCTGTACCCTTCTATCTGGACATATGCTCGCAAAAGGCGAGAAAGGGCGGTATATTTTGTTCCGTGCCGTCCTCCAGCACGACGCGCCCCGTCCACTTGCCGTATATGCAGTGGACCCTGCCCTGCGGCGTATCCGCGTCGTACTCGTATATAGGCTCCGCCTTGAATACGAACCGCTCTTCATCGTCCACATAGCGATATGTATCGCCTATACCTATCTCCTGCACCTGCGTCAGCTTGTACGTCTTGTTGTCGAAGAAAAAGGCGTTCTCGGTGGCTTGCTCGGCGTTGCCCAAGCCCCAGCCTATGCTGAAGCCGAAAGGTTTGCCTTCCACATTGGTGCCTCCGCCGCCCCACGCCTGCTTGTACCGCGCGGGCAGCACGCCTCTGCTCCAATTGAGCATGCCGAAGCCGTCCGTTATCTGATAGGCGACGTCCTCTATACGC
This sequence comes from uncultured Clostridia bacterium, assembly GCA_947623225.1. Lineage (GTDB taxonomy): Bacteria > Bacillota > Clostridia > Christensenellales > CAG-314 > Fimimonas. The sequence continues at coordinate 2,834 of CANQGO010000018.1, read as the reverse complement.
ACATAGCCGTTGACGGTGAAGCAACTCTCCAGATAGCGCAGTTGCCACTGTCCCGGCTTGTCAAAGGGCGTGACGACTGCCAACTTTTCCTTCGCCTTGCCCACATTGGTCAGCATCAGGAATATCTCCGCCTTGATACCGGCGTACTCGTTGCAGGTGAGAGCCAGTCTGCGGAACTTGTCCGTAGTCTCGAACTGCACGAGGTAGTTTTTGCCGAAGTATTGCAGGTCGTTCGCCGTCTCCGGGTTGGTGGGCGTCTGCCGCTTATACGCGCGAGGAGCCGCTGTCGTCCTGCACATACGGTGCACGTCCCCCGTCGCCAGGTCCGTCAGCGTGGCATGGGCATGCACGGTATATACGCTGTGCCCCAGTGCCAACTGCAATACATACCTGCCGCCGAAGTGTATGCGATACACGTCCCACTCCTCCAGCCGCGACGAGTGCACGTCCTTCTTATCCCATACGAATTGCATGTGCCGCGAGTAGCCGGACGTAGCCGGTCTGCCGTGACTGTCCAGCAACGGCTCGTTTGCCAAGATCTCTCTCATACGTCAGCTGTTCTTCTTGGCACCGAATATTGCGAATATACGCACCAACAGTTCCAATATCTCCATATACAGGTATATGAGGCTGGTGGCGAGGTTGAAGGCAAGTATCCATTCGAACTTCTTGTCCGCGCCCATCTTCACCATGTAGTCTATATTCTGTATGTCCCAAAATACCGTGATGACGGAGAATATAACGCAGAACAGAGCCACGCCTGCCTGCACGCCCAGTATCATAGCCACATTGTCCGTCGACGAGGCTACCAGATACAGTATGGGTACGAGTATGATCTCCACCACTACAAAGCAAAGCAACGCTATGAGCGTGCCCATCATGAACCTGCTGCTCATACGCACCTGCAGCTTGTTGTACATTAGCAGGCACATGCCGAATACTATCCCCGTGGTCAGCAATGCCGCCAGAGTGATGCCCGGCATGAACAGGTCTATGATGGACCCCACCGCTCCGAGGAACAGTCCCTGCATCACGGAATACAATATTCCGACGAACTTGGCTGCACGCACGTTGAAAAGCAGTACTATATACCCTATGAACATGACTATGCCTGCCACGCCCGCCAGTACCGAGCCTATGATGACGCCGCGTACTATTATGTCCGCATTCGCCTCGCCCGCGATTATCTTATAAAATGTGAACCACAGTGCCGCTTCCGTAGCGATAGCCAACACCACCGTCAGCAGTATGAGCAGTATGCTCTTGCGCCTTATGCCGCCGTAAGAGGCGACCTCGCCTTCGCATACCAACTCGCCGCGAGCGGCTTTGCGCGCCCAGCGACGCATGGACGGATTTCCGTATCTTGTGTACATATATACCTCCGGATATGCATATAGATTATGCACATATTTGTTACTACAGTATACCATATATTGCGCGGCGTTGCAAGGTTATTTTTTTACTTGACAAATTTCGGTAACAAAACTACAATTAGGTTATCGATCAAGACTCGGAGAGTATACTACATGTCTGAACTCACAATGGATAAGTTAGTCAATCTGTGCAAGGGACGCGGCTTCGTGTATGCCGGCAGCGAGATATACGGCGGTCTGTCCAACTCATGGGACTACGGTCCGCTGGGCGTGGAGTTGAAAAACAATATCAAGCAAGCCTGGTACCGCAAGTTCGTCAAGGAAAACCCGCTCAATGTCGGTCTCGACTCCGCTATCATCATGAATCCCCGTACCTGGGAAGCCAGCGGACATATAGGCGGCTTCAGCGATCCGCTCATAGACTGCAAGGGCTGCAAGACGCGCTACCGCGCCGACGACCTTATAGAGCAGTATCAGACAGAGCACGGACTGCCCTCCACCGTCGCCTCTATGGACGACAACGAGATGAGCGCGTATATAGCCAAGCACTCCATATGCTGCCCCGAGTGCGGCAAGTGCGACTTCACGCCTATACGCAAGTTCAACCTCATGTTCAAGACCTTCATCGGCGTGACGGAAAACAGCACCTCCACGGTATACCTTCGTCCCGAGACGGCACAGGGCATATTCGTCAACTTCAAAAATGTCTGCCGCACCACCCGCAGAAAGTTGCCCTTCGGCATTGGTCAGATAGGCAAATCTTTCCGCAACGAGATCACCCCGGGCAACTTCATCTTCCGCACTCGCGAATTCGAACAGATGGAGTTGGAATTCTTCTGCAAGCCGGGCACCGATCTGGAGTGGTTCGACTATTGGAAGAATTTCTGCAAGCAATGGCTGCTGTCGCTGGGCATGCGCGAGGACAATCTCCGTCTGCGCGACCACGACAAGGAAGAGTTGTGCTTCTACAGCAAAGCCACCACCGACTTTGAGGTACGCTTCCCCTTCGGCTGGGGCGAGTTGTGGGGCATAGCGGACCGGACGGACTACGACCTGACCCGTCACTCGCAGGTGAGCGGCGAGACGCTGGACTACACCGATCCCATCACGGGCGAACGCTTCGTACCCTACGTCATAGAGCCGAGCCTGGGCGCAGACCGCGCATTTTTGGCATTCTTGACCAACGCATACGACGAGGAGACGGTAGGCGAAGGGGATACCCGCGTGGTACTGCACCTTCATCCGGAGTTGGCACCCTTCAAGGCGTGCGTGCTCCCCTTGTCCAAGAAACTCGCCGAGCCGGCACAGCAACTGTACAACACCCTGCTCAGGGAGTTCTCCTGCGACTACGACGAGGCGGGCAGCATAGGCAAACGCTACCGCAGACAGGACGAGATCGGCACCCCCTACTGCATCACGGTGGACTTCGACACCGAGACGGACGGCTGCGTCACCGTACGC
>CANQGO010000017.1 GCA_947623225.1 uncultured Clostridia bacterium | reverse complement strand
AGCAAGCGGCAAGCCTCTGCTCCGAAAACCACTAAATCACCAAAGCCGACCACCCGGTCGCCCGTGCGGCAAGCACCTACTCCGAAACAAACCAAAAATACGAAACAAACCCACAACACGCCCGTGCGGCGAGCACCGACCCCGCGGCAAGCGGCGCGGCAAGCGACCAAGCGAGCACCGGAGCGGCTCAAGGTCATATTCCTGGGCGGAGTGGGCGAGATAGGCAAGAACATGACGGCGTTCGAGTACGGCGACAGCCTGGTGGTCATCGACGCAGGTATGGCATTCCCCACTACGGATATGCCGGGCGTGGACGTTGTCATTCCGGACATTACGTATCTGCAGGAGAACAGGCACAAGTTGAAGGGCATACTGCTCACGCACGGACACGAGGACCACATAGGCGCGCTTCCGTATATAGTGGACAAGTTGGGCGGCGGCAAAGTGGACCTGTACGGCACCAAACTGACGTTGGCACTTGCCGAAAACAAACTGGTCGAGCACGGCGTGACGGACAGGGTGAATATGGTACCCGTTTCCGACCGCAGCGTGGTGGCATTGGGCGCATTCTCCGCCGAGTTCATCCACGTATCGCATAGTGTGGCGGGCAGCGTGGCGATAGCACTTCGCACTCCCGTCGGCACGGTACTGCACACGGGCGACTTCAAGATAGACTACACGCCGCTGGGCAATGAGATCATGAACCTCAACCGTATCGCCGAGATAGGCAGACAGGGCGTGTTGCTGCTGATGAGCGAGTCCACCAACGTGGAAAAGCCGGGCTATACCGTCAGCGAATCGGTAGTGCAGGAGACATTGAATAGAATTTTCCGCGACGCCAAGGGCAGAAGGCTCATCGTTGCGACATTCGCTTCCAACGTCGACCGCCTTGGAATGATCATAGAGTTGGCAAAGACATACAAGCGCAAGATCGCGCTCTCCGGCTACTCTATGACCAAGTATATCGAGACGGCGGCGCGAGTGGGGATACTGTCCATAGACAGCGATATGTTCGTAGACATAGACCGCGCAGGCTCCATAGAGGACGGCAAACTCGTCATTCTCAGCACAGGCAGCCAGGGCGAGCCTATGTCCGCGCTCACGCGAATGGCTTCGGGCGAGTTCAACAAGGTCAAGGTGGGCAGCAACGATACCATCGTCATCTCCGCCAACCCCATCCCCGGCAACGAGCGGGACGTGTACAACGTTATCAATAAACTCTACCGCCTGGGTGCCAACGTCGTGTACTCCGCCCTGAGCGCGGTGCACGTGTCCGGTCACGCATGTCAGGAAGAGTTGAAACTCATATACACCTTAGTCAAGCCCAAGTACTTCATTCCCATACACGGCGAGTACAGACACCTTCGTCAGCACGCCATGCTGGTGGAGAACCTCAAGCACCGCCCCGCGGACGTGATAGTCCCCGATCTCGGCGACTGCGTGGAGGTGGGCAACGGCTACTTCAAGGTGACGGGGCAGGTCCCCGCAGGCAGCGTGATGGTGGACGGCTTGGGCGTGGGCGACGTAGGCAATAGCGTCCTTCGCGACCGCCTGACCCTCTCCGAGGACGGGATAATAGTGTGCGTACTGACTATGAAGGACGGCAAGGTAATAGGCGAGCCGCAGATAGCGTCCAAAGGCTGCTTCTTTGAGGAAAAAGGCTCGCAAAACGTCATCGGCGAGATCTCCCGCGAGGTGATGAGCGCGGTAGCCAAGCTCAAGTCGGGCGACAAGGACGAGACGACGGTGAAGTCTGTCGTCACTCGCGCCGTGCGGCACTACTTCCGCGTCACCTTCGAGCGTAACCCGATAGTCCTGCCCGTGGTGGTGACAGAGTGAGTATAGAAGAGGAATTGCAACAACTCGAGCGTTTCGCCCGAGAGCGGTATATCCCCGTGATGGTGGAGGAGACCCGACGACTGCTGTTCGAGACGGTACGCGCAGCCCGCCCGAGTAGGATACTCGAGATAGGCACGGCTATAGGATATAGCGGCATAGTCATGCTGACCGCAGCCCCTACAGCCACGCTCAATACTCTCGAGATGAACGAGACTTCGGCGGCAATAGCGCGCGACAACTTCGCTGCAGCCGGCATGTCCGAGCGCGTGAATATATTCGTCGGCGACGCCCGCGAGACGGTGCCCCTGCTTACGGGACGGTACGACTTCATCTTCCTCGACGGACCCAAAGGGCAATATATTACCTTCTTTCCCTATCTGGATAGCCTGCTGACGGTGGGCGGCACTCTCGTGTGCGACAACGTGCTGTACAAGGGACTGGTGGAGCATATCCCCGACGACCCGCGGCACAAGCACATAACCGTCGCCCGCAATATGCGCGCCTTCCTGGATAGGCTCACCGCCGACTCCCGCTACCGCACGACCCTCCACCGCATAGGCGACGGCGTGACCGTGTCCTACAAACTCTCCGACTGACCGCGCCGACACCGAATGTAATTGAATTAAAATATGCACACAAAGAGACATTTCCTTTTGTGTGCATATTACTTGTGCGCAAGTGGATCTCAATGGTATGGCTTATTATAAATTGTGCATAATTAAATTAGATTTTTTGTGCAAAAAACTTGCACGAAAAATATTCTCGTGATATACTATGTATCAGGAAGATCCAAAGGAGCCGTATTTTTATGATCTTAAATGTTCGTGTAGACAATTTCTTGGTCTATTCCAATGAAGTAGAACTCTCATTGGTTGCAGATATGAGAATAAAAAAGTTTGCCGATAATGTACACATGCAGCACGGATTCAATATTCTCAAATCGGCTTGTATTTACGGCGCGAACAATTCCGGCAAAACTTGTCTCGTTCGTGCAATAAACTCTATAAAAAATGTATTGCTTGGATATGTTGCCGAAGTTCCTTCGAACATTTTCAGAGATGACAAAGTATGCTCATTTGGCGTTACATTTATGGAGAGAGGCAGGGTATTTGACTATGATTTCAAATACGATTCCACCCTCTCGGATGGCTATAAAAGAGGTTTTGTCTATGAGTGCCTGAGAGAATCGACTATCGATCAGCACAAGAATATTTCAAGTAAAGAATTGTTTATACGAGACGTCGCACACGGCATATATCGCTTTCATGAAGATGAAGAGTTGAGTAAGGTACTGAGTCTTGTGTCAAACGATAACATTCTTATCTACACGCTGAACGCTGTGAGGTATTCTAAGATAGGAGAGTACAAAGAGATATTGCGCCAATTTGCCGATAGCATCACGCTACTCGACATGAATAATATACCGATCAATAGGACTATCGAGGTTTTGAAGAATAACGAAAAGATCAAAGCCAAGACGGTAGAGCTTATTCGTTTGGCGGATCTGGATATAGAAGATTTCTTGTACTATAAAGAAGGCTCCGATCTGACAACGCTGGGCTTGTCCAATGAAGCAGGATCTCCCGATCCGCGAGAGGCGGTGCTGAGACAGAGCGTTGCTATTGACGATATGTTTCGTTTGACATCAGTGCACCGTGGCAAATCGGTGCAGAGTTTTTCCTTTGACTCGACCGGGACAAAGAAGATCGTATCGATAGCGAGTTATATCGTGGAAGCACTGGAGATGGGTAAAACACTTGTTGTGGATGAGCTGGATAGCAGTTTGCATTTCAAACTCACACGTGCCATCGTGGCATTGTTTAACAACGAATTGAATGTCGGTGCGCAGTTGATATTTACTGCTCATGACGCCACTTTGTTAGATTGCAAAAAGCTGTTCCGAAAGGATCAGATATGGTTCGCCTCTAAAGATAGTGCAAACGAGTACTTATATTCGCTGGCGGAGTTTACTGCAAAAGAAAATAAGATCCGTTCGGAAACAGATCTGTTTGATAGGTATAATTCGGGGGTATTGGGCGCGTTGCCGGAGCCGGATATGATATCTATACTGCTAAAGAATACGAGTGACAATGGGGAAGAATGAAATGGCAAAGAGACTGCCTCCCACACGGAATGAAAACAGTATTCTGATCATCTGCGAAGGTGCAGAAGAGTACGACTATATGGATCGCTTGAGATCGCTTGGCATGTGGAGCCGAAATTTCTCTATCGAGTTAAAAGACGCCAAGTCTATAGATAATATTTCCGCGGTGTATGCCTATAGCTACAGAGCGGACAACTACAAGTTGGTAGTGATATTTTGCGATACCGAAAGATATCCGTATGAGCAATTCCTTGCGATGAAAAATAAAATAAACAAAATTCACGGCGATAAAGTAGCAGATGAGGTCGTGTATTTTGTAAATCCATGTACGTTGCAAGTGGTATTGTCGCATTTTCAGCCGGTAAGATTGACTTCCAATAGCAAAACCGATAACGCAGCGATAGTGGAAAAACTGACAGGCGTAAAAGGTTATGACGCCTCTATGCGACAACGAGTAGCGATCTACCGCAAGATAACCGTCGAAAATTACGAAGTTATGCGGCGACATTTGGCGCAGATGAGTGATATATATACCGATATACCGAGTAGCAATGTGTTGCGACTTTTTCAGGCGTTGGACTCCGGTGATCCAAAGTGGATCGTGGATATCAACAAAAAAATAGAATAAATGTCCCTATATCCGCGACCTGCTATCCCTACGGGAGCAGGGTATACCTCCGCAATAATATTGCGGTTTTGCGGAAATTCCGCATTTTATAGATTACTATTACTGACATAATATACCCGAAAGGGGCGAAAAAGGGCTGAAACTTCACGAAGTGTAGAGTTAGAGCAGTACAGAGCGTGAAGTCGGTCGTGAGGAGCAAGATGACGAAAGACAGTGGCAGAGCGAGCGTGGAGTTACTCGCGCCGGCGGGCAATATGGAAAAACTCAAAGCGGCATTGCACTTCGGTGCGGACGCGGTGTATCTGGCAGGCAAGCGTTACGGCTTGCGCGCCTTTGCCGACAACTTCACGGACAGCGAGATCCGAGAGGCTGTCGCTTACGCTCATTCGCTCGGCAGACGGGTGTATGTCACGCTCAATATTTTCGCGAGCAACGCCGACTTTATGGACCTAGAGGAGTATCTGCACCTTCTCGAAGAGGCGCAGGCGGACGCCGTGCTTGTGTCCGACCCCGGCGTGTGGGACTTTGTGCGCGAACATTCGCACTTGAAACTGCACCTTTCCACCCAAGCCAACACCACCAACAAGTACGCGGTGCGCCACTGGGCGAGGCTGGGCGCGGAGAGGGTAGTACTGGCGCGCGAGGTGCCCATCACGCAAATTCGCGAGATACGCGAGTTTTGTCCAGAGGTGGAGTTGGAAGCGTTCGTGCACGGAGCCATGTGTATGAGTTACTCGGGCAGGTGCCTGCTGTCCAACTACCTTACGGAGCGCGACGCCAATCGCGGCGAATGTGTGCAGGCGTGCCGTTGGGAATGGCAGGTGCGCGAGGTCAGCCGCGAGGACTACCTTCCGGTGTATGAGGACGAGCGGGGCACGTACATTTTCAATAGTAAAGACATGAACATGCTGGCATATCTGCCGGAGCTTATAAGCGCGGGCGTGACCAGTCTCAAGATAGAAGGGCGGATGAAGTCGTCCTTCTACGTGGCTACGGTGGTGTCGGCATACAGACGGGCACTGGACGCCATAGCGGAAGGGAAATTCGACGAAGTCTTGGTGAGGAAACTGCTCGCCGAGTTGGACAAAGCCTCTCATCGCGACTACACGACGGGTTTCTACTTCGACGGCGACAGAGGCGGACAGTATCTCAATGACAGCAAGGCGGTGGAGACGTACAAGTTCGTCGCGGCAGTCTTGAGCAGCGACGGGCACAGCGCGACGGTGGAGGTGCGCAACCGTTTCGAAACAGGCGACGCGCTGGAGTCTGTCTCGGCGGGCGAGGACAGCGGTCTGCCCTTTGTAGTCGAGAGCGCGACAGACCCCGACGGACAGCCCCTCACGGTGTGCAACAGAGTCAAGCAGCGCGTGACCATCAGCTGTCCTTACCGCTTGCAGGCGGGGGACATGCTGCGCCGCAAACTCTGACAGCGGCGTCCAGCGCGCCCCGAGCGAATATATCTATAGATACGGCGCGGTGCGAGATAGTCACAGTCTCGCCTCGCGCGGCAAATACGACGGTATGCGTCCCTGTCTCGTCTCCCAGTCGGAGCGAGTGCACGGTGACGGTGCCGAAGTTTTTTTTCTCGGCGATCTTCGCCGCCAACATACGCGCCGTTCCGCTCGGCGCGTCCTTTTTGCCCCGCCTGTGCGCTTCCACGATCTCACATTCCCACCCCGCGAGTGCCTCGCTCGCTACCTGTACCAGCCGCGTCAGCACTTCGACGCCTTGCGCGAAGTTGTCTTTCTCTACCACCTTGACATGGCGGGCAAGTTGTTCTACAAGCCCCTGCTCGGTTGCGTTTCTGCCCGTCACTCCCGTGACCAGCGGAATACGCCTTTGCCTGCAAAATCCGCACACCCGCTCGGTGGCGCAGGGCAGCGCGAAGTCTATCGCCACGTCGGCACGCGCGTTTTGTAACTCCGCTTCCGTCGTGTCGACGTCTATGGGAACGATCTTGTATCCCCGCTCGACAGCCAGTCGACACACCCGACTTCCCACTCGTCCCTTTGCTCCGAATACGGCTATCGTCAGCATATCTCCTCCCAAATGTCCGCCGTCAGCGCGTCTATGGGGGCAGGCTCCGCCGCCGTCAGCGGCAGCCGCACTTCGTCGGTAGCGAATATCCCCAAGCGGCAGAGGAGATACTTCACGGGTATCGGATTGACTTCGAGGCTCATCGCCTTTGCCAATTTGTCGAAAACTTCCCTGTCCCGAGCACTGCCCACGCCCTCGAGCAGCCTGCGAGTGAGAAGGGGCGCGACATTACTCACCACGGACACCGCGCCCACGGCTCCCCGCTCCGTCATCGGAGCAAGCAGCGCGTCGTTGCCGCACAGCACTTGGAAACGCGTCGCAAGTCTTTCGGTATAGTCGAGGTCCGTCCCCGCGTCCTTGAGGTAACGCACCCGTCCCGCGAGAAGGTCGAGCGCGGTCTCGGGCAGGGCGTAGCCGCAGCGCGAAGGCGCGTTGTACAGCATGACGGGCAAGTCTGCCGCTCGGGCAATGGTGCGAACGTATTCGACGAACCCCCTCTCGGTACACTTTACAAAGGCGGGCGGAGACACGAGCACCCCTGCCGCGCCCCAAGCCTCAGCCATACGAGCGTCCTCCGCAGCCGTTCGGATACATTCTATACCTATCCATATGGGCATAGTCGGCGCGACGCTTTTGACCAAGCGCACCAGTCGGTGCTTTTCCGTCGGCGACAGCATAGCCCCTTCGCCGGTGGTGCCGGCAACGAGCACACCGTCCGCTCCGCCCTTGCATTGCCGCTCGACAAGTCGTATGACGCTCCTGCAGTCCAAGGCTCCGCGCACATACGGCGTAGGCAACGCGGTCACAAGCATGGCGAGTCCTCCGCGAGCCTGTTCATCAAAATTTCGTAGGCGTTGTACGCCGCGCCGCGCAGCAGGTTGTCCGCCGCGCAGAAGAAGTTCCAGCCCTCGCCCGTCGGGTCGCGGTGCACTCTGCCCACGCCCACGTAGCGAGTATTGCGCAGGGTCAGCGGCATAGGGTACACGCCCCCTTCCGCCTCGTCCAGCAGTATTATGTCCTTTTCCCTCTGCAGCAGCGCGCGAATGTCCGATATGTCCGCCTTTTTGCGCATACGTACATTGACAAATACGCCGTGCCCCACGGACACCGGCACCCGACAGCAAAAGGAATTGACCTTCAGTCGCGGCAAAGCCAGTATCTTTCTGCTCTCGTCTACCAGTTTGCGCTCCTCGTCCGTGCTGCCGTCCTCGCGGATATTGCCTATCATGGGCAGAAGGTTGTCGTACAGCGGATGGCGCAGCGCATGCAACTCCCCGTATCCGCGCCGTTCGGTGAGTTCTTTCAAAGCCTCGCCGCCCGCTCCGCTCGCCGATTGGTACGTGACGGCGGTGAAGGCGTAAGGCTCCAGCGGCAGCAGCGCGTGCAAAGGAATGACCACCTGGATGGTGGAGCAGTTGGGATTGGCAATGAGCAAATGCCCTCTCGCGCTCTCGCCGTTGACGGAAGGCACGACCAGCGGCACGCCCCGTTTCAGGCGAAAGTGCGCGCTGTTGTCTATGCAGACCACCCCCTGCCGTACAAGCGCGGGGATGAACCTTGCCGATACCTCCGCCGGCGTCATGAATAGGGCATAGTCGAGGTTCGCCCCCGCTATATTCTCGCATGGCTCCACCGTGACGGACCTGCCGCGCAATTCCAGCGTGCTCCCTGCCGAAGCGTGAGCGAATAGCCGCAGTCGTACGCCCCGCACCTGCTCCAACAGGCGCACCAGCCTCATTCCCACCAACCCCGTCGCACCTACAATGGCAATATTTTTCATAATTCTCCTTTTTGTAGTAGGATATGACTCATCCCGCAAAATGTGACACTTTCCCGCGCCAACACAATAACTTTCCCCTCGCCTGTCTCTCTCGATCTCTCTCCCTTACTTCTTTTGCGGCACCGGTATCTTTCTGTCGGTGTGAGTGGTGCGTTTCTCCTCTTTTCCCGCCCTTATATATATTTCTTTTTTATGGCGTATTTACTTGAAATATCTCGGGATATTTGGTATACTTATATAGACTATACACGACCGCGCGAGCGGGGGCGATGAAGGTAGATATATGGATTATAGCAAGATCAGATTAGACAACGAGCGCAACGAGCACGTCACCAAGCGGCTGAACAGGCTGTCCACTTGGAAATTTTTCAAGGTCATATACCGCGAGAATATCTGGCGCATGTTCGGCTACAACTTCCTTATGATAATGTGCATACTGCCTATGCTGGTAATCATACTGCTGAGCAGTTTCCGCCTGTCCGAGATACAGCGCGCATTGCCCATGCTGAACGGTATAGGCTTCTCCACGGGTGCCTGGTTCGGCTCCACGGGTCAGTACGCGACCGTAGCCGACTACCTCACCGCGCAGACGTTCCACACCCAACTGTTCTACTTCGGAATGTCCGCCGTGGCTGCATTGGTCATGACGCTCATGTTCTCCGGCGGCTTTGCCGTCATACGTGACGCGTTCTGGACGGGCAAGTTGTCCACCGTGGGCGTGTTCCGCAGCATGTGGAAGGGTATCAAGGCGAACATTCTCTACGCTTTCGTCGGTACCGCCGTCATCGCCGGCAGCGTGTACGGCATATGGTGCTTCTACGCCGCCCTCAAGGGTACCATCCTCTGGCTGGCTATCACGGGCACGGTGCTGCTTTCCATATTGGCATTCTTTGTGGCAATGTATGTACTCATACTTTGCTCCGTCACCGTGACGTACAAGCAGTCCGTCTACGCCAACCTCGACGACGCCTGGCGGCTAATGTGGCTGAATATCCTTCCGAATATCATCCACTTCGTCGTGGCTCTCATACCCATAGGTCTGTACTTCGTATTCGGCAGTTTCCTGCAGCAGATATATATGATCATCATGCTCATGTTCGGCGGATTGTACTTCCCGCTGGTGTGGCAGACACATATGATGAAGACCTTCGCCCTCTTCCATCCCGTGCCCGTGCGCAAGAAGAAGCAAGCCAAGAACGCGGCTGAGCGCGAGATCAAGGACGAGTACGTCCCCGAGCAGGAGACCCCCTCCGACGCTCCGCGCAAGGCAAAGACCAAAAAGTCCGCTCCCAAGCAACTTGCCGATAGCGAGCCGACGACAGAGCAGAACGCGGACGAGACTACGCAAGATACCCCGAGCGAGACGGACGAGCAGTCCGGCGCAGAGCCTGCGGAAGAAGCGGCAGAGCAGCCTGCGACAAGCGACGACGCGAGCGAGGACTGAAGATGAGTCATTGTTACAAATTTCTCGCGCCCTTCTACAACAAGTTCACCAAGGACGACGGCGACTACGACCGCTGGGCGGAGTATATCCTGAAGGCGGCGCACGAGCACGGCTCCAAGCGGGGCGTGGACATAGCCTGCGGCACGGGCAAGATGGCAAAGCGTCTGTGCGCGGCGGGACTGAATATGATCGGCGTGGACAAGAGCACGCGTATGCTCATGTGGGCGCGGGACGACTACCGCACGCTGTGGGTGTACCAGGATATGCGCAAGCTCAAGCTTATCCGCCTTGCCGATATTGCCGTCTGCGTCAATGACGGTATCAACTACCTCAAGCCGACGGAGTTGGACGACTTTTTCCTGCACGTACACGACAATATGACGCCGGGCGGACCCTTTATCTTCGATATCTCCACCCCCTACAAGATGGCGGGGATGGACAAGCAACTGTACTACTGGGACGACGATAAGGCGACGCTGTTCTGGAACAACAAGTTCACAGGCAGGCGGCTCATTATGGACCTGGTGCTGTTCGTCAAGATGACGCACGGCGCGTACCTGCGCAAGGAAGAACAGCATATACAGTACCCCCATACCATAGAGAGCATCACGGCGGCGGTGGAGCGCAACGGCTTCACCATGCGCGAGGTCACGGAGAGTTACGGACTGCCATTGCGCCCCGAGAGCGACAGATGGACGTTCTACGCCGTGCGGGATATGAGGTAGACTATGGCTGTATTGACCAAGGCGATGATAGGCGACTACGCAGTGGTGTCGGCTATCGAGAGTAAAGATATAGTCAACCGCGCCATACGTATACACGGACTGTCCCCCGTCGCGGCTGCGGCTATGGGCAGGGCACTGACTATGGCGGCACTGATGGGCAAGGAGTTCAAGGACAAGCGCGACTACCTGACCGTCATCATCGACGGCGGCGGACCGCTGGGCAAGATCACCGTGTGCGCAGACGGCGCAGGACATGTCAAGGGGGATATTACTAACCCCGTTGTCGAGACGACATTGAAGGACAACGGCCACCTCGACGTGGGCAGCGCGGTGGGAAAGGACGGCACCCTTACCGTTATAAAGGATATAGGACTGAAACAGCCCTATGTCGGCTCTTGCCAACTGGTCAGCGGCGAGATCGCGCAGGACTTTGCCTACTACTTCGCCGACAGCGAGCAGCAACCCTGCGGCGTGACGCTGGGCGTCGGTCTGAAGAAAAACCGTTGCACTTCCGCAGGCGGCGTGTGGCTCAGGATATTGCCCAACTGCCCCGAGGACGTGCTCTCCGAGATAGAGACCGTCATGTACGCAATGGACGAGATGAGTTACCAATTCGACGGCAGCACGGCAGAGGAAGTGCTCAGACGCTTCTTCGGCAGAATGGAACTGACCGTCACCGAGCAGAGCAAGGTGACCTACAGGTGCAACTGCTCCCGCCGCAAGATAGACGGCATAGTGCATAGCCTCGGCAAGGACGAAGCCCTCTCCATCATAGACGAAATGGGTCAGATAGAGGTGTGCTGCCACTTCTGCGGCAAGCACTACACCTACGACCGCGACCAGGTGGAGCAACTCTTCTCGAAGTAACCCCGCCCCGCACTTATCCCCGCTCCCGTCCGCGTTTTCCCGCCCCGTATCCCAAAAAGGGCGTACATATTTGCATAAAATATATCTATCTCCACCCGTCCCCGACGGGTTTTTTTATAAAAAACTTCTGTTCCGCAACTCTCTTGCCTGGCATTTTCAGGCATAGATAGGTCTGTCACTCTCGCCCCGCCTTGTATTGGATATCACCATACCGGCAACACAGCAAAAAAGCAAGTTTCGAAAAAAAAGAAAAAATATAATGCGAAACTCAATAAAAACAGATAGAATTCTCGACGCACAAAAAAATCTCAAAAAGTAATAGTGCGAGATCCACCCGATAGCCGACCTCATACAGGAAGGGGATAGTGGACTCCGAACGATCTGACAAACAAGGGAAACTATTGGTCAAAGTAGATAACGTAAGTAAAAAAGAGAGATCCGGGCTGTCCCAAAAAAAATACACACCGGGGCAATGAATAGCCGGCATTTTATAGAAATAAAATTACTGCCGTGTCTGTTCGGGTAGTAACTTCCTTGCTTGCTTTCTTCTCATTCTTTTTTTGATACCGACTCTTTTATTTTATATTTGGTGTGAATTCTATCTTATTTTTTTAATGAGTTCTGCTTTGTTTTTTGACTTGCGACCTGCTTGTTTTATTATCTATCGAGAGTTTTATTTGGAGTTTTAACTTCTTTTTATTTTTTTTGATACCGACTCTTTTATTTTATATTTGGTGTGAATTCTATCTTATTTTTTGATGAGTTCTGCTTCTGATTTTATTTTTCGATATCTGTTTTTTTATCTCAAAGTTCCGCTTTGTTTTTGCCCCCCCCGGAGCCTGTGAGATCTCTCTGATTTGCGGAACGATATCGTTGTATTTTATAAAATTATTTTTGAAACTTATAAATTAAATTATAAAAAATACGTATATTTTATTTATAAATTCGCATTGTTTATTATAATTTCCTCGCAGTCCTACTTCCTCTTTTCTTTACGTTATCTACTCTTTATTCAATGATCGTTTTTTAGTCCCTTCGTGGTTTCTCTTTCATTTTTATATATTGTGGCTCTTTTTTTGGGGAATTCGTCGGATTTTTTTCTCTGCCTTTTTATCTTTTTCGCGGCGAGGGCGAGCAGGAGTGCACCGACGGCGGCGACGGCGGCATAGCCTACGCTCATCACGGCGTCCAGTCCGGGCAGGGAGAGCAGCAGGGCGAGGACGAGCGCGAGCATGGTGGACAGCGTTTTGTCCGGCACCGCCCTGTACAGGTATTCGGAGACGGGCAGGATATTGGCTGCCAACCCCGTCACGGCGGCAAGCAGCAGTACGACGGCGGCAAATATCCTCTCGGGCAGCGTTTCCAACGCGCACAGCAATGGCAACGGCGCGTCCGCTTGGCTCATCGGCAATATCCACAGCACCAACCCCAGCAATATCCCGCCCGAGCACAGGGATACGACTATATTTTGCCGAGCGGTGGCATTGCTGCCCAGCCGCGCCGTCAACCCCGCGCATACCGTCACGGAATATAACGCATACAAAACGGGACGTACGACCGACTCGCCCGCAAGGTGCCTACCGGCATTAAAATCATATGATAGCCCCATATCCGAAACCGCCGACCAATTTGACCGCAGTTCCGGACTGTTCCCACTTGCCTCACCGGCGAGGTGCCCACCGGCGAGGAGCAACAGAGCCACTGCCAGCAGTAGAGTCAGGGCGTTCAGCCCTTTCATCACGCGCATATTACATAGGGTGAGGACGCAGGCGACGCAGCAGGCGGCGAAGGCGTACACGGGCAGGGGCAGAGGTGTGAGCAGGGCACCCAGCACCTCGTCCGCGCCCGCGAGCACCGTCACCGAGCAAGCCAGACAGCACAGCGTGAGCAGAAAGTTGAGTATTTCGCTCCGCTTCGAGAGGGCGCGACACAGACTTTCCGCGTCACGGCAGTGCTGTTTTCGGCAAAAGTCGCGCAGCAGCAGCGTGGCGAGGGTAAAGCACAGGGCGAACAGCACCGCACAGCCCCTTCCGCCCACATACAGCCGCGCTTCTTTGCCGGACAGAAACCCTATTCCCACTACGCCGCCTACCGTGACGGCGACGTCGGCAAGATACTCACGTACACGTCCCATATATTGTTAGATATGGCGGCGGCGGACGTTTTAGTACTTCCCGAAGTGCCTGTTCACCAACTTTTCCGCCAGAGCGACCAGCGCGTACATGCCGCCCGCGAGAGCGCACAGCACGACGGTGCAGGTCATGACCAGATCGAGGCGAAATACCTGACTGCCGTACACCAGCAAGTACCCCAGACCTTCTTTGGATACGAGGTACTCGCCCATGATGGAGCCTATCCAGGACATGCCGACATTGATCTTCAATGCCGCCATCAGCGTCGGGACATTGGCAGGCGCGACCAACTTGACGAATATCTGCAAGCGGTTCGCCCCCATCGAGCGCAGCAGCAACGCCTTGTCCCTGTCCGTCTCGGCGAACCCGTTGAGAATGGTCAGCGTCGTGACCACCACGGAGATGAGCACCGCCATGGTGATGATGGACGCCTTGCCCGTGCCCGCCCAGATGATTATGAGCGGACCGAGTGCTATTTTCGGAAGGGAATTGAGCACTACGACGTACGGTTCGAATACGTCTTTGAGAAAGTTGTTCCACCAGAGGACTACCGCCGCCAGATATCCGCATACGGTGCCTATGGCAAAGCCCGCCAACGTCTCCAGCGTGGATATGCCGGCATGCCGCCACAGCGTACCGTCCACGGTCAGTTGGTACAGCGTCACGGCTATTCGCGAAGGACTGCTGGTGATGAACGAGTCCACCCATTCCAGCCTCGCCGCCAACTCCCATATTCCCAGCAGAAGCACAAGCACCCCTGCCTGTGCCGAGACGGTCGCCGCCCGCCGCAGTCTCCGCCTGCGTATATATGCACGGTGCTCGGGGGAAAATGTGTTTTTCATACGCCGCCTCCGTGCAGATAGGAGTGGAGCAGTTCGAACTGCGCCGAAAAGTCCGCGCTCTCCCGCCGCTCCAGCGGTGTACCGTCGAGGTTGGGATGGTGCTCGGCTATGACGGTGGCAGGCCGCGCCGACAGTACTATCACCCTGTCCGACATGGACAACGCCTCGGATATGTCGTGCGTGACCAGCACAGCAGTCTTGTGCTCGTTTCTGATGATGGAGTACACGTCGTCGCACACCTCGAGGCGGGTCTGGAAGTCCAGCGCGGAAAATGGTTCGTCGAGCAGCAGCAGATCCGGCTCGGTAGCCAGCGTGCGAATGAGCGCGGCGCGTTGGCGCATGCCGCCGGACAGTTGCATGGGTCTGTGCTTGCGAAACTCCCACAGCCCGTACTTCTTGAGCAACCCGTCGGCGTAGTCCCGCTGCGATTGAGTCAGACGGTGCTGTATTTCGAGACCGAGATGGACGTTTCGTCGGACGGTGCGCCATTCGAATAGTTGATCGCGCTGCAGCATGTAGCCTACCCGCTTGCTCCCGTGCAGCAGCACCTGTCCGCTCGTGGGCTTGAGCAAACCGCATATGAGGGAGAGCAGCGTTGTCTTGCCGCAGCCCGACGGTCCTATGATGCTGACGAATTCCCCTTCGGACACGGTCAGCGACAGGTCCTTGACTGCTTCCGTCTCGTCGCTGTCGGTGTAGAATACCTCAGAGACTTCGCGCAGTTCCAGTATATCCATTGTCCACTATATCCCCGTACGCCACGCGTTGGCTCAGTTCCCCCGCGTTTTCCATTATATCCTGTATCCGCTCAAATGCCCCCTCGTCCGTCACGGGCGTGGTCATCCAGACGTCGGCGTCGAGGTAGTTGGCAACGGCGGACACCAGCAGATCGTACGACGTCCCCTCGAAGTAGGGCGCGACCAGCGTCGCCGTCTCCTCTGCCGTGTGCGTCAGCGCGTAGTCCACGCCCCGCCATACGGCGGTCAGAAACTTGCTCGCCTTGTCCCCGTGCTCGCGCAGAAATTCCGCCGAGGCGGAGTAGCAGGTGTAGGGTATCTCGCCGCTGTCCAACCCGATGGCGGACACGATATATCCCCTGCCTTCCTGTACCAGTTGGCTCGCCGCCGGCTCGAAGAGGGGCACCAGATCCCCCGTTCCGCCCGTGAAGGCAGGACCCAACGCGCCGAACTCGATAGAGTAGTCCATCGTTATGTTTTCCCCGTCGCGATAGCCCTTGTTGTTGAGCACGTATTGCAGGATCATCGCGGGCATTCCGCCCTTTCTGCCCATCAATACGCGCTTGCCCGAGATGGCAGACCAGTCGAAGTCCGGCTCGCGCGCCACCAGAAAGGACCCGTCCCGCTTGGTCAGCTGGGCTATAACGCGCGGATAGTCCCGCTTGCCCTGCAGCCGCACGTAGATATTGGCTTCGCAGCCCATCAGCCCTATATCCGCCTCGTTCGTCAGTAACGCCGTCATCACGTTGTCCGCGCCCTGCCCGTTGGTCACTTCCAACGTCAGCCCCTCCTGCTCGAAGTACCCCAGAGCCATAGCCAGGTACTGCGGCGTGTAGAACAGGCTGTGCGTCACCTCGCATAGCCGTATGGTATCGTCATCGCGCTCGCATGCGGCAAGTGCCACCAGACATACAGCCGCCATCACCAACGCGAGTAGTATTGCAAATGTTTTTTTCAATGTGTCTCCTCCGTAATGGTTATATTTCATCCTATTGACCAAAGGGGGAAAATGTTACTCTCACTATCGGCGTTTCGCTTGTCAAAGGCGGCGGCGGTGTGGTATAATTGACTATCAAAATATACTATAAGAAGTGGAATATGTTAGACAAAACTTACGATCCGACGCAATTTGAAAGCAAACTGTACGATTTCTGGATGGACAAGGGCTACTTCACGCCCAAGGCGGAGATAGGCAAGCCTTATTTTTCCATCGTCTCCCCTCCGCCCAATATCACCGGACAGTTGCATATAGGTCACGGCTTGGACAACGCCATCATGGACACCGTCGTCCGCTTCAAGCGCATGCAGGGCTTCAATACCCTCTGGCTGCCCGGCACCGACCACGCCAGTATCGCCACTGAGGTCAAGATAGTCGAGCAACTCAAGAAGGAAGGCATAGACAAGCACGACCTGGGCAGAGAGGGCTTCCTCGCCCGCGCCTGGCAGTGGAAGGAGAAGTACGGCGGCAGGATCGTCGAGCAACTCAAGAAGTTGGGCAGCAGCTGCGACTGGAGCCGCCTCGCCTTCACTATGGACGACAAGTGCAGCGAAGCCGTTCGCAAGCAGTTCGTCTCCATGTATCGCAAGGGTCTCATATACCGCGGCAACCGTATCATCAACTGGTGCCCCGTGTGCAAGACGGCTCTGTCCGACGCCGAAGTGGAGTACTCCGAGCAGGACGGACACCTCTGGCACTACGGGTATACCACCCCCGACGGCGAGACCACCGTCGTATTCGCCACTACCCGCCCCGAGACCATGCTGGGCGATACCGCAGTGGCTGTCAACCCCAACGACCCACGCTATACTCACCTCTTGGGCAAGACGGTCATCGTGCCCTTTGTCAATAGAGAGATACCCGTCATCGCCGACGAATACGTGGATATGAACTTCGGAACGGGCGCCGTCAAGATCACGCCCGCTCACGACCCCAACGACTTTGAGGTGGGCGTACGTCACAACTTGCCCGTCATCCGCGTTATGAACGACGACGGCACCATGAACGAGAACGCAGGCGAGTTCGCGGGTCTGGACCGCTACGAGGCGCGCAGGCGCATAGTGGACAGGCTCCGTGAGATGGGCAGGCTTGTGAAGGTGGAAGCGCACAAGCACAATGTCGGCACCTGCTACCGCTGCCATACGACGGTGGAGCCTATAGTCTCCCGTCAGTGGTTCGTGAAGATGCAGCCGCTGGCAGAGCCGGCTATCCGCGCGGTGCGCGATGGCGAGATCACCTTCCACCCCGAGCGTTTCGCCAAGACGTATTTCAACTGGATGGAGAATATCAAGGACTGGTGCATTTCCCGCCAGTTGTGGTGGGGACACAGGATCCCCGTGTGGTACTGCGACGACTGCGGTGCCGAGATATGCGAGGAGACGGACCCCACCGAGTGCCCGAACTGCGGCAGCAAGCACATTCACCAAGACGAGGACGTGCTGGACACCTGGTTCAGCAGCGCGTTGTGGCCCATCAGCACGTTGGGCTTCTACAGGGACAGCGACGACTTCAAGGCGTTCTTCCCCACCAGCGTACTGTCCTGCGGATATGATATCATCTTCTTCTGGGTGGCGCGCATGATATTCAGCTCGCTCTACGCCACAGGTCAGGTGCCCTTCCGCCACGTGCTCATGCACGGCATAGTCCGCGACGAGCAGGGACGCAAGATGAGCAAGTCCCTCGGCAACGGCGTAGACCCCGTGGAGTTCATAGACAAGTACGGCACCGACACGCTGCGCTTCGCCCTCATCAACGGCGTAGCCAACGGCTCGGATATCCGTTTCGCCCCCGACAAGATAGAGGGCACGCGCAACTTTATGAACAAGGTCTGGAACGCCAGCAGGTTCGTACTGCTCAACGCCGACGGCAAGCAGCTGACGGATATAGCCAAGTGCCGCCTGACCCTCGCGGACAAGTGGATACTCACCCGTCTCAACGATACCGTGACGGAAGTGACGGATCTGCTGGAGAAGTACGAACTGGGCATGGCTGCTCAGACGTTGTACGACTTCGTGTGGAGCGAATTTTGCGATTGGTATATCGAGTTCACCAAGCCCGTGCTGTACGGCACCGACGAGAACGCTCGCCGCGATACCCTCAGCGTGCTGTGCTACGTGCTGGACGCCATTCTGAAACTGCTCCATCCGTTCGCTCCTTGTATCACCGAGCAGATATATCAGGCTATGCCGAACCACGCCGAGAGCATTATGATCCAACCCTTCCCCACCAAGCGGACGGATCTTGACTTCCGGGACGACGCCCGGTTGGTAGAGGAACTCAAGGACCTCGTCACCAAGGTGCGCAATATCCGCAGCGAGTACGGCGTAGCCCCCTCCAAACGCATACGCCTGTATGTGGAAGTGACGGACGAGCGTATCCGCGAATGTGACCTGTACCTTGTCAAGTTGTGTAACCTCGAAGAGGCGGTATTCGCCCCCGCACCCGACGGAGAAAAGACCGTCCGCGCCGTGGGCACAGCCGCAGCATGCGAAGTGCCGCTGGGCGACCTCGTGGACAAAGACAAGGAGACGGAGCGTATCCGCAAGGAATTGGACAATGTCTGCGGCGAGATAGCCCGCGCCGAGAGCAAACTCGCCAATCCGGGCTTTTTGGAGAAAGCACCGGCACAGTTGGTGGACAACGAACGCGCCAAACTCGCCAAGTTCACCGAACTCCGCCGCCAACTCCTCGCCCGCCTCGACGAACTGCAATAGTCTATGACTGAGGCGCAACACGCTTACGTGCGGCAACATTATATCCCGCAGTTCATTCTGAGGAACTTCTGCCACGACTCGGGCAGGAAAGAGGTGTACTTTTTCAAAACGGGCGAGCAGGAGTACACTTCCGAATACGTCTCGGACGTGTTTATGGAAGAGTATCTGTACGCAACTGCGGAGGACCCTGTCGAGACAGAGAAGGCCTTGGCAAGATTCGAAATGGAAATGGCTCCCATTTTCAAGAAGTTCAGCCAAGACTCCGAGATCCGCTTGACTCGTGAGGAAAACGAACATTTCCGAATGTTCCTGTCGCTATTGTCCTTCCGCTCGGCGAATACACGCGACGCCTTCGCCAATATGACCGAGGAGTCGAGGATATTGTACGGCATAGACCAAAGAGACGTGGACGCGAAGGACTTATGGTTGCACAATGTCCGATTTTTGAGCCGTCACCGCACGATCAAGGACGTGCTGTCCGACCCCGAAGTCAACCCTGTTTTGAAGCTTTTCATCACTCAGGATTTCCTAGGCTTCTATACCTGCCTGCTGGAACGTCGCGGCAGCGTGGACTTCCATATTTCCGACTGCTATCCGCTTGTATGGTGCGGCGAGGTGGTGTCGGACGGTAAGCCTGTCACCCAGCCGATATACTACTTCTATCCCATCTCCGACAGCAGAGTGATAGTTCTCGTGACGAGATATATCCAAGACATCCCGAGAGACGTGGCGCGGCTGAACTGCGACAAGTTGCTCAAGGGTCCGAAGGCAACGCCCGACGGGCACTTGCTCTTCCGTCCCGAGAAGGTATATATAGACGAAGTGGAATGGATAGATCAGATGATAATCGACAGCGCGAGAACGGGCATAGTTGTCCGCGATCCGGACAGGTGTAGCATTCACCTGTGACGATGGAGTATGTAGCCCCCTGCAAGTAGTTGCGGGGGATCTTTTTATTGCTCGGTATAGACTCGGCGAGAGTGGGGCACACTTGTAGACAAGAGCAGGCACGCACATTCCCGAGCCAATGTACATACACTGACAGTAGCAGCAGAGCGGGATCTTCCGACTCGGGAGCGAGGCGCGCCGTATACTTACAAGGAGCGCGAAGTGATCAAACGAGGAGAGATATACTACGCCGATCTGAATCCCGTCGTAGGCAGCGAGCAGGGCGGTATCCGTCCCATCGTCGTCTTGCAAAACGACACGGGCAACCGTTACAGCCCTACCGTCATAGCGGCGGCTACCACCTCCCGCCTTACCAAAGCCAAACTGCCCACCCACATAGAACTCAGCAGCCTCTCTACGCCCATGCCACGAGACTCGGTGGTGCTGCTGGAGCAGATACGCACCATAGACAAAAGCAGACTGAAAGAACGCATAGGCACGCTTCCGCCCGACGTTATGAGTCGGATAGACGACGCCTTGCTGCTGAGTCTCGGCTTCTTCGGCTGAGACTCTTTTTTTGCGCTCCGTACACCCTTCTCTGCTCGTTTTCGTGAAAATATATACTACTATGCCACGCATAATATATAAAATACCCCCATTTTACCCCCGAAAACAGGCGATTTTCTCTTCTTCGCGCCTGCGGATATAGATATATATTATATTCTCACGGCGGTGTATTTTGTTTGACAGGTCGGTGCAAAGATATTATAATTAACTGTGATTATATATGCGCGACTCGGGCGCAGCGGGCGGTCGCCCGTTACAGAGGAGAGACATTGACTGGTTTACTTGCTGCCATCAAGGTATGGCGAGATATGAAATTCGGTTTCGGAGCGGGGGACAACGGCAACCCGGCGTTGTGGCTGTTCAACTTTCCCATATACGTATACGCCCTGTGTATAGTCTCGGGCATGTGCGTGGCTATAGTGGTGGCTTCCTACTACTTCCGCAAGCGGGGATACGACCCCTACGACGTGACCATATACGCGTTGGTGCTTATACCCTTCGGCGTCATAGGCGCGCGTATGTACGTGTACATATTCCCTTGGGAAGGGCAACTGCTGGACTGGTCCACCATATGGGACATCCGCGACGGCGGACTGGGAATATACGGCGGCGTCATCTTCGGCTACATATCCGCCTGGGCACTCAGCCGTATCAAGAAGCAGGACTTCCGTATCGTCACGGACAGCATATTGCCGGGTGTGATGATAGCGCAGAGCATGGGACGCTGGGGCAACTTTGCCAACCAGGAAGCCTACGGCAATCTCATCACCAAGGCATACGACGCCCTTCCGCATGCGGCGAGCGGTATGTTCAGTCGGTTCAACGGCTACGCCGTGTGGATAGACGGCAGTTGGTTCAGGGACGTCAACCCCTCCGTGGGCGGTTGGTACCAGGCGACATTCTTCTATGAGTCGGTGTGCACGTTCGTCGGTTTCCTCATCTGCATACTGGTGCTCACCCGCAGCAAGCATTACCGGCTCGGGTGGTGCACGGCGTTTTACGGGATATACTACGGTATCGTCCGCCTCATCATCGAGGGAATGCGCTCGGACAGTCTGTATCTGTATATAGGTGAGATGCAGACCAATATCAAGATAAGTCAGTTGGTGTCCGTGTTCACGATAGTGTTGGGCGTACTGCTGCTCAGTCGGGTATACCGCAAGGAACTGCACGGACTGTACAAGAAAATGTTTCACTCGGACTACGAGGAAGTGTCCAAGTCCCGCTGGATACTTATGGCTGTATCGGCGGTATTGCTGGGCGTGGGCATAGCCATGTTCGTACTCAGCGCGCGTGCCGAGTTCGGTCAGGCGGAACTGATCGTCGGCTTCTTCGCCACGGTGGGCGCGGTGTACAGCGGCTTGGGCGTATGGTCGCTTTGGGACAGAATGAAAGTGTACTGCCCCGACTGCAAGCAGCGTACTCTCCCCACGGACAAGTGGCAGACCGAGCGCGAGAAGCAATTCACCGCGGCGGTGTGCTACTCGGCGGTGTGCGCCGCGGCATTGGGACTGGGACTGTTCAGCCTCATCAAGTGGGGAATTATAGACGATCTGGCGAACGGCATAGTGTTGTTCGTGGCATGCTTGGCGACGGCTTCTGTCATATTCGCCCAGCGCGCATTGCCGGCTTTCCGCGCACTGTCCGCAGCCACGCGCACCGACGACGGCAAGGGCAGCAGCAGCGTGCATGTGGAGTGCGAGTGCGGCAGAGAGTACGAAGTGAAGTTGAACAAGTTCCTGCTCTTTGTCTTTCCGCCCAAGGAATACCGCGACTATAGCGTAGCGGGACTGAAGCCGTGGGTGGACCCGGACAAGCAACGCAAAAAGGCAGCCAAGGAGACGGCTGAGAGTGCCGACGAGGGCACAAAAGGTGAATAATATGAGAAATTTGACGTTATTGACGGACTTTTACGAACTTACGATGATGTACGGCTACTACAAGCAGGGCAAGACGGAGGAAACAGCCACATTCGACCTGTTCTTCCGCCCCTTCGACGAGAGCAATTTCTGTATAGCCGCAGGTCTGGAACAGGCGATAGAGTACCTGGAAGGACTGCACTTCGACGGCGAGGACATAGAGTACCTGCGCAGTACGGGTGCGTTCGATGAGGGATTTCTGGAAATGCTTCGCGATTTCCGCTTCACAGGCAGCGTGCGCGCCATGCCCGAGGGCACGGTGGTGTTCCCGTACGAGCCGCTGCTCATAGTCACCGCGCCCATATGTCAGGCGCAGTTGGTGGAAGCGGCTTTGCTGAATATAATCAACCACCAGACCCTCATAGCCACCAAGGCACGCAGGGTATGCCACGCGGCAAGCCCCGCGTCGGTGCTGGAGTTCGGCTTGCGCAGAGCGCAGGGACCGGACGCCGCCATATACGGAGCGCGCGCCGCAGTCATAGGCGGCTGCGACTCCACCAGCAATGTGCTGTGCGCCAAGTTGTTCGGCTTGATGCCCAAGGGCACCCACGCGCATAGTTGGGTAATGTCCTTCCCCACCGAGTACGACGCCTTCAAGGCGTATGCCGACACCTATCCCAACAACTGCCTGCTGCTGGTGGACACCTACGATACGCTGGGCAGCGGCGTGCCCAATGCAATTAAAATATTCGACTACCTGAAGGGCAAGGGCTACAAGCCCCTCGGTATCCGTCTGGACAGCGGAGACCTGGCGTATTTGAGCAAGCAGGCACGCAAGATGCTGGACGAGGCAGGACACTCCGACTGCAAGATATTCGCCAGTTCGGATATAGACGAGTACGTATTGCAGAGCCTGAAGGAGCAGGGCGCGTGCATCGACATATACGGTGTGGGCACCCGCCTCATCACCAGCAACAACACCCCCAGCCTCGGCGGCGTGTACAAGCTCGCCGACATAGAACGCGAGGGAGTGCATATTCCCAAGATGAAGATAAGCGACAACCCCGTCAAGATGACCAATCCGGGCGTCAAGACGGTATATCGCCTGTACGATAAGCAGACGCGCAAGGCTATCGCCGACGTCATAGCACTACAGGGCGAGACCATAGACGAGAGCAAGGCTTACACCCTCACCCACCCGGTGGAGCGGTGGAAGACCAAGACCGTCACCGACTTCTGCGCGGTAGAGTTGTACGAGGAAGTCATGCGCGACGGCAAACGCACTCAGCCTGCCAAGGATATATACGATCTGCAGCAGGAGTGCCTGGGCAGTTTGTACGACTTCTGGCCCGAGTACAAGCGGCTGGACCATCCTCACGAGTACAAGGTGGACCTGTCGGACAAGTTGTATGAGTTGAAACAGCGGCTCATCGAAGAAGAACGTCAAACGGTGAAGAAATGAATTTCAAAAGGGTATTCAGAGGGTACGACCCCGAAGAAGTAGACAAATATATCGCCGAGACGGCACAGAAGGAGCAGCAACTGCGCACCGCGCAAAAGGAGCGTATAGACGAGCTTGCCGACGAGAACTATGCCCTTCGCAGGCAGGTCAAGCAGTACGAGACGGACGAGCAGGCTATCAGCAAGTCCCTCATCGCCTCCCAGCACCTGGCTGAGGAGTTGAAGTTCGACGCCGAACGCTACGCCGACCTCGTGCTTTCCCGCGCCAAGATATTCTATGCCACCTGGCGCGCCTACGCGAGGACCCTGCTCGCCGCACTTTCCGAAGAGGAAGTGCGGCAGTTCAACGTCCTCCGCCGCAAGATAGAAGCCATCATCGACGCCTACGAAGGCAAGGACGTCGCCCGCGAGATGGACGAGCATAGAGCCGAGCACGACCGCGCTGCGGCTGCGACCGAGCCTATCGAGCAAGACGAGCCTCGGCAGCCGACAGAGCAGGAGGACGTACCGCAAGCGACAGAACAAGACGACGAGCCGACGGAGCACGTGGAGCACGCGGAGCACTCGGAACACACGGACGAGGGCACGCATGAGTCGGAGGACGAGGAGCGTATGGCGGAGGAGGAACGCTGGCGTCAGGCGAGAGCCGTAGTGGACGTCACGCCCAGCGAGGCGACCATGAGCATGACCTACTCCAACCCCATCAGCAAGGTGGAACAGGCTTCGGGACAGGTCATAGACCTTCGCGAACTGACAAGGACGGACATGTCCCTTGAGGACTTGTGCGCCGAATTGGGACTGATAGTCAAGAAGTAGCCTATGTGGGAAGTGGTACTCGACGCATTGAAGGACAGCGCGATAGCGGTTCCTTTTTTGCTGGTCATATATCTGCTCATAGAGTGGTTGGAGAGCAACGACCGCGCCCGCAACCGTACCGTGCGCCTGCTCAATGGCAAATGGGCACCGCTGGTAGCCGGCGGCGTGGGTCTCGTACCGCAGTGCGGCTTTTCCGTGATGGCGGCGGATCTGTACTGCCGCAGGTACTTACGGCTGGGCACGCTCATTGCCTTTTTCGTTGCGACCAGCGACGAGGCTTTGCCCATTCTGCTCACCAACGTGCGCACCCTGCCCGTTGTGTGGATAGTGCTGGCGGTGAAGTTGGGCTACGCCATCGTGCTCGGGTATATCATCAACCTGCTGGACCGTCGCACGCTGGCAACGGAGTGCGATATGAGCGACGAGCACGGCTGCTGTCACCACGAACTGGACGGCAAGCACAAGCACGGCTTCTGGGCGTTCGTCAAGCACCCCCTGCTGCACACGCTGAAGATTTTTGTATATATATTCGCAGTCAACGTGGTATTCGGACTGCTGCTGTACTATTTCGAAACGCCTATACTTGACTTCACCTCGCGACTGGGCGCGGCGCAGAGCCTGTTCACTTCGCTCATCGGTCTCATACCCAACTGCGCGAGCAGCGTCATCCTCACGGGCATGTACGCCGAGGGCATAGTGGGTCTGCCCGCTCTGCTTGCAGGGCTGGTCAGCAATAGCGGCATCGCGCTGGCTATCCTCTTCCGCGAGAGGCGGCAGTGGAAGCGCAACCTGCTCATATTGCTGCTTATGTACATGCTGGGCGCGCTTTGCGGCACCGTCGCCTGGCTCTTCACCTTGATATAAAGAAAAATTGAATAAATATACAATTAAAAAAGACGGCGTCTTGTGTAAGACGCCGTCTTTGCGTGAGTTCCGGCTCAGTACATATCGCCGGGATTGGGATTTGCCGGGGGAGCAGGAGGCTCGGGTATGTCGCACACGATGGATTCCGTCGTGAGCAGCGTACCGGCTACGCTGGCTGCGTTCTGCAATGCCGAGCGCGTCACCTTGGTGGGGTCGAGAATGCCCTTGGCTATCATGTCGCCGTAGGTGCCTGTAAGTGCGTCGTAGCCGTAGTTCTGGCTGTGGTGAGACAGCACCTTTTCCACTATGACGCCGCCGTTGACTCCGGCGTTTTCCGCTATCTGCTTGATGGGGGCTTCCAGAGCCTTGCGGACTATCTGCGCACCCGTTCTCTCGTCACCGGACAGGCTGCGGATGAGTCTGTCCACGTCGGGAATGGCAGCCATCAGCGCGACTCCGCCGCCGGCTACGATACCCTCTTCCACAGCGGCGCGAGTGGCGTTCAGCGCGTCCTCTATACGCATCTTGCGTTCCTTCATCTCTACCTCGGTGGCTGCGCCTACGTTGATCTGCGCAACGCCGCCTGCGAGTTTGGCAAGACGCTCCTGATACTTTTCTTTGTCATAGTCGCTGGTAGACTCCGCCATCTGCGCGCGGATCTGGGAGATACGCTGGGCTATAGCCTGCTCGCTGCCTGCGCCCTCTACGATGATGGTGTTGTCCTTGTCCACCTTGACGCGGCGCGCTCTGCCCAGCATGTCGAGAGTGGCGGTCTTGAGTTCCAGACCAAGCTCGTCGGTGATGACGGTGCCGCCCGTCAGTATGGCTATATCTTGCAGCATCTCCTTGCGCCTGTCGCCGAAGCCGGGTGCCTTGACGGCTACGCATATGAAACTGCCGCGCAGTTTGTTGAGAATGAGAGTGGTGAGTGCCTCACCTTCCACGTCCTCGGCTACGATGAGCAACTTCGCGCCCATCTTGACTACCTGCTCGAGTATGGGCAGCATCTCCTGTACCGAGGATATTTTCTTGTCGGTGATGAGGATGTAGGGGGTGTCCAGGACCGCGACCATCTTGTCGGGGTCCGTTGCCATGTAGGGGCTGGCATAGCCGCGGTCGAATTGCATACCTTCCACGACATTGAGTTCCGTGCGCATGGTCTTGCTCTCTTCGACGGTGATCACGCCGTCATTGCCCACCTTCTCCATAGCGTCGCTGATGAGTTGACCTATGGTCTCGTCCGCAGCGGATATGCTGGCTACCTGCGCTATGGACTGCTTGCCCTGCACGGGAGTGGATATGTTGCGAAGTCTGTCCACACATACCGCTACAGCCTTGTCTATGCCTTTGCGCAGTATGATGGGATTGGCTCCCGCCGCTACGTTCTTGTTGCCCTCGCGGATGATGGCTTGCGCCAGTACAGCCGCGGTGGTGGTGCCGTCGCCCACGACGTCGTTGGTCTTGGTGGACGCTTCCTTGATGATCTGCGCGCCCATGTTCTCGAAGGGATCCTGCAACTCTATCTCTTTGGCTATCGTCACGCCGTCATTGATGACCAGCGGCGAACCGTATTTCTTCTCCAGTATGACATTCCTGCCCTTGGGTCCCAGTGTTATCTTCACGGTGTCGGCGAGTTGATTTACGCCCTTTTCCAATGCTTTGCGAGCCTCCTCGCCGTATTTGATCTGTTTTGCCATATACTAATCCTCCACAATTGCCAAAATATCGCTTTGCTTGACTACGGTGACCTCTTCACCGTCTATCTTGAACGTGCTGCCCGCATACTTGCTGTACAGCACTCTGTCCCCGACAGACACGATCATCTTCACTTCCTTGCCGTCGATGACCCCGCCTTCGCCTACCGCTATGACAGTCGCCACCTCCTGCTTCTCCTGCGCCGCAGTGGGCAGTATGATCCCGCCTACCGTCGTTTCCTTCTCTTCGTTCCTCTTGACTACTACTTTGTCAAAGAGCGGTTTCAGTTTCATTTATACGCCTCCATTTTATAATTTTTCGAAATTTAGCACTCATTTCTTTTGACTGCTAACTATATTATACTACACATTTGGGAAATGTCAATATAATTGCTTGGCAATTTGTTAAATTTTTTGCCGAATGGCTAAAATTTTTTTTGTAAAGTGTTGTTATTTACCTTTGAAATATGATATACTATCACAGTAATACATATAAAGGAGATTACTATGGAAAAGTCATTGTTTACCATTGGAACTTTCGAAGTGCTGCTGTGGCACCTGTTGGTATTCATCTCGGTGATACTCATAGTCGCACTTATTGTAGTGATAGCGGTGCTCAGCCGCAAAAAGACTCCTGACGAGCAAGCGTCCCGTGAGGCGAGAGGCGAGGAGGAGCAGTCGGGCGGTGCGAGCGAGACCACAGCCGCCGAGACCCCTGCCGAGACTCCCGCAGTCGTCGAGACCTCCGAGCAACCTGCCGAGCAGCAGCCGGTAGAGCAAGCAAGCGCGGAAGAACCTGCCGAGCAGCCCGTTGACGAGGAGCAACCGACTGAGGAGCAGCCTGTCGAGGAGGCAAATGCGGAAGAGCCGACAGAAGAGGAGCAGGCAGAGGAGCAAGCGGAGCAGCCCGAGGACGAGGGCGGCGAGCAGCCTGCCGAGGCCAAGCAACGTCCTAAGAATTACCACATATCTCTGCGCGAGGACGGCAAGTGGCAGGTGAAGTTGAGCAAGGGAGCCAAGCCGCTGAAGTTGTTCGACACGCAGGCGGAAGCCATCGCCTTTGCCAAGGAGAAGGCGAAGAATCAGGACGGCACCATTACCATTCACAAAGTGAACGGGCAGATACGCAAACAGAAATATTGATATGAATAAGTGGGATTCACGTTTTATGGAACTGACCAAGCAAGTCGCGCAGTGGTCGAGTTGCTTCAAGGAAGATCGCCAGGTCGGGGCTGTCATAGTCCGCGACAAGCGCGTGTTGTGTACGGGCTACAACGGTGCGCCCGAGGGCATACGCAGTTGTAAGGAAAAGGGCGAGTGCCTGCGCCTGAAGTTGGGCATTCCCAGCGGACAAAATCTCGAGAAATGCTACTCCGTGCACGCCGAGCAAAACGCCATAGTCAACGCCGCCCGCATGGGCGTGTGCCTGGACGGCTCGACGCTGTACTGCACCCACCAGCCCTGCGTGATATGCGCCAAGTTGATAGTCAACGCTGGCATAGTGCGCGTGGTGTACAAGGAGGGCTACCCCGACGAGTTCGCTCTGGAAGTGCTGAACGAAGCCGGCGTAGTCGTGGACCGCTACGCAGATCTCTGATATCCCTACATATACCCAATGATCGATGAGCCGACTCCCCGAGTCGGCTTTTTTTGCCCGCTGCCATCGTTCGTGCTTGCATACGTGTTTTTTTTATCCTGAACTCTCCGCCTTCCGCCCGCCTACTGAAAATTTTTGCGGTTTTCTGCAAAAATTCTCAATAGCCAATATCTTTACTGTCCGAGCAGGTAAATTCAACGTTTTTTTGTTAGTTTATTGACAAATTGCGCACAATATTTTACAATATCATTGCAACCCGATTTTAATACATTTTGCAAAGGCATACTTTACTCAGGTAAAGTGTACCTTATTCGCACTCAATTTGATCCTTTGCAGGATGTATTGTGTAATCGGTGTTGCAACTATGCGAGTAGGCACTTTACAGGTGCCGTTTCGCAAGAGCGGCACTTTTTTGTTGCAAAATATATTTCAAAGGAGAAGAAAGATGAAAAGAATTGTAAGAGAAACTGTTTTGAAGAGATTGCTATTCGGTTTGGCTTTCGGACTGCTCAGCCCGGCATTTTATTTCGTTGTGACTGTGTTTGTTGCCGGCACTGTTGGTATGCTGAATTACACTGCTTTGGCAATTGCGGTCCCCATAACTTCCAGTATATACGTGGCTGCAAGTTTATTATATCCTGAGGCAGGTGCAAATGCGGAAAAAAGGCTGCGTGAACTTGCTCTGCAGGGTACGCCTATATACTCAGAGCAAATATGGGATCAAATGGGCAAGATAAGAAAATCTTTTAACATTATAGGATGGATAGGGTGGATACTTTCCGTTGCCACTTCCGGGATCACCGCCTTTACGCGAAATTGGTTCTTCCTCGTCACCGCATTTTTGATCCCATTTTTCGGCGAGATGGCGACTTTCCGCGCCGACGAGAAGTCCTTTGAAACGTGTCCCGAGTGTCACGCGCTTGAATCAATTGTAGAAGATGACAAAGTCCCTGACTCGTCCAGAACAGAAACACGCCAAGACGAAAAAACGGAAACATATACGGAAACCGTCGCTACGGTGTATGACGATAAACACCGCGTCGCAGGGCATGTGGAGCGGGACAGAAATGTGAAATATGTACGAGACGTGACTACCGAATACCATGACGTATATATTCACTGCTGTTGTTGCGGTCACAAAGATACAAGAAAAAAAGAGGGAAATACAACATACGGCAAATGGAAGTGATCGTCCGTCGCCGCATGCAAAACGCCGACTCGCCGCCGGCGTTTTTTTTGCTATCCGCTTTACAGCACATTGCTCGGGCAGAGGTAGCGCAGGGGGATATCCAGCACGTCCAGCGCACCGGTGTAGCCGTCTTTTTTCAACTGCGGCAGGGCGCGGGCGTATGCCAGCATGATCCTCGCCGTGTAGTCGGTGTTGCACTCCAGCGTCAGCGTGCATTGCGCGCGAAAGCCTTTGCCTATGCTCAGCACCTGTCCGCGGTGGCTCGTACGCAGGCGCAGGGCGCGTACCTCTCGCGGCGTGACGAAGTGCACGTGAGTAGTGTATCCTCTGAAGTAGTCGGGCATATCCACTATCCGCTCGCGTATCTGCTCCTTGTCCGCTTCGACGGCGGCGACATAGCATACGCGCTCGTGCAACTGTCTGCCGTCCGTCACCCCTTCGGCTATGAGCGCGGCGGCTTCGGGCTTGGGCAGGGTGAATTGTACGGCGTCTATCACGCCGGGAATGGCTCGCAGCGCGTTGCTGTGCCCTTGCGAGACTCCTTCTCCCCATAGCGTGGCGGTGACCTCCGCCCCTATACCCAGCAGGCCCCGCTGTATGCTCAGCACTCCCGGGTCCCAGCCCGCGCCTATGATGGCGAGACTGTCCCTTTTCAACGCATTCAGCCGCGCCTTGTACTCCGCCATACCGCCATGCACGTCGTAGCTGTCCACCGTGTCCAGCGACGCCAGCCTGTCGGCGTATTCGCCAATGTCCGCGTAGCTGCCCATGGCGCACAATGCCACGTCGAAGTTGCGGACCTTGCCCACCTCGCGCATGGGGCGGTACAGCGGATGCGTGAGTTTCCTTCGCGAATATACCGCCGCGAGTTGCTCTCCGCAAAGCCGTTCTATGCTTTTGCCCAGATTGCCGTAGCCTATTATTGCATATTTCATAATTGACCTCTGTCCAGTATATGCCGCAGCCTTCGGGATATTGCCGCGTATAGGCAAAAAACAGGATCGTACTCGCTTTCGGCGGCAGAGCGGTGGGCTATGGGCGTACAATGTCAACGAATTTTGCGAAAAAAATCGAAAAAAATTTCTCTATATACTTTATTTTTTCGGATAAATATAGTATCATAATATAAAAGATAGTTTTTTACTTGTGCGCTTGTCGCACGAGAGCAGATAGGGTAGCCAAATGCAAGACTTTTTGAAGGGTATGTTTACCGACGTGGATATCAAGGTGCTGGTCGGCCGCATCATATGTGCGGTGCTGTGCACGTTGGTGTTCTTTTTGTTTTTCTTCTACGCCAAGAAGCGCAACTTGCAACTCTACACTTACATTACGGTGGGAGTCGTGGTCGTGCTGTTTGCATTGTCATTCCTTATCGGCAGAGCGGAGATGGGCACCTACGTGTGGCTGGCATATGCGGTGCTGGCTGTGCTGGGCTTGATGCTCTTCATCTCGGATATCAACCGTCACCTGTTCCGCCTGTCCGTCAAGCGCAAGTTTTTCCGCGAGAATCTCGCCGCTCACTACGGCAGCGAGGATCTGAGCAAGTCGGTCGGCGAGATAGTGAAGTCCTGCCTGCGCCTGTCCAAGACGGACACCGGTGCGCTGATAGTCATAGCCGACCATATGTCCGACGAGATACTGGACTCGGGCATCAAGATCAATTCCGAGATCACCGCCGAGCTTATCGAGACGCTCTTCTTCCCCAAGACTCCGCTGCATGACGGCGCGGTCATCATCAGTGCGAACAAGGTCGTCTCCGCCGGCTGCTACCTGCCCCTCACTCAGGCACAGAACCTGCCCCGTGAGTTCGGCACGCGCCACCGCGCGGCGATAGGCGTGTCTGCGGCGTTCCCCGACTGCACAGCGATAGTGGTCAGCGAGGAGACGGGTATCATATCCGCCATGCACGACGGCAAGACCAAGCGTTACCTCGACAGCCGCCAACTGCAGGAGTTGCTGGAGTGTGCTATGGGTCTGGCGGACGAGAGCGCGGAAGAGAGATTGTGGGGTGAATGATGATGAAAAAGAAAAAAGGTATGACTCTGTCACAGAAATTCGGACATTTTTTCCGTCACTACTTCGTGTTGCTGCTGCTGGCTATAGGCTGTGCGGTAGTCACCGTGCTGCTGTTTGCATATATCTGATACCTTAGCCCCCTTACGGCTATATACGGAATGTACGAGACCGACTCAAGTCAATGAGTCGGTTTTTTGTATTTATTTGCACATTTTCCAATAAAATGTAGTATGATAGTTGCCAAGTTCGGCGGGTCGGCGGTGACTCCGCGCAATCTGATATACCTTCTGCGTATCGTCACGCCCGCACACGGCGCGGTGGTGGTGTCGGCGGTGGGTAGGGAGTATCGCTCCGACGACAAGGCGACGGACCTGCTGCTGCGCTACTACGACGAGAGAGAGGAGCGCGACTGGAGCGCGGTGGAGGACAAATACCGCCGCTTGGCTGTGCACAACGGGATACCTGCGGACATAGACGCCCTGCTCGCCGATGCCAAGTCCCGCGCTTGCCGCAGCCGCGAATATTGCGCCTCGTTGGGTGAGGAATTGTCCGCACGTCTGGTGTCTGCGGCACTCGGCGCACGCTATGTCGAGGCGGAGGAGGCTGTGCGCTTTGACGACAACGGCTCCCTGCTCGAGGAAGAAACATATAGCCGTATCCGCACGCTGTTCGGCGGCGGGCTGTGCGTCATCGGCGGCTTCTACGGCGGTACGGAGAGCGGACAACGCCGTACATTTTCGCGCGGCGGCGGTGACGTGACGGGCGCAATAGTGGCTGCCGCGTTGGATGCCTCGCTGTACGAGAACTGGACGGACGTGCAGGGCGTATGCGTTGCAGACCCCGTCAAGGTGCCCGGTGCCGCTACCGTCAGGGCGATGAGCTATGCCGAGATGCGCAGGCTGTCCCTCGCCGGAGCGGAAGTATTGCACCCCGACGCCGTCGAACCCTGTCGCAGGTTGGGTATCCCCATACGTATAGCCGACTTTTTCGACCCCGACGGTGCCGATACCCTCATATCCCATTGCCCTTCACGTCTCCGCCTGCTGTCCGTGACGGAGAGAGTGCAAGAAAATATGTATACCGCCTGCGCCTTGCACGGCTATCCGCTGTGGCAGGTAATGTCCCGTATGAGCGAGTTGGTGCGCGCCCGCACGACAAGGTTCGAGACCCTCTCGCGCTCCTTTTGCTTCGATCCCGAGTTGGAGATACGCTTCGACGACGGCGCGGTACACACCTGCGCGCGAAAGCCGATGCTTCGCGATCTGTACGACTGCCTCGTGTAGAGTTGCGCACCGTAGGTGCGTTTTGTCTTGACACTTTGCCGCTTATCTACTAAAATATACCCGTAAGCGAGGTGCGTATGAATACATTGGTAATAGGCGGCGGTATGTCAGGACTCACATATGCCATAGTCGCGGCGAAGTGCGGTCACGCCGTCACGCTCGCCGAGCGCAACAGCCGCGTCGGCAAGAAGATATCCCTCACGGGCAACGGCAGGTGCAATATTGGTCACGTGCAGGTGTCGGCAAAGTGCTACAACAATAGCGCAGTAGTCCGTCGCGTCCTGCACGCCATACCGGTCACGGAGTATGTGCGCTATCTGAACAGTTGCGGCATATATACCTACGCGGACAGGGAAGGGCGTATGTACCCCCTCTCCGACAGCGCGGCAAACGTAGTGGACTGCCTTCGTTACCAATTGAGCAAGTACCGCGTCCGCCTGCTCACCGATACCGTCGTGACGCGTATAGAACGAGCAAACGGCGGCTACGACGTGAATATAGGCGGCAGAACGGAGCACTTCGACAGAGTAGTGCTGGCGTGCGGCGGCAGAAGCCACGCGGAAGAGGTCAATACCTCCTCCCTCGTGCCTGCGTCCGCTCTGACATATATGTGCCCCTCCCTCGTGCCCGTCAAGGTGCAGGCTATGGACCCCACATTGAACGGACTGCGCGCTCAGGCGACCGTCTCATTGTATGACGGCGAGGACCTGCTGGGCAGCGAGACGGGAGAGGTGCAGTTCAAGGAATACGGCTTGTCCGGTATCTGCATACTCGACCTGTCCGCCATCATCGCTCGCAGACAGGTACAGCGCAAGAGCGGCGACTACCGCTTCGTGCTGGACGTGGTACCCGCTATGGACGAATGGACGCTGGAGGAGGTAGTGTACAGCCGCCTCGCGGCAGGCGAACGTGACAAGTCCTTCTACGGCATCCTGCACAACAAACTCGGCGAGCATATCCTTCGCCGACTGGGCAGTCAGGCGTCCTCCCCGCAGATAGCGCACACCGCCA
>CANQGO010000016.1 GCA_947623225.1 uncultured Clostridia bacterium | reverse complement strand
CCGGAGGGCAAATCTGTCGCCTCGTGCTCGCCGGACGAATACGTCACGCCGTACTTGGTGACCTGCTCCTGTCCGCCTCTGGTGAGAGTACCGGAGCCACTACCATTAAACGACCATGCGACTGTCATCGTATCACCTTCGAAGGTGATGGTGATTTCGTATTTACCAATCATACCGGTGATCCGGCTCTCTTCATACTTAATTGTTCCCAATTGCGTTGCATAGTCATCGGAATCGCCTTTTTCATAGAAAGCAATACCGTCTCTGTTAAACACTACTTTGACAAAGTCACAGTCATAGAAGCTGAGCGGAGTATCTGTCGTATATTCGCCGAAATTATCTGCGAAGTGATCGGAAGTAAAGGGTTTCCGTATCCAAGTGACAGTGATCGTTGCGTCGCCTGTGAATGCGTGAGCGTCGCCCGGAGCATATGTCTTTCCCGGATGGCAACTGCACGACCAACTTGCGGTGAAGCCATCACGCTCAATGTAGTCCAAGCGGGCATCAGCTACGTCTTTGAAGAAAACAAAGCTTTTTGCTTCCGAGGGCGAAAGAGTAAGCGTGTGCGTACCTTTATCGTATGTCAATGCCCTTATGTTCTCCTCGACGCCGGACTCGTTCAGTCCCTCGATCGTGACCTTGATAGGTTGATTCCACTGTGCGGTGACGACTATATCGCCCGTGAGGGTGTATGAGTCGTTGCCTTGATAGAGTTTGCCGCTGTCGTCGCCTTCGATCTTCCAGCCGCCGAAGTAATAACCTTCACGCGTATATTTGAGACTTTCATTGTAGGGATAGAGGAATTTGTACTCTGCCTGTTCGACTTTGTGTTGATATTCCTCACCCGTTGCACCATCACCGGGTTTGTAGGTGATGGTATACGTTGTGGTCGGCTCCGGCTCTTTTTCGCTTTCGTATACGAAGGTAAGCACTACGTCCTCATCGGGGACGGTATAGCCGTTTGCTATCTCGTCCTGAGACAACGCTGTTCCGTTTACTTGGATCTCTTTGAGAGTTTTATCTTCGAAGTAGCCTGAAACTGGTATTTTTGCACCGGCGAAATAGTAACATTCCAAATCCATGTTTTCGCCTTCATACTGCAAATTTTGGGTTTTAACAAGAATCAGTTTACCTTCAAACTTAATTGTAGTCACATTACTGAAATATTTATATGAGAATGTGAGTACAAGATTGCGCCCGTGCAATGAACCGCTTACGAATGTAACGCCCGACTCTTCCGAAGTTTCCTGATCGATCGTAATTGTGACAGTTCCGTCGGCTGCAATTGTATAGGAGAATTCAGCATCGCCTTCTTCGTTGCATACAACGTATCCGCTACCATCTGAAGCTAAGCCAACAGAACTTGATTGGTCTTCCGTCTCCAAAGACGCGTTAATTGCTTCAGTCGTGAAGGGGGGGGTACCCTGTCCGTTCCATACCGCGTCGAAAATCGTGCTTTCCTCAACGGTAAGCTTTTCATTGGCTGCATAGATATGCGGCTCCGCGGAAGAATCGTCGTGTGCCTTCCATCCGCCGAATGTGTAACCGTCACGTGTGAGGTCGGAGCCGTCGGGGAAGGTCACTTCTATGGAACCGGTATCTTCCAAGTCCCAGAGAACAGTGACGTTGTTGTCATCGTCTTTGCCGTCAAGTCTGACGCAGATATGAGATACGGCAGTCAGCGTCAAAGGAGCAGTGATAGCCTCTTCTTCGCCGAGGAAACTTCCATTCTCTTTTTGCCAGCCGTAGAGCGTCTTGCCCTCGGGGATCTCGATGATCATTTCCAATACGGAATCGATCTCGAACAGTTCACCGTAGGTAATCTGGTATTCGTAAGGGCTGCTCTGACCTTCATACAAACCATTGAGCAGCAGGGTTACTTGGTAATTGCCGAATACATAGGACTCATCGCCTATGGTCAGCAGACCGACGAACTCGTAATCATTGTATGACCATTCAAGCGTAGTCTGCTTGCCGTCGAATGTAACGGTGACAGATTCGTACTCCTCGTAGGTATATGTACCTGTGGTCTTGGCACTGCCTACCGTGAAGGTAGCACCGCCGAAGCCGTCCAGTTCCAGAGTACCTTTCCGGTCGTTGTCTTGGTAAGAGCCTGCGAACATGTCTGCCCTTGCGTAAGTATGAGTATCGTCATTCACTTTGCAAACGCTTTGAGCATATCTGCTACCGAATGTGTAAACGTTTCCTTCCTTCGTGTACGAATAGGTATAGCCACTGAATACAACGAGATTGTCATCGCGGACGATGAAGTCGCCGTAACCCTCAGAGCCTCTCTCCGGAGTGTAGATCACGCCGAATACAGCCTCGAGTGTGATATCTTCGTTGTAAATGTCGAGTGTCTCAAGCAGGTCGTTGTCGCCTTGTTGTTTCCAACCGACGAAAGCGTGTCCTGCAGCGTTGTTGCCGTCATATCCGGGCAGAGTCTCTTCTTCTCCCTGGTAGGTATGGATAGCGGGGACCTTGGTAGTGTCGCCTTCCACGCTGAAAGTGACGGTGACCGCCTTCTTCCAAACTGCGTAGAGAGTGAGTTCTTCCTCTATGACGTTGTTCGCATAGTCAAATTCCGAACCTGTAGAATAGGTAGAAGTAGACCAGTGAGCGAATTTGTATCCTTCACGAGTGGGGATCTCGGTGGGCTTGGTCAAGTGATCGCCCCAAGTCACCTGAGCGTCCTGAGGCATACCCTCGACGTTGTCGCTGCCGGCGTTGGCGTCAAAGTGAACGGTCACCTTGGTCGCGCTCATATCCTGCCAATGAGCAGTCAGGGTAATATCGCTCTCGATAGCAGTCGTGTAGAGGTCAAACGGCTCTTCCGCGCCCTCTGCGTACCAACCGAGGAACTTGTGGTGTTCCCAAGTAGGATCATCGGGTATATCCGAGTTTGCAACGGTATCGCCGGGCAATACTTCGATAGGATCGGGAGCAGTGCCGTCCGTGCAATCGCCGAGGTCAAATGTGACCTTCACCGTCGTAGCACGAGTAAGCGTCAAATGAGTGGGTTCTCCTTCAAAATCCCCATTACTATAGACGTACATATCGAGTTGGTCAGCCGACGTGAATACGATCCTGCAACCGGAGGTATAGGTCGGGTTCCACTCTGCGGAGATGATACCGTCCACCTTCTCGGTGTCCGCATTGTTCTTTTGCGTAAAACTACTTCCTTGCTCATGCAACCATATTTCATAGTCGCCTACGATCTTGATGAAGTCTATAGCATCGTAGAAGCCAATGCTAACAGGTTGAGAAAGTTTCCATATTCCGTTGTAATCTGTGAGGGACGGTACCTCTATCCAGATAGCCGTCAGGGTCACATTGTGATCGGGCATGATGAAGGGTTCATACGAATTAGAAGGATATTCCGTGCCGTCTTCGTCTCTCCAGCCGCCGAACTTCCAGCCTTCCTCAGCCTCGAAGTAAGAGGGAAGATAAAGCTCGTCTCCCTCGGGACCGCCGTCGCGCTCGGGGACCTTCACACCCTCTGCCGCGTGGCTGTCAGTACCGAAAGAGTACGTAAGGAAGTACAGACCGCTGCACTCGAGAGTGCTGTCCTGAGCGGGCATGATTGCTTCTTCGTCCTCAATGTCGAAAGTCTGACCGTTGAGTGTAGCGGAAGGGATATCTTCATACATGAACAGGAAAGTAAAGAACAACATGTGGGTGCCTTCGCTTACCCAATGCTCGCCGTCGGAATGGACCGTGCCGGAGACAGTCAACTTGTACATATTTACGGTGAAGGAAGTCTTCACTTGTACTTGGCCGCCTTCGTAGTCGTAGCCTATATTTCCATCGATATTGATGGTGAGCTTATTGCCGGAGATAGTACCGGTAATGGAGTTTGTAGGCAAGAAAGAGTCGCCGTCGTCTTCCATAGCGTAGAAGATGATCTTGTTGTCTTGGATCTTGTACAAGTATTCACATTGTACCTCACCCTCGCCGATCATGATCATCGAAATAGCCATTCCTGCCATCTCCTCGCCATCTTCGCCGAAGTCTTCATTGTTGAAGGAGATAATGCAAGCGCGTTCCTCGTACTGGAACTCCGCAATACCATTGAACAAGCCGGTGGTGAAGGGAGTCGCAGGAGCAGGTCCGTTCGACGTCCACTGAGCGGTCAGGGTCGTGTCAGACGCGGGCATGGTGTATTGGCTGCCGGCAGCGAGTTTGCTCGCGCCCCAGCCTGCAAAGGTGTAGCCATCTGCCGCCTTGGGTCCGTCGGGCAGGGTGTACTCGGCACCGGCTTCCAGTTGCTGAGCGGCGGGTGCGGTAGCATCGGACGCTGCGTGATCGCCCAGAGCAAAGGTCAGCGTGTACTTGGTCGCGGGAGGCGTAGAGCCGTTCGACGTCCACTGAGCCGTGAACTCGGTGTCCTTGGTCAGCGTATAGGTAGCACCTGCTTGGTAGGTCTCGGAACCGTCCGACCAACCGGAGAAGGTGTAGCCGTCACGCGTGAACGTGTTCTGCGGGAGTGTGATCTCGCCCTCCGACTCTATAGGAGCAGGGGCTGTGCCGGTGGCACCGTCGCCTCCCACAAAGGTAGCCGTATACGTCTTGTGGCAGGCAGTGAGTGCGAAACTCGCCGTCAGTGCCAGCACGAGAACTATACACAGCAACCATCGTGAAGCTGTTTTTTTCATAATGTTTCCTCCATAAAAAGATTTTTTTATCACAAGAGGGCAGTATCAGGACTGCCGCTCATATGTAAACGAATTGTGTTCAAGGTCCAGAGTGATAGTATAGGAGCCTGCGAACTCGGCACCTTCGTCGGTGTCGGAGGTAGCCTCCACTATGTACTCGTTGCTATGGTTGCCGACTATCTTGCAAGGCAACTCGACCGTGCCGCTCGCCGTAGCGAAGATGATATGCATAGACTGCACGGTGCCGTCCGTGCTCACCAGCGCGGTGATACGAGTGCCGTCGGCGGCGGTCAGGTACCTGTACTGAGCGGACTTGGTCCACTCGTAGGTGAAGGTATCGCCGCTGAGGTGGATGGTGATGGTATAGTTATCGCTACGCCAAGGTATCAAGTACGTGTACGTGTCCTCATTCAACTCGGTGAGGGACCAGCCGTATGCAGTGGTCTCGAGACCATTGCCGTACGGACCTGTGATACCGTCGACGTTCTTGAGGCAACCGTTGGCGGTGATATAGTCGCCGAAGCGAATGGTTATACTGCTGCCGTCGGCGGCGGTATAGGTGCGCTCCACCACTATCTTGCTACGGGAGTAGCTATAGGTGAGGGTGCCGGCGTTGTTGAACAAAGACAGGGTATACACGTAGCCATCCAGAGTGAACCGGGT
This sequence comes from uncultured Clostridia bacterium, assembly GCA_947623225.1. GTDB lineage: Bacteria > Bacillota > Clostridia > Christensenellales > CAG-314 > Fimimonas. Next base: position 33,373 of record CANQGO010000016.1, on the reverse strand, counting down.
GCGATAGTTGACCACTTCGACGGTGACGCGAGTACCGCCCCAGGTCGCCTCGCCGGTGCCCACCGTGACGGTGAGGTCCAGACCGGCGGAGTCCACGTGGCTATAGGTGAGGGTCGTGCCGGCGTCCACGAATGTGTAAGGCGTATCTTCGAATTGGATACCGGTCAGCCAATCGTCGGAGTTAAGCTCGGCGCGGACGGTCAGAGTACTGAAACTACCGTTCATAGACTCATACTCGAACCAGCACACGACGAGGGTGTAGGCGTCCTCCCACTTGTACAAGCCGTAGTGACTGCCGTCGCCGAAGAGGGCGCGGTCATCGAGCACGAGGGTATCGCCGAAGTTTTCGACGCTATACATAGTGCGAGGTTCGTCATCCGACGCCACGCGCAGGTAGCGCACGTATTGGTGCCAATTGCCGTACTCGGCAAACTCCACGCCCGTCTCGTAGCTATCCACATACACGCGGGGTTGAGTGCGGTCGAAGGGCTTCTGACCCAGAGTGGGCGGAGTGGTACCGCGGAGCACGAGTACGAAGTCGTGAAGGTAGAATACGCTCTCGTCCTCATTGAACGTGACCGAGCACAGTGAGAATGCGGCTTCGCCCACAGACGCGAGGTGCTCGCCCGCCGTGAAGCGGCTGAGGGAGTAACACTCGAGGAATGCTTGCGCGCCTATATTGACTATAGCGTCCATCTCCAACTCGGTGAGACCCGTGCAACCGTAGAACGCCTCGCTGCCTATATCCGTGACGTGCTCGCCGCCGATGATCTCGGTGAGACCCGTGCAGCCGTAGAAGGCGCGGGCACCTATGGTGCGTACGCCCGCGAGGTCGACGGATGTGATATACGTGATGCCGTTGAATACGCCGTCGGCTATAGCGGTGACGCCTTCGGGGATGACCACATGCACGTCGGAGGGGTCCTCGTCCTTGTTGTTGTAGCTCACCAATGTGCCGTCCACCACTTCGTAGAGAGGCTTATTTGCCTGCTCTGCGCGGCTGACGACGTATACGGCGTAGCCACTCGGCTGGGAAGGCGTGGCTGTCGCGAATGCCTCGCGATAGATCTGCTCGCAGCCGTCGGGCACGACGATAGTGAAGTTGCCCTTGATCCAGCGGAACACGTCCTCGCCCAGTGTGGGAGGAATCTCGCCGAGGAAGTAGACCGTCCTGAGGGAGTTGCCGCCGGACGCGCTGCTGTTTTCAAAGGCGTAGTCGCCTATATATGTCAATGAACTCGGGAAAGTCACGGAGGTGAGGCTGACGTTGGCAAACACCCTTGCCTCTATAGCCGTGACGCCGTCCGGTATAACTATGACGGAGGAGTGGCCGAGGTACTGAGTGACAACGTTGTCCACTATGACGAGACCGTCGTCGTACACTTCGTAGGTGCCGTACTCTTCGCCATCGGGCAATGTCACGTGCACAGCCAACTCACCGAGAGTGCTGTCCATGAAGGTGACGATCACCACGTAGTCGCCGTTTTGGTCGGTTATGGTATAGTAGCCGATGGTGCCTTCCGTATCGGATACGTCGGTATAGTAGGCTGCTCCGCCGTAGCCGTCGAGGTATATTTGGGGGTACTCCTGCTCGTTTTGCAGGTATACGCCGTACTCTTCGCCGCGTTGCAGGAAGAAGTAATAGGTCTCGCCCTCATACTGCTGTGCCTTCAGGATGAAGTAGAACTCCACTTTGTCGTTCACGACGAACTCGTATTCGCCCTTGATATCCGAACTGAAGTAGTGACCGCTCTGATATGGCAGGAGTTCTCTATTGCCATCCGCGTCCATGCTGATATCGTACAGGGTGGCTTCGCCGTAGCCGTTCGGGACGAAGAGGACGTCCTGCACCTCGCCGTTGCGGACGAGTTGCCACTCGTAGTAGCCCTCCTCGCCTAACTCCATGAAGTAGCCGTCCAGGGTCACGTCTTCTATAGTCTGAGGATCCTTGACGACCTTGAAGTAGGTCCGTGACTGAGTATTCTCAGGGTCGGCGGGCAGGTAGTAGTACACGAGATAGTCGTCCGTATCGGGAAGGTACTCGTATCTATATATCCAATAAAATGCTATCCTATCGTCTACGGAGTCGGGGTCGGGGATACCGAGGGTGCCCGTGCTATACCCGTCGAACGCCAGCAGTGCCATGACCAGCTCATCGCTCAGGTAGTCGTAGTATATATACGTACCGTACAATTCCTCGTCGCGGTAGCTGAACTTGTGGCCTTCTGCGTCGGTGACGCGGCCGTTGTAGACGGTATCCACCTCACCGTCATCTGTATACGTGGTCACGTCGAAGTCCACGATGATCATATCGCCGTAGGTCGTGATGGTCACGAAGCCGGGCAATTCCTCGCCGCCGCGCACCAGCACAGCCGCGCCTCTGCCCGAGAAGTTACGACGGAGGCGGAGCGTGTCGCCGCTGCCTGCCGCGTCGGTGAATATATCCACGATCACGGGGTACAGGGTGATATCCGACGTCACGGTGAAGGTATCGCCGAAGTTATAGTCGCGGCCGTTGCCCGTGGCGGAAGTGCAGTACATAATTACCTCTTCCGTATCGCTTACGGGAGCCTCGAGTACGGTGTGTTGTCTGCCGTACTTGACGCTTTCCGTTCTATCCGTACCGTCGGCATAGGTGACGGTGAATACGCGCAAGGTGTGGTACGTAGTCAGCGAGAGACCGTTCTCCGCGACAGTACCGCTGCCCACGGTGCCCTCGTGCTCACCGGCACGGGTATAGCGAGAGGTGTCGTAGTCGCGGGCGTTGACGAAACTGCCCACCACCGCCTCGAATGTGACGGTGTCGCTCGTATCGAATACGCCGTCCGTCTCCACGCTCTCCAGCCACACCGTCTGATGGACTGTAGCCATCCACACCGCGTACAGGGTGATATTGCCCTGCATGGTGATGCTGTCGCCCACGGAGTATGCCGTACCGCCGTTGTCGGTGCGGGTATTGTACCCGGCAAACCGAGCGGTAGCGGAAGTGAAACCGCAAGCGGGCAGGGATATGCTCTGACCGTACTTGACGGAGAGGGATCCCATCTCGCCTGTAGCCGCAGTTGCATTGCCCTTGTCGAAAGAGAGGGTATACAACGCGCGTTTGTAGTACAGTCTGAGCGTCGTACCGGCGTCGGTCAATGTGCTCTCGGTGACGTTGTCGGGGTGGGACTCATCCCACTCGAAGCCCTCTATGCTCTGCGCCTCGGCAGTAGCCTTGCCGCCGCGTGCGCCCGTGTACGAGCGTGTACGCGCGTTATCCTTGGTGAAGTTGCCCTCGAGGTCCTCGAGGTACACTTCTACGCTATAGGGCACGAGCCAATGTGCCGTGACGGTGAAGTCATGGTCGGGAGCGGCAGTCTGAGCCGTGACGGCAACGCCGTCGAGGTAGTAGCCGTCGAATACGAGGCCGGTTATAGGCCTGACCACTTCCTGCAGCCGCGAATAGAAGTTCGCGCCCGCGTCTATGGTAAAGGTAGCGTCCTCCGCGCCTTCCAGGTCGAAGTCCACCGTGACGGTGACCTGTGCAGACGGCTCGGGTCCCGGCGGAGTGACGGGATCATCCGGCTTGCATGCGGCGAGTGCCAACGCCGTCACAGACAGCGCGAACAACAGGGCAAATATAGCGATTTTGAATAATTTTCTTTTCATATCGGTCTCTCGTATGGCGTCTGTTTATAAAAAAACAGGCGACTATGCGCCCGTTCGCGTGAAGTATATAACTCAAACTTTTTTATATACTTACTATTACGTTTCAGGCTGTATAAGTATCGAAAACAAAGTCGGTAGGTTGATTATACCCCCCCCCGTGGGGTTTTGTCAAACAAAATAGAGGTAAAAATCGATAAAATATAATAAAAAAGTGTAAAATTGTCCGTCTCTATTGCGTTCAGTCGACGAAACGGGTCATCACCGCCACGCGTGTAGGCGGCTCGGGGCGGTCGTCTATACATAGAGTCGTGCCGGCGTCGTACACCGCGTCGGCGTCGAACAGGGAGAGGAACTTGTCCACGCCGTCCACGTCGAAGTGATGCTCCGCGCTCCTGTAGTGCATGGGAATGACTATACCGGGTCGGACTGCGTCCACGTACTGCTTGGCGCCGCGTGCGTCCACGGTGAAAGTGCCGCCCACGGGGATCATGAGCACGTCGCAGCCGCGTATACGAGAGGCGAGACTTGCGTCGAAGCAGCCTATATCGCCCATATGCACCACGCGCAGACCGTCCGCGGCGAAGGTGAATACGAGGTTCTTGCCCCGCTTGGCACCGCGCGCGTCGTCGTGGAAAGAGGAAAGGCTCTCTATCGCTATATCGTCCGCCGTACACTCGCCAGCGCGATCCAGTATGGCAGGGTCGCCCAGGATGCCGTCCATGCAGTCGTGATCGCCGTGATGATGGGATACGGTGACCGCGTCGCAGCGCACCGGCGTCATGGCAAAGCCCACCATGTCCGCCTTGTACGGGTCGGTCACTATGGTAGTGCCCATATCGCTTATGATCCTGAAACTCGCATGACCGAGATATTGTATCTTCATATCGCACCTCCGTGCCGCAATATACTCAAATTGTAGTACATTGCACGGCAATTGTCAAACCGGAAAAAAATTTTGCCGTGAAAACGCACTACGTATGCGCGTTATAGAGTATTTCGGGCGGAAGCGGACAAGCAATTTGCAAAAAGTGTAGATTTTTTTCGGCATATCTGCTATAATGATACTGTCTATCGGAAATGCGGCGCAGAGGCGTGCCGCACGACGAAACATCGGAGGTTATATGAAGGCTTGGATACTGGAGGCTCCGCGAACACTCAGGACTGAGGAATTTGCACCCACCGAGATAGCCGAAAACCAGATAAAGGTCAAGATCGAAGAGGTGCTCATCACCAATTCGGACTTTGAGATCTACACGGGCGCGAGCAAGCGCAAATATCCCTTCATCATGGGCAGGAACGCCGTCGGCGTAGTGTCCAAGGTGGTGGGGGACAATCCGTTTTTCAACAAGATGGACAGGGTGGCGATAGAGCCGTACATTCCCTGCGAGGCTTGCGACGAGTGCAAAAACGACGAGTACGACAAGTGCTCCAACATGCAGGAGTTGGGCTACAACTGCAACGGTCTGTTGCAGAACTTCGTCGATCTGCCCTACACCCTGCTGCACCGTCTGCCGGATAAGTTGTCCACGGAGAAAGCCCTGTTCGTACCGTATGTGGCATTTTGCCTGAACGTGATAGACGCACTCAATCTGGAAAAGGGACGGCACATAGCCATATTCTCCTCCACCAAGACGGGGTTGATACTCGCGCAGCTCGTCTCCTACTACCAGGCAGTGCCTGTATTCATCAGCAACAGAGAAGAGTTGCTGGAGACCGCGCGCGGACTGGGCATATTCTACAGTTTCAATCCCGACGTGACGGACGTGGAAAACGAGATCCTCGCCATCACGGGCGGCAGAATGTGCAACGAACTGGTACTGTTTTCCAACTCGGACTTCAATATGAAAGACGTCTACAGCGTGGCTGCGGTGAATGCGAACATATGCCTGGCGGGCTACTCCAACAAGGAAAGCAAACTCTCGGTGGCGCAGATATGCAGAAAGCATCTGAATATATTCGGCGTGTACAACGGCGCAGGCAGTTACTCCTCCGCCATCAACCTGCTCGTCACCGATACCGTCAATGTGGACTCCCTCATAGGCAAGACCGTTTCCTTTGACAAGCTCGATGAGGAGCTGGAGCGGACGGAGCCGGAAGAACTTGTCTTGAAGTCCAAGGTCGTCAAGATCAACTGAAATATACGCAAAAAAGCGTTCCGATCGAACTCGGAACGCTTTTTTTGTACACGTTACTTGATTTTCTTACCGTCGGAGAAGGCGTTGCCCACTTTATCTCCCAGTACACGATAGTCGTGAGCGGCGGAGTTGTAGGAAATGAAACGCGCCTTGCCTATATCCAGACCGCCCTTGTCGCCCAGTACGCTCTCGTCGGCGGTGACATTGACGATATCTCCGACGATGATGCCGTCCTCATTGACGTGATTGAGCGTGCACTCTACCGCCACGGGGAACTCCGTGATCACGGGTGCATCCACATGCTCGGCGCGCACGGTGTGCAGTCCCGCACGATCCAGCTTGTCGGGGACGCTGTTGCCCGAGACCAAGCCAATATAGTCCGCCTCCGTCACGTGTGCCGCGTCGGCAAAACTGACGGTGAAGGCCTTGGTACGGAGAATATTCTTCGTAGTGGCATGGTCGTCGCTCAGGCACAGCATGAGTTGATTGGTGTCATATATCCCGCCCCAGGCGGCATTCATCGCGTCGGCAGTGCCGTCGGCGTTGTATGTGGCGATGATAAGTACCGGGCAAGGAAACAGCCATGTCTTTTTTCCGAAATTTTTACGCATATTATCCACCTCTGTTTTTTCTAGATTATACCACATATTATATCGGATAATCAATAAGGCTGATCAAAAATTTTCAATATATACGCATCGAATTGCCCATATAAAAATATTGACATTCTCTGCGGCACGGCGTATACTGAATAAAAAAACGAGGTGCTACTATGAAACAGGCAATACTTGTCGTAGATATGCTTAATGACTTTGTAACGGGCGCGCTCAAGTGCGACAGAGGGTTGGCGATAGTTCCACAGACTGCCCGACTGCTGGACGGCGCACGCAAAGCGGGCGTACCCGTCATATTCTGCAACGACGCCCATATCAAGGGTATAGACCACGAGTTGAAACTGTGGGGCGACCACGCCATAGCGGGAACCAAGGGCGCGGAGGTCATACCCGAACTGAAACTGTGTGACACGGACTACGTGGTACCCAAGCGTCGCTACAGCGGATTCTTCCACACCGATCTGGACCTGCTGCTGAAGGAACTGGGCGTGGACACCGTGATACTGACGGGACTGCACACGCACATGTGCGTACGCCATACGGGTGCGGACGCATACCAATTGGGCTACGACCTCATAGTCGCCAAGGACGCCACAGACAGCTTCACTCAGGAGGACTACGACTACGGTATCAAGTACTTCGTAGCTACCTACGGAGCCGTGATCACGGACGTGGACAGTCTGCTCAGAGACTGGCACGTGCAATAACGCACACACTCACACACATATCCCTTATGTATACACACAGGCACGACGCATACGCGTCGTGCCTGTTGCATTATGTACAACTAAAGTCGTTTAACTGTCGGTTTGGGGCCGTTGAATGAGTAATAACTGCACTTGATACCGGCGTTGTATATGTAGCGTTTCTTATCCGCGCGTCTGCCGAAGTGACGCTCGAAGTCCGCCAGCGGCGTCAGGAAGTAGAAGTTCCACTTGTCCAGCGTGCGGTATAGTTTGCCCATATCCGAGGCGGTGGCTATAGCGGTCTGTAAGTCACCCAGCCGCTCACCATAGGGAGGGTTGCTTATATTCACGCCGTAACTCGACTTGGTCACGAACTCCTGCGCACGGCGCACATTGAACTTGATATATCCGTCCACTCCCGCCTGCATGGCGTGAAAACGGGCGGTCTCGATGGCGCGCTCGCTGACATCCGCGCCTATTATATTCAGTCTACGCTCCACGCGCGCGTCCCGAGCCTCTTCCAGAGCGACAGCGTGCGCGTCGGGGGCTACACATTGCCAATCTTCGTAAGCGAAGCGTCTGTGCATGCCCGGAGCCATATGCAAAGCCTTCATCGCCGCTTCTATCGGCAACGTACCGCTTCCGCAGAATATATCCGAAAACATTTTGTCGGGATTCCATACCGACAAGTCTATAAGGGCTGCGGCAGTAGTCTCCTTGAGCGGTGCGTCATACGGCAGCGTGCGGTAGCCGCGCTTGTGCAACCCCTCGCCCGTAGTGTCCAGATTGACGGAGCACACGTCGTCGGTGATGTCCAACTCTACCCGATACTCTTCGCCCTCTTCATTCAACTCGGAGTACCTTCCAAGCAGTACGTCGGCTATGGCTTTCTTGCCCACAGACTGGATGGAGTGATGCGCGGACAGCAGGCTTCTGACGCTCTTGGTCACGACGACGATCCTGCCTTGCTTACTTATCCAATCGCTCCAGCACACCGACCGTATCCCGTCATAGAGTGCGTCGAAGTCCTTCGCCTCGAATTGGGCAAGATTGATGAGCACACGTTCGCCGCTGCGCAGGAACATATTCAGACGCGCCACGTCTCGCCAGGCACAGTCGGGCACGGCGATCCTGCCGTATATAGCCCTCGTATCATGATAGCCGAGATCCGCCAATTGGCGTTTGACCACCGCTTCTATGCCGGTGGCGGAAGGAATGAGCAACTTCATAGCACCATTTTAGCACAAATATCCTTATTTGCCAATACTCCCGTTTGCATAAAAAAACGGGCTTTTCGCCCGCATTTTGTATTATTTGAAAGTTTTACGCGCTACTTTCACCGCCGCAATAAGGCACCCGCGCAACAGCAAGTCATACAACGGCACTGCCACCTGCGCGATGGCGATCGTCAGCCAGAATATAACGGTGGAAGAGTAGAATCGCTCAAATACCGACGGAGTAAGCAGCCATGTCAGCAGGAACGTCAGTACCAGACCCGTCTCCAACAGGATATAGTATATTACCCACTTGACGACCTTGTTCAGGTTTGGTTTGCCGTTTACCTCTACCTTCAGCACCTGGGCGTCTTGTTCTCCCTCAAACGGGCTTTCCAGCGTCTCGGTATGTTCCACACGGGCTGTGACTCGCATGGACTCGCCCCACACCTTCACTATGGCAAAGGGTACGCAGAAGAGCGCGACGGGTGCGACGGCGACTATATTGCCGATGAATATACCGCTCACCGCCGCAACTACCAGCGTAGCGAAATATGTCAGCAACGAATAGCGGAGACCGCCTCCCGACACCGTCATGGGTATCGCTGTGGCTACAGCTGCCATGACTCCGAATATAAGTGCGGCATAGGGCACAAGACTTGTGAGTAACAGGGCTACGCAGGAGATTGCGCCGCACACACCGCACAGAGCAATGATACGGGCAGATCCTTTCATCAGCAACCGCCACCACCCATACATTGACAGCAATTGCAGCACATATTGCACAGCAAGCAGTCCGTGCAGGTGCTGCCGGTGCAGGTGCCGTTACCTGCGCCTACGCGCGGACCTTCGTCTACCGGGCGGGATGAGGAACGCAGTTGGTCGGGGCTGATGGTATTGGACGCAAGTATCTTGGTCAGCTTCTCCAGACTCTGCTTGTAGCGTTCGTTGTTAGGCTCCATCTCGCACGCAAGTTCCAATTGACGCTTGCTTTCCAGAAACCAATTGCGCTTGTAGAACAAAATGGACTGTATATAGTGCCACTCGGCGTCGCGAGTGACGCGCTCGTCCAGTTTGGCTTGCGCCTCATCCAGCTTGCCGTCGGTGATCAATTGCTGTACAAGGGTATAGTCGCTATCGTCGCGTGTATCCTGAGCCTGTTGCTGCTCCTGCCGCTCCGTCATGATATCCCTGTACGCCACTTCCAGCTGCTGCAATTTTTCCGAGGCTTCTTCTCCGACATCGCCCGGCTTGAATCTGTCCTGACGATATTGTTCTTTCAGCTCGTTGTAGCGCGCGTCTATCTCTTCCTGTGTGGCGGATTCCGTCAATCCCAAAATTTCGTATGCGTTGTAAATCATTTTGTCTCCCAATTATACTATTCGGCGCAATGTGTCCGGAGCACACCCCCTTACGCCGCCTTCTCCGACGTCTTGCGATAGCGTGCCAAGATCTCTTTGGTTTTGTCCCTTATACTGTCAAAAAAGACATTTTGCAGGATACAGGTATACATATCGAGGTTGAGGTCGTTGTAACTCATAGCCACTCTGTTCAGCACGGCATACATGATAAATTGCAATTCGTCGTACACCGAGCACAACTCTTCCGCGCTCCCGACGCCGTAGCATGTGACGAAGGGGTTGTAGTTGCCCTTGCGTATGTCCTTGTCCACGTCGTCCAGCGCGTCTATAAGGTATATCCACTTGCCCAGATTGTAACACAGCGTGAGCACGTCGTCTCCTGCCTGCTCGCCCAGTATATGCAGAGCGAAATCCTCCGACAGCAACGCAAAACTGTGCGACACGGCGTCTATACTGTTTACATTCTGCTCTTCCTGCTTTCTCAACTCGGCATAGCGCAGAGCCAGCATACCATCCAGATCGGGCATAAGTTCCTGCGCTTTGAGATATGCCCTGCGTAACGCACGAAAAGCCACCTTCTTCTTCACGCTGCCGCCGTCCACTATATCGTCGTACAGATTCCAATAGGTGAGCAGTACATTGGCGACTGCCATCTTGTCCACCAGCGGCGTTTGCTGCAGTACGGCGCGCTTTTTTAACGGGGAACTGAAACACCGCCGTTGCTCCACCGTCACGTCGGTACGTGTGACGCTGTGAAAGAGCATGTTGAACAAATTGACGTCGTTGCTGATGAACAGGCGCGGTATATTGCCGAATTGCCTCTTGGTGGAGAAGCACATTCCGCACATAAAGGTCTGCCACACGCCCTGCTTGTCCTGTATCTTATCCTTTTCTATGTTCAAATATCCAAACATCAGCGAATTTGCGGTACAAGTCCCACTTTGCGATAGACTTTGGCAAGGGTATTTTGCGCAATATGACTTGCACGCTCCGCACCACGTTTCAGCACCGTTTCCAGATAACCCTTGTCCTCCAGCAGTATGCGCTGTCTGTCCTGTATAGGTTGCAGGACGGATATGACGGCATCCGCCACGGCGTCCTTGAAGTAGCCGTAGCCTTTTCCTTCAAACAGTCTCTCCGCCTCGTCCGTAGAGACATCGGCACACAGCGAGTAGATATTCAGCAGGTTGCTTACGCCCGGTTTGTCCTCCGAGCGGCGCACGCAGTGCGCATCGGTATCGCTGTCCGTGACGGCCCTGCGCAGTTTTCTGCGTACGGTATCCGCGTCATCCGTGATGGATATGACGGCATTGTCGTTAGGGTCGGACTTGGACATCTTGGCAGTAGGCTCCTGCAGGCTCTTGATACTGCTGCCCGTCCTGGACAGCAGACACTCCGGCACTACAAACGTATCGCTGTAGCGGGAATTGAAACGCTCGGCTATGTCTCTCGCAAGCTCCACGTGCTGGACCTGATCCTTGCCCACAGGTACATACTGCGTACGATAGAGCAGGATATCGCTTGCCATGAGCACGGGGTAATTCATCAACCCCATATTGATATTGTCCGCATGCTTTCTGGATTTATCCTTGAACTGCGTCATGCGGTTAAGTTCTCCAACATACGTGACGGTATCCAATATCCAAGCCAACTCGGCATGCTCATGCACGTGGGACTGTATGAACAATATGCTCTTGTCCGGGTCCAGACCGCACGCTATATACAGTGCCACAAGGTTGAGAGTGTTTTTGCGCAACTCGGCAGGCACCTGTGCCACCGTGAGGGAATGCAGGTCCACCACGCAAAAAAGACAGTCATACTGTTCTTGCAGCGGCGTCCAGTTGCGTATGGCACCGAGATAGTTGCCCAATGTCACTTTGCCCGTGGGTTGTACGCCGGAAAAAACTCTTTTTTTGACCTCGTCCGCCATTTTGCACCTCTCTACCCATTATAAAGTATTATTCAGTATATCACCTGCCGAAGTGTTTGTCAAGAACAATGCTCCATACTTGCTCACTTGACGGACACGTATCGATTCTATATATCTATCCGGACGGTGCCGATACAGAAAAACGCGCCCAATTCACATTGGGTGCGTTTCATATACGCAATATTTTGCCGCTACAGCCACAGTGTAGTCTTGCTTACTTGGTGCCCAAAGCGTCCTTACCCTTGACGGAGTAAGATACGACGATCATATTACCTTGCAATTTGACAGAGTGATCCTTCTCATCCGACTTAACTTTGTCATACGCGCTCTTGGCTGCTTCCTTGTCCTTGTAGTAGGTGATGGTCACTACGTCTGCCTTAAGTTTCTTCAATGTTTCCTCTTGCGCCAGTTCAGCGATTGTAAACTCGTTCACATTGGTTCTGAGTCCATGCAAAGTCGCGGTGACGTCTCCGACGGGGATCTTGGATACGGTCACGCCGTAGTCCTTTTTCTCCAGTCTGTCTCTGTCTTTATCGGGATCTCCGGAGTATCCGCAAGCCGCGAACATTGCCAACGCGGTAACCACCACAAGGGTAACAGCAATTATTCTTACAAATTTTTTCATAATTTTTACCTCCACCTTTTCGGTACTACCATTCTATCACCAACGGCACTTTTTTTCAACTTATGAAAAGCGAAATACCGCCTATTTTTTCACTTTTGTAATACGCCTGTCCTGCCCGTATCACTTGTCGGCGTGGAGCAACGAGAAGTATCTGTCGTCACCGTCGGGAAAGAGCGTGACGATATTCTTACCCTTATAGTCGGGATCCTGCGCCAGCCTCGTTGCCGCGACTATATTGGCGGCGGAGCTTATACCGCAGCTATATCCCTGCTTCAGATTCAGCAAACGGAACATATCCAGTGCATCCTCGTCCGTGACCGTGATCACTCTGTCTACCAATTTGCTGTCGTATATAGCCGTGACAAAGCCCGCGCCTATACCCTGTATGGCATGCGTGCCCGTTTGTCCGCGGGATATGACGGGGCTGCCCTCCGGTTCCACGGCGACTATCTGCACTTCGGGGAATCGCTCTCTGAGTTTTCTGCCCGTGCCCACCAGCGTACCGCCGGTGCCGACGCCTGCGACAAATACGTCCACTCTATCCAGCTGTTGGCATATCTCTTCTCCCGTAGATATGTAATGTGCCTGAGGATTGGCGGGATTTTCAAATTGCTTCAACCACACATGTCCCGGACGTTCCGCATACCGCGATACGGCATCGATGGCACCCTTCATGCCCAATTTGCCCTCGGTGAGCACGAGTTGCGCGCCCAGTCCCTGCAGCAACTGTCTACGCTCTTCCGTCATGCTGTCCGGCATAGTCAGCAGTACTTTGTAGCCCAGCCTCGATCCCACATAGGCAAGGGATATGCCCATATTGCCGCTGGTGGCTTCCACTATGGTATCGCCCTTGTGTAATATGTCCTGCTCCTCCGCCGCAAGGATCATGGCCAGTGCCGCTCTATCCTTGACGCTGCCGCTTGCATTCATGGCTTCGTTCTTGATATAGATATCCGCGTCGAAGTCCTCTTCGTAAGGTATAAGCGGCGTATCGCCTATGCCCAACTGACGTGCAAATTTATAAAAATCCATATTTACCTCTGTATGACAAACCGCCCTGCCCGCAGACAGATCGTATAGACCTCACTCTACGGATAGGCGGTTTTTTTCTAAATAATTATATTGACCAAGCGGCCGGGTATGACTATGACTTTCTTGACCTGATTGCCGCCGAGCACTTCTCTGACAGACGTATCGGCAAGTACATACTCCTTCAACTCTCCTTCGGACAGGGACGTATCCACAGTCAAGCGCACCTTGGGACGTGAATTGACCTGGATAAGTATCTGTACCTCGTCTATATGCAGAGCACGCTCGTCATACTCGGGGAAGGTGCTGACCACTATACTTCCACTATGTCCCGTCTGCTGCCACAGTTCCTCGCAGAAATGCGGCGCAAGCGGACAAAGCAACTTGAGCAGGTCATCTACCGTAGCACGATACAGTTGAGCGTTCTTCTTCGTCAGCAAGTCGTATCTGGACAACGCATTGACAAGTTCCATCATACGCGCCACTGCGGTATTGAAGGAAAACGCAGGATAGTCGGCGTCCACCGCCTTGATAGTGCTGTGGCGAATACGGTTCAGTTCCTTCTCGTCGTGACCGAGATTGTCCGTGCGCTCATACTCTCCGTAAGCCGCAAGTACGTAGCGTTCCACCCTGTCCAACCATTTGTTTATCGCCTTGATACCGTCCTCAGACCATGGGCCGCCCTCGATATATCGGAAGCCGAACGCAAGGTAGCACCTGAACACGTCCGCGCCGTATGTATTCACATAGTCGTCTGGCGAGACCACGTTGCCGTGTGACTTGCTCATACGGTTACCGTCCGGGCCTAAAATGACGCCCTGATGCACCAGTGACTTGAATGGTTCGTCGAAGTGCAGATAGCCCATGTCTCTCAATGCTTTGGTGATGAACCGTGCATAGAGCAGATGCATACAAGCATGTTCCGCACCGCCTACATACTTGTCTACGGGCAGCATCTTGTCTATCCACTCCGTATCGAAGGGCTTGTCTGCATTGTGCGCATCGGGATAGCGCAGATAATACCAACTGCTGCACACGAACGTATCAAGAGTATCCGGATCGCGCGTGGCAGGCGCGCCGCACTTGGGACACTTCACGTCGTGGATGAACTTCTCGTGCTTGGCAAGCGGACTGGTACCGTCGGGACGGAACTCCACGTCGTAAGGCAATGTGACGGGAAGGTCCTCATCCAACACCTCGCCGCAATGCGGACAATAGATGATGGGTATGGGTGCACCCCAATAACGCTGACGCGATACCAACCAATCGCGCAGACGATAGTTAGTGCGAAGTTGTCCCTTGCCTATATGTGAGAGTCTGTCTATGACGGCAAGTTTTCCCTGCTCGCTGCTCATGCCGTCGAATTCGCCGCTGTTGCACATGATGCCGCTCTCGGTGAAGGGCAACGCGTCATCCGTTCCCGCATCGGCGGCTTTTATCACACGCTTTATCTGCAAACCGTGCTTCTCTGCAAATATGTAATCGCGCGCGTCGTGCGCAGGTACGCCCATGACCGCACCCGTACCGTAACTCGCCAGTACGTAGTCGCCTATCCACACTTCCACCTTCTCACCGTTGATGGGATTGAGCGCATACGCGCCTGTAAATACTCCCGTTTTCTCCTTGGCAGTGGACAGACGTTCTATCTCGTTGGTCTTGGCGACCTCGTCGATATACGCCTGCACCGCTGCACGGCGGGAGGGAGTGGTGATCTTCTCCACCAACTCATGCTCCGGAGCAAGCACCACATACGTACAGCCGTACAGGGTATCCGCACGCGTGGTGAACACTCTGAAACTGCCGCTGCCGTCGGCAAGGTCGAATACTATCTCTCCTCCCTGTGATTTACCTATCCAGTTGCGCTGCATTGCCTTTGTCTTTTCCGGCCAATCGAGACCGTCCAGCCCCTGCAACAACTCTTCTGCGTAGTCGGTTATCTTGAAAAACCACTGCGTCAGGTCCTTCTTGACCACCTGACTGTCGCAACGCTCGCAGTGCCCGTCCACCACTTGCTCGTTAGCCAATACGGTATTGCAACTCGGGCACCAATTGACGGGAGCCTTCTTGCGATATGCAAGCCCGTGCTTGTACAGCTGAGCAAATATCCACTGAGTCCAGCGGTAATATTCGGGCAGGCATGTTTTGATCTCGTGATCCCAATCAAACATGGCACCGATATTTTTCAGCTGCCCCTCCATCACTTCTATATTGTGTAAAGTGCTGTCCTGCGGATGCACGCCCGTCTTGATGGCATAGTTCTCTGCAGGCAAACCGAATGCGTCAAAACCCATAGGCTGAAACACATTTTTACCCTTCATTATCTGATATCTGGCGAAACTGTCCGTCAGACCGTAATTGTACCAATGCCCCACGTGCAACTTGCTGCCGCTGGGATAGCTGAACATTTCCAAGACATAATACTTGTTGTCTGCATTATTCTCGTCGAATTTGTAGACTTCATGTTCCTGCCAATACTTATTCCACTTGCGTTCTACTGCGATCTTATCCATACTAACCTCTGTATATCATAAGAATTGTAGAACAAGCAGGGAAAAATGTCAAGAAAAAGCAAGATAATATACTATGAAACAATATGGCAATTAAAAATTGTGAAAAAGTCTACTTTTGTCAATTTTTGTCTGTTTTGTTCGATAATTGTCGAAAATTTTATTGTTTAAAAAAATTTATTACAGTATTTTTCATTAAAAAATGTAAAAAATTTGTAAAAAAATATTGTAATGTGTAGAAAATTGTGCTATGATGGTTTCATCACCCCAAAAGGAGGAATCGAAAATGTTTAACGACAAAGAACGTCACGGCTTTCTGCACGGCAAAGAATTGTATGAAAGTATCGTGGGCGACCACACCGGCGATGCAAATGTTTTCGTGTGGAGACTGCTTATCGGGCTCGGATTCAAGAGCAGGTTGATAGGGACCGGATATCTGCAAGACGCCATCCTCTGCCGGTACGAAAAAGCGGACGTGGTACACGTCAATTATACGCATGACATATACGACGTCGTGGCGATCAAGCAGAATACGTGCGCGACATGTGTGGAGCGGTCCATACGCTGCGCCATCATCGATTGCAAAAAGTACGGCAATCTGTACGCGCTGAATGAGTTGTTGCACACGGAGGTCGTCACCGATGAGTACGTACCGTCCAATACGGAATTTATAAGTTGCGTTGTCGGTTGGTTGCAGGCGGAAAAGGAACAAGAACACATAAAGTGACTTGTTTTCCCTGCTTGTGCGTAGTATAATATACTCAAGAGGACTACTATGCAATACGAACGACAACACATATGGACCGCAGAAGACTGCTTGCAGTGCCTGCCTCCGCGAAGCGGCGAATGCAACAAGGGGGATTTCGGCTATATAGCCCTGGTCGCCGGCAGTACGGAATACAGCGGTGCCGCCAAACTTGCCAATATGGCTGCGGCGGCTATGAGAAGCGGAGCGGGCGTTGTCAAGTTGGCTGTGCCTGCGAGCATAGCGCACGCCGTCATGCCCTATCTGTGCGAAAGTACCCTTTTCCCGCTGTCGGAAACAGACGGGCAGCTGCTTTTCCGCGAAGATGAATTTCGCGAGCTTGTCCGTAATGTACGATCGGTAGCGTTCGGAATGGGCTGCAAGACGGGAAAGAACACTGCTCTCGCCTTGAGATATCTGCTCAACAACTACGACGGCGATCTGGTGATAGATGCCGACGGTCTGAACGTTCTCGCCCTTACGGGGACGGATATTCTCCGTGGATGCAGACCGCACGCGGTGATCCTGACGCCGCATGTACGGGAATTTTCACGCCTGACGGGAGCGTCGGCAGAAGACATATCTGCAAACAAAGCAGACCTTGCGCGCCGTTTTGCGGCCGAGCACGGCGTAATATTGTTACTGAAAGGCTCCGACACCGTCGTGACGGACGGGGACAGCGTACACCTGATCAAACGCGGCTGTGCCGGTATGGCTACGGCAGGCAGCGGAGACGTACTGTCCGGGATAATAGCTGCTCTGCTGGGATACAACAGTCACAGCGTCCTGCAAGCGACGGCAACGGCGGCTTACGTCAACGGCTTGGCGGGGGAGTTTGCCCAACAGAAAACCAACTCCATTTCCATGATAGCAAGCGACACGGTATCGTGTATAGTGCAAGCGATCACGTCTATAATGTACAAAAGCAACGCTTAAAGCGTTGCTTTTGTATAAAAAGTGAATTTACTCTTCCGAAATTTGTTTGAGCGAGAGTGCTTTGTCTGCGTATCGTTTACAGATATCGCCCAACCATATGACCATGGACGGATAGTCCGGAAAATTTGACGAGGTGAGTTCCATCGTCTCGGTGTCCTGGTCGTCGCCGTAGTCGAAGTATACCGTCACTTCTCTTTCCCCGAATTGTATAGTCATCTCGCACGGTTCCCGACCGACAGCGGCGTCCTTCTCCAGCATGGCGACTTCTATCTTGTCCTCTGCCTTGTACACTTCGCGCAACCGCCATCCGCTCGGAAGCACGGAGTCCCACACGCTCTCGAGATGCGTCGCTCTGTAGTCCCTGGTCACCTCGGCAAATAGCGGAGACATTCCCTCGGACAGATCCGCATCGCGAAATTCGTTGCGCATGTCTCTGTCCTTGCGCGTCATGAAGTAGCACAACATGAGCAATGTGATATCGCCGCAAAGAAAAAGCGGCAAGCCCACTATCAACGGCAGCGACGTAGTACTATAGACGGCGAGGGCAATTATTACGAAAATAAGCGTGGCTCCCATTGCGCAAAGCATTGCGATACCCACCGCCTTGACCTTCTTATGAAATTTTCTGTATTTATCCTTATCCACGGTTCCTCCACGGCGAGGCTTGAGTGCGTTGCCGTACTGGCAATATTTTAACATTGCATACCATATTCGTCAATAAAAAACAAAGCGGCAATATCCTGCCGCTTGTTTTCATTCTATCTTCTGTTTTTGAGATCGGTCACATAACTTGCCGCCATATATCCGGCAACGGCACCGTCGCCAACAGCGGTCGCGCACTGGCGCACCGACTTGGTCCGGCAATCGCCTGCGGCGAATATTCCCTCATGGCTAGTACGGCAATCTTCTCCCGCTACTATATAGCCTCTGTCGTCCAGTTGCACCATTCCGGCAAAGTTCTCGTTGTGCGGTTCCTGTCCTATTGCCACAAATACCGCATCACAGTCTATGTAACTCACCGCTCCGTCATCGCCACGGCATACCAGCCCCTTGACATGCTCGTCACCGACTATTTCCGTCACCAATACACCTTGTACCCGGTTTATCCCTTCGTGCAGGAAAAGCCTCTGCTCCAACTCTTTGTCGCAGAATAATCTGTCGAACATGGTGACAAGCGTGACCTGCGCGCATATCTCCGAGAGATACAGCGCGTACTGCACGGCACTGTTGCCGTCGCCGACAACGCATACGTTCTTATCCTTGTAGAAGGCTCCGTCGCACACGGCACAGTAGCATACGCCGTTACCGATCAGACGATCTTCCCCTTCCACATTGAGTTTTTTGTGAGTCACGCCGGTCGCCAGCACCACTGCATGACATTCGTAATCCATATATTCCGTACGGACAACAAAGCCGTCGTCCGTCTTATCTATCACGCCGGTGCCCATATCGAAATCCACGTCATGCCCGGTGATCTGTCCGAACATTCTGTTTGCCAACTCCGCACCTGGCATCTTGTCCGCAGCAGGAAAATTTTCCACCAGCGGAGCGGTCGCCATCTGTCCGCCGAAGGCATTACACTCCAGCAACATGACATTCTTCCCGGCACGCGCCGCATACAGGGCAGCCGTCATTCCGGCGGGTCCTCCGCCGACAACAACAATATCGTACATATTTACTCCGCCGTCACTTGACGCTCTCTATATACTTACGAACGTTTGATGCGTTTTCGTACACCTTATAACTGTCGCCGTCGGATACTATCAGCGTCGGAGTCAGTTTGACTTTGAACTTTCTGGACAGTTCCGCATTTTGCATGGCGTTGACTTCCTCTACGTCCAGATCCGCCTTCTGTAGCATGATCTCTGCCATACGGCAATTGGGACAGTTGTCCTGTACAAAGAGCAACGGCTTCAGCAGACACGTCTGCACTTTATCCTCTTCTTGCTCATGCGAGACAAGACATTTCTTCTGCACGCTGTGCTCCGGCTCATACGTCTTGCGATCTTTCCACTCCTGCTGCTTGCCGTCATTCCAATTCTGTACGGGACGGTAATACCCGGTTATACGGCTGTACACCTCTGTCTTGCGATGGCAATGCGGACACTCGTATTGCTCACCGGACAGATATCCGTGCTCGGGGCAAACGGAGTAGGTCGGAGACATGGTATAGTACGGCAAGCGGTAATTTTCCGCAATGGTACGCACCAACTTCATAGCGGCACGCCAATCGGGCAAACGCTCTCCCAAAAATCCGTGAAAGACCGTTCCTGACGTATACAGCGTCTGCAACTCGTCCTGTATATCCAATGCGTCGAAAATATCGTATGTATAGCTCACCGGCAGGTGCGAACTGTTCGTATAGTACGGAGTGGAGCCTTTCTTTCCTGCGAATATCATATCCGGATACAACTTCTGGTCATGCTTGGCAAGGCGGTAAGCGGTGGATTCCGCGGGAGTTGCTTCGAGATTGTACAGATCGCCGTACTTCTCCTGATAGTCGCTCAGACGCTCGCGCATGTGGTTCAATACTTTCTTGGTAAATGTCTGTGCGCGCACGTCCGTCATATCACAAGCCAGCCATGCCGCATTCAGACAAGCTTCGTTCATGCCCACCAAACCTATAGTAGAGAAGTGATTGTCAAATGTGCCCAAGTAGCGTTTGGTGTAAGGATACAGACCCGCCTCCATGAGTTTGGTAACGGTCGTACGCTTGATCTTCAACGATCTTGCCGCTATATCCATCATCTTGTCCAGACGGCTGAAGAATTCCTCCTCATTCTTGCTCAGATAGGCTATACGAGGCATATTGATCGTCACCACACCGATAGAACCGGTGGATTCGCCGCTGCCGAAGAAACCGCCGCTCTTCTTACGCAGTTCCCTCAGATCCAGACGAAGACGGCAGCACATACTGCGCACGTCGCTGGGTTGCATATCGCTATTGATATAGTTGCTGAAGTATGGCGTACCGTACTTGGCCGTCATCTCAAAGAGCAACTTGTTGTTTTCCGTCTCGCTCCAGTCGAAATCTTTTGTTATGGAGTATGTGGGGATGGGATATTGGAATCCGCGTCCATTGTAGTCTCCCTCTATCATGGTCTCTATGAATGCCTTGTTGACCATGTCCATTTCTTTTTTGCAATCTTTGTAGCGGAAAGGCATTTCCTTGCCGCCCACTATGCAGTGCAGTTCGGCAAGATCGTCGGGAACGGTCCAGTCCAGAGTTATATTGGAAAACGGTGCCTGAGTGCCCCAGCGACTGGGGATATTGACTCCGTATATAAATGACTCTATGCACTTCTTCGTCTCTTCGTAGCTCAGATCGTCCGCCTTGACAAAGGGGGCAAGATAAGTATCGAAGGAACTGAACGCCTGGGCACCCGCCCACTCGTTCGCCATGATACCGATGAAGTTGACCATCTGGTTGCACAGCGTGGCAAGGTGCTTGGCGGGAGCAGAAGTTATCTTACTCGTCACTCCGCCCAGTCCTTCCTGGATGAGTTGCTTCAGGCTCCATCCTGCGCAGTAGCCGCTGAGCATGCCGAGATCGTGCAAATGCATCGCACCGCTGCGGTGCGCCTCCGAGATCTCTTCGTCATAGACCTCGCTCAACCAATAGTTCGCCGTGATGGCTCCGCTGTTGCTCAGAATGAGTCCGCCCACGGAATACGTCACGGTGCTGTTCTCCTTGACGCGCCAATCGGCAATTCTCAGATAGTTGTCCACCACCGATTTGTAATCAAGAAAAGTCTCTCCCGCATGACGAGCGTTTTCGTGAGATTTACGATACAAAATGTACGCCTTCGCTATATCGGCATAGCCCGCCTGGATAAGCACCGTCTCCGCGCTGTCCTGAATGTCCTCCACGGACACAACGCCGTCGCTAACTTTATCCAAAAAGTCCGCGGTGACCTTAAGTGCCAGCATGTCTATCACGTCCTGAGTATACGGTTTTTTGCACCCGTCAAAAGCCGCCTTGATGGCATCGCTGATCTTGGAAAGTTTGAAATCGATAATTTGACCGTTTCTCTTTCGTACCTTGTACATTTTTATCCTCCGTACCTGCACTTATTTTCCGCACCTATTCTACCGTTGCGGGGGTGAGCCCTTTTATTGTAGTACAATCGTTGCCCGTTTGTCAACAGATGAAACACAATATATTGTGTTAGTTTTTCACTTTTAACACAATATATAGTATGTCTTTCATAACACTACGACAGGCATAAAAAAAAGAAACGGCTGACAAGCATGCCGTTTCTTCGTGAAGGAGGGTTCGGTTAGAACATTTATTATGGAGGGAGGAGTTCTATTTCGCAGAACAC
The DNA here is from genome assembly GCA_947623225.1 of uncultured Clostridia bacterium. Lineage (GTDB taxonomy): Bacteria > Bacillota > Clostridia > Christensenellales > CAG-314 > Fimimonas. The sequence continues at coordinate 11,615 of CANQGO010000016.1, read as the reverse complement.
CCATGTATTCTAAACCTTAGTTAGTATATCATCACTACTGCCGATTGTCAATACCCAATTCGGCGAACGACGAATACTATTTTTTCACGAATAAGCTCGTAAGCAGATAGCCTTCTCGATCCCGGTCAATTTTCCACTTCTATGGCGTTGACGGGACATATCTCCGCCGCCTCATACGTCTTGTCCGGGAAGCCATTGGGATCGCCCACGACGGAAGAATAGCCGTCCGATCCTATCTCAAATACCTCCGGGCACACGTCTACGCACATACCGCAGCCGATACAGTCATCTTTCTTTACAAACGCTTTCACAATTGTCACCTCCGCAAATATTTACATTGATTGTACACTATTTGCAGTGAAAACAAACGTATATTTGCTCGCAACATTGCAGGGTTTGACGAATATGCTCCTTCGTCCGAGCGATGCATGGCAAGCGACTGTCACGCGGAGTATTTGGAGATAAGATAGTCTACATAGTAATTCGGTTCAAAGTCCTCTCCCGTAGCAATACGCAATATCTCGTCGGGATACTTGCTCGCGCCGTACTTGTGGACATGGTCTTTCAACCAGACATTGATACGAGCCGTGGTGCCATCCGCCAACGATGCCTCTATATCGAAGTCTTTGCTCATGGCGTGGTACAGCTGAGCCGCAATTGCACTGCCCAGTGCATATGTGGGGAAATATCCGAAATTGCCATATGCCCAGTGCACGTCCTGCAACACGCCCAATGTATCGCTTGGAGGGGTGACGCCGAAGTATTCGGTAAACTTTCTGTTCCAGAATGCCGGCAGATCCTTGACCTGCAATCGTCCGCTTATCAATTCGCGCTCTATTTCATATCTCAGCATGATATGCAGCGGATATGTCAACTCGTCCGCTTCCGTACGCACGAAACCGACTTGCACTCTGTTTACATACCGCACGAATTCCTCCGTGCTCACGCCGTCCAACTGAGGAGCAAATACACTCTGCAATTTTGGATAGTGTACAGCCCAGAAGGCGTGCGAACGACCTATCATATTTTCGTAAAACCGCGACTGACTTTCATGCAGGCCCAGGCTCGCACCGCCGCCGCACAACGTCCCGTTCAGTGCGGGATCCACCTGTCTCTCATATGTGGCATGTCCCGTCTCGTGAATGGCGGAAAAGATTGCGGACGTGAGGTCATTCTCATAGTAATGGTTGGTGATCCTGACATCGTCGGTGCCAATTCCGGAAGTAAACGGATGCTCACTTTCCTTCATAATGCCGAAATTTTTGTCAAAGCACATCACGTCGCGTATATATTCGCAAAATTCCTTCTGCTTAGCCTTGTCAAACACCTGCTTCGTCCAATCCGGTGCCGGATCCGTACTCACTTTCCGCTTGACAAAAGGCACCAATTTGTCACGCAAAACGCGGAAAAACGTATCGTACTTGGCTTGAGTGAAGTGCGGTTCATATTTGTCCAACAAGACGTCGTAGCCCTTGAGCGAGTCGGTAGCAAGCCATACCGTTTGCTTGCGGCAATACTCCACTATCCGCTCGAGATAAGGACGGAAAAGTTGGAAGTCGCCCGTTTGCTTTGCGCGAACGTACACCGGATACGCCTCCGCCGTAAGTTGATTGTACGCGACATATTCTTCTACCGGTATCCTCTTGGTCTCCGATACAGACCTGTACGTCACCTCGATTTCGTGACGCTGGACGTCGTCCAACTCCTCCCGCTTGAGATAGAGTTGCTCCACGCAACGTTCGAATTCCGGCTCTGTGGCCAGTCTGTATTGCATCTCCGCCAACGTAGCCACGTACTCGCTGTCCGCCGCGACGCTGCCGCCTGCGGCGTCCGTCTGGGCGTCCCACTCCGTAAGAAAGTTGATGTAGTTGAATGCCAATATCTTCTTTCGCTGTTGCAGATAGTATTCCAATTCCTTCATTATTCTTCTCCCGTATCGTCACCCTGCGCCGCTTGTCTTGCGGTCTTACGCCGTTTGATGGCTTTTTCTATGGCGGGCACGGCAAATTTCAGCCCGATGATGATCCCGCCCATCACTAATGCGTTGATTGCGATGAACAATATAGAATACCCGCTTATTGCCACATACATAGCCTCGGGCGCGGGGTTGCCCAACCATTTGGAAATAAGCCTCAGTGCCCATGGGAACACAAGATAGCATGCCACCGTACCTACTGTACCTATGACTCCTACCGTCAGGTTATACCAGCCGTATGGATACAGCAATATCCAAAGCGCGACCAAGCCCGTAGCCGTCATGGAGAACATGGCGACGGTGCTCACTTGCTCGGAGGTGAGTTGCAATACATTTCTGAAAGCATATGTCATAGCCACCGACAAAAACATGGCAATACCGCTGGGCAGAGTACGCTTGAGGGTATTCGCCACAAAGTTGCCGGTGATGAGCGCGCGATTGGGCTTGAGTGCCAACAGGAAGGAGGATATTCCTATCACGAAAAACTCCATCGCATACAAGTGCTTCGCTTCAAATGGATATGTCGTCAGCAAGCACAGGCACAGTATGGTAGTGAGTATCGTCATGGAGGTCTTCATCAGAAACAGCGAAGAACTGTTCTGTATATTGTTGACTACCTGTCTGCCCTCCGCCACCACCTTCGGCATGGAGCTGAATTTGTCATCCATCAACACCAGATTGGCGACCGTCTTGGCGGCATCCGTACCGCAGCCGACAGATATGGCGCAGTCGCTTTCGCGCATGGCGAGTATGTCGTTGACGCCGTCGCCCGTCATGGCAACGGTATGTCCCGCCGCTTTCAGCGCGCGAACGAGTATCGCCTTTTGCTCGGGTGTGACCCTGCCGAAAACAGTATATTTATTTGCAGCGTCCACCACCTGCTCATCCGTCATACCTTCCAATGATACATATTTGTCGGCGTCCCGCACACCCACTTTGCCGGCGATGACGGAAACGGACAACGGGTTATCTCCGGATATGATCTTGACGCTTACGTTGTTGTCACGGAACCAGCCGATGATCTCGGGAGCGTCGGCACGTATCGTGTCATGCAACACTATAAGCGCGACAGGTTGCAATCCTTCCGCACTATCTCCGGCTATAGGCTTGTCCGATTTGCCCACAGCCAACACACGCAACCCTTGCGCGAGCAACTCGTCGCACTGCGCGGTGAACTCTTTTGTCACCCTTTTGAACAAGAACTCCGACGCACCGATCGCCACGGTACCCTTGCCGTTCAATGTCGCCGCGCTGTATTTGCGAGCGGAAGAAAAAGGTATCGCCGCAGAACTCGGATACGCTTCCGTCTCGCTCAGATATGCATTCAGGGCCTTTGCGGTCATGTTGTCGTCGCCCGTGGCGTTCAGCACGCTCTTGATGAGGCGTTTAAGTTCCTCTTCGGACAATTTGCCGAGCGGTAATATGCGTTCTACGGTCATACTGCCGTCCGTGATAGTTCCCGTCTTGTCCAGGCAGAGCGTATCCACGCGTGCGAGCATCTCGATACAGGGCAGTTCGCGCACAAGCACTTTCCTGCGAGCGAGCTTGAGCGCAGCCACCGCCAGTGCCACGCTGGTGAGCAACACCATACCGCTGGGCACCATGCCTATCATGCTGCCGGACATGGCTTTCAACGCCTTGTTCACCAACTCCACCACGTTGCTCACTTCGCCGCCTACCGTTTCCCCGTGTATGTACTCATACCACACGTTGACATTGCTACCCAGCAAATACCGCATCTGTTCACTGCAGAAAAATGTCGCTATTCCCAGCGGGAAAATGATGATCGAGATGAATTTAATAATGCTTCTTATTCCCTTCATCAAGCGGCTGTCCGGCGTTTTTGCCTTCTTTACGCGTGAAGACAATTGCTCTACATAGTTGTCCTTGCCCACCTTGTCACAGCGTGCGATACAATTGCCGGACACGATAAAACTACCGCTGTACAGCGTATCTCCTTTTTGTTTTTTTACCGGCTCGCTCTCACCCGTGAGCATGGATTCGTTTACTTCCACTTCTCCCACAAGCAGTTCGCTGTCGCAGCATATCTGCTTGCCTGCCGCCAAGTGCAAGATATCGTCCACGACTATATCTTTTGTGGATATGGTCTGTTTCTCACCGTTGCGCACCACTTGCGCCGTGGGTTCGGATACTATAGACAATTTTTCCACAGCACGCTTGCTCCGTATCTCCTGCACTATGCCTATGGCGGTATTCGCGACGATGATGACGATGAACATCATGTTGTCGTAACTGCGGCACAGCAGCATGAGCAGGAAAACTATAAATCCCAACAAATTGAAGAACGTGAATATGTTGGACATGAATATCTGCAGATAGCTTTTGCCTACCACCTTTTTCGTGCGATTGACAAGTTTGGCGTCACGACGTAGTTTTACGTCCAGATCCGTCAAACCTTCGTTTATATCCGGTGTATAGCGCACCATATTTTCCTTGTTTTTCTTCATATACACTCCATCAATGATGAGGTTTCTCCCCGCGCAACTTGAGCGTAGGGCAAGCATTGAGCATCAGATCCGCCCTGTCGCCGTTCAGGTACATGTAGTATCCTCGAGAGGCTATCATCGCCGCATTGTCTCCGCATAGAGAGAGCGCAGGCAAGCATACACGTATTCCTTGATTTTCGAATTCTTTCAATCGCATTCTCAGATATGTATTCGCACCGACGCCTCCGGCTACCGCCACGGTGCGGATATGCCGCCTGTTCACTTCCTCACGCAGCCTGTCCACAAGCCCGTCTATGGCTGCGGCGGTGAAACTTGCCGCCACGTCTGCCGCCGCAAGTTCCTCTCCTCGCTGCTGCGCAGTGTGCATCAGGTTGATCACTGCAGTTTTCAGTCCACTGTAGCTGAAATTGCCGTTTGAGGTCACCACGGAGGCAAATTTGAATATCGGCTTGCCGGACTGGGCGATCTTGTCTATCTGCGGTCCGCCGGGATAGGGCAGACCCAGTACGCGCGCCACTTTATCAAACGCCTCGCCCACAGCGTCATCTACCGTAGAGCATATGACCTCATAGCGGTTGTACCCTTCTACGTCTACAATGGCGGTATGCCCGCCGCTTGTCAGCAAGCAAGTATATGGCGGCTCCAGGTCCGGATAGGTAAGATAGTTGGCGCAGATATGCCCCTCTATATGATTGACCGCCAACAACGGCAACCTCATCGCCTGCGCGACGGCCTTGGCGTACGATACGCCGACCAGCAACGCGCCTACAAGTCCGGCACCGTATGTGACCGCTACGGCATCTATATCCGCCATGGTCACGCCTGCACTGTCCAGCGCACGACTCGTCACTTGGTCTATCATCTCTACATGGTTGCGCGAGGCTATCTCCGGCACTACTCCGCCATAGATACGGTGTATCTCTATCTGCGAAGAGATCACATCGCTCAGGATATGACGTCCGTTTGCCACCACGGCGGCGGCAGTCTCGTCGCACGAGCTTTCTATACCCAATATATAGATATCATCTGCTTTTTTCATATATAGCATAATACTCCTCGGCAACGCTTTTGTCAATTTTTTACCGCATCACAATATTTCTTGACGGCACAAACAGGCACTTTCGTCAAAAACACACAAAATTTGCGAACCCGTGATTCGGATTCGCAACCATTTTGTTTTATTTGAGTTCTTTGGGTGCACGCGGATACAGCAGCACGTCGCGGATATTGGACATGCCCGTCAGGTACATTACCATTCTGTCCAATCCCATACCGAATCCGCTGTGCGGCACACTTCCGTAGCGGCGTAGATCGAGATATTGCTTGTAACTCTCTACCGTCATACCCTTGGTACGCATCGCGCTCACCAACTTGTCATAGTCCGTTTCACGCTCACTGCAGCCCACTATCTCACCTATGCCCGGCACAAGCAGGTCCGTAGCGGCGACGGTCTTGCCGTCGGGATTCTGCTTCATGTAGAACGCCTTGACCCCTTTGGGATAGTTGGTCACAAATACGGGCTTCTTGTATACCTGCTCTGTCAGATAACGCTCGTGCTCACTCTGCAACTCCGCGCCCCACTCGGGCTTGTACACGAACTCCACTCCCGATCGCTGCAGTTGCTCTATCGCGTCGGTGTAGTCCAGCACGACGAAGTCGCTGTGTACCACATTGTTGAGTTTGTCGATCAGTCCTTTTTCGTAGAATCTTTCAAAGAATTCCAACTCCGCACGGCAATGCTCCAACACATACCCCACGACGAACTTAACGTAACTCTCCACTATCTCTATGATATCCGGCAGTTCGGCAAATGCCACTTCCGGCTCCACCTGCCAGAATTCCGCCACGTGACGGGAAGTATTGGAATTCTCCGCACGGAATGTCGGACCGAAGGTGTATATCTTGCCCAATGCCATAGCGGCGACCTCCCCTTCCAGCTGTCCGGACACAGTCAGATATGCATGCTTTCCGAAGAAATCTTCGGCATAGTACTCCTGCTCACTGGGAGCGGTATCGTTCCAACGTCGTGTGGTGACGCCGAATACTTCGCCCGCGCCTTCACAGTCGCTTCCCGTAATGATAGGCGTATGCACGTATGCGAACCCGTTACTTTGGAAATATACATGCGTAGCGTAGCTCAATACCGAGCGAACGCGTTGCACATTCATATAAGTATTGGTGCGCACTCTCAAGTGCGGCATGGTGCGCAGAAACTCCAATGTGTGCCGCTTCTTTTGCAAAGGATAGTCGGCAGGACACTCACCCAGAATGTCATACGAGTCCAGTTTCAACTCGCACACATTCTGCTGCGACTCTGCCAGCACTCCTACCAGGCGCACACCGCAACCTACAGAGAAAGCCCCTGATACCTTGTCGTCGAAACGAGACTTGTCTATAACTATTTGCAGATTTTTCAGGCAAGTTCCGTCGCTCACTTCCAGAAAGGCAACATTTTTGGAGTCACGCGCCGTACGTACCCAACCGCAAACGGTGATTTGCTTGCCGATAAACTGTTTGTAACTATCAAATACCTGCTTGATATCTATATGCTTCATATTTTCTCCCCAAAACGTACACTCTCCAAGCCACGCTCGGCATATACGCGAATCAAGATATGTACAATTATATCAATATTGTCAAAAAAAAGCAATGTTTGCAACGCTAATTTGAAAATTTACACCATCGCAGGCTCTTCGCAAAAAATTATCCGGAACGATTTGACACTTCTCGATCGGATTGGTATAATATTGTACGATGATCCTGCACGCCGTGCTCTATCGGCAGCACTCGGATCCATCATATACGGAGGCGTATCGAAGCGGTCACAACGAGGCGGTCTTGAAAACCGTTTGGCGGCAACGCCACGGGGGTTCGAATCCCTCCGCCTCCGCCACGCGGCGGCAACTGCGCTTATAGTTGCAACAGAAAGGAAGCACGACAAGGTGCTTCCTTTTCCATTGCTGCCTTATGCTTGTTGCCTTTTCGCTTCAGAAATGGGAGTGCGAAATAATGTAGCGTTCCGTTCGCTTTGCTCACTTCACTCCCCCTCGCTCTGCTCGGGACGAATCCCTCCGCCTCCGCCAAAGCAGAATAATACGAACCCGACAAGTGCTGTTGGGTTCGTATTGTTTTATGCCAATGATGGGCTGTCAGACAATGAATATTAAGTTATGGTCTTGTTTTTTATGTGATAAGCAATGTCGTGTTTCTCGCAATACTCTATAACCTGTTTGGCAACATTATTGAAGAACTCTTTATGGTTTTTATATTGAGTAACCAATTTGTTATAATGCAACCTACCAAAGATGATTTTATCCACAAAAGAAATTGCATCCAAAATCTCAATCAAATTCTGCTCACAGATATTGGGCGTAGGATATGGTTCCACGCTCACCCAAGTTTTACAACCTGCATCGTGCAATGCACGTAAGGCCGCTATTCTATCGACATATGGTGCAGTGTTACATTCATACTTTTCGCGAAATGTTTCATCCAACGACACCAAAGTAATTCCATATTCATTTTCATATGAATAATTTATCAATTCATAAGGTAAAATGCCTTTTGTCAAAATGGTACACTTAATACCCTCGTCGTTCAACTTACTAATTATTTTAAGGCTCATATCCTTCACTTCATCATATCCGCACATAAAAGGATCTGTTGCGAAACAAAGTTGCACCGATTTAATATCATCTTTGTACTTAGGAATTTCCTTTTCCAAAATTTCCAAAGCGTTTGCAACAAGTTTGGGTTCACACCAATCTTCATAGGTTTTAATCTTGCCAAAACGTTTCGCCATCATCATGGCATAGCAAGGAAATGTACAACCGTGAGAACATCCCTGAACATGATTTATTGTGTAATCGCCGTATTCAACACCAGTTTTATAAAGTAGAGATTTACGTTCGATATAATTCATTGTATTTTTTCCGTTTTGGTTATAATTGACTGAACAACTCTTGACGCCGCTGCTACAGCCTTGGGACTAGGATTTGTCATCATGAAACAAAGCAGAAACATCGGTGCTTGTTTTTTAGTATTTCTTAGTATCTTTGTGTCAGGGGAAACATAATGGAACAATTCTCCAAATCTCTTAATTATAAAGTTTACAAACTCATCCCACTCTATCCGGTCATATTCAATTTCGCCAAAAATATTCATCTGAAGATTTTCTGTGTAGAGCGTGTATTCCCAATTTGAAGTACCCAAAATATCTGTTATCAACTGTTTGTTTCGAGAATCCACCTTGCCATCCTTGGGTAGCAACCTACTTAGTGAGTTTATAGGAAACAAATACCATAAATCCACTACGCCACATTTGGATATTTGTTCCAAGGTATTCCATTTCAATTCTAATGAATATGGGTCAAGAAACATTAAACATCTATCATAACAAGTAATTTTGCCCATCAACTCGTATAACTTTTCGTTACTATCCCCCAAAAGGAAATGAACTTTACTCATTTTTTCTGGATAACTTGATACAATATTCCTTTTTAATGTTTCAATCCTATCTGGATCTATTTCTAAAAAATAATATTCATCAAAATTATATTTAAGTGAAATTAATGCCGAACCATCAATTACAGGTTTTTCTTGAACTTCATTATGGAAAAGCCCTTCTTGCGCATCTATCTTCGTTTCATTTTTCAATTCCGTTTTACCACTACCAGCAAACCCATCTATATATATTTTCCTAACTTTTTGATACTTCAATATGGTCGAATATGATTCAAGATATTGTTCAATAATATAAAGTTTCTCTCTTGTCCACTTGCCACCAAATTGACTTCCACTCATCCTCGTTTGTTTTCCCATATTATTCCCCCTGGTTAATTTATCGTTACGTTTAGAAAAAATCTCATAATGCAAGCATGGCGTCTAAAAGTTTTAATTCCTCGGCTGACAAGTAACTCTTATAATCTATAACTTTAGAAACTATCAACTTTGCGCCTTTTTCACACAAAAAGGTTTCGGCATTGATATACGCTTGCTCACAAGTGATTGGCTGTTGCGTATTGCGAAGATTCCAAGCAACTTTTTCAATCCAATATTTTGACGCCAAGTGATCTATATACTCCATCATTTCTTGATATAACCTTGCGTTGTGATATTCGCGAAGTAATAGCACTTCATTATAAAGATCGAGAATGTCCTTTACGTCTTTGAATTTTTCTAATACATCCAAATAATCGTTCATAATTTTACTCCATAGGTTTTATCATAGATTCGATGAAGGAAATTTCTTCTTCAGTCAAGCCGTACTTAGCATAAAGTTGCTTGTCAATTTCGTGTATAGGCTTGCTCCAATCAATATCGGATTGTTCCGTAAAATCTTGAAGCGGGACGAGTTTATATACGTTTTGGTAAATGTTTTGTGATACTTTCAAAATACCCACCATAAATCGCAAAAACTTGGTTTTCATGTATGCACAACAAGCCTGAGCCTCTTCCATACTATCAAAAGGACCTATGGGGATAAGAGAATCAGTACACGCCATCATCGGGGCGGCGACAAAAGATTTTCCAATAATACTTACAGGTTTCCCATCTTGTAAAGTACCTGCTCCACCATTGCCTTTGGAGGTGAAAACTTTCCATTTTTCTAAAATTTCTCTATTCTTTGTAATCTTGCTTTCTTGCGTGTATCGAATTTCCTCATAAGCGCATTGAATTTTTATAGCCCCCGGGAAATAATCTGTGGTAGAGTTAGCCCGAAGATAATCAAGCCTTCCCACAAAGCCAAACGAGTTCCATTCGCCAACAATACTATTAAACGGAGTAAATTTAAGTGATTTAATTTTACCGATAATAGACCTAAGTCTGCCATCGGCCAAAATCATATCAAAATCACTTTCAAAAAGAGGTCTACGCTCGGCTTGAAAAATTCCATTCTGAACAGTAGAAAACAGAACATCTCCACTGAAATCTTTATCGTATAAGAAATAACTCACGCCACCAGGGATATTGACATTATCAAATACTTCCCGATGGTTAAGAAAATGCGTGAGTTGAACTATATGATTATGCTCGCGGACAAATTTTCTCAATTTTGGGAAATACCCAGCCTGCTCACCACCAACAAACCACCTCGAAGGCGTGATTAAAGAAACATATTTAGCATTTATCTTGACGGACAAAATAATAAAATCTGGGAACAACTGTATAGATGCTGAGGAATTTTTTACCTCTTTTTCAACTATTTCTGTGTACGGCGGATTACCGACTACTGCATCAAATACCATTTTGTTTACCTCCTTGTTCCAAAAACTTCCGCGAGTTATCTTTTCTATCAACTGATCGGGTTTTTCTTTTATCTGCATGATTAGGTCATCAAAGGCGTGAGCATTTATTTTGCCGCCTTGATATCCAAGCAAGGTGCGTTTGGTGATCGCACGCGCCATAGGTGTTTTACAGATGACAAAGATATTATCTTCGACGGTCTTTTTCCAAAGTTCCCACTGCTTTTCAAAGGTCAATTCACTATCGGGAAGTAGCGAACACCGTTTTTTGAAAATGCTATATGTAACGTACAGTGGATACAAACCCGATTTGGAGTTGATTTCCAAAATGTGCGCGTTCACGTTGCCGAGCGTATCATCGGTAACTTTACCCTTGTCGACAAAGCGAGGTTCTCCATCCAAGAGTTCCTCATGATTTTCGTCATAAAAATCGTAACCGCCCAAACAGTCCCCGAGGTGCATATTGACGACGCGCCAAGGGGTAAGCACAGTTTCTTTGTCGGGGTTTTTGAATGTGTTGAAAATACTCGCGATCTTTTTTACTCTTTCGGTAGGTGAAAGTTTATCTGCCGCCAAAGCCTGTTGCCTGATACTGCGCCCCGCGGCAACAAACACGTCCTGCTCGTAGTACTTTGAAAACTTTCGAAAAGTGGCCTTGTCAACGCCCTTGGGCATAAATTCTTCCCAAGATATGTCGTCTATAAGGTCGGTAAAGTTTTCAGTGGTAATTTCCTTGTCGAACGGCACGTCTGCGCCATAAACCAAAAGCGGGATACGAATAGATATGCCCCGCAAAATGGAGCGAGCAGTCGCAGCTTGATTGTATTGATTCTTCTTCTCTTCGAGCAAGGCAATTTGTTCGGGAGTACGTTCCTTTTTCGGAGTTTTTTCGATACGCTCTATTTCTTCGTATTCTTCGTTTGTGAG
>CANQGO010000015.1 GCA_947623225.1 uncultured Clostridia bacterium | reverse complement strand
TAGGGCAGCAATGGAAAAGGAAGCACCTCGTTGTGCTTCCTTTCCGTTGCAACTAAAAGCGTAGTTGCCCGCCTGGCTAGGGTAGCAGGATTTGAACCTGCGGATGACGGAGTCAGAATCCGTTGCCTTACCGCTTGGCGATACCCCATCGACCACTATAGTATATATCTTTTGTCCGCGCTTGTCAATGTTTTGTCGCGCTTTTTATCCGATATTTTCGTCGTCTGTAGCGTCTTTGCCCTGCTCGTCCTCTGCAAACGGATCCGTCGCTTGTTCAGTCTGTTCTTCCGTAGGCTTGTCCTCTTGGACATTGCGTGCCTTCCTACGGGCGAGGTAGTCCTTGGTGAGGAATACGATATGCACGATGATGAGCGCGGCGTTCATAAATGCCGTCGAGTAGGCGGGCAGCAGCAAGCCGTATATGACGAAGGCGACGCAGCCGCACATATTGATGATGCGCGTGACCGTCTGCTTGCTGAACAGAAAGGACACGAGCACGAATGCCGAGGCTATGATGCCCAGCCATTCGTTTTTGAGGACTTCGACAAACGTAACGCCCAAAACGGAATACATACAACTTCTCCTCTGTGGTAAAGATTACTTTATATTATTTTAGCACAGCGCGGGACAAAAGTCAACAGGGCACGGCGTCACGGCAATATACCTGTCGGTTATTGACACATTTTGTAAAATTTGCTATCATAGAAGGACTATGAAATGCGACCTGCACATACATTCGGATATGTCGGACGGTATATTCTCCCCCGAGACGTTGGTGGACATGGCGCGTCAGCGCGGTCTGGAATGTATCTCCGTGACGGATCACGACGGCTTCGAGGGCACACGTCGTGCGCGTAAGCATGCCGCGGAGGTGGGCTTGAGGTACGTGGTGGGAGCGGAGTTGTCCACCGTATGGAAGGGTGCGGACATACACATATTGGCGTACAACGTGGACGTGGACGACCCTGCGCTGGAGGAAGCCATGCAACGCTCGAGGGAGTTGAGAGAGGCGCGCAACCGCGCCATCTACGACAAACTCGCCGCTGCCGGTATGCCCGTAGACCCTGCGCGTATAGCGGAGCACGGCTTCGTCGGACGTCCCGTCATAGCGCGGGAGATGGTGCGGCTGGGCTACTGCAAGGACGTGGCGGAGGCATTCGACCTGTACCTGGCGGCGGGCAAGAGCTGCTACGTACAGAGCGTGCGGCTGACGCCCGAGGAGGCTATACGCCTGACGTTGCGCTTCGGCGGTCTGCCCGTACTGGCGCACCCCAAGCAACTGCATATGACGCATCGGCAGACGGAGAGCCTGGTCCGGGAGTTCGTCGCCTGCGGTCTTGCCGGTATCGAAGGCAACTATTTTGCACACAATACCGAAGAGCGTATATACTATAACCGTCTCGCGCGGAAGTACAGGCTCATATCTACCGGCGGAAGCGACTTCCACGACCACACGCACGGTACGGAACTGGGCAAGCAGCACTTCTCGCCTAACGGCTATACACGTAAGGTATTGGGAGTATGAAAAAATTCATCTGTATATTGTCTGTGACGCTCGCATTGATCGCGGGCGTTTTTGTTTGTAACACGGCGTATGCCCAAGACGTGAGCGTCTGGAACGTAATAGCCGACGTGTCCTACGACGGCGACGTGTATCGCTACGATATGAGCGAGCACCTCGCTACCGTCTCTCCCGACGTGCGGTATCTGGGCGCGCATGCACGCGAGGACCTCGCCCACAGCCTGCTGTCACGGCAACTGCCGCCCGAGGCGGTGTACGAGTACGTACTGCCCGGCTTTGAGGGAATAGTGCGGCACTTCCGATATGTAGAGCGGGACAAAAAGGACGCAGAAACGCGCTTTAACGGTACATTTAAGTACATTGAAGGCGTGGACGGTGCCGAGATAGATATGGAGCGACTGTTCGCCGAGTTGCTGCGCTCGGCAGGCAGACGTATCGAGGTGTCGCTGCCCATAGAGTACGATCGCGCGGTGACGGTAAGGGATCTGCGCGCCATCACGGTGCAGAGGGGGCAGTTCACAACGCAATTTCCCAACAGTTCCGCCAACCGCTGTCACAATATCTCCCGTGCGGCTGCCGCGCTCGACGGCGTGACGGTAGGCGTGGGGGAGACGTTTTCCTTCAACGCTACCGTGGGAGCGCGTACGGAAGCCAACGGTTACAAGGTGAGCAAGGTCATATCCAACGGCGTATACACGGAAGGCGTGGGCGGCGGAGTGTGTCAGGTATCCACCACGCTGTACAACGCGTTGCTTTTGGCGAATATCCTGCCCGAGGCGCACAGGCACTCGCTCGTCTCCTCGTATGTCAAGGCGGGCTTCGACGCCATGGTCAGCGACGGCGGAGCGGATCTGACCTTCGTCAACGACACGGGCTATCCGCTGTATATCTCTTCTGTCGTACAGGGCAAGAGCGTCACTTTCCGCGTGTACGGCGCGCCCAACCCATACAGGATAGTGCGCGACAGCGTGGAGGAGCGGGAACCGTTCCAAGTGCGCTACGTGACGGACAGGGACAAGTATCCCGACCTGTTGTACACCGACCAGACGCGGGTGGTAACGAGCGGCTCGGACGGAGTGCGGAGCAAGTCGTATCTGAGGTACTACCGCGGCGAGGTGCTCGAGTACAGCAGGCTATTGCGCAGCGACGTCTACCGACGTGTGGACGCGGTGATAGCGCGAGGGTATCTGGAGCGTTGAAGGTTTAACGCGAAAGGTGAAAAAAATTGTTGGAAAATTTTATTGATTTATATCACGGAATAAAGTATAATTATAATACCATAATGTGCGCAAATGTGCACCGTAGCGTAAGGAGAACACCATGCCTGCCAAAAAGGAGCAAAATATCCTGCCCGTACTCATGCCCAACAGCGTTGAGGCGGAGCAGAGCGTGCTTTGTTGCATAATGCGCGACGAAGTATTTCAGGCGGATATCATCGCAGCACTGACGGAGGAGGACTTCTATCAGCGCAACCACGCCGTTATATTTTCCGCTATGAAGCAGATCAATGCCGCCACCTACCGCGCGGGGGAGGAGAGCAGATCGGCGACGGTGAATATAGCGTCGCTCATCGACAACCTGCGGCGCAGCGACAAACTTGCCGAGGTGGGAGACATAGAGTACATAACCCGTCTGAACGACTTTTTGCCCAGCACAGCCAACTACCGCGAGTATGTGGACATAGTGCAGCGCGCTTCCAAGATGCGCCGACTCATCCGCATATGCGAAGAGGTCACCAACAAGGCGCGCAGTCTCGCCAGTGCGGAGGAGGCTATCACCTTCGCGGAAGAGGAGATATTCAAACTCTCCCAGGGCGGAGCCAACGGCGGTCTGGTGTCCCTGTCCGACGAGGTGAGCAAGGCTCTGTGGCAGATCAACGAGCGTTTCAAGAACCCCGGACAGTTCCGCGGCATACAGACGGGCTTTGCCCGCTTTGACAGACTGACCAACGGTCTGCACGGCGGCGAGCTTATAGTGCTGGCGGCGCGTCCCGGCGTGGGCAAGTCGGCACTGGCTATGAATATAGTCGAGCACGTAGCCAAGGAAGGCAAGACGGTGGCTATATTCAGCCTGGAGATGTCCAATCAGCAACTGGTCGAGCGTATGCTGTCCAGTATGTCCACCGTACCGCTGGAGTACATAAAGAGCGGCATGCTGCCCGGCGAGGTGGCGGACCTGTCCAAGTTGCGCGTGGCGCACGACACCATCTGTGCCAATATGAACCTGTACGGCAACGACTATGCCAATATCACCCCATCCGAGATAGCCTCGCAGTGCCGCAGGCTCAAGGCGCAAAAGGGACTGGACCTGGTGGTCATAGACTACATACAGCTTATGAACGGCAGCGGCGGCAGCCGTGAGACCAACCGTCAGCAAGAGGTGGCGAATATATCCCGCGCCCTCAAGTTGCTGGCTAAGGAGTTGAATATCCCCGTCATCGCGCTGAGCCAGCTCAAGCGTGACGCGGAGATACGCGGTATCAAGGGCAAAGAGGGCGGCGGAGGCGAGCCTGTGCTGTCCGACCTGAGGGAGTCGGGAGCCATAGAGCAGGACGCCGACATAGTTCTGTTCATCCACAAGGACGCGGAGTCCGCCGGTACCGGCAAGTTCCAACTCATCATCGCCAAGCACCGCAACGGCGAGACGGGAAGTATCCCCATCTACTGGCTGGGCAAGATAGTGCGCTTCGTGGACGAGTCGTATCTGAGCAGATACAGCGTGAGCGCGTACAACTCCTCCGAGCAGCAGCCCCGCGACCTGCAGCAAGAGGAATTGGACCAGGTGCCCGAGTACGAAGAGGAAGAGGACAATACATTCATCAAAGACGGCAAACCGGCTAAGTGACAGAGGAATATATGAGCGAAACGAAAAATTTTATAGAAGATATTATAGAGAGCGATCTGGACAGCGGCAAGGTGACGCAGGTATATACGCGTTTCCCTCCCGAGCCTAACGGCTACCTGCACATAGGGCACGCCAAGAGCCTGTGCATCAACTTCGGCATGAAGGCAAAGTACGGCGGCAAGTGCAATCTGCGCTTCGACGACACCAACCCATCCAAGGAGGACACCGAGTACGTGGAGTCCATCAAGTCGGACATTCGCTGGCTGGGATTTGAGTGGGATGAGTTGTTGTTCGCCAGCGACTACTTCGACGTCATGTTCGACTGCGCAGTAGGACTTATCCGCAAGGGCTTGGCGTACGTCAGCGACGAGAGCGCGGAGGAGATACGCGAGCGCAGAGGCACTCTGTACGAGCCGGGCATAGAAAGCCCCTACCGCAACAGGAGCGTGGAGGAGAACCTGCGGCTGTTCTACGAGATGCGCGACGGCGTGTACCCCGACGGGTCTAAGGTGCTTCGCGCGCGTATAGATATGGCTTCGCCCAATCTGAACATGCGCGACCCCGTCATATACAGGGTACTGCACGCCACCCATCACAATACCGGCGACAAGTGGTGCATATACCCAATGTACGACTTCGCCCACCCCATCGAGGACGCGCACGAGGGTATAACGCACTCCATATGCACGTTGGAGTTCGAAGATCACCGTCCGCTGTACGACTGGGTGGTGCGCGAGTGCGGCTTCCCCGAGCCGCTGCCCCAGCAGATAGAATTCGCCCGTCTGAATATAACCAATACCATAATGTCCAAGCGGTACCTCAAGAAGCTCGTGGACGAGGGCAAGGTGATGGGCTGGGACGATCCGCGTATGCCCACACTGTCCGGTATCCGCCGCAGAGGCTATCCGCCCGAGGCTATCCGCGACTTTTGCGAACGTATAGGCGTTTCCAAAGCCAACAGCGAGGTGCAGGAGAGTTACCTGCAGTCCTGCGTGCGCGAGCACCTCAACCTGACGGCAGACCGCGTCATGGCGGTATTCGACCCCATACGCGTGGAACTGACCAACTACGAGGGCAGAGAGACGGTGAGCGTGGAAAATCTCAACAAGGGTGAGGATACCACGTACAGAGACGTACCATTTTCCAAATATATCTATATAGATCGCAGCGACTTCTCCCTCACTCCCCCGCCCAAGTACTACAGGCTCAAGCCCGACGGGTATGTACGGCTCAAGGGCGCATATATTATACATTGCGACGAGGCAGTCACCGACAGCGAGGGCAACGTGACGGAGTTGAAGTGTTCCGTAGTGCCCGACTCCCGCTCGGGGGCGGACAACAGCGGGCTGAAGGTCAAGGGCGTCATCCAGTGGGTGGACGCGGAGACGGGCATAGACGTGACCGTGCGCAAGTTGCAGAGCCTGCTCACCGACGCTGTGGACGGCGTGACGGACTTCAACGAGCGTTTCAACGCCGACAGTATGCAGATAGTGACGGCAAAGGCGGAGAGGACGCTGCTGAACGCCAAGCCGGAGGACAGGTTCCAGTTCATGCGCGTAGGCTACTATGTACTGGACAGGGACAGCACACCCGACAGGCTCGTATTCAACGAGATAGTGTCGCTGAAGGACGGATTCAATACCGCAAGATAAATAAGATGAAATATACGTCTTGACAATCGCGGCAAAATAGTATATAGTTATAAGAAGTAAATTTACAAGGACAGCGACTATGAAAGTATGCAAAAACTGCGGTGAAGCAAACGTCAACGATTCGTTGTACTGTTGCAACTGCGGCGGTTCCGAATTTGTAGTGCGTGAGGACGCCGTGTGTCCGCATTGCGGCGCGCTCAACGACAAGAGTTACAGCCACTGCATCAACTGCGGCGGTACGCTGGACGCAGGCGGAGCAGAGGGATATGTGCCGGTGGGTCCGGGTGCCTCTGCGGGGCTGACGGATATGTACGGCTCGGGCGTTATGGCTGTGCCCGCCGAGATGGCGCGGTGTCCGCACTGCGGCGCGTTGGTGCCCATCACGGCTATATTCTGCCACAAGTGCGGCGTGAGCGTAGCCAATCTGCACAGTCACAGGGTAGTGGAGCGCAAGGTGTGTCCGCATTGCGGGCATTACAACACGCTGGAAGCCCAGACGTGTACCTACTGCTTTGCCACGCTCGCCGACGCCAAGACGGAGCAGATGCAGGTCACTCACGAGTTGCACAACTTGGGCGAGGTGACGGTGCGGCAGGCATGTCTCGAGGGGCTGAACGGCAAGAACGTCATCTGCCCGAACTGCGGCACGCTGAATAGTCCGAGCGAGGTATTTTGCCTCAATTGCGGACTGAAGTTGCAGATAGAGGAAGTCAAAAAGTATTGCCCCAACTGCGGCGCGGAGAACAACTCCGACAGCGGCTTCTGCGCTCGGTGCAGGTACAGCTTCGAGGGCGAGCAGCCGGACA
Organism: uncultured Clostridia bacterium; assembly: GCA_947623225.1. GTDB lineage: Bacteria > Bacillota > Clostridia > Christensenellales > CAG-314 > Fimimonas. The sequence goes on along the minus strand of CANQGO010000015.1, from coordinate 33,849 downwards.
GAGTGGAGCGTTGGACGTGCACGCACTGCAACCATGTCAATGAGAAAGACGATACGTATTGTCCCAACTGCGGACAAAAAAAGGCTCTATAGATAGGAGGTACCTATGAACGGTGCTAACAATTACAATATGTGTCCGCGTTGCGGAAACAGTAACCCACTGACGGCTAAGTATTGCTCCCGTTGCGGAGAGCAACTGCGCGTACCGGAAGAGCCGGTAGTGTGCCACAAGTGCCACACGCACAACAGCCCCGTCGCCAACTTCTGCAGAAACTGCGGCGCGGAGTTGAAGGTAGGTCTGGAGACCAAGATCTGCCCCAAGTGCGGCAAGGAAGTGGACGCGCATGACAATGTATGCACATGCGGATATTCCTTCGTCGGATTCGACCGCGTCGACCCGTCCGCAACTCCAGTGCCCGCCACACCCGTGTCCGTCACGGACAAGGCCAAGGGCAAGAAGGAGCGCACCAGAGGGGGCAGGGCTTGGGCTATATTCGCCTTCATCCTGCTGCTCGCGCTGGGCTACTACCTCTTCGCGCCTATAGTGGCGCGTCCGGCAGTACTGACCAATCTGGATCACGGCGCGACATACGACGGCACGGCGCACTACGGATACGACTATATCCTCGGCACCGTCAAGGCTCTCAAGGGTCTGAACTTCGTCGAGACGTACCGCACGTACGGCTTGGCAAATGTGATACTGGACGCGCTGTATATACTGACCGCATTGACGGTAGTCATTCAACTCATCGTGCTCATCGTGCGCATATTCACTACCAAGCGCAGCAAGCACGCCAACTGGTACTACTTCGTGATGCTGCTCATATCCGGCATAGGTGTGGGACTCATATTCCTGTTCAACAAGGTCACTATCAATATCAACTTCCTGCACAGCGTGGCTGAGGCGTTCAGACTGCCGTCGGGAACGGAGATAGGCTGGGCTGCTCTGGCTCTGCCCGCCTACTACCTGATATTCTTCTTCGTATCGTTGGGCGCGCGCCTGCGTAAGAAAAAGGACAAATAGACATAAGAAAATACACACACAGTACGGGATCGAAGGACCATTGCGTATAGTCGTGGTCTTTCGTACTGTATAGAGAGGCGATGATGAATATAACTTCACAATTTCTGAGAGACAAGTTTTTGAACTTCTTCAAGGAGCGCGGACACGCCGTCATAGCGTCGGCGAGCCTCATACCCGAGAACGACCCCAGCGTGCTGTTCACCACGGCGGGAATGCATCCGCTCATACCCTATCTGCTCGGGCAGAGGCACCCCTCGGGCAGACGATTGACGGACGTGCAGAAGTGCGTGCGGACGGGAGACATAGAGGAAGTGGGGGACGACAGCCACCTGACGTTCTTCGAGATGCTGGGCAACTGGTCGCTGGGCGACTACTTCAACAGGCAGTCCATAGCCTGGAGTTACGAGTTTCTTACAAGCAAGGAGTACCTCGGACTGGACCCCGAGCGTCTGTCCGTGACGGTGTTTGCAGGCGACGACGACGCGCCGCGTGACGAGGACTCGGCTGCGGTATGGAGAGAGTGCGGTATTCCCTCGGAGAGGATATACTACCTGCCCAAGAAGAACAATTGGTGGATAGCGGGCACTACCGGTCCCTGCGGTCCGGACACGGAGATATTCTGGGATACGGGCAAGCCCGCCTGCTCGGACAAGTGCGATCCGAGTTGCGACTGCGGCAAGTATCTGGAGATATGGAACAACGTATTCATGCAGTTCAACCGCCAGGCGGACGGCACCTACCTGCCCCTCGCGCAGAAGAACGTGGACACGGGTATGGGTCTGGAGCGCACGGTGTGCGTGCTGAACGGGTACAAGTCGGTGTACGATATAGACCTGTTTGCAGGAGCACTGGACAAGATACAGCAGCTGAGCGGCAAGAAGTACGACAGCGACGCCAAGACGACCAGAGCCATGCGTATCATCGCCGACCACGTGCGCACGGCGACCTTCTTGCTGGGCGACCCCGTGGGCGTGGTACCCAGCAACGTCGACCAGGGCTATGTGCTTCGCCGCCTCATTCGCAGAGCGGTGCGCATGGCAAATACTTTGGATATGCCTAGACTTAGTCTGCAGCAGATAGCGCAGGTGTATATCGAGGTGTACAGAGAGGTGTACCCCGAACTTGTAGCCAACGCCGACAAGATCATAGAGGAACTGAACAAGGAAGAAGATCGCTTCTCCAGGACGCTTGCCGCGGGCGAGAAGGAATTTTTCAAAGTGATAGAGCACATACCCGGCAAGACGGTACCGGGCGGCACGGCGTTCAAACTGTACGATACCTTCGGCTTCCCCGTGGAGATGACGGTGGAGCTTGCCGCAGAGAACGGCTACACGGTGGACGTGGAAGGTTTCCGTCAAAAGTACGCCGAGCACCAAGCCAAGTCCCACGCAGGCAGCGAGCAGCGTTTCAAGGGCGGCATGGCTGAGGGCGGCGGCATAGAGACCACCCACCTGCACACAGCCACCCACCTTCTGCAGGCGGCACTCCGACGCGTGCTGGGCGACGAGGTCAAGCAGAAGGGCAGCAATATAACCCCCGAACGTCTGCGTTTCGACTTCAGCTTCTCCCGTCCCATGACGGCGGAGGAGATAGCGGAGACGGAGCGGCTGGTCAACGAAGCCATTCGGCGCGACCTGCCCATCACCTGCGAGGAGATGCCCATAGAGGACGCTCGCAAGACGGGTGCCATAGGTCTGTTCGGCGACAGGTACGGCGAGGTGGTCAAGGTGTACACCATGGGCGACTTCAGCAAGGAGATATGCGGCGGTCCCCACGCACAGCACACGGGCGAACTGGGACGGTTCGTCATCACCAAGGAGCAGTCCTCCTCCGCAGGCGTGCGCCGTATCAAGGCGGAACTGCACAAGTAATATAACGTAATATTATATAGTATATATAGTTATAGAATAGATACCCCTTTCTCGCGAAACGGGGTATTTATTTTGCCCCGAAGAGCATCTGCCCGTATGTGGGCAGGGACAGATACTCGGCAGGCAGCAGGTTTTCAATAGCGTCCGCCGCTTTGCGAAGATCGTATAGAAGCGGCAACAGGCTCTCGCCGCAGTAGTGCGCTCGCGCGTATCGATCGGTAGGTATGAGGGCAAGAGCCTTGTCCGTTTCGGAAATGAGGGTATAGCCGCGTTTTACAAGTGCGCGAATGTCCTGTACGCGTGCGGGAACGTCGTCTCGCGCCTCGCTCACGGTGCACAGGTACTTCTCCGCGTCGGCGAGAATGTGTGCGCGCATCAGGTACAGCGCGGTAAGCACCTCTCGCTCCGCTTGGTCGGCGTATGCGGCAAGCAGGACGTTGCGACGGGCGGATATCTCCCTGCGGCTGAGCACGTCGTGCCTTTCGAATACCCCTACGCAGTGCGGTGAGGCCAGGGCTTCCACCGCCTGCAGCGCGGTCATGGAGCGGAGCCTGCGCTCTTTGGCTTCCTTTCGCCACGCCTCGCTGTAGTTGTCCCCGTCGTACAGTATCCGCTTGTGACGGGCGAATGTCTCGGCGATCGTCTCCCCCACGCAGGCGTATACGTCCGTTGTTTTCTCCAGCCTGTCGGCGAACTGCCTCACGCTCTCCGCCACGGCGGTATTGAGCAGGGTATTGACTTGGGCAATGTCGGCGGAAGAGCCTACCGAGCGGAACTCGAACTTGCTGCCCGTGAAGGCAAAGGGCGAGGTGCGGTTGCGTTCGGTGACGCCCATAGTCGGCAAAAGGGTCTTGCCGCATTGCCATTTGCCGCCGACGGCATAGGCTATGGTGCGGCTGAGCGACTCGCCGAGGTATACGGACAGCACGGCAGGCGGTGCTTCCATACCGCCCAGTCGCAGATCGTTGCCGTAGGACGCGGCTGCCGCGCACAATAGATCCGAGTGCTCGTCGACAGCCTTGACGACGGCGGATATCAGCAGCAGTGCTCGGGCTTGCGAACGCGGAATGTCCCCGAGTTCCAGCAGAGCCTCGCCACTGTCCGTCATCAGCGACCAATTGTTGTGCTTGCCGCTGCCGTTGTAGCAGTCGAAGGGCTTCTCGTGTAGCAGACACACCAGCCCCTGCCGCTCGGCGACGTCGCACAGCACGCGGCGTATCATACAGTCGTGCAGGGCGGCTATGTCCGCTCGCGCGTGAAAGGGCACCAACTCGTATTGGCAGGGAGCCACCTCACGGTGCTCGGAACGCACGGCAATGCCCAACTTCCACAGCGTATCGTCTACCTCCTTCCAGAATGTGCGTATCCGCTCGTCGGGTGCACCGAGATATCCGTCGAAGAGTTGTCCGCGCTTGGGCGGAAGCGCACCGAAAAGCGTCCTGCCGCAGTACACCAGATCGGCTCGCTTGGCATATGTCGCGCGGTCTATGAGAAAGTATTCCTGCTCCGCGCCCACGGCGGCGTACACCTCGCTCGGGTGCTCGCCGAGACGGTGCAGCAAGCGCAGACATTGCCTGTTCAGCGCGCGTTGGCTGCGATACAGCGGCGTGAGCGTATCCAGCACCTCGCCGTGCACGGCTTGCAGAGTTGCGGGCAGGTACAGGCAGTCCCCGTACACATACGGCTGTGCGTAGGGTATCCGGGCGGTAAGCCCCCGCGCCAGGGCGGCAGTGCATATCCCGCCGCTGGGGAAACTGCTGGCGTCCCCTTCTCCCGAGCACAACTGCGTAGCCGTGAAGTGCGTGTAGGGCGGACACAGACCGTCCCGCTTGCCTGCGGGGGATAGCCCGAGAGGGCAGAAGAGGTGTACGTAGCGCGTCGCGCCGCGTGAGATCGCCCAGCGGCTGAGTTTTTTTGCAAGTATATCGAGGTGCTCTTGGGGTAGGGTCCCACCGGACACACGCACTCGCTCCAGCCCCTCATATACGCGACGGGGGAGAAGTTTTTTCTGTAGTTTCGCGTCGAATACGTTCTCGGCGTAGGTCTGCCTGTTTCTTTTCATAACATATTCCCGTGTCACTATATGTTTTGAGAAGGAATTTTGCAACAATACGCGTGTTTTTGGCGTCGATTGCTTGACAATATCCCCTTCGGTCGGTATAATAGATACGCTGTGAGCAATTCGGCAGGATATTTTAAGCTCTGTCTTGTCTAAATCGCATTTTCCACTGGCGGTAATTGTTCAACCGTGAACAGCAATTCTTAAAATTTCAGGAGACAACTATGTTAAAGACTTACATGGCTCACAAAGAAGCCGTAGAGAGAAAGTGGTACGTTGTGGACGCCGCCGGCAAACCGCTCGGACGCGTCGCCAGCCAAGTCGCTTCCCTGCTTCGCGGCAAGAACAAGCCCACGTTTACTCCCAACGTAGACTGCGGCGATTACGTTATAGTTATCAATTGCGACCAAGCGGTATTGACGGGCAACAAGCTCACTCAGAAAATGTACGTCCGCCGTTCGCCGAGACCCGGTCACCTCAAGCAGACCCAGTACGCCAAGTTGATGGCGGAGAGAAGCGACTTCGCTATGATGCACGCCGTCAAGGGTATGCTTCCTCACAACAGTCTGGGCAGACAGATGCTCAAGAAGCTGCGCACGTACAAGGGCGCAGAGCACAAGCACGAAGCACAGCACCCCGAAGTGCTGACGCTGGACTAAGGAGGGTATATATATGGCTAAGATCAAAGCGACCAAGAGAGTTCAATTCTGGGGCACGGGCAGAAGAAAGAAATCCATCGCCCGCGTCAGACTCATACCCGGCGGCAACGGCAATATCACCATCAATGACCGCGACATAGACCAATACTTCGGTCTGGACACCTTGAAGTATATCGTACGTCAACCTCTGAACGCCACCGAGACGCTCTCCAAGTACGACGTAGAGGTCAATGTGAAGGGCGGCGGCTACACAGGTCAGGCAGGTGCTATCCGTCACGGTATCTCCCGTGCACTGGTAGTGGCAGGCGAGGACAAGGCTATCCTCAAGAAGGACGGCTTCCTTACCCGCGATCCTCGTATGAAGGAACGCAAGAAGTACGGCTTGAAGAAAGCGCGCAAGGCTCCGCAATTCAGCAAACGCTGATCGAGCGATTTGCAAACTTACAGACTCCGAGAATATCGGAGTCTTTTTTTGTACTTTTTTTTACTTCGCGCATTTGTGCACAAAAAGAAACGGTCGGGAATATCCCGACCGTCTCTATAGAGAGAGTGAGTTATTACTCTTTGTGTGCGAGTGCTTTGTACTTCTCCACGCGCTCCTTGGCGTCCTTCTCGGACTTGGCGAAGAGGGTCTCGGCTATCTCGGGCTTGGTCTTGGCAAGAGAAGCGTAGCGCGTCTCGCCCTTGATGAATTCCTGATAGTCGCCCGTAGGCTCCTTGCTGTCCAGAGTGAAGGGGTTCTTGCCTTCTTCTATGAGGGTGGGGTTGTAGCGGTACAGTTGCCAATATCCGCAGTCCACTGCTCGCTTGATCTCTTCCTGACTCTTGCCCATATTCAGACCGTGGTTGATGCAGGGAGCGTATGCGATGATAAGGCTGGGTCCGTGGTAGGCTTCCGCCTCGGTCAGGGCCTTGACCAGTTGCGCCTGGTTGGCACCCATACCGACTTGGGCGACGTACACGTAGCCGTAGCTCATAGCCATCATGCCGAGATCCTTTTTCTTGACGCGCTTGCCTGCCGCGGCAAACTTGGCTACCGCGCCGGTGGGAGAGGACTTGGACGCCTGTCCGCCGGTGTTGGAGTACACCTCGGTGTCCAGAACGAGAACGTTGACGTCCTCGCCGCTGGCAAGTACGTGATCCAGTCCGCCGTAGCCTATATCGTATGCCCAGCCGTCTCCGCCGAAGATCCATACGGACTTCTTGACCAGGCAGTCACGCTCGCTGTATATCTCGTGTACCAGTTGTCTTTCGGTGCGGCTGCCGCAGTCTTTGCACTCTTCCAGACACTTGACCAGTTGCGCGGCGGCGACTTTGCTCTGCTCGGCGTCGTCTTTGCCTTCCAGCCATGCATGGCAGGCGGCTGCGCCCTCTTTGTACTTCTTCCACTTGGAAGCGAGCAGCGTCACCTTGTCCACAAGGCGGCTTCTGCGTTGATTGTATGCCAGGTTGATACCATAGCCGAACTCGGCATTGTCCTCGAACAGGCTGTTTGCCCAGGCGGGACCGTGACCTTCGCTGTCGGTGGTGTAGGGGCAGGTGGGAGCGGAACCGCCGTATATGCTGGAGCAGCCGGTGGCGTTGGCAACTACCATTCTGTCACCGAACAGCTGCGTGACCAACTTGACATAGGGCGTCTCGCCGCAGCCTGCGCACGCGCCGGAGAACTCGAACAAGGGTTGCTTGAACTGGCTGCCCTTGACGGTGGCGGGATTGAGCGGGGACTTGACTTGAGTTACGGTCTGGGAGAATTCCCAATTTTCCGTCTCGTGTACCTGCTCTGCAGGCGTCATCACGAGTGCCTTGCCCTTCATAGCGGGGCAGACATTGGCGCAACTGCCGCAGCCCGTGCAGTCCAGCGGACTGACCTGGATGCGGAACTTGGCACCCTTGATACCTACTGCCGGCTTGGTGACGAAGCCCTCGGGTACGGGTTCGTTCTCGTCCACGAGTACGGGACGGATGCAGGCGTGCGGGCATACGAAGGAGCACTGGTTGCACTGTATGCAGTTTTCGGGTTGCCATACGGGTACGTTGACGGCGATACCGCGCTTTTCGTACTTGGTGGTGCCGGTGGGCACTACGCCGCTCTCGTTGAATGCGGATACGGGAAGGGTGTTGCCCTTCTGCTCGGTGATGGGACGGACGAAGTTCTCGAAGTACTCGTTGTCCGACTTCTCGGGCAGCGGAGCACCCTCGGTGGTGTCAGCCCAGTGCGCGGGCACGTTGACTTGGTGCAGTCCCGCCACGGCTCCGTCTATAGCGGCGAAGTTGGCGTCGATGACCTTCTGACCCTTTTTGCCGTAGCTCTTGATGACGGCTTGCTTCATATACTCTTCCGCCTGCTCGTAGGGGATGATATCCGCGAGTTTGAAGAAGGCGGCTTGCATGACCATGTTGGTGGACTTGGCACTGCCTGCCTTGATGGCTATGTGCAGTCCGTCGATGGTGTAGAACTTGAGGTGCTTGCGCGCGATCTCGTTCTTCATAAATGCGGGCAACTCACGCTCCAGCTCCTCGTCGCTCCAGGCGCAGTTGAGCAGGAATGTGCCGCCCTCCTTGGCGTCGGCGAGAATGTCGTAGCGCGTGACGTAGCTCTGGTTGTGGCAGGCGATGAACTCCGCCTGATCTATAAGGTAACTGGACTTGATGGGATTGACGCCGAAGCGCAGGTGGGATATGGTCAGTCCGCCGCTCTTCTTGGAGTCGTACTCGAAGTAGCCCTGTGCATACAGATCGGTGTGGTCGCCGATGATCTTGATGCTGTTTTTGTTAGCACCGACGGTGCCGTCACTGCCCAGACCCCAGAACTTGCAGCGGGTGGTGCCTGCCGGAGCCACGTCGATGATCTCCTTGACCTCGAGAGAGGTGCCGGTGACGTCGTCGTTGATACCGATGGTGAAGTGGTTCTTGCGCTCACCTTCCAGATTGCGGTAGATGGCAAGTATCATGCTGGGCGTGAATTCCTTGCTGCCCAGACCGTATCTGCCGCCGATGACGTTGGCTCTGCGGTGCTGCTCGGCGAGGGCTGCTACCACGTCCAGATACAACGGCTCGCCCAGAGCACCCGGCTCCTTGGTACGGTCGAGTACGGCGATATTCTTGACGCTGCGCGGCAACGCCTTGACAAAGTGAGCCGCGGAGAAGGGACGGTAGAGGTGTACCTTCAGCACGCCGACCTTTTCGCCGCGCGCATTCAGATAGTTGACGGTCTCTTCCACAGCCTCTGCGCCGCTGCCCATGATGACGATGACGCTGGTGGCGTCCTTGGCACCCACGTAGTCGAAGAGGTGATACGTCCTGCCCGTCAGACGGCTGACTTTCTTCATGTATTTTTCCACAATGGCGGGAGTAGCGAGGTAATACTTGTTCGCCGCTTCTCTGTTCTGGAAGTAGATATCTCCGTTCTGTGCGGTGCCCTGCAACTGCGGGTGCTCGGGATTGAGCGCGCGTGCGCGGAACTCGTCCACATAGCGGCGGTCAAGCAACTTGTCCATATCCTCGTAGGAGATCTCCTCTATCTTGGACACTTCGTGACTGGTACGGAAGCCGTCGAAGAAGTGCAGGAAGGGCACTCTGGCTTCCAGCGTGGACAGGTGCGCTACCAGCGCAAGGTCCATAGCCTCCTGTACGGAGTTGCTCGCCAGCATGGCAAATCCCGTCTGACGGCATGCCATGACGTCCTGGTGATCGCCGAAGATATTGAGCGCGTGAGCAGCCAGTGCTCTTGCCGATACGTGGAATACGCAGGGCAACAACTCGCCGCTGATCTTGTACATATTGGGGATCATGAGCAGCAAGCCCTGACTGGCGGTGAATGTGCTGGTGAGCGCACCCGCTACAAGACTGCCGTGCACCGCGCCCGCGGCACCTGCTTCCGACTGCATTTCCGCGATCCTGACCGTCTGACCGAAGAGGTTCTTTCTGCCTGCCGCCGACCATTCGTCGGCAACTTCAGCCATGGGCGAGGAAGGTGTGATAGGGTAGATGGCTGCCACATCACTGAAAGCATACGCTACGTGAGAGGCAGCGGTATTACCGTCGATTGTTCTCTTTGCCATATTTTTTCCTCCAAAATATAAGTTTCTTGTTTGTGACGTGCGCCCGCCTGTTCGCTCGGACGCCATACAAAAACAATTATAAATCTTCATACCATCAAAGTCAAGAACAAAATAAATACAATAGATATAAAAAACGGACATATTTCGCCCTGCGCCCCTAATGTATGGCCCCCACCTGCCAAAATGGCGGTAGCGTGCATCTCAACTACAATGAATGTAATATTCCGCTAATTTTTCTATCTCTTTCATAATACTCCTTTCCGTTTGTTAGAAATAAATGTCTTTTGCACAATAAAAGCGAAACCGTCTCCTGATGGAAACGGTTTCGCCTTTACTTTATTTGGTGACTCCAATGGGACTCTCTGCCGCGTTCGCGTCAATGTCGTTTCACTCCATTTCGCTCGTGCGTCAGGGTCGCTCTGCTCCCGAACCCATGTTATTGGTTTCGAGTAGTGCGTAATATAAAACAAAAAGCGAGGAATTTTCTTTCCTCGCTTACTTTGCTTGGTGACTCCAATGGGACTCTCTGCCGCGTTCGCGTCAATGTCGTTTCACTCCATTTCGCTCGTGCGTCAGGGTCGCTCTGCTCCCGAACCCATGTTATTGGTTTCGAGTAGTGCGTAATATAAAACAAAAAGCGAGGAATTTTCTTTCCTCGCTTATATATCTGGTGACTCCAATGGGACTCGAACCCATGTTATCGGCGTGAGAGGCCAACGTCCTGACCGCTAGACTATGGAGCCGCATGCATATACAGTATAGCACAGCGTGCCGGTTTATGCAAGTGTTTGGCGGCAATTTGTCTGAGGGATTATATTTTGCGACAAATTTCGACAAAAAGTGCGCAAATATCTTGAAAGAGGCGCGGCGTTATGTTACAATTTTGCCGTACGTGTAGCGATCGGCATGCGCAAAATCCATTTTAATTGCGTTATGGTATATCGCGGCGCAGGATATATGTGCAGTGGCAGTTGCGCATCGGCGCAAAGTGTGGTATAATCCATACATACCCTGCCTTGCACGATAATGTTTTACATTTTGCGTCAACTACAGTTCGTAAAAGGGGATCGCGTCCGTCCGTCGATGTCAGGTTACTACGGCTTCCGTGTGGAGTCAAAGAGATCTCTCCGGTAAAAGACTGATGACGTGTGGCAGATCACCCACCCTATTTTTTAGGTTGAACGTCAGTAAAACACGGCTATGGCGGGGCTTTTTTTGTTTATGAGGCGGTGCGCAGCCGTTGCTTTTTTATTACTATGCTGCTGTCTGTTCGCGAGTTGCGGAGGGACATTACCCTATGCCGTGCAGACGTTGCCGGACAAGAGCGACGTGTACGTAAACGTATACGTATGCGGCGCGGTGGAGAGGGAAGGCTACTACACGGTGGAGGCGGGCACGGGATACGTGGAATTGCTGGCGTCGGTGGGCATACTGCCGCAGAGCGTACTTCCGCTGTACTACACGGGTGCGGTGGACCCGTCGGTGACGGAATTGTGCATAGACTACTACGACGGGCAGGCTGCCCGCTCCTGCATAGACGCCAACGGTTACATAGTACGCAATCGCATACATGTGGACGGGATAGCGGACGAGGCGATAGCCATGCTTGCCGACTATATAGAGCGTAGCGGGACCATACGCAACAAGGCAATGCTCAGAGACATACTCGGCGAGTACGACGAGTTGTTTCATTATAAATTTTTCGTGTCGAGGCAAGACTATGCGGCGGATTAATATGCGACCTGCCGTCGTCATAGCGGTATCGTTTGCTCTCGGCATATTTTCTTTTTACAGGATACTTTTCGGCAAGTACCTCGTGGCTGTGCTGTCGGTAGCGGGCGCGGCGGCTCTGCTCATATACGGGCTGGTACGCAGGAGTACGCTATGGCGTATCGGAGCCATATGTCTCGCCTTTCTCATCGCAGGCGGAGGGTATGCGGCGGTATACCGCGAGATGACCATGAGCCGTGAGGTGACGAATACGCACGTCGTACTCACGGGCAGGGTGACGGATCTGCGTATGAACGGCGACAGCGGCAGTATATACTATCTCGAGGACTGCCGGGACACCGTGGGCAACAGATACCGCGGCAAGGTGCGCGTGTATAGCGGCAAGGACCTGTCCACAGGGGACGTGGTGTCGGTAGAGGGCAGGATCGCCTGCGTCTACCCCGTCAAAAACGACATTGACACCTACGCCGTGCGCAACAGGATATATTACCAGATGCACAGCACGGCCGTTCTGGAAGTGCAGGCGGGCAGGTTGAAACCGGACGAAGCCATACGCAGGTACATATACGACTCGGCATGCAGGTACATGCCCAACAATGCCGGTACGCTGTACGCTTTGCTCACCGGCGACAGAAACGCGCTGGACAGCCGCATAGAGTGGGCGTTCGGCAGAGCGGGAATAGCGCACCTGTTGGCAGTCAGCGGTCTGCACGTCGGCTTCATCGCCACGCTGCTGGGATGGATACTCCGGCGTTTGCGCCTGCCGCCCGTGGCGCAAGGTATGATATTGTGCATACCGTTGCTGTTTTACGCGTATATATGCGCTTTCACGCCGTCGGTGGTGCGAGCGGTGGCGATGACCATGTGCGCGCAACTGGCGTATATATGCTTCTGCAGGTACGATCCGCTGACCGCCTGGGGCTGGTCGGGGCTTATAGTCCTGCTCATATGCCCCTTTTACCTGTTCGATATGGGATTCCGACTGTCCTTTATGTCGGTATTCGGCATCATCACGCTACACCCGAGGCTGAACCGCGCGCTCGGGAGTCGGCATATCCCCGCCCTGATCCGCCGTCTCATCGACTCGCTGTGCATATCCGCTTGCTGTGTGGCGGCGACGCTGCTCGTGCTGGCTGCGGAGGGCAGCGACGTGGCTGTGTACGGCGTGCTGTTCAACCTGATAGCCATACCCATGGTATCCGTGGCGTTCGTTTTGGGAATATTCGGCATGATACCGTCCGTATTCCGTTGGCTGCTCGTAGCCTCCGACTATGTTCTATTGGGAATGGACAAGTCGGCGGAGTGGATAGCTTCCATACCGGCGGCTACATTCTCATTCGAGGCGGAGGGCTGGACGATATTGGCAGTCATCGCGCTGCTCACATTTGCGGGCGGACTGATACGCCCGAACCACAAGGCGGTATATTGCTCGGTGTGCATAGCCCTCGTGGTACTGGGCATAGCGTGCGCATACCTTCCCGAGCGCAACGACGCGCACGCCTTCGTATCCCATAGCACCTACGGCATGGCTCTGACTGCGGTATGCGAGGACGAAGCGGTGGCTGTGGGCGACTTTGCGGACATATACGCCGCCAAGGACGCGGTGGATGAGTTGGAACACAGACGTGTGTCGGTGACGCTGTACATATACCGCCTGTCCGAGACGGAACCGGACGCCATAGCGGAGATAGTGGACCATCTGAATGTAGTCAAGGTGTACATACTGACCACGGACGCCAACGACGAGGTGACGGGACTGCTCAGCGGCAGGGGCATAGAGTACCTGCGCCAGTTTCCCAATACCTGTACGGGCGAGCATATACTCGTGCGCTCCGTGCACAGCGGAGGAGTGCAGGGCGTGACGGTGGCTATAGGCGAGATGAAGTTGTGTATGGGCTACGGCGACAATGCCGCACCCCTTCTCGATATATGCCCCGGCGCGGACGCGTACCTGTTCCCGGATATAAGCGGCGAGTTCGACGGCAGGCAGGAGTATACCTTCACGCCTTATCAGTACGATATGCCGCACAATTACGGCGCAAATAAGTACGGAAACTTTACAATCACGCCGAAAGGTGGTACAATTAAGTTACGATTTGACTGAGGTGCGGAATTGATAAGATTTCTCGAGTTGAAAGACAAACTGCGTACCGCCCGATACACCGCCCTGTGCCTGTACGGCAACGACGGCTGGGTGAAGCGCAGAGCGTTGGACAATATAATGGAGGCATACGGTATCCAAGACGACGGCTTTGGTGTGGACCGCGTGGAAACGCCCACTCCCGAGAACGTGCGTATGGCATGCTTCACGCCCTCCATGTTCGCACCGGTGAAGTTGGTCGTATGCGAGCAGTCCTACTTCCCCGCCATGAAAGAGGACGCCTACGGCGAGAAGGCAAAGGCGGACAACCGCAAAGCGGCGGAGAAGTCCGCTACCCTGCGCAGGGAGTTGGAAGATATCCTCTCCCACGCCGACGGCAGTTTTTGCCTGGTGTTTTTCGCCGACAGCGACAAAAACTTCCTGAATATAGTCGGTCTGGAGACGGTGGACTGCAACCGCCTGGACAGGAGCAGCGTCATCAAGTGGATCACGGCATATGCACGCAGACAGGGCGTGGCGATAGACGGCGAATGTGCCGATCGCATAGCCTCATACTGCCTGTACGATATGTCCCGCGTGGCGATAGAGACGCAGAAGCTCATCGACTACGGCGAGGTGACGGTAGAGTCTGTGGATCTACTTGTACACAGGGACGCGGAGTACGCCGTGTACGACCTGTCCTCCGCCATCGCATCCGGCAAGGCCGCACGCGCGCTGGAGATATACCGCGGACTGGTGGCACGGGGCGAGGAACCCAGAGCGTTGTTCTCGCTGCTGTACAACTTCTACCGCAGGGTATACTATGTGAAGATATCCTCCTTCTCCCCCGAGGAGACGGCAGGCTACCTCGGAGTCAAGACGGCGTCGGTAGGCTTCGCCCGCGAGACGGCGCAACGCTACAAGCCCATGCAGCTCAAGCGCGCTCTGGACTATCTGGCGCAGGCGGACGCACGCCTGAGAGCGTATGTCGACCCCGATCAGACGATGAATATACTTATAATGCAACTCATTTCGCTGTAATATATAGAGGTGTACGGTGTTTAATAAATTGAGACAAAACTACAAACTGTCCGACGTGCTCATACGCATAGCCTTCGTGCTGACGTATGTGTTCTACTCCTGGCAGGAATGTCTGGCTGCGGCGCAGACGGTGAGCATGAGCTACGGTATAGCGGCTCTGCCCGAGACCACCGTCATAGTGCTGGCACTGCTTATGTCCTTTTTGATAGGCGTGGTGCTCATGTTCCTGGTACCCTTTGTGACCAATCTGTTTCTGAATTCGTCCAAGTTCTACAATGTGCCCCGAGCCGAGTACGCGCTGCTCGCGCACCTGTTTTGCACCATCTACTTCGTGGTGTGCGGCGCGTTGAGACTTGTAGACCTGTTCACCCCCGTATTGCTGGTGTGGGGCGGAGTACTCTTCCCCTTCGTAGTGTCGCTGGGCTGCGTCATCTGCTTCTACGCCGTGACTTCGCGGTTGTACTTCAACGACGTGACCCGCCCTTACTATTTCCGCAATGCCGCCATAGTTTACTTCGTGGCAGTGACTGTTTTAGAGGTGCTGTTATGAAAAAATGGATCGTAGTCATAGCCGCGCTGATACTTATATGCCTATCCGTCGGGACTACCGCCTACGCCGAGACGAGCGAGAGCGCACTTCTGGACGCCGAGCAGTTCGTAAGTCGGCTGACCTCGCTGAACAGGGGCGTGCAGCTTGCCGAGACGAGCGGTCAGGCGGACGCCGCCAAGAGCCAGGTGCGGGACATGCTCAAGGAGCAATTTCGCCTGGCATTGGGCGTGGACGCGAGCGCGGTGAAGGAGAGATACTTCACGGTGGAGACGGTGACGGGGTACAATATAGAGGTCACCTACGACGCTCCCGGCACGGACAAGTGCGTGATCATAGGCGCGCACTACGACGCGGTGGGCGAGGGTGCCAACGACAACGTGAGCGGCGTGGCGACCATGTTCGAGATCATGAAGGGACTGAAAGGCGTCAGCCTGCCCTTCGACGTGTACTTCGTGGCGTTTGACTGCGAGGAAGATGGTCTTGTCGGCTCGACATACTACACCGAGCGGCAGATATATACCGAGTTCGAGGACGTGCTGGTCATGTTCAATATAGACAGCATAGCCTCCGGCGAGCAACTGTATCTCATGTGCGAGAACAAGCACACCGACCTGGCGGATATGATACTGTCCAAGTCGGAGGAAATAGCGGAGAAGCCTTACGCCGCCGGCGTGTACGGCGTGTATGACGCCTTCGGCTACGGCTACTACGAGTACGTGCAGGGCAGCGACCATACGCCCTTCCGCTTGCAAGATATCCCCGTCGCGCTGTTCTTCTCCGGCGAGTACGATATGCTGGGCTACAAGGGCGACGGCATGATGAATACGGACGAGGACACTTTGGTGAATCTGCAATACGCCAACCCCGCATTTCTGTCCCGTATATCCACCGTGGCGAGCGCGATATGCGCTACCTTAGGCGACGAGAACTTTTTGAACGTCGCGGGCGCGGCACGCGGACAGCTGCTGAACAACACCCTGCTGTACAACCGCTGGTGGCCGAGCCTGGTGGTGCTGGGCGTATTGCTCATATTGGCATTGTGCACCTGGCTGTATAGCCGCAAGCTGAAAAAGCAGGCTATCCTCGGACATGCCGAGGTCAAGAACAATACCGTATTCGACAAGCCCGACTCGGAGGACATATTCTCCTTCGCGCAGGAGCAGGACAAAAACGACGAAAAAGACGCACACAAGGATGATATAGACGATATATTCACCTTCAAAAAGTGATATTACACAAAAGGACCGACTGATGAGTAAAAAGCGCAGGATATTGCCGATATGGCTGTTCTGGACCGTGTATGCGGCAGTGATAGCGGTATGCATCGCCCTGGACCAATTGAGCAAATATTTTCTTCAGAGATACTTCGAGCAGGGCGGCAGACCCATTCGTATCATAGGCGACTGGCTCACCATCGTGTGGACGACCAACGACGGCGCGACGGGCGGTATGTTTTCCGACCTCGAGTGGCGCAATTGGCTGTTTTTCTTCATGACGGCGATAGGCTGCCCCGTATTCGGCTGGCTGCTGTGGCGCAGCCGCACGCGCAGCGTGTTCGGTCAGATAGCCTTCTCCTTCATCATTGGCGGTACCATAGGCAACGCCATCGACCGTCTGGCATTCGCCAGAGAGGGCTTCTTCACGGGCGAAGTGCGCGACTTCGTGCAGGTGGAAGGCTTCTTCGGAATTTTCAATATAGCCGACAGTTTTCTGGTGGTGGGCGTGTTCCTCGCGCTGTTCACTATTATTTTCTTCGACCCCGACTCATTGCTCAATACCATCCGTGAGGAGCGTAGGGCAAGGCTCGATAAGGCGGCTTCCGCAGAGGACGCACCCGGCGAAGGCGCAGACAAGAGGGCAGAAGCGGACGCGAGCGGCTCGGACGAGACGACGGTAGAAGAGGACGCGAGCGTATCGGACGAGGCGACGGACGGACAGGAAGATGAACATAGAACTGATCTGTGACGCCGACGCGCGCCGACTGGACGTGTATCTGGCGGACAATAGCGGCTTGACGCGTTCGCACATACGCAGGCTGATAGACGACGGCAACGTCACGGTGGACGGCAAGGTAGTCACCAAAGCGTCCGCGTCCGTCAGGGCGGACAGCAGCGTGAGCGTGGTACTGCCTCCGGATATACCGCTGGATATAGCGGCGGAGGACATTCCGCTGGACATAGTGTACGAGGACGGAGATCTTGCAGTCATCAACAAGCCTCAGGGCATGACGGTGCACCCGGCGAACAACGTATACACGGGCACCTTGGTCAACGCGTTGCTGTACCACGTGAAGGATCTCAGCGGTATCAACGGCGTCTTGCGCCCCGGCATAGTGCACAGATTGGACAAGGACACCAGCGGACTGCTGGTCGTAGCCAAGAACGACCGAGCGCATGTGGAGTTGCAGCGGCAGATACAGAGCAAAGAATGTCGGCGGATATATCTGGCTCTGCTGGAGGGCAATCTCAAGCAGGACAGCGGCTGCGTGGACGCGCCTATAGGCCGTTCTCACAGCGACAGAAAGAAAATGGCGGTGACGGAGGAGGGGCGCAGTGCCCTGACCTACTACACCGTAGAGGAACGTTTCGGCGAGTATACGCTGACGCGTTTCGAGTTGAAAACGGGACGCACGCACCAGATACGCGTGCACGCCGCATATCTCGGACACCCCGTAGTGGGGGACAGGACATACGGCTACGCCAAGTGCCGATTCGATCTGAACGGACAGTTGCTGCACGCCTGCACGCTCTCATTCACACACCCGACGACGGGCGAGAGCATGTCATTCGACGCGCCGCTGCCCGACTACTTCGAGAGGGTGCTCGGCGTCTTGCGCAATAAGTATAGAGGTAGATCATGAAAAACTTGCTTTCGCTTACGGATATAACGCGTACTGAACTGAACGATCTGCTGGAGCTTGCCACGCAGATGCGTCGGATGGTGCTTGCCGACTACAAGCGCGGTCCGCAGCTAATTGGTCAGGCGGTGGGCGGAGTATGGAAAAAGCCCTGCACGGCTTCGGCGGCGATACAGCTGGCGACGGCGTACCTGTCCGGTACATGCGTGCCCCTGTACGACGTGGAGGACGAACTGGCGCAGGGTCTGGCTCTGGACAGCATGGGCGTAAGCACGCTGGTCATGCAGTGCGACAACGACAACATATTCCGCACGCTCTCCTTGCGGTGCAGGGCGGGCATAGTCAATGGCGGCTCGCGCAGATACGACCCCATAGGCGTACTTGCCGACCTGCTCACGCTGTGCGTCAAGGCGGACGGGATATCCAATCTGAACGTGGTGGCAGTGGGCAACCGCGACGCCAACAAGGTAGAGGAACTCACGCACTGCCTGAGACTGTTCGGCTCGGATCTGGTATGGTACCTGCCGACAGAGGATATGGCGACGGCGCGCAGAGGCGTGGTGCTGGACAATATCCGGGCGGCATTCGCCGGTGCCGACGCCGTGATAGATCTGGGCTTGACGGCATTTTCCGAATACGACAAGTACTACGGCAGCAGCGGCGGTATCACGCGCGACCTGATGGATACCGCACGTGTCCACTGTCCGCTACTGGGCGCGAACACGGTGGTGGAGGGCGCGCTTATCAAGGAATACGAGTACTCCGCCCTCTCGGCACGTCACGGTTGCTACGTGGCTGCGGCTATGGCAGTACTGTACGCATTGCAGCGTAAATAAGTTAAACTGTACAACTAAGGAGGTTAGATATGAAATATTGTACACGTTGCGGCACCGAGATGAACGACTCTGCGACGGTGTGTCCCACCTGCGGCTATCCCGTAGCCGGCTCGGGAGCGACCACCGACGACACTATACGCACCTCGGGCTACGAGAAGGGATGGAATGTAATGTGCATAGTCGGCTTCATCCTGTCCTTCTTCGTGGCGATCGCGGGACTGATATGTTCCATATTGGGACGCAGGCAAGCCATCCAAAGCGGCGAGAAGGGCAAAGACCTCGCCACCGCCGGCATAGTGCTTTCGGCTGTGGGCATAGCGTCCGGCTTTTTCCTCGTGGTATTCTACATTGTATTCGTCCTTTTGATGATAATTTAGCAGGTAGATACGCAAGGCTTGCTCGGACGGCGCGTATGCGCGTATCCGCATTATAAAGAAATGTACGCAAAAAAGCAGCGATAAGACTTCGCTGCTTTTGTATTTTCATAACGGGATATTTTACTTTATCTTACGAAGTTCGTCTTGATCGCCCTTTCCGTGTCGGGCGCGTCGATACCTGCGCGTTTGCCGACGTCGATACATTGGAGTATCCAAGCCATATTGCGGGCTATATTTCTCATGGTCTGCAGACCCTCGAGGTCCTGCCGCTCTTCGTCGGGCGAGTTGCCGTGTACCATATTCCAGTAGGTGGAGGAGATGACGGGCATCTCCGTTATCCCGAGATACTTGACTATGGCGTCCAATGAGGCAGTGGTGCCTGCCCGTCTTGCCGAGGCTACGACCGCCGCGGGCTTGTGACGGAAGTTGCTGCTCCCCGCGTAGAACATTCTGTCCAGAGCGGACAGGATACGTCCCGACGGATGAGCATAGTATACGGGCGTGCCGAATACGAACCCGTCCGCATGTGCGGCTTTGTCCAGCCACTCGTTCACCGGGTCGGAGCCGAATACGCACCTTCCCTTGCCTGCACAACCGCCGCAGGCGATACAGTCCTGTATGGGTCTGTTGCCTATCTGCAATATCTCGGTCTCTATTCCCTGCTTCTCGAGCACTTTGGCTATCTCCGACAGTGCCGTGTATGTGCAGCCGTTGGCATGCGGACTGCCGTTGAACAATAAAACTTTCATATTTTCACCTCATTGAGAATGTTTTGACGATTGAAGGCGTCACACCAGAAGGGGCAGGTGTCGGTCTGCGGTGACGACAACGGTGCGGTAAGTGTTGTATACGGCAAAGCCCATAGCCGACTTGTTGGGCTTTTTGACATTGGCTCGGCGGGTATAGTCTACGGGTATCTTGCCGCCGTCGCGCGCCTGGGAGTAGTAGGCGCATATCTGCGCGGCGATCTCTATGACAGAGTCGGGCACTTCACCCTCCTGTGAGACTATGACCACGTGCGAGGAGTGTATCTTCTGCGTGTGCAGCCATATGTCGTCGGGACGGGCAAGGCGGAAGGTGACATAGTTGTTCTGGACGTTATTTTTGCCTACGTATACCTTGAAACCTTCCACATTGTACTCCAGCGGCCGCACGGGCGCGTCCTGCTTCTTGCGGGCGTGTTGCTCTCTCAGCAACCCCAGCGATACCAACTCGTCGCGTATCTGCTGCAGGTCCTCCGTCTCGGTGCAGAAGCGCAGATTTTCCTTGATGGTGAGCAGGTATTCCAGCAATTGGCTGTTTTGCTCCACCAGCAGGGTGTTGTGCTCGTAGGAGGACTTCAACTTGCGGTACTTGCGGTAGTACGCCTGCGCGTTTTGCTGCGGCGTGAGTTGCGCGTCCAGCGGTATGGTGACGAGGGTGCCGTCGTAGTAGTTGGTGCAGGTGAGACTGGTCCTGTCACGGATATTGTGCAGGTTGGACAGTATGAGATCGCCGTATTGGCGGTACAGGTCGCGTTCTTCCGCTTCCAGCAGCGTCTGCCGCTGAGCGGCGAGTTTCTTCTCGGTACGCGAGACGGCGTTTTTGACTACGGTGGAGACGGACTTGGCTTTGTCTGCGAAGCGTTGCGTCCTGTCCAGCAGGTAAAAGTAGCGGTCGTGCGCCTCGTTCAGCGTGGGGAAGAAGAGTTTCTCTCCCTTGCGCGAGCGGTAGTCAAAGGGGCACACGTCTATAGGCGTGCCGTTTTGCAATACCACGTTGGGCTGCTTGTGTATCAGTCCCTCACGGTAAGCCGCCAGCCTGTCCAGAATGGCGGAGTTGTTCACTATGCCGTGATCGTTTTCGTCCAGCCCGTACAGTATCTCGTTGACGGTGGACTGGGACACGCCCAGCAGTACCTCAGGCAGAGTCTTGCGCAGCGGCGTGCGGCACTCGGCGAGGTATTCGCGCACGCGTGGCAGGTCGAATGGTTCTATCTTGTGCTGCGGCGCGAAGAAGCTGTAGCGGGCACCCGCCATGATGATACGCGAGGCGTTGATATCCTGCGGCAGGTGCTTGATACTGTCCAGTACGGTGTACTCCCCGTCCGTCAGGATGATATTGGAGGTCTTGCCGGTGAGTTCGAAGATGAGCCGCATCTGCCGCCTGTAGCCCAGTTCGTCGGACACCTCCAGCGCAAATTCCACCACCCGCTCGTAGGGCATCTGC
Organism: uncultured Clostridia bacterium; assembly: GCA_947623225.1. GTDB lineage: Bacteria > Bacillota > Clostridia > Christensenellales > CAG-314 > Fimimonas. Next base: position 12,496 of record CANQGO010000015.1, on the reverse strand, counting down.
CTGACATCCGTCACGGCGGCATTGGTCACGTACTTGCGCAGCAGCATGCAGAAGGAGGGCGCGACCTTCGGATTGTCCGTAGGCATCTGCGTCAGGTGTATCCTGTTCACGTTGGCATTGGCGGAGATGAGCAGCTTGTACGTCTGCTTGTTGAATACAAACAGTACTATCTCGTCCTTCTCCGGCTGGTATATCTTGGTTATCTTGCCGCCGATGAGCGTCGTCCACTCCTCGCGCAAGACGGACAGTGTAAGTGCGTCGAATGCCATATCTTCTCTCCGAATGGGATTATACCACAATTCTATCGCCGTAGCAACCGCTCCGTAGGACAAATTCCGCGCAAATTGTCCGCGTATACGGTACAAAGGTGGGAAAATCTATTGCAAAAGTTCGGGTAATATGCTAAAATAATAAATTGCAAGCATACATTCGGATAATATATCGGAGGACAATATGAAATATACTCAAAAAAGAGAAAAGAACACGCTGACGATCACGTTCAAGGTGACGCCGGACGAGTGGCACCAATTCGACCTGCGTGCCTACGAGCAAAACAAGGGCAAGTACAGTGTACCCGGTTTCCGCAAGGGACACGTTCCCAAGAACGTTCTGGAGAGCCGCTACGGCAAGGGATTGTTTTTCGAGGACGCACTGTATATGTGCGCACAAGAATATTACAGCGAGTTTTTGGATAAAAATAAAGACGTGGAGCCTGTAGCCCGTCCTTCCATAGGCGAGCACAGCGAGACGGACAAGGGCGTTACCTTCACCGTCGTAGTCACCGTCAAGCCGGAGTTCGAGTTGGGACAGTACAAGGGTCTCACCATCGACAAAACGCCCGTGCAGAAGGTCAAGGCTGCCGACGTGGACGCGGAACTGAGTCAGGTGCGCGAGCGCAACGCCCGCTTCATCGAGGTCACCGACCGTCCCGTAGCGGAGGGCGACAGGATCAAGTTGGACTACTGCGGCAAGGTGGACGGAGTGGCATTTGACGGGGGCACGGCTCAGGACCAGACCCTCACCATCGGTTCGCACACCTTCATACCCGGCTTCGAGGAGCAGTTGGTGGGCTACACCGTCGGTCAGACGGGAGACATAGAGGTCACCTTCCCCGAGGACTATCACGCGGAGGAGTTGAAGGGCAAGCAGGCTGTATTCACCGTCACGGTGCACAGTATAACCGTCAAGGAACTGCCCGAGTTGAATGACGACTTCGCCAAGGACGTGAGCGAGTTCGAGACGCTGAAGGAGTACAAGGCGGATATCAAGAAGAATATCGCCGCACGCTATGCCAAGGACGCGGAGCGCGCCGACGAAAACAAGCTCATCGAGACGGTGGTAAACAATACCCCCATCGATATCCCCGAGCCTATGATAGAGGAGCAGATAGACAGCTACGTAGAGGATCTGGAGTATCAGTTGCGCGGCAACGGACTGGATCTCAACGGCTACTTCAAGTACACCGGTCAGACTATGGCGCAGTTGCGCGCCAACTACCATGACCGCGCCGTCACCGCCGTGCACACCAGACTTGTATTCGAGGCGATAGTACGCGCGGAGAATATCACCGCCGACAGCGCGGAAGTGGACAAGCGTATCAAGGAATACGCCGAGAGAAACGGGCTGAACTATGACGAATTCAGCGCAAGCCTGCAGCCTGCGGACAGATACTATTTCGAAAACCAGGTCATCACAGAGGCTTTGCTCGCATTGCTGAGAGAGCAAAATAAATTTGCCGAAAAATCTACAGATAAAGGAGATAAACAATGACGCTCATTCCTATGGTGATCGACCGCACCGACAGCGGCGAAAGAAGTTACGATATCTACTCCCGTCTGCTGGAGGACCGCGTAGTGTTCCTCAGCGGCGAAGTCACAGCCGAGCTTGCCAATCTGGTAGTGGCGCAGCTGATATATCTGGAGTCCAAGGACCCCACCAAGGATATATCTCTGTATATCAACAGCCCCGGCGGCTCCGTCACGGCAGGTATGGCTATATACGACACCATGAAGTATATCCGCTGCGACGTGTCCACCATCTGCATAGGCATGGCGGCAAGTATGGGCGCATTCCTGCTGGCGGCAGGCACCAAGGGCAAGCGTTACGCCCTGCCCAATAGCGAGATCATGATCCACCAGGTGCTGGGCGGCAGTCAGGGACAGGCGAGCGACGTGGAGATACAGACCAGACAGTTGCTCAAGACCAAAAAGAAAATGAATACCATCCTCGCCGAGAACGTGGGCAAGCCCGTCGAGACGGTGGAGCGCGACACGGACAGAGACAACTATCTGTCGGCGGAAGAGGCACTGGAATACGGCATAGTGGATAAGATATTCTATACACGTAAGGCGTAGGATAGTGTACATAGCGGTCAGACCGCACTATATCTGGATAGTACATGGGGTGGAAAAGTATTCGTCGGATGCGGAATTTTTGCACCCTTTGTGTATAAAGGAGTAAATATGCGAACATGTTCTTTTTGCGGAAAAACCGAAGAAGAAGTGAGACGGCTCATAGTTTCGCCGGACGGCAGCGCGTGCGTCTGCGACGAGTGCGTAGAGGTGTGCGAGAGCATACTGGACAGCGAGTATGAGCAGAGCGTTCTGCCGGAGGACTTCCGCCTGCTCAAGCCGGAAGAGATCAAGGCGGAGTTGGACAACTATGTGGTGGGGCAGGACGAGGCGAAGAAAACTCTCGCCGTCGCCGTGTACAATCACTACAAGCGCGTTATGTACGCTACGGATGAGGACGACGTGGAGTTGGAAAAGAGCAATATCCTCATGCTCGGTCCTACGGGCAGCGGCAAGACGCTGCTTGCCAAGACGCTCGCGCGCATACTGGACGTGCCCTTCGCCGTAGCCGACGCTACCACACTTACCGAGGCGGGCTATGTGGGCGACGACGTGGAAAATATCCTGCTCAAGTTGATACAGGCGGCAGACTACGACATAGCCAGAGCCGAGCACGGTATCATATATATCGACGAGATAGACAAGATAGCCAAGAAGTCGGAGAATGTGTCCATCACCCGCGACGTGTCCGGCGAAGGCGTGCAGCAGGCTTTGCTCAAGATCATCGAGAGCACCGTGGCCAACGTACCTCCGCAGGGCGGACGCAAGCACCCTCAGGCGGAGAGCATACCCATAGACACGACCAATATCCTCTTCATCTGCGGCGGCGCATTCGTGGGTCTGGACAAGATAGCGGAGAAGCGTCGGCAGGGCGCGGGATTGGGTTTCGGCAACCATATCAAGAGCACCGACGAGACGGACCACGCCGAGTTGGTCAAGGACCTGCAGCCGCAGGACTTCATCAAGTACGGACTTATCCCCGAGTTCGTCGGCAGACTTCCCATCACGGTGGGACTGTCTCCGCTGGACGAGCGCGCTCTGGTGCGTATACTCACCGAACCGAAAAATTGCCTCATCAGGCAATACAAGCGTCTGTTCAAACTGGACGGAATAGATCTGGAGTTCGACGACGACGCTCTGATCGCCATAGCGCAGAAGTCCATTCGCCTCAAGACGGGCGCGCGCGGACTGCGCTCCGTGCTGGAGAACCTGATGCTCAACTGTATGTACGAGGCACCTTCGCGCGGCGACGTGACAGGTGTGCGTATCACGCGTAGTTGCGTGGAGGGGGATAGCGAGCCGATCATGATACGCAAGGCGAGTTAGTCCGAGTACGTTGTGTATTGCAAATTCCCGTGCCGTGCACGGGAATTTTTGTTGCAAAATAGCGTGGAATATTTTATAATATGTATAATGTATAGGTGGAATTTCGGCACGAGAGAGAGATTTGTGCGCAAAATTACACACACTATGAGAAAAACCTGTGAGGTGACGAAGTGGCAGAATATATCAATATGCCTGTATTGGCTATGAGAGGGAATTTCTTCTTCCCCAATATACGTGCAAAGGTGGAAGTGTCGAGGGCTATATCGCGCAACGCGCTCAAGTATGCGTTGGAAAACGGCGGCAAGTTCCTCATGGTGAGCCAGATAGACGCCAACAAGGCGTCCAAGTTGACTCCGGCGGACTTTTACTCCGTGGGCGTAGTGGCGGAGATAGCCTCCGTGGAGAGTGCAACCACGGAGTCCACGATAGTGATGGCGCGTACATTCGACGCGGCTCGTATCACACGTTGGACGTTCAACAACGATATCATATTCGCCGACGCGACTTCGCTGGAATTCACCTGCAGACGGGACAACCTGTCCAAGGCACTGTTCGACAAGACCATCGAGCGCGTGAAGAAGTACTCCGAGCGTGCCAAGGTGAGCGTCAAGACCGACCCGAGCATATACCTCGCGGGCGGTCAGACGGACTATCTGGCATTTACCAATATAGTCGCAAACGAAGTGGTTACGCGTCTGCCGGACAGACAGAGCATACTGGAAGAGACGGACGTGGACGTGCGTATGGAGCGTATATGCGCGTATATCATCGCGGAGGAGGACTATGTCACCGCCGAGAAGCGCATAGCCAACCGCGTCAAGCAGCAGGTGGCGAGCGGACAGAAGGAGTACTACCTGCGCGAGCAGATGAAGGCTATATCCGCCGAGTTGGGCGAGGACGCCAACGAGAAGCAGGACTATCTGGACAAGATAAAAAACAGCGGTATGCCGCAGGAAGTAGCGGACAAGGCACGCAAGGAGCTGAACCGTATGTCCAAGATGGCGTCCACTTCCCCCGACGCCGCCGTCATTCGCAACTATCTGGATTGGCTGTGCGACGTGCCCTGGAGTTACGAGACGACGGACAACAAGGACCTGAAACTCGCTCGCGAGATATTGGACGAGGACCACTACGGCTTGACCAAGATCAAGGACCGCATAGTGGAGTACCTGGCAGTGATGCAGCTGACAGGCAAGCTGAACGGTCCCATATTGTGCTTTGTGGGGCCTCCGGGCGTGGGCAAGACCTCTATAGTCAAGAGCATAGCGCGTGCGCTGGGGCGCAGGTATCTGCGCTTGAGCCTGGGCGGAGTGCGCGACGAGGCGGAGATACGCGGACACCGCAGGACGTATGTCGGTGCCATACCGGGCAAGATCATATATATGATGAAGCAGGCGGAGTGTATCAACCCCGTACTGCTGCTGGACGAGATAGACAAGATGGGCGCGGACAACCGCGGAGATCCGGCAAGTGCCATGCTGGAAGTGCTGGATCCGGAGCAGAATTTCAGCTTCACCGACCACTATCTGGAGGTGCCGTACGACCTGTCCAAGGTGCTGTTCGTATGCACGGCAAATGCCACCGATGACATTCCCGAGCCGCTGCTGGACCGCATGGAGATCATCGAACTGAGCGGATATACGGAGTTGGAAAAGATAGCTATAGCCAAGAGATACCTTCTGCCGAAGAATGTGAAGTTGCACGGCATACCCGAGGGCGCGGTAGAGATAACCGATGAGGCGTACGCCGGTATCATAGAACGGTACACGAGCGAATCGGGCGTGCGTAGCCTGGAGAGGGAGATAGCCGCCATCTGCCGCAAGGTGGCTTTGAAGTTGGTCGAGGACCCGAACGCAAAGGTGACGGTCACTCGGGACAACCTGCACGAGTATCTCGGAGTAGAGCGGCACCGCGACGAGATGGGCTTGGTGGACGACACCGTAGGCACCGCTCGCGGACTGGCTTGGACGCGCGTGGGCGGCGTGACGCTGAATGTGGACGCTACCCTGTTCCCCGGCAAGGGCGAGGTACTGCTGACGGGCAATCTGGGCGACGTGATGAAGGAATCTGCGCGTACCGCCATATCGCTGGTCAAGAGTCTCGCCGATGAGTACGGCATAGACAAGGACAAGTTCGAGCATACGGATATACACATACACGTACCCGAGGGAGCCATTCCCAAGGACGGCCCCAGCGCGGGCGTCACTATGGCTACGGTCGTAATGTCGGCATTCTCCGGCATACCCGTATCCGGCAAGGTGGCAATGACCGGCGAGATCACATTGAGAGGCAAGGTGCTGCCCATAGGCGGACTGCGCGAGAAGGCACTTGCCGCATACAGACTGGGTATCCGCAAGGTCATCATCCCCAAGGGCAACGACAAGGACCTCGAGGAGATACCCGCCGAGGTGCGCAGCAGCATCGAGTTCGTACTGGCGGAGGATATCCGCACGGTATACGAGCACGCATTGGTGAGAAAATGAAACTGACGTCCGCTACGTATGTCAAGGGCGCGGCGACCTATTCGCAGTGCATAGTTTCCGAACTGCCGCAGGTGGCGGTGATGGGCAAGTCCAATGTAGGCAAGAGCAGTTTCATCAACCTGCTCACCGGCGACGGCAAACTTGCCCGCACGTCCAAATTGCCCGGTCGTACCCGACTTATCAATTACTTCTCCGTGTACGCCGACGGCAGGGAGTTCCTGCTGGCGGACCTGCCGGGCTACGGCTTTGCCAAGGTGTCATACGAGGAGAAGCTGAAGTGGGCGGACCTGCTGGAGAAGTATCTCGCCAATGAGCGCAGGCTCGCGCAGGCTCTGTTCCTCGTGGACATAAGGCACGAACCGACGCGGGACGATATGACTATGTACAAGTATCTGTTCGTCAATCATATCCCCTTCACGGTGATAGCCACCAAGGCGGACAAGGTGTCCAAGTCGCAGGTGAAAAACAGGTGCCGAGCCATAGCCAACTGCTTCGGACTGGGCGAAGCCAATGTGCTCCCCGTCAGCGCGGAAAATAAGACCGGACTGGAGCCTGTACTGGACAAATTGGAACAGATATTGGCAAATTACATATAAATATATTTGTATTTTACCCCACGTTGTGGTAGAATATCAACGGTCGTATCCGCAAGGAACGATACACAGTTTTTTATATCTTTTACCAAAAAAAGATAGTCGTACCCTACTCGGGACGATATAGGAGTTTTTATGGTAAACAATAGTAAGGCTTTCATTTTGGCAAAGTACGCGATCATGTTCGCTACGATATTCGTGGCGATGATGATAGACAGAGGTATCAGCGCGGCTTTGCCTATTTCTATGGCTATTTGCGTACTGCTGGTCACCTTTTCTTTCTGCTTCATACAGAATAGTTGGGCGGATGGCGTAGCGGCATTCACCTGCTTCGGCGTGGCGTCCTTCATCAAGGCATTTATATTCCCCGACGCCATACAGTGGTACTACAAGCCGGTGGTGTATATCCTGCCGAGGATATTGGCGGGCGTCATGTGCTTCGGCACGTATCGGCTCATGCTGTGGGCAGTGCGCCGCGTCAGCCAACGCCGCGTGGCGCAGATCGTGGCGATGGTGGCGGCGATAGCGGTAGGACTGGCGTCCAATACGGTATTCTTCCTGCTGCCCTTCGGCTACCTGTCCGAGGGCGGAGAAGGCTTTGTGGCGGCAATCAGAAGCGTGGTGTTCCTGAATATCCTGCCCGAGTATCTCACTTCGCTCATTCTGGCACCCGCGGTGGTGCTGGGCGTGCGCCGAGGACTGAAACTGGGCATAGACGGCAACAATTGGCGTATAGCCGCACAGCAGGAGACTGCTAACTTGGACGCGGACAACGACAGAGGTAGCGATGATAATCACATTTGACATTGGCAACACTAATATCAAGATAGGGCTTTTCGACGACAAGGGCAGACTGTGCAATTCCTTCAAGATGAGCACCGACGTCAAGCGTACTTCCGACGAGTACGTGGCACTGCTGTTGCAGTTGCTCACCTACAACGGCATAGACGTTCGCTCGGTAGAGGGAGCCATACTCTCCTCCGTCATACCCCAGCTGGACTATACGTTTACCAACGTGATACAGTACGTATTCGGCGTGCGACCGCTCATCGTAGGCGTGGGCGTCAAGACTGGGCTTGCCATACGCTACGAATTCCCCAAGGAACTGGGTAGCGACCGTATAGTCACATGCGTGGCGGCGGAGAAGCAGTACGGCGCACCCTTTGTACTGGTGGACTTCGGCACGGCTACAACATTCAACGCCGTCAACGCCGGTCGCGAGTTCGTCGGCGGAGCCATCACGCTGGGACTGAAGGCGACCATAGAGTCGCTGGCGCGGTGCACAGCCAAGTTGCCGGGAGTGGAACTGGAGACTCCCGAGCGCGTCACGGCACAGTCCACGCGCAAAGCCATCCAGAGCGGCGTCATATACGGAGCGGTGGGACAGATCAAGTATATGGTGGACCGTATCAAGGCGGAGATGGGCGCAGAGCACATACAGACCATCGCCACAGGCGGTATGGCGCACCTGATAGCGGATATAGAGCCGATATTCGACCATATAGACAGAGAACTATCACTAAAGGGTCTGTACTATATATATTGTCTCAATACCGCCCGCTGACTTCCGCTTGACAAAACGCACAAGACATTCTACAATAGAATAGCGAACATTTGTTCGAATGTACAGGTATTATGGAATTCCGACTTCATTCTAAATTCGCTCCCTGCGGAGATCAGCCGCAGGCAATAGAGTCGCTCACGCAGGGCATCCGAGACGGGCTTGCCACGCAGGTATTGCGCGGAGTGACGGGCAGCGGCAAGACGTTCACCATGGCGAATATCATTGCCAATGTGAATCGTCCCGCGCTGGTCATCTGCCACAACAAGACGTTGGCGGCGCAGTTGTGCAACGAATTCAGGGAGTTTTTCCCCGAGAACAGGGTGGAGTTCTTCGTGTCGTACTACGACTACTATATGCCGGAGAGTTATATACCGTCGCGGGACCTGTACATAGAGAAAGAGATAGATATCAACGACGAGATAGACAGACTGAGGCATAGTGCCACATGCAGCCTGTTCGAGCGGAGGGATACCATAGTGGTGGCGTCGGTCAGTTGCATATACGGACTGGGCGCACCGGGCGAGTACTACAAGTTGAGCCTGAGCCTTCGACCGGGCGACGAGGTCAGCCGCGAGAGCGTCATCAAGAAGTTGGTATCCATACAGTACACGCGCAACGATATGGACTTCAAGCGCGGCACATTCCGCGTGCGCGGCGATACGCTGGAGATATACCCGGCGAGTTATTCCGACCACGCAGTACGGGTGCTGTTCTGGGGCGACGAGGTGGAGAAGATACAGGAGATAGAGGCACTGACGGGCAACGTAGTGGCTAATCTGCTGCACACCATCATATTCCCCGCGAGCCAGTACGTAGTGGAAGGTATCACTATGGAAAAGGCGTTGAAAGAGATAAGCGCGGATATGGACATAGAGGTACAGGAGATGCTGGACGCCAACAAGATGGTCGAGGGTCAGCGTCTCAAGCAGCGCGTGAGTTACGACATGGAGATGATGCGCGAGATAGGCTACTGCAGCGGCATAGAGAACTACTCACGCTACTTCGACGGACGCGAACCGGGACAGCCGCCGTATACGTTGCTGGATTACTTCCCGGACGACTTCATCACATTCATAGACGAGAGCCATATGACCATACCGCAGATACGCGGAATGTACAACGGCGACCGCGCGCGCAAGGTCAATCTCGTCGGCTACGGCTTCCGCCTGAAGTCCGCCTACGACAACCGACCGTTGACGTTTGACGAATTCGACGCGCGGCTGGGACAGCTGATATGCGTCTCCGCCACTCCGGCAGAGTACGAACTGGAGCGCGCGGACAATATAGCCGAGCAGTTGATACGTCCGACGGGGCTGCTGGATCCGTCGGTGGAGGTGCGCCCCATAGAGGGACAGATAGACGACCTGCTGGGCGAGATAAGTCGTACAGTGGACAGCGGCGGAAGGATATTGGTGACGACGCTGACCAAGCGCATGGCGGAGAACCTCACGGAGTTTCTGTCCAAGCAGGACGTGCGTGTGCGCTATATGCACAGCGAGATAGATACCCTCGAGCGCGTGGAGATAGTGTCCGCGCTGAAGAAGGGCGAGTTCGACGTGCTGGTGGGTATCAACCTGCTGCGCGAGGGATTGGATATGCCGCAGGTGAAGTTGGTGGCTATATTGGACGCGGACAAAGAGGGCTTTTTGCGTAGCGATACGGCGTTGATACAGACCATCGGCCGTGCCGCACGCAACAGCGAAGGGCGCGTCATCATGTACGCCGACGTCATCACGGACAGTATGCGGCGCGCCATAGACGAGACCAACAGGCGCAGACAGGTGCAGCACGAGTACAACGTGGAACACCATATCACACCGCGCACGGTGGAGCACGAGGTGGAAAACACGTTGGAGATCACCCAAAAGGGCGACGACTCCATGACGGCAGCCGAGTTGGAACGGGAGATAGAGAACGTGACGGCGCGTATGAAGACCGCCGCCAACCAACTGGACTTCGAGAAGGCTATCATACTGCGCGAGCAGGTGTCGCAACTGACCAAAAAATTGGAAAAAGCCCGCAAGAAGAAGCGGGGCTGACTATACGGGAACATGAAAGACATAGTTATCAAAAATGCCAAAGAAAACAATCTGAAAAGCGTCAGTCTGACCATACCGCGCGACAAGTTGGTGGTATTCACCGGTCTGTCGGGCAGCGGCAAGTCGTCGCTTGCATTTGACACCATATTCGCCGAGGGACAGCGCAGATACGTGGAGAGTCTGTCCAGCTACGCCAGACAGTTCCTCGGACAGATGGACAAGCCGGACGTGGAGAGCATAGAGGGTCTGTCCCCGGCCATATCCATAGACCAGAAGACCACCTCCTCCAATCCGCGCAGTACGGTGGGTACCGTCACGGAGATATACGACTATATGCGTTTGCTTTTTGCGCGTATAGGCGTGGCGTATTGCCCGCATTGCGGACTGCCCATCAGCAAGACCACGGTAGATCAGATATGCGACCGCGTGTCGGCGTTGGGCGAAGGTACCAAGTTGATGATACTGGCACCCGTGGTACGCGGACGCAAGGGCGAGTATACCAAGCTCTTTGACCAATTCAAGCGTCAGGGCTACTCGCGCGTGCAGGTGGACGGCAATACGTACACTCTGGACGAAGAGATCAAGCTGGAAAAGAATATCAAACACAATATCAGCGTAGTGGTGGACCGCCTGACCGTCAAGCCGGAGATGAATACACGGCTGTCGGACAGCATAGAGACGGCGTTGAAACTCGCCGACGGGCTGGTGACGGTATCGGCAAACGGCAAGGACACGGTGTACTCGGACAAGTTGGCTTGCCCCGAGTGCGGATTCACCATAGAGGAGTTGGAACCCCGTTCATTCTCATTCAATAGCCCCTTCGGAGCCTGCCCCGAGTGTCTCGGATTGGGCTTCAAGCAGGAATTTGACGAAAATCTCATCATTCCGGACGATTCCAAGTCATTGCACGACGGTGCGGTGAGACTGCTGGGCTTCAATCTCGGCGCGGCAAGTTGGATGCGCACGCTGTTCGAGGCTCTGGCGGAGAAGCACGGCTTCAGCTGCGACGTACCGGTCAGAGACCTGCCCAAGCAGGCATACGACACCATTATGTACGGCAACGGCAATGAGCAACTGGTCTGCCGTCTGCGCGACGGGCGCACCTTCAACGCCACCTGGGAGGGCATCATTCCCATGATGACGCGGCGGCACAATGAGTGCAAGAGCGACTGGACGAGGCAGGAATATGAAAAATTCATGGTGGACAAGCCCTGCAATAAGTGTCACGGCAAGCGACTGAAAGATGAGATACTCGCCGTCAGGATAGGCGGGTTGAATATATGGGAAGTGGGCGAATTGTCCATTACCAAGGCACTGGAGTTCTTTGCCGATCTGCAACTGGACGAGACTCGCGCCAAGATAGCGTATATGGTACTGCGCGAGATCAATGCCCGTCTCAAGTTCCTCGTGGACGTGGGACTGGGATATCTGACGCTGAATAGGTCTGCAGGTACTTTGTCCGGCGGTGAGGCACAGCGTATACGGCTTGCCACGCAGATAGGCTCGGGTCTCACGGGAGTACTGTACATTCTGGACGAGCCTTCCATAGGTCTGCACCAGCGCGACAACGGCAAGTTGATCGATACGCTGACGCACTTGCGCGATATAGGCAATACGTTGATAGTCGTGGAGCACGACGAGGACACCATACGCTCTGCCGACTTCGTGGTGGACGTGGGTCCCGGCGCAGGCGTGCACGGCGGAGAGATAGTGTTCGCCGGTCCGGTAGAGGAGTTGGTCAAGTGCAAAGACTCCGTGACGGGCAAGTACCTCAGCGGAGAGTTGTATATCCCCGTACCCGCACGGCGGCGCGAGGGCAGCGGCAAGGTGCTGTCCGTCAAGGGCGCACGCAAAAACAATCTCAAGAATATAGACGTGGACTTCCGACTGGGCTGTCTGAATCTCGTCACCGGCGTGTCCGGCAGCGGCAAGAGCAGCCTGGTCAACGAAGTGCTCCTGCCATATCTGGAGCAGAAGCTCAACCGCGCTCGCCGCAGCGACGTGGAGTGCGATACCATAGAAGGCACGGAGTACCTGGACAAGGTCATCTCCATAGACCAGAGCGCGATAGGACGCACGCCTCGCAGCAATCCCGCCACGTATACGGGCGTATTCACCATGATAAGGGACCTGTTCGCCG
>CANQGO010000014.1 GCA_947623225.1 uncultured Clostridia bacterium | reverse complement strand
CAAGGCAAACATCTCAAAAGTTGAGATGAAGAGTGAACTTCCAGGTGAAAAGAAGGATTACGCACCTATGGGAAGTGCAGAACTTGGAGACAGCACATTGACTGTCTCAAACATGGCTCCCGGAGACTATGTCACATTTGACCTGGTTTTCGAAAATGAAAGTACTATTCCCGTCAAGTGGCAACTCTCTGTAGCCGTGGAAAGCGAAGAACATATCAAGTTCCTTCAACTGCTGAATGTCACGTACGGGGAGTTCGAACTCGTAGAAAGCGGCAAGGCACAGTTGAGTGCTTGGCAGACGGCTTTGGATCCTATTTCTGTTAAGATCTCCATGCCGACTACTGTCGAGAAAAAGGACGTAGAGGGTCTGACAGACCTCAAACTTATCCTTACAGTCACCGCTATCCAGGCTAACGCCGATACGACAGACCCGAAACCCGACAAAATAAACCTTCACGAAGTATTTGACGTGGAAAAGCTGAACGAAATGCTCGAGGACACAGAAGATCCGCAACAGATCTACCTGCTCAACGACATAGATCTTGGTAAAGACGCTTGGAATGCGTTGAATCTTGTAGCAGGTTCCACATTTGAAGGTAACGGCCATACCATTTCCTTCAAGGACGGCGATCCCACTACATTTGTATCCGGCGCAGGTGAAGCCGTTACTATCAGCGACGTGACACTTCGTCTGGACCAAGACTTCGGCAAACGCTGCACCTGGGACGCGGAAGGTAACACGGAAGTGGCTTGGCAGGCTAATAACGCAGATGGTCTGCAAGAGTTCGCAGCAACGGTAAATGGTTCTTCCATAACTGGTCATGCGCTCGGTGCTCCTGTTGTACTCAGAGACACGAGCATAGCCCCCGAAGATAAATCATATGCAGGTCAGTTGGTAGAACTTACTCACGACATAGACCTTGCAGGAAGAGAGTGGACGCCTATCGGAACAGATACAACGTCATTCAAAGGAACATTTGACGGCAACGGACACAGGATCTCCAACCTGTATATCAATCAACCGGAAATAAAAAATGTTGGTTTCTTCCGTACGTCCTATGAAGTGTCAAGAGGAAATTACAACGAGATTAAAAACCTTACCATAGTTAACGCCAATGTCACAGGTCAACAATATGTAGGTGTACTTGCAGGAAATGTGGACGGTACAATAATATCTGACTGCCACGTTATTGGAAGTATCAACGTAACAGGTAGTCACTACACAGGCGGTCTCGTCGGTCACGCAAACGGCGTAACTATTCAAAACAGCTCTGTGGAAGGACAAGGAACCATATCCGGCAAATACATAGAAACTGATCTCGAAGGAGATGCTGTCGGTGGTATAATTGGTTTCACGATGGACAATAACAGCACATTTAAGTTTGAAAATCTGACTGTAAGCGGCGTAGATATCGAAGGAACGCGCAAAGTCGGAGGTGTTATTGGATATGCAAGCGAATGTACTGTAACAAATAGCACATACAAGAACGGCACTGTTCGTTGCAATGCCAATGATGAATATAAAAAGAATGAACATACAAAATTGTTCATTAGCGGCATTATAGGTGAATATGAAGCCAACTCAGTTGCTCTTGAAAATAGTAGCATTCAAAATATCACTATAGTTGCCAATGAGCTGCATGCACTTGCGAATCAAAATGCTTGCGTTCTTCTCGTTGGTGGTAATCGTTACAATGGAAATATTACCTATACAAACAATACCTACAATGGTGTGACGCTGGTATTGAATCTCGCCAAGTATGACGATGATGAGGCGTATAAACCTCTGGATACCGCGCTTCCGCTTATCAACAAACTCACGGCAGAGGGCGGACTTACGTCGACGACCATCAACCTCGCTGCAGGCACCTACGTCCCGACGGCTAATGAGAACTTCAGAATCGAAAGAAACAACGTAACGCTCAGAGGCTCTGTAGATGAAAACGGTGTGTCTACGACGACCATTGCTGCCGGCGAGCATACTGTAAGTGATCAGGCAGGTTTCTTGATTAGTAGCCACAATGTCACTGTCGAAAATATCAAATTTACAAACGACAGTACCAACGGTAATATCACGGCACTGAAGGCGTCTACCTTAAAAGAGAACGGCGATCTCGCTCTCAACCTTGTCTTGCGCAATCTTATCGTAGAGAGCGTAGCGGGCAGCGGACTTGCGATTAACGGCGTTCAAGACGGTGTGGTCGAGAATGTAACCGTGAACAAGTATGGCAAAGTCGGTATCTCGCTTGCTCAGAATATTAATGTACGCTTCTCCGGACTTACTACGGTGGCCGGTGGCTGGGCAGATATTGGCTTCATGTATAAAGAGAACGACCCTGCTTACGCACGTCACAGTGATATATCCATTGACTTCGCGTCTTGCCATTTCGGAAACGGGTCTATATATAGTGAGCGTAAACTCCCGAGCGACAGAGACGTCATCTCCTATAACGGCAGACAACTCGGCAACGGAGACGTAGTTCCCACTGCAGATGATATCCAATTGAGAATGATATCCGCCGAAAATGGTGGATGGGCAATGAAACCCATACTCGACACGACGGTGAGCACTTCCGAAGAACTTATCAAGGTGCTTGCGGATATCAACACAAACAGATACCTCGAGGCTACGGTGCGCCTCACGGTAGGCGAGTATGAGCCATCTTCTACAGAACAATTCAAGATCACCGCTTCAAACGTGACGCTTATCGGCGAAGACAAGAACAATACGATCATCAACGGCAAGACATTCTCTGCAGGCATGGCTGCTATGGAAGTGAACGGTAGCAATGTGACCATCAGCGGTGTCACGATCAAGACGGAGATATCCGAACAAATCGGTGTAGAACCGGCAGGTAACTTCTCTGCACTCAAAGTGACATTCAGAAATAATGCGGGAACATATACTACTTATGAAGAATTGAACATTCCCAAAGACTTCACGCTGAGAGACGCTATCATCATCGGTTGCAAGGGACACGGTCTGAATCTTCACGGTGTAGAAAGAGCCACGATCGACAATGTGGCGATAAGAGATTACGGCAAGTGCGCTATCTCTATAGCGATGGCGACGGACGTTAAATTCACCAATCTCACGACAGTGGCATTGAACCATTGGGGCGATATCGGTATCATGTACGGATCAGGTTATGATTACTTGAGACACAGCGATATCTCTATAGACTTCGACTCTTGCCTGTTCGGCAGAGGTCTCATTTACTCCGAGAGACCTTCCGGTGATCCTGAGGGTGTAGACGTGATACGCAACAACGGCGAACAGATCGTATCCGGTATGGAACTTCGCGACGTATACGGAGAAAATGCAGGTGCGACGAGCGTGCTTAAAATGACTGTTAGCCAGGAATCTGGCAAATGGTCTATTTCCAGAGAGGCTAGTTTCGCACCGACAACGGACAGCGAATTTGCAGGCGCACTTGATTTCGCCAACGGCAGTACCGGTGATATCACGGTGAATGGACCCGAAAGCATGAATACGAAAGACGAAGGTATCGCTAATATCCCCGGTTATGCCGATAACGGAACAGACCTCAACACCTCCGGTATTCTCACTATCGACGGCAAACAAGCTGACGGAAGTTTGATGACCATAAATTTCGAACATACCGCTTTCAACCATCACGATGGATTGGAAGGTATCAAGACCGGAACGATCATCATCCGCAATGTGCACTTCATAGGACGTGGTGCGGATTGTTACGTTATGACGATCGGCTTTGACGCCAATGTCAATGTAACGTTTGAGAATTGCATTTTCGAGGACATGTATTGCGCTATCTATTGCAATCCCATCACTGCAGAAAAAAGCCTTGTAAGCATCACCATCAGAGATTGCGAATACCGGAATACTCTGTATGGATACAGCGTCGACAATACAAGCGATGATAGCAAAGTCGTAGTGACATACGAGAACATTGTAAGCGGACCGGAAAAAGCTTCGGAATTCGATAAAGATTACCAACAAAAACACTGAGACATATATGTCAGGTAGTTGGGTGTGACTCTCCCGAAAGTGAAATGAGTTAGCAACGGTCTCTCCCTGCTGCGGTGCGGTGGGGAGAGATTTTTTGTATATGGCAAGCGGCATTTTGTTGCAAAAATTGTCACGATCCGCATGCGAAAGTTTTGTCGAAGGCAGTTTGGAGGTGCGTATAGGTGGTACAATGGGTATCAAAGAGAGGTGAGGTATGGCTCGAAAAATAGTCGTGACAGGCGGTAAGGGCGGAGTGGGCAAGACCACCGTATGCGCCAATCTCGGGATAGCATTGGCACACAGATCCAAGCGGGTGCTGCTCATGGATCTGGATATAGGCTTGAACAATCTCGACGTGGCTATGCAGGTAGAGGACAAGGTGGTATATGACCTGGTGGACATTGTGGAGAATCGTTGCAGACCTTCGCAGGCACTCATACAGGACGTAGAAGAGCCTACGTTGTACGTTATGCCCAGTTGTCACCTTGCCAAGAGGCAGATAAGCGTCGATCAGGTGAAGAAGGTGGTATCTCGCAGTGAGGATAACTTCGACTTTGTACTCATAGACTGTCCTGCCGGCATAGACAGCGGCTTTCGCAGGGCGGTGGCGTGTGCGGATGAAGCGATAGTGGTAGTCACTCCGCATCTTGCCAGCGTACGAGACGCGGACAAGACGGTATCGGAGTTGGTGGGGAATACCGTAGTCAATGTGGTAGTGAACCGTGTGCGCGGCGATCTCGTAGCGGGAGGAGAGATGCTGTCGCCTTTTGAAGTTTTCAGCTTGCTGGGGCAAAACGCGCTGGGCGTGTTGCCGGAAAACGACGACGTGAATTGCAATATTCGCCGTCAAAGCGAGGCATTTGCGATATTGGCGGACAATCTCCTGACAGGCAAGTGCCGCTTGTACGATTGCGAATCGCAGTACAAGGGCGTATTCGGCAGACTGCGTCGCAAGCTGAAGCGTAATGTGTGAGAGGATATATGTCGAGACAGTATGACAGAGCGCAAGCAATGGTGTGCTCGGACAAGTTCGGTATGCGTGCGGACGAATTCACGGCGGAGTTGGCGAGAGTCATATCCGCCTACATGGACTATGACGCGCTGACGGTGAGTCTGACGCGCGGTTCGCATGCCAATCTGATAGTGACGGTATCTGTGAAAAAAGTTAAACCGACTTGGCGTATTCAGGTATAATACCTCAACGCACGGCGTATGGTATTGTGAGTAACGGAGGTGAAAACAAATGGATTACGACGGTGTAGACAGCATAATATGCGATGCGGAAGAGAGTGATTGGTTGGACATATCCTACTCGGAGCGCAACTATGTCGCTCCGAAGAAGAGCAGTAAGCCGCGCGTCAACATACGGCTCAACAAGCCGCTCAGGATCACGGCGATAGTATTGCTGTGCGTGGCGTTGCTTTCGGCATTGCTGTTCATAGACGGGCAGTTTGCCAAGGACGTATTTCAGACGGCAAAAGCGGCATGGTCCGCTACGGTATTCGACAAGGCACAACAGCAGCCTACCACGGTATCGGTGGCGTTGCCGAGCAATATAGAGCTGGTGGATCTGACGGACGGAGTAGCGACATTCGAAGGGGGCAGAGCGGCTCTTTCCTTCACTGCGGGTACTGTCGCCGAGGTGGGCGATGGCAGTGTGCGTGTGGCAATAGATGACGCTACGGCTATAGTGTACGGTGGCCTCACAGACATATATGTGGCGGCAGGCGACACGGTAAGCGTGAATTCATTGCTTGCCAAGTATGACGGGACGTTCACCGCGTCTATAGCGGTCAACGGCAACGTGGTAGACGTGATAGGTAGCGATACGCAGTTGACGTGGAACGTCTGAAAATAACCATCCAACCGAGTTTTTGGCTGTTTGCAGTGGTGGCGACTGTATTCCGACGGGGATACTTCGCCGCCATGTATGCTATTGCGGTCATTTTGCATGAGATAGCGCATTACGTCACGGCGAGCAGGTTGTTTTACCGTTGTCGGGAGATACGGTTGGATCTGTTCGGGGCGGTGCTGTACGGCGACTTTCGTGATATAAGCGGACCGGACCGTATCAGAATAGCACTTGCCGGACCGGCAGCCAATATGTGCCTGTGTCTGGTGTGTCTCGCCCTGTGGTGGATATTGCCGGACAGCTACTACTATACGGAAGTATTTTTCACTGCCAATCTCACTATGGCTTGCGTGAATCTGCTACCGTGCTATCCGCTGGACGGCGGACGTGTATTGACGGGAGTACTGGAAGGCAAATTGGGCAACAAGGCACTCGCCATCACCAAGAAGTGCACCGTCGGCATATCTCTGGCGGTATTTGCCGTATTCGTATGCTCATTGTTTACAGATACAAAACTCTTTACATTGGGATCGTTTGCCATTGGGCTGTTTTCCGGAGCGTTCGTCAAGGGTAAGGAAACTTACGAGAGAGCGGCATTGGTCAATAGAAAGTATTTCGACAGAAGGGGTATGGAAAAGAAAATATTGGTTTTCGGCACGGACAATACGCTTGCCGACGTAGCAAAACGCATGCAAGGCAACTACCTGTACTGTCTGGAAGTGGTAGACGAGGATATGCATACGCTTGTCACGTTCGATATAGCGCAGCTGGAGAGCATAGTACTGACAAAGCCGCTTACCGCCACATTGAAAGAGATCGTCAACTCAAAGTGACGGCAGTGGGAGGAGTATTGAAACGGCGGTTCAGCAGGCAATAGAAGGCGGCTATCATGCCTACGGTAGCCCAAGTGAGGGTATACCACTTCACGAGAGATACAGCCGACAGGAGAGTCATGAATAGGGACATGCCGAGATACATACCGAAGCGTCTGCGGGCGAATACGATCCTTGCCGCGAAGTGGGGCTGCGCGCGTATATCTTTGCTGGAAGGCGGAGGAAGTTTACCGCACCGGTCCAACAACGTGTATACGTTGGCAATATCCGCGAAGGTGATATCTATATGTCTCTGTGCCGACAGCAGTGCTGTGCTGTCCACCTTGTGCGCAAACAGGTATATCCCGTCGCAATTGCAGCGCAGTGCCTGTACGACTGTGCGGGCGAGTTCTTCGCGTGAGACATTGTCCGACGTATAGCGCAGAGCCACGTATGATTTTTTACCATTTTTTTCTGCTATGAGATCGTCAAAGTCCACTTGCTCGGTGGTGAAGCGATAAAATTGCAGCATCTGTGAAAAAAGTGCCGCGTTGTTTTGTCCGTAACGAAGTGTATCTGCGAGAGATGAGATCTGTGCGGCACGGATACGCTTAGACCGTTTACGCGAATCGTAGGCGCATTGGCAGCGATACACAAGATATCCCGCTGCCGCTGCAGTCACTACGGACAGCCAAAGCGCGAGCGAACTGTCGCTCGTGCAGTACACGATCCACACGAAACACAGAGCAAAGACTCCAAAAGAGCCGAATAATGTATTCAATATTTTAGCCATACAATGATTATTGACATTTTTAGTGTATTTTTATTGATAAGTTTGAGAAAATATTGTAAAATAACAGTATGAAAATAGGCATTTTCGGCGGGACATTCAACCCGCCGCACAATACACATGTGGCGTTGGCGCGTGAAGCGATAGCACAATTGGGCTTGGACAGACTCATCGTCGTTCCATGCGGAGATCCGCCGCACAAGCAATGTGACGTGTCTGCTCAGGTACGTTTGCAATTGGCGAGGGCTGCTTTCGGCAACTTTGCACAGGTGGACGACTATGAGATAAACAAAGAGAGCAAGAGCTATACCGCGGAGACATTGGCTCATTACAGGCAACTGTATCCGGACGCGAAATTGTATCTTATAATAGGCGGCGACAGCGTGAGGGACTTTGGCAAATGGTATTGTCCGGAGCGGATAGTCGGGATGTGCACGGTAGCGGCGGTGTGTCGGGATGACGAAGAATCTCTCGAACAACCGTTGCGTCAGCTGCGTGAGGTATACGGTGCCGATGCGGTCACATTGACTTTCAGCCCTACGCAGCTCAGTTCCACAGATATCCGTCTGCGTTACGAATTCGGTATGGACAACGGTTCGCTTGTGCCTGCAGAGGTGGACAATTATGTATTTATCCACAAATTGTATAGTAAATACAGCGCGATGATACAGACTTTGAAAAAATATCTGATCCCGCAACGGTTCAACCATACCTTCTACGTGGTCAAGAGAGGTCAGGAACTGGCTCGCGACGAGTTGAAGGATAAAGCATTCCTGGCTTGCCTGCTACATGACGTAGCCAAGTACATACCGCAGCAAGATTATATCTGTTACGGTTTCGAGCAGGGCGACCTACCCGACTCGGTAGTACATTCCTTTCTGGGCAGTCATGTCGCACGGCAGGATTTCGATATAGAGGACGAAGAGATACTGAATGCGATAGCCTATCACACCACGGGGAGACCGGACATGACGGAGTTGGAAAAGATAGTGTATGTCGCCGACAAGACAGAGGACAGCCGTCCGTATCCGCTGGAGCATCTGAAGCAAGGGTCGCTTGATGAGCAGTTCGTAGCATGTCTCAAAGAAGCCTACAGAGTATGTCTCAAAAGGCACTGCGACAGCCTATGTCCTCTGAGTGAATTGACTGTAAGGTGGTACTGTGCCGCCGACTTCGGGCTGGAACCGCTGACAGCGGAGGATCTACAACAAGAAATAAACAAGATAAGGAGAAAAACTACATGACAGCAACAAAAGAGACCTATTCAACCGTATGCCGTATATGCCAGGTGCTCGCAGAAAAGCAAGCGACGGATATAAAGATCGTTGAGATAGGCGGGATAAGCAATCTCGGTGATTACTTTATCATCTGCTCGGGACGCAGTATACCGCAGGTGAAGGCTATATTTGATCATCTGGAAGAAGAATTGGAAAAGCAAGGCAAATTTGCCGTCAGAAAAGAGGGATATTCCGAAGGAAGATGGATAGCGGTGGACTATGGAGAGATAATAGTGCACATATTCCATAAAGACACTCGCGAAGTGTACGGCTTGGACAATCTGTGGAACAATGGGTCCAACGTCACGGACTACAAAGCAGAATAATTCAAAGAGTATCGAAAATAAAATAATATAGAGGTTTACGCAATATGGAGTATAAAACAAGCGGCGTTTGTTCGCGCCGTATCACTTTTGACGTGACGGATGACAAAGTCACAAATGTACAATTTTTGGGCGGATGCAACGGCAATACGCAAGGTATAGCGTCGTTGGTGGAAGGCATGGACGTGCACGAGGCTATTCGACGTCTGAAAGGTATCAGTTGCAACGGCAGACCGACGTCTTGCCCCGACCAACTGGCTTGCGCACTGGAAGAATATCTCGCCAATGTGCGCTGACTTGTCAAAACAACTGCTCCCTCATACGAGGGAGTTTTTTGATGAAAATCTTTACATAAGCGACAGTACAAAGTAAAAATTATCCATTTACAAAAATTGTACAATGTGCTAAAATAACTTTGATTGTGAAAACCAAATATTTACATTTTAATGAACGCGACCTTGACACGGCGGGAAGGTTGATACGTAAGGGCGAACTTGTGGCATTTCCTACCGAAACCGTATACGGATTGGGAGCGAATGCACTGGACTTGCAAGCGGTAAGCAAGACATATGCCGCCAAGGGGCGTCCGTCGGACAATCCGCTCATCGTACATATCTATGATAAATCTCAAATCTACGATATAGCGGAGCAGATCAGTGACGACGCGCGCAAAGTCATAGACGACGTCATGCCTGCGCCTATTACCATAGTATTACCCAAACGGGCTGTGATAAGCGACACTATAACTGCTGGTCTGCCTACGGTGGCGATACGCATGCCGCTTTCGGAAGAAGCGAGGCAATTTCTGCGTGCCGCAGGCGTTCCCGTGACGGCACCGAGTGCCAATATAAGCGGCCGTCCCAGTCCTACCAATTGGCAACGCGTCAAGGAAGATATGGATGGCAAGATATCTGCCGTCATGTGCGGCGAGCCTTGCCGCGTGGGAATAGAATCTACGGTGCTGGACCTGTCCGATGAGCCGCGTATCCTCCGACCGGGCGCAGTGTCGGCAGAGTACCTGAGTCGATTGCTGGGCAAGCAAGTGTATGTTTTGAACGATCCCACTTCCAAAGTAAACAGTCCCGGGATCAGATACAGACATTACGCGCCGAAAGTGCCTATGGTATTGGAACAGAACGACGACGTGGAGAAACTTTGCCGTTATTTTGACGAGAAAACGGCAGAAGGGTATCATCCTGTGCTGTGGGTACACGAACCATTACGTTTCGGAGGGCGCAATGCCGTAGAGATGGGACTGGACGATGGCGACGTTGCAAATAAAATGTTTGAAACTATGCGTAAACTGGAAACGCAATACGATTTCATAATAGCAAGTTTTTGTCGGAGATCGCCCTGCTATGACGGTCCTGCGGGACAGGGAGTAGAGGACAGGCTTATCCGAGCATGCGGACATACATTCATCTGAGCACAGCATGAGTTGACGAGCGTATGCTCTCCGTACTAAGACAGAACCATGACAGAGGTAAATATGATTGACGAGGTAGTGAATTCTATAATAGAAGCCGAGGACGAAGCGAAACGTCGTGTGCAGCATGCGGAGGAGCAAGCCGCAGATATAATCTCTCAGGCAGAGCACGAGGCGGAACAAATACGGCATACAGGAGCGGACGAAGCGAAAGACCATCTCAGAACGGAACTCGCTCGGGCGGATGAAGAAGCCAAACGAATTGCGGACGAATTGCTTTCCATGCGCAAAAAAGAAGCGGATGCGGAAACGGAACAACTCAGAAAAAATATGGATAGTGCGGTAAAGTTTATCTTGGAGTCATTGTAAGATCCTATGGCAATAGTCAAAATGAAAAAACTTACTCTGTTGGCACTCAATGCCGACAGAGACAATATCTACAACGCTATCGTCCGCAGTCAAGCGGTGCAACTCAAACGCAGTGCGGATATAGACAGTTTTGTGGACGTGGATGAGTCACAGGCCCGAGAAAGTGTGCTGCAGCAGGTTTCCAAAGCGGAGGAAGCCATCGCTTACGTTACCGAAATCACGGAAAGATACAATGCCTCTCACAAGAAAGAGAAAGACGCTCGGATAGAGATAGACAAAAACAGTTTTGCCCGTCCCAAAACGGAAATAGACTTTGATTATTTTCTGAGTTTCGGTGAGCGTGCCGCTACTATAGAGACCAATATTGCAACGGTATATGAGATAAAAGATAAGATATCCGCGTTGAACGGTGCGATCGTGCAAAAACAGACGGAGTTATCCAATTTGCGAATATATCGTGAATTGACGCACCCTGCCGACTGGTATCGCAATACCGAGACGACTATTGTTCAACTTTGTCAGATGCCCTCTTCACAATCAGACAACCTGAATAAGTTGGCTGAGGAGTATTCTACCGTGACCGTCGAAAATCTTGGCGGAGATGCAAATACGTCGGTCATCGCGATAGTATTGCATAAGAGTGAAAGCGAATTTGTGCAACGCGCCGCCGCACTTGGCGTGACGGGCTGTTCTCTGTCGGGAGATGTACTGCCGCGTATACAAGCGGAAAATCTCGAGCGTCAAATAAACGGTTTGTCTGAAGAAATCGCCACATATACCGCGAAAGCGGCACAATATGCCGAGCAAATCCCCGAGTGGAAAGTATATATAGATTGGCTTTTGCTCAAAGAAAAGAAACTCGCTGCAGACGGCGACGTACAGCAGACAGCGGCTACGTTTGTACTGGAAGGTTATTGCCCGGAGGAAGAAGAACAAAAAGTCAACGACGCCATCAGAAACGTATCCGACAGTATCGTGCTGGTATTTGAAGATATAGCGGAAGGCGAGTTCGCTCCTACGCTTACCAAAAACAACAAATTTACACAACCATTTGAGTTTGTCACCAATTCATACTCGGTACCGGACTACCGCGAGATAGACCCCAATCCCGTCATGTCGATATTCTATTTTATAATATTCGGCTTGATGGTGGCGGATATTGGTTACGGTCTCATATTGGTGGCGTTAGGCTTGTTTGCCACGTTTGCCATCAAGCAGAAAACCGGGCTGAAAGTCATGCTGCAAATGTTCGGTATATGCGGGATATCTGCTATCATAGTCGGTGTGCTGTTCGGCAGCGTATTCGGCTATACTTTGTGGGATAAGATATTCCCGGACGCATCGCATCCCTTGCACAACGGTATCATACCCAATCCGGCAGATTACCCGATGGTCATGATGATACTCAGTTTACTTTTCGGAGTGGTGCACCTTGCTGCCGGGATAGGATGCAACATGGCGGTCAAGATCAAGCATAAGCAGTATCTTTCCGCATGGTTGGCGGACTTCCCGTGGATAATAGTTTTCGCTTGTTTCGTGTTGGCTATATTCAATTCCGCATTGGACATGGCGGATTACGGACCATATGAAGTGTTGCGCCTGCCGACGATAGTATCCAAAATATCTCTCTATGTATGTCTTGTCGCATTGGCTACGGCACTTATTTGCGCAGGCTTGGGTACTAAAGGTTTTCTGGGCAAGGTAGTGAAGAGCTTCGGCAGTGCATACGGCATTATCAACTACTTCAGCGATATCATGAGTTATATCCGCGTGTTCGGTCTGATGCTCAGTTCCGCCATCATGGCGTCCGTTGTAAATCAACTCGGAGCAATGGTAAGCGGTAGCGGAGGCTTCGGGTATGTGCTGGCGGCATTGGTGTTGGTATTTGCCCACCTGTTCAATCTGGTCATGGGCGTGCTGAGCGTATATATCCATAACGGCAGATTGCAGTATGTGGAGTTTTTCGGCAAGTTCTATACGGGTGACGGACAACTATTTGTACCTTTCGGAAGCGATACCAAGTACAGTCTGGTAAAATAACGGCAATAACCGAGTTTTGCTCGGTATGTAAATATCAAAAAAAATTCCTAACGGAGGAAAGACAAAAATGACAGGTTTAACAATAGGCATTATCGGTCTGGCACTTACCGTCTTGCTGTGCGGCGTCGGCTCGGGCTTGGGACTCAGATTCACGGGAAAAGCCGCGGCGGGCGTTCTGGCGGAAGATAGCAGCAAATTCAGTAAAGTCATCGTGCTTTCGCTTTTGCCGGCCACACAAGGCATATACGGCTTTCTGATCGCCATTCTCGGAGCAAACGCTCTGCCGACAGTGGCGAACCTCGGCAGTCAAAGTGTGACATACGCGCAAATAAATGCGCAAGGATGGTATGTGTTTTTTGCGTGTGTCCCCATGATGCTGGGCGGCACGGTCTCGGCTATTCTCCAAGGACGCAGTGCAGCCACGACGATCGTAGCGGTGGGCAAACGTAGCGAAATCGCAGCAAAATCCATCATATTCCCTGCTATGATAGAGTTCTACGCGCTTTTGGGCATGGTGGTATCGATAATGATGTTCAACTACTTCCCCGTAGACAATGTGAGCAATATCGTCACTCGTCCGGAAGTACAGAAGACAGTAGAAGAAGCTGCCGCGTTTGTAGGCGCACTGGTGGCCTGAGCGACTCTTTTGAGGGCAAAATGAACGGTAAGGAAAGTATAATAAACAAAATTCTGTCCGATGCGGATGCTCGCTGCGCACAAATACTGTCTGCCGCCGAAAATAATGCCGCAGAAGTCGTGTGCTCGGCAGGCGAAAGCGTTCGTACAGAGAAAGAGTCTCTGGATCGACGCATAGCGTCTATGCGCGAGGAACGTATTCGCAATGCTCGTGCTAATGCCGAATTGGAAGCGAAGAAGTACCGTTTGGCTGTTCGTCAGCAATTGGTTTCCGACTGTTACGATCAGGCGTATAAGCAAATTGCCGCTATGGATAAAGAGGACAGATTGGACTTTATAGGTGAGTTGCTTACGCGCTATGCCGAGGATGGCGAGACGGTGTATATTACCAAGACAGATTCGGTTTCGGTGACGCAGATGTGGCTGAATGGCTTCGAGAAGCACCTTACGCTTGGCAACAGGTACATTCGTGCAGACGGCGGAGTGGTGTTGGAAGGTGAAGGATATGAAAAGGACCTTACCTTGAAGCGTGTCGTACAATATCTGAAAGAAAGGACAGAAGCCCGCGTGGCGGTACTTTTGGGAGTGCGCAATGAGCAGTGAGCAACTTTTTGCCAATGGCAGAATAGCCGTCCTTTCCACACGGTTGCTGAATAAGGACAAGTATTTGCGTATTGCCGAAAGCGGGACGTTGGCGGAGGCACTTAAAATTCTTTCGGAGTACGGTTACGGCACAGTGGCGGATGTTTCTCTGTACGAACAGGTACTCAGAGAGGAAATGGACAAGACGTTAGAAGAGGTCAAAGAACTTTGCCTTTCCGCCAATGCGATGAAATACTTGTTGTGCGTATTTGACTATCACAATGCCAAAGTGCTCATGAAGGGCAAGTATATGCGCGAGGACTTCTGCGAGTACTGTTTTGTCAATGCGTCCTATATCCCGGAGCAAATGCGGCAGGATTTCGCTTTGGACGATTACCATGCATATACGGTACGTATGGCGGAGGCGTGCGACGAGATAGACATGCAATTCGCCGAAGGACACCGTAGTCCGCAAATCATAGACAGACTGTTGGATAAAGCGTACTTTGCCGATCTGCGTCGCTATGCAACGAGATCGTTTTCGAAATTGCTGATGAAGTTGTACGAGTTGACAGCGGATTTTGCCAATATCACGCTCGCGAAACGTCTGCATTCGGCGGGCGGAGATCCGGAACAAGCGTCTCTTTGGTTTGTGGATGGAGGAAGCGTAGGAAAAGACGTGATAATGCAACTATGTACAGACGGAGATACAAGTCGGTTGATGCCCGAGTACAGGCGTTTGTGCGATTGTGACAGTGCCGAAACGGTATTTTCCGCTATGCGCAAGCAGATCATAGAAGAATATGCAGATCCGTTGACTATTCAACCTGCGATACAGTACTTTTTCGCTAAGCAGAGTGAGACGGAACTTTTGCGTTGTATACTTGTAGAAGTCAAGAATTGCAACGATAAAGATAAAATAAAGGAAAAGATAAATGCCCATGCCTAACAAGATTGCAGTTATCGGAGATAAAGACAGCGTACTCGCTTTCAAAGCGGTAGGAGTGGAAGTTTTCGACGCCGCATCCGCCACCGAAGCGCAAGCATTGCTAAGAAAACTCACAACAGAGCGATATGCAGTGGTATTTATCGCGGAGTCGCTTGCCGAGCAGATTCCAGAGACTCTCGCCAAAGCCAAATTGCAGACGTATCCTGCGGTGGTGCCTATACCTACAGGCAGAGAACCGAGCGGATTCGGCATGCAGGGTATAAAGAGCGATGTCGAAAAGGCGATCGGTGTAGACATAATATTCAACAAAGAGGATAAACAATGATAGGAAAAATCGTTAAAGTCAGCGGACCGCTTATAGTGGCGGAAGGGCTTGCAGATGTCGAAATGTATGACGTCGTCAAGGTGTCTGACAAGAAACTTATCGGCGAAGTTATAGAGCTACGCGGAGACAGAGCGAGCATACAGGTTTACGAAGAAACAAGCGGACTTAAAGTAGGCGACGAAGTGGTCAGTACCGGTGCTCCGCTGTCGGTGGAACTTGGTCCCGGATTGATCGAAAGTATTTTCGATGGCATTCAGCGTCCATTGAATGTACTTATGCAATTTTCCGGCAACCGTATCGCACGCGGTATAGAGGTGAACTCGCTGGATAGAAATCGTAAATGGCACTTTGTTCCTTCCGTCAAGGTCAAGGATACAGTGGTCGCAGGCGACGTGCTGGGTACCGTACAAGAGACCAAAGTCGTATTGCACAAGATCTTGGTGCCGGTCGGAGTACAAGGTGAAGTGGACTTCATTGCCGAAGAAGGAGACTATACGGTCGCGGAACTTATAGCGATAGTGGATGGACGCGATCTTACTATGATGCAACGTTGGCCCGTGCGTAAGGGACGTCCGTACAAGTCGAAAATGGCGCCGGATCTGCCTATGGTCACAGGTCAACGCGTCATCGATACGCTGTTTCCCATAGCCAAAGGCGGAGTGGCAGCGGTGCCCGGTCCGTTTGGCAGTGGTAAGACGGTAGTGCAGCACCAACTTGCCAAGTGGGCGGACGCAGATATCATAGTGTACGTTGGCTGCGGCGAACGCGGCAATGAGATGACGGACGTTTTGCGTGAATTTCCGGAGTTGAAAGATCCTCGTACCGGCGAACCGCTTATGAAACGTACGGTACTTATCGCAAATACCAGCGATATGCCTGTCGCCGCTCGTGAGGCGAGCATATATACCGGTATAACTATCGCCGAATACTTCCGCGATATGGGTTACACTGTCGCTATTATGGCGGACAGTACCTCTCGTTGGGCGGAGGCTCTGCGTGAGATGAGCGGACGTCTGGAAGAAATGCCGGGCGAAGAAGGCTATCCTGCATATCTTGCCAGTCGTATTGCCGAGTTCTATGAACGTGCCGGAATAGTACATATTCTCGGCTCGGGTAATTCGATAGGTGCGATTTCCGCAATAGGTGCGGTATCTCCTCCTGGCGGTGATCTGTCCGAACCCGTCAGTCAGGGCACGTTGCGAATCGTCAAGGTATTTTGGGGATTGTCCGCACAACTTGCATACAGACGTCATTTCCCTGCGATAGATTGGCTGACGAGTTATTCGCTATACGACAGTTCACTGTCCGATTGGTACTCGGAACACGTCGCCGAAGATTTCAATAAACTCAAGACGGAACTCAGTTATATATTGCAGGAAGAAAACCAGCTGAACGAGATAGTGCGACTCGTGGGTATGGACGCGCTTGGCGCGAAGGACAGGCTGACAATGGAAGCCGCAAAGTCCATCAGAGAAGACTATCTGCATCAGAATGCTTTTCACGAAGTGGACACGTATACGTCTCTGGAAAAGCAATATCGGATGATGAAACTTATACTCGGGTTTTATCATGAGGCCGTCAATGCGCTGGACAGTGGTGTGGAATTGAACGATTTGCTCACATTGCCTGTAAGAGAACAAATAGGCAGAAGCAAGTATATCGAAGAAGCGCATATAGACCGTTTTGACGAAATACAGCGCAATATCAAGAAGGAAATAAATGCTTTGATAAGCAAAGGAGAAGCCAATGCTTAAAGAATACAAGACTATTCGGGAAGTGGTAGGACCGCTGATGCTGGTAGATCATGTCGCAGGTGTGGGTTACAACGAACTTGTGGAGATCAAGCAGGAAAACGGTGATATACGCCGCGGTAAAGTATTGGAAGTCAACGGAGACCGTGCGTTGGTGCAGCTGTTCGAAGGTACTCAGGGACTGAAAATTTCCACGGCAAAGGCTCGCTTTTTGGGTAGAAGTCTGGAACTTGCCGTAAGCGAAGATATGCTCGGACGTGTGTTCAACGGAATGGGCGAGCCTATAGACGGCGGTGCCCCGATCATAGCGGACGAGCGTCTGGATATCAACGGGCAACCCATCAATCCCTATGCGCGTGATTACCCGAATGAGTTTATACAGACGGGCATATCCGCAATAGACGGTTTGAATACTCTTGTTCGCGGGCAAAAGTTGCCGGTATTCTCCGCCAGCGGATTGCCGCATGCACAACTCGCCGCTCAGATAGCCCGTCAGGCTCGTGTACTGGGTGACGACGAGAAGTTCGCCGTCGTATTCGGTGCCATTGGTATCACATACGAAGAGGCGGACTACTTTATCAAGGACTTCAATAAAACCGGAGCCATAGAGCGTACGGTGATGTTTATCAATCTCGCCAACGACCCTGCGATAGAGCGTATAGGAACACCTCGTATGGCATTGACGGCCGCTGAATATCTTGCTTTTGAAAAGGGTATGCAGGTGTTGGTCATACTGACGGATATCACTAACTATGCAGAAGCACTCAGGGAAACTTCCGCCGCGCGCAAAGAGGTGCCCGGTCGTCGCGGATATCCGGGATATATGTATACAGACCTGGCACAGTTGTACGAGCGCGCAGGGCGCATACACGGTCTCAAAGGAAGTATCACGCAGATACCTATACTGAGTATGCCGGAAGATGACAAAACTCACCCAATTCCGGATCTGACGGGATACATAACCGAAGGTCAGATCATTCTTTCCCGCGAACTGTATAAGCGCGGTTACAATCCGCCCATAGACGTCTTGCCCAGTCTGTCCCGTTTGAAAGATAAAGGTATAGGCGCGGGTAAAACACGTGAGGATCACGCAGGTACGATGAACCAGCTGTTTTCCGCTTACGCACAGGGAAAAGAAGCGAAAGAACTTTCTGCCATTCTGGGCGAAGCCGCTCTGTCCGATGTGGATAAATTGTACGCCAAATTTGCGGCAGAGTTCGAGAAACGCTACATTGCTCAAGGATTTAACGTAAATCGGTCTATAGAAGAGACATTGGATCTTGGCTGGGAACTGTTGGGTATATTGCCGCGTAGTGAATTAAAACGTATTTCGGAGGACATGCTGGATAAGTACTACAAGCCGGCAGTATCGGACTGATATGGCTATAATGAATGTCAACCCCACCCGTATGGAGATGAAACGTCTCTCTGAACGTTTGAAAACGGCTACTCGTGGGCACAAATTGCTAAAAGATAAAACGGACGAAATGATACGTCGCTTCATCGGACTGGCGGAAGAAAATAAACGCCTGAGAGAAGAAACGGAACGTGAACTCTGTATGGCATTGACGGCTTTTTCCGAAGCGCGCGCCGCTGCGGACGCCAGAGTGACAGAGGAGGCTATACTTATGCCTTCACGCAGCGTAAGTCTGACATGCTCTACGCGGAAAGTGATGGGCGTGGATGTCCCCGCGATGGAAGTCACAGATAATGGGGGTGAGCTGTATCCGTACAGTCTGCTCACAACTACGCCTAAGTTGGACGCAAGTCTACGTGGACTTAACGACGTTTTACTTAAATTGGTACAATTGGCTCAGACGGAAAAAACATGTAATATGCTGGCGGAAGAAATAGAAAAAAACAAACGCCGTGTCAATGCTTTGGAAAATATCATGATACCGCAACTGACCGAAACTATCAAGTATATCAGAATGAAGCTGGACGAGAGCGAACGTGCGGCAACCGTAAGGTTGATGAAAGTCAAAGATATCATAGATTCATAGAGTAATGTGATCGAAGCCCGCCTATAAGGCGGGTTTTGCCATAAAATTACCGAATAAAAAATTTTTTGATAAAACTTTTTATTTTTTAGGGGATTTTTATTTTTTTGAGTGTATTTAATAATAGGAAGGATTTTTTGTAAATTTTGTACAGAGAAAGTGTCTGCGTACGATAAGATGCAACTGGGACATAAAGACAAATGACGGATTGGACGGAATTTATTCAACAACTAAAGCGAGATAATGATATCGTGGATGTCATAGGAAGTTATCTCGAACTGCGTAGAAGCGGCTCCAATTTTATGGCACGCTGTCCTTTCCATGGGGAGAAAACACCCAGTTTCAATGTGAACCGCAATATGCAGATATATAAATGTTTCGGTTGCGGTGAAAGCGGCGACGTCATCAAGTTTGTGCAAAAATACGAATCCTGCACTTTCGTGGAAGCATGTGAGATCCTTGCCAAGCGCGCAGGTATACCTATGCCGGAAACGGCTTCCGACGGGGAGAAGGAACAACTCCACGAACGGAAGAAAAAGCGCGATATATATCTTGCCATATGCCGCGAAACGGCTCGGTTCTATTACCGTGCTTATTACGGCGGTGCAGGCAAAATCGCCCGTGACTATGTTGCAAAGAGGGAATTCGACGAGGCTACAGTCAAAAAGTTCGGCATAGGGTACTCTCCGGACAGTCGGTCTTTGCCGGAGTATCTGAGAAGCAAAGGCTTTTCCGAAGAAGATTGTATAAAGTGCGGAGTTTTGCAACAAACGACACGCGGCGTCGTAGATGCTCTCTGCGGCAGGTTGATTATACCCATTTTCAATATGCAAGGTCAGGTTATAGCGTTTGGCGGCAGAGGACTTGACGATTATACAATATCGCATGGTAAGTACAAAAATACTACAGAGACTTCGCTTTTTGTAAAAAAAGATTGCTTGTTCGCCATCAATATTGCAAAAGAGCAGAAGCAACAAACGGCATTGCCCTATCTTGTGGTCGTAGAAGGATATATGGACGTGATCGCAATGTATCAGGCGGGCTTCAAGGGTGCTGTCGCGAGCATGGGCACTTCACTCACTGAGCAACAGGCCAAGTGGCTGTCACGATTGAGCGACACGGTGTATATTTGCTACGACGGGGATGCCGCAGGTCAGAAAGCCACTGTGCGCGGAATGGATATACTGGATCGTGCCGGGTTGGAAGTACGCGTGATGACTGTGCCGGAAAGATTGGACCCGGACGAGTACATTAAGAAGTATGGTGCTTCCGCATTCGAAGAACTGATCGGACAGGCTATGCCGTTGCCGGATTACAAGTTACAATTATTGGAGAACGCTTTTCCTATAAGCAGTGGCGATATTACTCAACGCAACAATGCTTTACCCAAGTATATAAAGGGTGCGCTCAAGATGCTGAAGTCCCTGGATGACGTGAGCCAGGCCAGGTATATAACTTCTGTTTCATTGAAAACGGGATACAGTGAGGATTTTCTGCGTCGAAAATTGAATTCGACGGAAGAAGAAATATCGGACAATACTACGGACGAACTTTCGCCCGAGGATAAAGCCAAATATTTCGTGGCGGCATGTATACTGCGCGGTGAAGGATATGCCTCGATAGATGAGAAACCGGTCTGCAATACGGTGTTTTTATCCGTTATATACGATTACTTGTTGGAGTGCAGGGCAAAAGGTGAAAAGCCATCGGTGGATATGATGTACACTTTGTGCCCGGATGCGTCAAGCGAACAGTTTGCGGAGATATTGGAGCCGAACTTATCTGCAGATAGGCGCGCCGTAAATGAACGCACTTTCGCAGAATGCAAAAGGCTTATCACTGTAGAAAAACTCAAACTCAAACGAGAAGAGTTGATGCAACAAATAAAGAATGATCCGAGCAATGCGGGATTGCTTACACAACTCGGAGAACTCAGCAAAAAAATAACCGATATAGGTTAGTCAGGAGGGAAAATGGAAATTACTCAAAAGTATCTTCAGGGACTGTTGGAGGATATCAAGAGCGGAGGCACTACAAAGATATCATACGATGAGATAGAGGCGCGGTTGGAAAATGCCGAACTGACTCCCGAGCAAAATGCCGAGATATATCGATTCCTCGAACAAAACGGTATCAAGATCGTGGATACCTTCGAAAGGGATAATTCCGCGCTTTATCGCAATATCGGAGATGTCGCGGTGGATGACCCTGTCAAGATGTATCTGAAGGATATAGGCAAAGTGCCGCTGCTTACCAGTGAGGAAGAAACGGAATTGGCAAAACGTATGCTGGAAGGCGACGAGGACGCCAAGCGCAAACTTTCCGAAGCGAACCTGCGCCTTGTAGTGTCGATAGCCAAGAGGTATGTCGGACGCGGGATGCTGTTTTTGGATTTGATACAAGAAGGCAATCTGGGCCTTATGAAGGCGGTAGAAAAGTTCGACTACACCAAGGGATTCAAATTCAGTACATACGCCACCTGGTGGATACGTCAGGCAATTACACGCGCTATAGCTGATCAGGCGCGTACGATCCGCATACCTGTGCACATGGTGGAGACTATCAACAGGCAAGTACGTGCACAACGTGCGCTGTTGCAGGATCTTGGACGTGAACCCACGCCGCAGGAAATTGCGGACTACATGGGCATACCAGTAGAAAAGGTGGTAGAGATACAAAAAATTGCTCAGGATCCCGTCAGTCTGGAAACGCCCATAGGTGAAGAAGAGGACAGCCACCTTGTAGACTTTATAGAAGATACCAAAGCCGCTCCGCCCAGCGACGTGGCGGCACAGTCCATGCTGAGAGAGCAACTGATACAGGCTTTGCACAAGCTCACACCTCGTGAAGAGAAGGTGATCCGACTCAGATACGGCTTGGATGACGGTAAGCAACGCACGCTTGAAGAAGTGGGCAGAGAATTCAATGTCACTCGTGAGCGCATTCGTCAGATAGAGGCTAAGGCTTTGAGAAAACTTCGCAATCCCACCAAGTCTAAAAAGTTGCGCGATTATCTTGATTGATGAGCAAACGTCTGGACAAACTTACAGCACTTATTCCGGAATGCGAGTTACTTGCCGATGTTGGATGCGATCATGGATATGTGGGAATAGCGGCATTGCGGTACAAGAGAGCCCAAAAAGTTCTTTTTGTGGATGTGTCCGCACAGAGTCTGGCGAAGGCACGGGCAAATTGTCCCGAAGAGTTGCGAGAAAGAGCAGATTTTATATGCAGAGACGGGCTGGGAGACATATCTGCCGATTGCGTAGTTATCGCCGGCATGGGCGGATTGGAAATCATATCCATTTTGCGAGATGCGAAATATCTTCCGCGGACGCTTGTGTTGCAACCTAACCGTAATGCGCCGGAAGTACGCGAGTACATATCCGCATTTTATCGAATATGTTACGACAGGATCGTTGCCGATGGCAAATTCTATAATATGATAGTTGCCGAGCGCGCCGACGGCGGCATGGAACTGACGGAATTGCAAAGACAATTCGGATCATCCGATTTACTGGAGCCTACGGATGACTTCGTGTTGTATTTGAAATGCGAAAAAGCAAAACTTATTAAAATACTTGATGGCTGCAATGATGCCAAAGTACAGTGTAGACTTGCACTTGTGGAGCAGGCAATTGCGGCAGTAGGAGGAATAAAATGATTCAGAAAGAAATGTTGACTTACCAACAGTTGGATGGCGAACTCAGACGTATAGACAGAGAGTTGCGCAAAAATGAAAATTTCGTAAAGCGCAGACAGTATAAAGCTGCTCGACAGGAATGTGAAGAGACTATTGCCCGTCTGGACGCTAGGGCAGCGGAGTTGAAAGCGCAACTTGCCATAGCGCAACAAGCGGTACAAAAGACGGAAGAAGTCATAGAAGAGCACTCTCGCGAAATCGGCACTCTCGAGGACGAAGACGAGCTCAACTACATGAATAAAAAGCTCAACGAGCAGATATCCGAGCTGAACGCCGCCGAGAAAGAGGTCAAGAGAATACTTCGTGAATGTGAAGATATAGTCAAGGCTTTTGACGAGGCTGCAGCCAAATTGCCTCGTCTGATAGCGGGATACCGTAAGTATGATGAGGAATTCAACCGCTCGGCAGCGGAGCTGAAACCTCGCGTCAATGAGATCCGTGCGAAGCAGGCGGAACTTCGCAAGAGTATCGACGATCAGATATATGACGTGTACAAAAAGATATTCGACGGCGGTTTGTACCCCGTATTTGTACCGTTGGAGGATGGTGCCCGTTGCGGAGGATGCCGCATGGAGATGCCTCGTGCCGTCGTGGATGCGCAGTTTGCAGATAAACCGTATATGAAATGCGAACACTGCGGTCGAATTATTTTCAAAGATGAATGAACGCTTGAAGGCGATCGGTTAGTTACAGAGGAGAAGTTATGTCCGGGACATATGCACATAAAAGACGCCGTACGATAGTATGGTCGATACTCGGCTGTCTGCTTGCCGCGTTGCTTATTGTCGCGGCGGTATTCGGCATACGCGCTGCCGTACACAAAAAATCTCCGGATACAGATTGGGGAAGTTATGCATTTAACAACGGAGAAACGAATTTCGATATAGACCTGTTCCCATACTTGGTACTGAATAAAGATGCGTCGCAAATAAAAATTATGCAAATTGCCGACCCGCAGATAAAATTCGGCAGTTTCACCAGGGACACCAAGACTATGGACTTGCTGGATCGAGCGATAAAAAAGGAACAGCCGGACATATGCGTCGTGACAGGCGATTTGACATTGTCGATATTTACATACGATGCATTCAGATACTTTGCCGACTTCATGGAGGCACGTCAGCAATATTGGACTTTTGTTTTCGGCAATCACGATGCCCAGTTTGACTGCAGTAAATATACTATTTGTCAACTGCTGGACAGATACGACTATTGCCTGTTCGACGCGGGACCGAGCGATATTCACGGCAAGAGTAATTTTTTGGTCAATATATTCAGCGGCAGCAAGTCTGCGGAAAATCTCGTTTACAGCTTGGTGTGTCTGGATAGCGGTATGTATCCCGAAGGAGACAATGCTTCATTGACAGACTGGACATACGACTGGATACGCAATGATCAGATGGATTGGTACAAGTGGGCTGTTGACGGCATCAGAACATGCAATCCTGACGTGCAGAGCAGTATGTTCTTCCACATTCCGATCAGACAATTCGCTGATATGTATTACCTCCATGAGTTGGAAAAAGGCAATGAGATACCGGATGCGGTCAGGGACAAGTTGCCGCAAGTGACCATCTCCGATGTGAAAGGAGTCGTGCGCGAAAGTGACAAATCACAGGATGAATATGTATATGGCGACGACGGGTATACGGTAGGAATATTTTATCAAGGTAATGCCGAAGGCTCAACCGACCACCCCGACGTCTTTGCTTGTATCAAGCAGTCGGATTGTACTAAAGCATTGTTTTGCGGTCACGATCACGTGAATAATCTCAAAGGGTACTTTGACGGTATATATCTCGGCTATGGGCTGTGTTGCGGTTATCATACGTATCCGTTTTTCAACGATCCCAAGATCCTCAAGAACAAAATCTTGTACAATGCTAAATTATGGACGGATGAGCAGGGCAATCAGATGGAAAAGGGAGTGACCGTGATAGAAATATCGTTGCAAGACTCGTCATACGGTCAGCTTTCTGTCAATGACAGGATGAATAGTTACTATCTATGAAAGGATCCTCACTTTGATTTTATATGAGTCCGAAAATGGGGTTACAAGACGAAATGACTATTTCTCTATAGGAGCAAGAATAGAATCTATAAAGTTCAAAACGGCTGAAAACGGCCGTTTTTTGCATTTGGATCGCCTGTTTTTTTGTATATTGCGCGTTTTGCGTCGTAACTTTTATCTTGTTTTATTATGTTCAAGTGTAATGTGGGCGTAAATCGTAGTGTGTAAAATCCGCAATTATTATAGTGGGAACTTTCGTGATTTAACCGTAAACGAAAAATTTTTGCGTTAGTGATTAAAAATCATTGACTTTCATTCAACGAATGTTGTATACAATATCGATAGTTTGGAGGTAATATACAATGATCGAACAGGTTCTAACTCGCCACAACGTGGCTCTTCGTGTTAAAATCACGGTAAAAACGCTTATTTCAGTTGGAATTATCGCGCTTGCGGTAATTTTTCCGCAACTCGTGCATCTTGCCCTCGGCGCGCCCGGCGGCGTACAATGGTTGCCAATGTATCTTCCCATTATTCTCTGCGGCTGCTTGCTCGGTTGGAAATGGGGCTTGGGCGTAGGTATTCTCTCTCCCGTTATTGGTTTTGCGATAACTTCGCTTGCCGGCAATCCCATGCCTGCTTTGGTTCGTCTACCTTATATGATCGTTGAACTTGCGGTATTCGCGGCTGTTTCGGGACTCTTTTCGCGCAGTATTGCCAAAAACGGTTGGATGGCGTTTCCTTCGGTACTCCTTGCGCAGGTTTCGGGCAGGCTCGTATTTCTCGCCATGGCCGCCATTTTCCAGAGTGTTTCTCCTCTCTCGGCGGCGGTGGTTTGGTCGCAGATACAGACGGGACTTTTGGGCATGGTTTTACAAGCCGTTATCATACCCTTCATTGTTATGGGACTGCGCCTGCTTCTTATAAAAGACAAGGAATAAAAGGTGCGTTATGACAGAAATAACCACATTGCTCGCTTCTCTCAGTGAGTGGCTCAAAGAAGAAAATCTGACGTGCATTGTGCAAAAGGATGACCGTATCCTTACCAGCAGGTTGCGGGGTATCCGTCCTCTCTTGGACTGGATCGGGCAGGGAGAAAATCTGCACGGTTCTTGCGCCGCAGACAGGATCGTGGGCAAAGCCGCTGCAATGTTGTACGTTCTGATGGGCGTGAAAGGCGTATTTGCCGAAGTAATATCGGAAAGCGGTCTTGCCGTGTTGAAAAAACACGGGATATATGCAGAATACGCCACACTTACGTCAAATATCAAGAGCCGCGACGGAAACGGGCTTTGCCCAATGGAACAGAATGTTCTAACGATAGACGAACCGTTTGCGGCATATATCGCGCTCACAAAGAAAGCCGAACAGCTACGAGGTGCGGCGCAGGAAAACGGAGGACATATGTCTGAAAAAATGACGAATCGAAAACTTGCCGCTTTGGAAACGAGGAAAAAATTGCTCAATACGGCAACGGTCATTATCCGCGAAAAGGAACTTGTCAATACCTCAGTCGAGGAGATCACAAAGGCGTGCGGTGTTGCAAACGGGACATTTTATACCTATTTCAAGCGCAAGGAAGATGTGGTCTTTGCGATAAGCCACGATATGTTTCGTGAAATTTACGAGGAAGCGAAAAGCTACGACGGACCGTTTATGGATCGGTTGGCGTTTTATATGGTAACGTTTTCGGGACATATTGAACGGGACGGACTAAAACTCTGCCAAGAATGGGTGCGCAATACCGTTAACCTCGATCTCGTGGAGAACCCCTACGACAAGGAAAAACTCCGCATGGACAACGATTCCATGAAAGGAATCATAAAAATGAGCGTCGAACGGGGCGAATTGAAAGAAGATACGCCGATAGATGCGCTCGCCGATGCATTGACGGACGTCATTTACGGCGAAATGCTCTGCTGGGATTTGTCGGGCGGAGCATACAGTTTTGAGGAGCGCACCAAAACGTTTTGCACGATGTTTCTGCCCGCGATAATGACGCAGTACCTAAACGGAAATGTCAAATAAATAAGGAGAAAACAACTATGAGTGAAATTAAAAAATTGGGATTCGGACTAATGCGACTGCCACAAAACAGCGCAAACGGAGCCGACATCGACATGGAACAATTCAAGAAAATGGTAGACCTTTTTCTCGAACGGGGATTTACCTACTTCGATACGTCCTACGTTTACCATAACGGCGCGTTCGAGACGGCGATCCGCGAAGCCCTCGTAAAACGTCATCCGAGGGACAGCTTCCTGCTTGTGTCGAAGTTCCCCACGTTCCAAATGCCCGCGGAGGACAGAGTGGAAGAAATATTCAATGAACAACTTGA
This sequence comes from uncultured Clostridia bacterium, assembly GCA_947623225.1. Taxonomy (GTDB): domain Bacteria; phylum Bacillota; class Clostridia; order Christensenellales; family CAG-314; genus Fimimonas. The sequence goes on along the minus strand of CANQGO010000014.1, from coordinate 21,966 downwards.
AAAGTGCGGCGTGGAATACTTTGACTACTATCTATTACACAACCTCAATCGCTATCTCTATCCAAATGAAGTGAACGCCTGTCACTTGTTCGACTACATGAAGAATTGGAAAGATCCGCCACATTGCTTTCTCTTACCACGACGACGCCGAGCACCTCGACCGGATTCTCACTGAGCACCCCGAGGTGGACGCCGTGCAGATCGTATTGAACTATTACGATTGGGAAGAGCCGTTCATTCAGTCGAAAAAATGCTATGAGTTGATCCGCAAGCACGGAAAACAAGTCATCGTCATGGAACCCGTCAAGGGCGGTGCGCTTGCCCGTGTCCCGTCGGGCGCAGAACTCAATTACTATAAAAGCTTCCGCTCCGCCTATGATCTTGCCTTTGAATCAGGAGATCATTCCAAAGAGACGGCTAAAATCGGCGGTGCGTTCGATGTGGCCGTTGCTCTCAAAGAAGCCGTAAAAACGCAGTTTGAAAACAGCTTTCAATCCTATGTGGATTGATGGTCGAGGCTTTGTTGTATGTAATGCGTTGCTCAGCGCAACACTTCGAAAAAAATAATTTACCGAAACAAATAAGCGGTCGGACTGGTTGTCCGACCGCTTGGTCATGTGTATATGATCAGAATGTGAAGTAATAGAGATCGTATGACGAAGATGATCTGAGGCATATCGCCATGTAGGCAGATCCTCCGCGGACAAAGGCATCCGACACGGTGAGTTCGTCGCCGCTACCTAATTTTGTACCGTCCAACATATAATATGTGGATTGCCCGTAATTGGAAGGCGTGGCTTTTATTAGCAGGTTGCTACCTGTCAACGTGAGGGTAGTGGAATTGGATATGACGCCAGTTACCGAATTCAGCGTTTTTATTTCGTTGTTGGTTAAATCGAGAACACACGTGATTGTTTCGCCGTCATCGCTTGTTTTTGTTACCACAACATAGTTGCCGGAAGTAGCTATTACTCTCATTTCTTCGAACGCTCTGGTCACAACGCCGTCGAAGTCGACTACCCCTACTTTGTTGCCGGATTTGAGCAGAAGTGTATCGTTTAGTATCGCGCTCGGTTCACAGTCTCCGAGATAAGCCACGAGTTTGTAGGCGTCATCGACTATATATGCACCGGTCGTGAGATAGTTGTCGCCGATCTTCAGAATGGGCATGCCGTATTTGGACTCTCTGAGGTTGAAACCTACGGATCCGTTACTGTTGATGATGACAGAATCTTCGGCACTGTCAGAGCGAGCGACGCCGTTTTCCATGGGATAGACTGTCGCCAGAGCGATATCGTAGGCATTGTTTTCATTGTTGTAGAGCACGTAATCGATGCTGTCTATCACATAGTTGGTTTTTATCTCGGCGACTTTGCCGCTGCGGATGGTGAAACTGTAAAGTTTGTGCAGATATTTCTCTCCGTCGCTGATGAAGTTGTATCCTTTTGCGGCGTATGCATCCACATGTGTGTTGACGGAATATATTATTTTACCATCGAGGTATGTGAGCATATTTGCTTCTGTAGGTAATGTAAGCACGGATACCTCTTTGCCGTCCTCGTTGTAGAAACCGTACATATAAGGGTTGTACGTTCTTACTTCGTAATCGAGATATTTGTCGCTGCTATTATCGGTCAGCAATGACGTTACAGGAAGGAAACTGCTCAGAGAAGTGGTACTCATATCAAAAGTTCCGCCCTCTTCCGGCAAAGTTCCGCCAAGAGTCTCTGAGGTTTCGGACAATGTTCCGTCCTGGTTGATAACGAAGTTCACGGTGTCGGTCTCGGTGTCGTTGATAGTGGCACTTACATATTTAACACCCTTTTTAACAGTGATCTCACCGAATTCCACGGTTCCATTGTAGTTGGCTATGCTGTTGCCTTCGATATCAAATAGATACGTTTTGTCACTGGTCCTGCCAATATATACGATCAGATCATCCCCATTGTCTACCGATATAGACTGTGCTGTCAGCTGAGACAGGCGAAGATCGTCGCCTATGGTGTTTCCTTTTGCATACAGATAGCCTATAGTGTTATTGTTGGACGTCGAACTTGTTTGGTAAGTGACCAGTCCGTATCCGGCGTAGGTCAGATCAACTTCGCGAGCATTGAAGGGCAATTCAACCTCAGTCAATTCGGGAAAATTTCCATGGATCTTTTGGATGTAAGTCTCTGATGTGAGTAAGTAATTTTCCCATTTTATGTCAAATTTGCCATCGCAAGAAGCGAGGACCGCGATCATGCTTATTGCCAATACCGCTACTATGATGGTGGCTGTTATTCTTTTTGCCGTTCGCATTGTTTTTACCTCCGAAATGTAAAATAACGCAATTGTTTTTTGCGACAAAAGCATAACATAACCATATTTGCCCGTCAAGTGATATGAGGGAATTTGTCAATTTACATTGCTCGTGTTTGACGATTTTTATACGGTAAAAACCCTTATTCTGTAACATTTTTGCACAGGAAAAGCCTTCGGCTCGGCTTTTTGGTTGACGAAAAAGGATTATTATAGTATAAAATAAATATAAAAATTTTTTCGATTGCAAAAGAAAGAATAGGGAGAAGAATTGTTAAGTAAAAACTATTGGTACATAGGCACATTGACGGCATTGCTTGTCGCTATGGAGGTATTTGCCGTACTGTTTCTGGCGCGGCGCAAATGGGCGTCTCGTATAGTGTTGTGGATATTGGCAGCATACGTTTTGATAACCGAGAGCAAACAGTTATATGATAGCAAGTCTTTTTCTTATGCCTTTTCTACTATATCGTATTGGTTGATTGTCGTGGGCGTGCTGGTGCCCGTGAGAGAGGTCAAGTGCCTGTCGGCGGCATTCGGTCTGCTGGCGGGTTGTATATATGTCAGCGGGTTTTTGATATATCCGGATATGATGTCGCACATGGGCGAGTTCAATATAGGTTATCTCAACGGCTACTTGACGCATGACATACTTATTGTCTGCGCATTGCTCATGTATACGCAGTTCGAGGTCAAACGTCACGACGTGCTGATAGTAGGCGGAGCTATCGCTATAGTGGTACTGTTCGCCGAGTTGGGAAAATATGTATTCCATTGGAATGATCTGAATGAGTTTTTGGTGGGAGTCATAGAAGGCTCGGCATTGAAAAACGAATTGTTCCCGGATCTGCAGCTCACTTGGTGGTGGTATATCTTGTGGTATGTCGCCGTAGTGGGATTGCTGTGGTGTATATGGGAATTCATCAGATTTATAAACAAACGATTGCTCACATACGGCAACAACGTCATGCCGGGTAAACTTGTATGGTAAAATGTAATACCGAGGTGGAACTTGTTCAGTAAAGAGAATTGGTACTTGGCATTGATCACTATGATGGTGGTCGCGCTGGCAGTATTGGCGGCGATGGAATCGGTGAAGCATAAGATCACCTCTCGTATCATGCTCTACTTGATGGGTGCATTTGTACTTATATATCAAGGATATCAATGTGCGACAACGGGCGTATTCTATATCGCGTTTTCGTATTTTTGCTATTTTCTTTTCGGCGTGGCTGTATTCGTACCGCTTCGTCCCGTCAAGTCTACTGCGGCATTTTGCTGTTTCCTGTCCGGTGGGATATATCTCGGTACCTTCTTGTTCTATCCGGATACTGTCGTGGGCACTATGGTATCGGGAAATTGGGTATGGTTGAGTTGGTTTATGCACCTCATAATGTTCTCGGGTAGTTTGTTGATGTACGGGCAGTACGGAACGTCTAAGTGGGACCTGATACCTATATGTGCTTTTCTCGTCTTTTTTGCCGTATATACGGAAGTGGCTGTGCACGTATTTCATGATGCTAACGTCAACCCCGTATCCCCGGGGATGGTGGAGGCAACGCTCATTTGCACGATATGGCCGTCTTTCACAGTCAGATGGTGGTGGGTCATCATCTGGTATATACTGGTCGCGGCGGCAGTATGGGGGCTGTGGGAACTGACGTGCTTTATCAACAGACGTTTGCGTAAAGATCTCACGGAAGAAAAGTTCAGTTGGTTCGCGTGGTGAGTATATGACAATTTTACCATAAAGCCGACACGCTTTGGCAAATGTCTTGCCGAATGGCTTGGTACAATAATACAACACTAAGGAGAAATATGAAAAAAATAGCAATAATCGGCGGCGGAGTCGCCGGTCTGACCGCGGCAATATATGCATTGCGCAGCGGAGCAGAGGTCACACTTTTCGAACAGTTCGGCTTAGGCGGTCAGGTAGCGACCATAGATAAGATAGAAAACTTTCCATCCCATTCGTCGGTGGAAGGGTGGAAACTCGCTTCGGATATCGCTGCGCAGGCGAGATCTTTGGGACTGAAAACCGTGCGCAAGCGCGTTCTTTCGTTGCAAAAACACGGCGAATACTTCACCGTGGTCACAGATGGCGAAGAGTATGAATTCCCTGCAGTCGTTGTGGCTACGGGCACAAGTCACAATACACTTGGCATAGAAGACGGCTACGTAGGGCACGGAGTAAGTTATTGCGCTACATGCGACGGTGCATTTTTCAGAGACAAACCCGTTGCTGTCGCTGGCGCAAGCAAGGCTGCGGTCAGCGAAGCCATATATCTGGCAGATATATGTCGAAAGGTATATGTTGTTTGCGCTCGATCTCAACTATCTGCAGAAGAAAAAATGTTGGTTGAGCTGTTTGCGCATGACAATGTGGATATCCTATACAATGCCTCGGTGTCACAGATAGCGGAGCAAGATGGCAATGTGGCGGCTATCAAAGTGTTTGTAGACGGAGAGCCGCGCACGTTGACGGTGAATGCACTTTTCGTGGCGACTGGTGCGGCTCCTGTAACTGATTTCATACACATAGACGGCTTGGAACGCATGCGCGGTTATCTGGTGGTGGATGACAGGTGCGAGACCGGTATCAAAGGCTTGTATGCGGCCGGAGACGTGACGAACGGCAGCCTTAAACAGATAGTGACGGCATGCGCCGATGGCGCAAAAGCAGGCGCATTCGCTGCGGCATATTCCGCTACGATCAAATAGCGTCGATATACAAAATATCCTACTGAAGAAAAAAATAAATTGCGGAGTTATATTTATGAATTTTTTCGGTACGGATGGAATACGTGGAACGTATGGCAGTACCCTCAAGGACAGTACTGCCTTTTTGCTCGGCAAGAGTCTCGCTCTGTTGGGAGAATGTCCCATAATAGTCGTCGCCAGGGATACGCGGGTGTCCGGCGACGCATTGTTCACGGCTTTGGCGCAGGGCGTCTATGCCGGCGGCGGCAATGTGATAAATCTGGGCATATTACCTACCGGCGCGGTAGGACACTTTGTTCGTAAACTGGGCGGCGACTACGGAGTGATGATAACGGCAAGTCACAATCCCCCGCAAGACAATGGGCTGAAAGTGTTTGACCGATACGGAGTAAAACTTTGCAAGTCCAAGCAAATTGCGGTATCTTCCATGATGGAGCGTCTTTCGGGCGAAAGAGTACAGGATATCAAGGTATATGAGCCGGTATTCTATGATATAGAGAATATATACTGTGACGATATTTTGCGCAGCGTCCAAGTACACCTGCCATATATCAAAATTGCACTGGATTGCTGTTTCGGAGCGGCATACAGGGTCGCGCCTATGGTATTTGCCAAGGCGGGGGCAGAAGTGATCGCTTATTGCAATAGGAGCGTCGGTTCTGAGATAAATGTCGCTTGCGGAGCAACTCATACCGAATTTTTGAAGGAAAAAATGCTTTCCAACGGCTGCAGATTGGGATTTTGTTTTGACGGCGACGCCGACAGACTTGCCGTATTCGAGGGGGCGGAACAGGTCAGCAATAGCCGCGTCTTTTACGGTATAGCCAAGTATTTGAAGGAAAAGGGAGTCCTTTCAAAGAATACTGTATGCGGCACGGTCCTCACCAATGGAGGTGTAGAGCAGGCACTCGGCAGAATAGGTATATCCCTTGTTCGTTCGGCAGTGGGGGATACGAATGTATTCGATAAAATGGTCGAACTCGGTCTGAACCTCGGAGGAGAAGAGAGCGGTCACTATATCGTAGCAGACTATGCGACGGGTAGCGACGCTATAGTCAACGCCCTACTCGTGTGCGTTATTGCGTCAGAGAAGGGAGGTCTATTGAAATATACTGCCGAGTGTGAAGAAAAACCATATGCTGCCGCAACTATACCCATTACTCATGCGAACAGCCGCTTGACTACGGATGTTTCTCTTGCCGCGGCAGCGTCACGTATAGGCGAGTTGTACCCCGACTGCCGTATTGTATTGAGACGGAGCGGTACGGAGAATGCAGTCAGAGCATATCTCGAAGGAGACAGTGCCTCCGATGCGCTGAAAGAAGTAGTGGCTACTTTCGCCAAGCCGAATTAAGATCCGGACATAGAAAATCCCGTTTGCTCAATTGAGCAAACGGGATTTGGTATTTTGAATATGTTGGGTCAAGCAAGTTTTTCCGCTGTACCGCCCGTTATGCTTACGCGATACAGATGTCCGTCACCGGTACCATTTTGCGGGTAGTCTGTTGTCCAGGTTATGGAGAGATTGATGAAGTACAAGTTACCATTGTATACTGTCAGACCGTGTCCTACTTTGCTTGTCAGATTGACTGTCGTTTGAGTCTGCGTATTGTAGGCAAATATTCCCGTATTGTCTGCAGACGTGCTTGTATAGTATATAATTCCGTCTGCAACGATTATGTCTGTGATCTCCACCTTGTTCTTGATCTCACTGCTGCCGGTACCGTCAAGATTTGCCACATTGAAAGTCTTGTCTTTCACGTTGTAGTAGTAATATTTGCCGTTGCATATAGTGAAGTTGTCTGATACAAGTTTGGTATCTACAGCTTTTTCGAAGTCATTTTGCTTGGGGTCGTAACTGTATATATGTTTGTTGCCCTTCAAAAGTTCAGACCCGGTAGGATTGATGGTGAAGTAGAATATTCCGTCTATGTAAAACAATTGAGTCACATGGACATTCTTATCGTGATAGATCTCTGTTTCTTCTTCATCGAGGTTGTTCAGATCGATCTTTACAATACGATTATTGTAAGTAGACGTGATGCGCATTGCGTATAAATAGTCCCCTTCGAAGTAGAGATACGAATATCTGTGAGGAGATATCTTCTCTGGCGTGGGGTCCGTTTGGGTCAGGTCCACTCTCCACAACGCGTAATTGGTCAATATATATGTGCAATAGTACATATAGTTGCCGTTGAAGTAGACACTGCTTACACTGTCGGACAATACTTTGACATTCAACTTAGTTGTGGGATTGTACTTGTACAGTGTGCCGAGATCCAGAGGATTGGCATAGTATATCTCTCCGTCATGCTCTGTGACGAAACTGTACGGGTACGCTGTAATTGTCGGCTTATCTTCCGGAACGGTGAAAGAACGCATCAGGTCCGTGGGTTCACTTGTTCCTATCAGATTGGCATTGAGTCTGTATAAGTGCTTGTCGGCAAGACGATAGTAGTAAAGATTTGTTCCGTCTCCGGTGAGGGAGTAATATCCGTCGCCTTCATCCGCTTCGAGTACTTTTTCGCTTGTGAGGTTACCGCTTTCATTGATATTCACACGGTATATGCCTTTACCGAATATGTGACTTGTAAGAGCGTCTTTGTTGATATAGTAAATATAGTTGCCTATTTTGGTAAGATATGCGCCCTTGTCGGCTGTGAGTTTGACTGCGCCGTCGGATCCGTTCAAGTTCAGTTTGAAGATGGCAGCGGCATAGGAGAGACTGCCCACTGTGGTATCATACTGCGTGAAGTATGCAGTCCCGTCGGAGATGATCAGGTCGGAGACCTTTTTGTCCAGAACGACCGTCCCGACTGCATCTGTACCGTTGACGGAAACTCTGTACAATTTGTCGTCGGCACTCTTGTTGACATAGTATATGTATCCGTTGTAGTACGCCAGGTCGCTTGCTTTATCCGTGCAGATCCTGACTGCTTCCGCTTGGGCATTGCCGTCCTTCACCTCCAATTTGTATATTCCGTTCTCTTTCTTGGTGTCGATGAGATTGGTCTTGGCGTAGTAGATGTATTGTCCGTCACCGGTAAGATATGTCGCTCTGCCCGGGCTGTATACGCTACCGATACCGGAAGAATTTACACATTTGATCGTTTGCGTAAACAGGCTGCCGCTGTAGTAGTAGAGGGCATTGTTGATCACGGTCAGATATTGCGCCGTATCGCTGCTGACTTTGCTGAGCGCGTTGCCGCTTGTTCCGACACTGTAGAGTTTGTTGCCGTCCAGATTGTTCTGGAAATATATTTTGCCGTTGTAGTATGCGGCATACAACATTTCCTCTGTTGCTTTTATTGTGAGTTTTGCCACAAGGCGGTATTCTTCGAAATTCTTGCCGCCCAGAACCGCCGTGACCTCGTGCACGCCTACAGCCGTGACGCCCGTAGCCTCTTGTCCATCATACAGATATGTGACGGTTATTCCACTGGGAGGATTGCCTACGATCTGTATGGAGTGTTCCTTTGCGTCATATTCGACGGTTTTGTCAATGAATGTGATGCCGCTATGATCCCATGCTTTTTTAGTGATCGTCAACTTGGCACGCAGAGTAAGAGTATTGTACCCGTCTCCGCTGAGGGTGGCGGTGGCATTGTACTCGCCGGCATCTGTACCCTTGTTTCCGGTATAATTCACGCTCACATCGTCGGGCCATGTCCCGCTTAAGGTTATCTCATGTTCTTGTCCGTCATATTCGACAGTGACTGATTGGAATGTGACGCCCGTTATATCCTTTTTGGATGGGGTGCCCGGTGTGGACGGTGTGTCTGGGGTGTCCGGTTCGTCGGGAGTCGACGGAGTGCTCGGAGTAGATGGAGTATTTGGATTCTGGGGCGTGTCGGGCTTGCAAGCGGCAAGTACCAACGACGCGACCAGCACAAGTATTGCCATTGTGACAGCAATATATTTTGCAAGAGTCGAATGTTTCATTGGTTCCTCCTTTTGAAATCAGTCACGGTGATAGACACCGCAACTGTTTGGTGATAGCGTTATCTGTTTCTGACTATATCTCTCATTTCCTTGATGAAAGCAAATGGGAAAAGTATCATAGAGTATGCCACCGAGACGAATATCCCGACAACGAAGCACAGGGTAGTGAAGAGCGCGCTTACTATGGCACCAAGTATTTTGACGAATATGAGGAAGAGAATTCCATCTATATCCAGTGTAAAGATCACGCCGGGTAATTTCAAAGTTCTCAAAAAGAATAAGAATACATCAGAGACGCTGTTGTCCCATATCATCTGTGTAACGAAAGTGAATCCGCCGTACGCACACAGTATAGTACCTAGAATGTATATAAGCGGTTCTTTCATTATGATACCTACCGTCAAGGCTATCGCAGCAAGGATTACTGCACCGAGTATTCCCCACAGCATACCTTTGAACAGTTGGTGTTTTCCTTCGCTGATGCGTCGTGCTTCTCTGTCCGCTCTTTCCTGAGCAGTGCGCTGACGAGCCTCCTTGTCTTGCTTGGCGGCACATTCGAGGCAAGTAGTGTGCTGGATGCCGTCTACTATGCTCACCCGATATTCTTTCGGATTGGTCATTGCCTTATCGCACACTTCGCAGTATGCGAGTATAACGGGCGAGGACTCTGTCTTGGGCGGTTCGGGTTCGGCGTCCGTCGATCTTGGCTCCGCTCCGAAGAATTCGTCAAAAGATATGCCGAATATCTGACACATTTTTTTAATGGATTCGATATCCGGTTCAGATAGCCCATTCTCCCATTTGGATACGGCTTGGCTCGTGACATTGAGCATGGCTCCGAGTTGCGCTTGAGTCATTTTGTTAGCTGTGCGTAATTCCGCAATTTTTGTCCCGTAGTTTGTCATATTCCCTCACGCAAAAATGTATTTTCAAACGGACGGCGTATTCGCCTTTCGCTTGACACCATCATTGTAGCAGAATAAACGCCGGTTGTGCTGATTTTTTTTGCAACCAAAAGTTGAATTGTGATACTTTTGGTTGTTTTTGCCGTTTTTACCCGATTTATTGCCTTGCGGTTGAGCAGTTTTTCCCTTGTCAACTTCCGGTTGAGAATATTTGTGTCAAGTTTTTGCGGCAATGCAACTTTTTGTTGTAAACTTGCTTTCGAGTTTCTAAATAGATAATTTATAACAATTTTATGTTATCTAAATAGAAATGTCAAGTATCTCAAAAGAAATATTGTGTTATAGTAGCAATATGGATGGGTCAAAATTCTCGGATATACTGTATAGACTTTTGCGCGAAAACGGGCTCAATCGTAAACAATTCGCCGAGCGTAGCGGAATCCCGTATCCTACGGTCGTAGGGTGGACGAACCTGGGCAGATTGCCTGATTTCGTCGCATTGGAAAAAATCGCGGATTTTTTCGGCTGCTCGGTGGACTATCTCATGAACAGGCAGGATGACGTAGGGAATATAACCGTGGTGCGACCGCTGTCGGAGGACGAGACTCGGTTGGTGGAATACTACAAGAGGCTGGACGCCAGACAGCAACAGGCAGTCAAAAATTTAATTTTGAGTATGCTGGATAAGTAGTGGCTGTATGTCGGGAGGACGGGAGATCCTCCCGTTTTTTTTTGATGCATTTTATCCGCATAAATTAACAAATTATTTCAGTTTTTTTATTGGATTTTATTTGCCTTTTTTGTTTGACGAGGCAGGATGGATTTGCTAAAATTGGTATTATTATCGGAGAATAGCGATGAGTCAGGCAGACAGAATATTTGTGCGTAATATTACCGACATTCTGCAAAACGGCACCGTTGACACGGGCACTGCCGTGCGTCCGCATTGGGCGGATGGCACTCCCGCGTATACGCGTAAGTGTTTTTGCATTGTAAACCGTTACGATCTGCAAGAGGAATTTCCCATCATTACGCTCAGACGTACGGCGTTTAAGTCGGCGATAGATGAATTGCTGTGGATATGGCAGAAGAAGTCCAACAACGTTCACGATCTGCATAGTCATATATGGGACAGTTGGGCGGATGAGAGCGGAAGCATAGGCAAGGCATACGGTTATCAGATGGGAGTGAAGAGTATCTATCCAGAAGGTGAATTCGATCAGGTGGATCGTGTACTGTACGACTTGAAGCATCATCCATTATCCAGGAGAATAATCACTAATATCTATGTGCACAGCGATTTGCATGAGATGAATCTATATCCATGTGCGTATTCCGTCACGTTCAATGTGTCCGGCGACAAGCTGAATGCCATACTGAATCAGCGTTCGAACGACATGGCAGTGGCGAACAATTGGAATGTGGTGCAATACGCCGTTCTTGTACACATGATGGCTCAGGTGAGCGGATTGCAAGTGGGCGAACTTGTGCATGTCATAGCGGACGCGCACATATACGATCGTCATGAAGAAATGGTGAGATCATTGATAGCGGGGACTCAACATCCCGCTCCGGAGTTCGTCATGAATAAGGACATAAAGAATTTTTATGATTTTTCAGTAGATGACTTTGCATTGAAGAACTACGAATATGAGCCATTTGAGGGCAAATTCGAGGTGGCTATATGAAAGCGATAGTAGTCGTGGACAGATACTGGGGTATAGGCAGACAAGGCAAATTACTGTTTCACCTGCCGAAGGATATGGCTTTTTTCCGTCAAACCACCTTGGATAAAGTGGTAGTGATGGGTGCAGTCACTTATTCGAGTTTTCCGCATGGCGCATTGACGCGACGCACCAATATAGTGCTGGATGACAGCGGAAAGCAATATCCGGATGCTCAGAGTGCGGATACTGTTGAGAAATTGCACGATCTGCTTGCATGTTATCCGAAGGATGACGTATTCGTCATAGGAGGAGCGAGCGTATACGGCTTGTTGCTGGACGAGTGCGACGAGATATTCGTGACGAAAGTGGATGCCGACGGAAATGCGGAACAGTTTTTCTCCAATCTGGACAACTTGCCCGAGTGGCGGCTTGCAACGCAAAGCGATCCGACAGAGGACAACGGGTATACCATCAGATTTTGTCGGTATGAGAAATTTAAATTATGATCAACTCAATGGGTATAAATCGGTTGTCTGAATAGGAATTTTATGATAAAATTATCAACGGTTGTCGATATTGGCAACCGTTTGTTTGTGTATTATGGAAGAAATTACTGGAGAAAGCGTTCAATCGGAAATATCGGCACAGCCGTCGAATTTGCAATCGGATAAAATGCGCAATACTCGCATAGGTAAGTTGCTGCTTACTATGAGTTTGCCTGCGATCATATCCATGTTGGTGCAGTCTATGTACAACATCGTGGACTCATTGTTTTTGACGGGTATCACATATCAACCAAAGGGATATATCGGCAATGCTATAGGTCAAGACAGTTTCAACGCAGTCAGTATTGTCATGCCTATGACCATGATAGTGGTGGCTATAGGTATCGGTATAGGCGTGGGTGCCAATGCGTACATTGCTCGCAAACTCGGCGAAGGCAATCGTAAGCATGCGGATAAGGCAGCCAAAACAGCTATTGTGATGGTGATAGCATCCTGGTTGGTCATGGTCGCGCTTGCATTTGTAGTGTCGAAACCTTTTATGCGCGCCTTTGTCAACGAGGAAAACGCTTCCGACCAGCAGTATGTCATAAATCAAGGTGCGCTGTATCTGGAAATATATATGCTGGGGAGCATAGGCGTAATAATGGACATCACCTGTGCGCGTATGCTGCAGGCCACGGGCAATATGAAAATACCCATGATCACCCAACTTGTAGGTGCGGGGACCAATATAGTTCTGGACGCCGCATTTATAGTGGGTTGCAAGTGGGGAGTGTTGGGTGCTATTCTTGCTACCGTCATAGGTCAGTGGGCTGCCGCTGCCATTGATATCATAGCATTCTTTGTGAGAAAGCAAGACGTATCTATTTTGCTCAAAGGTTTTCGTCCTCAGACAAAATATTTTCTGCGTATATTCAAGATCGGGCTACCCGCTTTCATCATGAATGCAATGAACTCTGTGGTCACGATCATTCTGAATATAATGTTGCGCAGATATGCCAATGGTATCACGGTGCTGTCCGCTTACTTCAAGGTGCAGTCGTTTGTATTTATGCCGGTATTCGGACTCATGCAAGGTGCTATGCCTATCATGAGTTACAACTATGGTGCCAATGAAAAGAAACGTTTCAATGATACATTCAAGTTGGGATTGTATATAGCATTAGGCGTTATGGTGGTCGGTACATTGCTGTTTCAGATCTGGCCGGACGCCCTCATGTCTATATTCAAGAGCAGGGCATTGGCAGACGGGCAGACGCAGGAACAATTGGATGCAGCCAACCGTATCCTAATGGAAGAGGGTGCATACGCTTTCCGCGCCATAAGCATAGCGTTTATACCTGCCGCATTCAGCATACTTGTGATCAATATGCTGCAGTCTATCAACTGTCCGGTGTCCAGCCTGCTCATGAGTTTGTCCAGACAGCTGTTGTTTCTCATTCCTTCCGCTATACTCTTCAACTATTTGTGGCAGCAGCAGGGTATCTGGTTCTGCTATCCCGTGGCGGAAGTCATGTCACTTGTTGTGTATTTGCCGTTTGCCATACACGACTATCGCAAACAGTTTCGCTACAAGGCTCAGCAGTACGCCGAAGGTACCGTACACAACGCGCAGTGACGTATGTCTGCCGCATGGATTTTCGTTTCAAACTCCTTTTTTGGGAGTTTTTTGTTGTATATTTTTGTTTTGACAACATGATTTGATATTGTATTGAATGGCTTTGCCGCAACCCTTTGAGATAGCACGAGGTCTCTTCTAAGCGAAACTGCGAGGGCATATACTAAGTAGAGTAAATTCGGAGGGTGTGCATTTTGGCTAAGACCGAAGATTTTTTCAGCAAAGGATTGACGGAGGCAGAAGCAGCACGGCGTCTGGCGGAGGACGGAGCCAATGTCGCGGAGCGCAGAGTCAAACATGGTTTTATACGTAAGTTTTTTGCGCAATTTGCCGATTTGATGATAGTTATTCTTCTTGTCGCTGCGGCACTGTCCTTCGGAATGGCGATATACACAGGCGACAAAGCGGATCTGCTGGAACCCTTGATCATCATTGCTATTGTGTTGTGTAATGCTATACTCGGTGCCGTACAGGAATTCCGCGCCGAGCGTTCGTTGGACGCGCTCAAAAAACTCACCTCTCCCAAGACAAAAGCGGTCAGAGACGGCAGCGTACAGTTGACGGACAGCAGCATGCTCGTCGTCGGAGATGTATGTTTGTTTGAAGCGGGCGACGTCGTGACGGCAGATTGCGAATTGCTCTTTTGCGAAGGACTGTTTGTCAACCAGTCTGCATTGACCGGCGAAAGTGTACCCGTAGAGAAATCAGTACATGCTTCCGGCAAAAAACAGACAGAGGCAAATAGGATATACAGCGGCAGCCTTGTCACCAAAGGCAAATGCGTGGCGACAGTCATAGCGACGGGACGTCGAACGGAGCTGGGAAAAATAGCCGACATGCTGGACTCTGACAGAACATTGACGCCGTTGCAGCAGAAACTCAAGCAGTTGTCCAAGGTGATAGGCATTATTTGTCTTGCAGTATGTTTTCTTGTGCTTGTAATAGGTTTTATCAAGGGTATACACAATATGTCAGAGAATTCCACGCTTACTACAGTATTCGTGGACGTGTTGCTTACGTCGGTATCTCTTGCCGTTGCCGCTATTCCCGAAGGTTTGCCTGCTGTTGTGACGGTCGTTCTTGCTAAGGGGATAGAACGTATGGCGAGTAAAAATGCCGTCGTCAAGCGACTCACCGCAGTAGAGGCACTTGGCAGTGCTACGGTTATTTGTTCCGACAAGACGGGCACGCTTACACAGAACAAGATGACATTGGTGGGAATGTTTGACGGCAAGACATACACGTTGAGTGACAGACTGGACAAAAGTAACTTTCTGATACAGGCATTTTGTTGGTGTTCGGATGCGGTTTTGGGCGAAAATGGCGCATGGTTGGGCGACCCTACGGAGATAGCCGTGACCTCTTTTGCCAATGTGACATCGACGGCAGACAGATTGTATGAGATCCCTTTTGACAGCAATCGTAAACTCATGACGGTAGTAGTCAGATCAGGTGGGAAATTTTACTCCGTCACCAAAGGCAGTCCGGAAGCGATGGGCGTAGATATGTGCAAAGACGAATGGAAAAAGACGTACCGTATGTGCACTAAACGCGGCTTGCGTGTATTGGCACTGTCTGTCAAAGAGGTCGGATACAACTTCCCTCGTTCGCAGGCATTGGAAAAGGACCTGACGCCGTCTGCATTATTTACGGTAGCGGATCCTCCGCGCGAAGAAGCAAAGCAGGCTGTCGCCACCTGTAAGAGTGCAGGTATTCGCCCGGTCATGATCACCGGGGACAACCTGGATACTGCGACGGAGATAGCGCGCACGCTCGGTATATACGGGGTCAATGACGAAGCCGTCGACGGGCAGATGCTTGCAGTCATGAGCGATGTCGAACTGAACGAGCGAGTCGGCGATATTGCCGTATATGCCAGAGTCACACCGTCGGACAAGTTGCGCATAGTATCCGCTTGGAAGGCACGCGGCGCGGTGGTGGCGATGACCGGCGATGGTGTCAATGACGCTCCAGCATTGAAGGCTGCGGATATAGGTTGTGCTATGGGCAGCGGCACCGAGGTGGCGAAAGATGCGGCGGATATCATACTGACCGATGACAACTTTGCGACAGTGGTGGATGCAGTATCATTAGGTCGCAGCGTGTATCGCAATATAAAAAAATCCGTCACATATCTGCTCACTTGCAATATAGGCGAGGTGTTGTCCGTATTTGTCGCGTTGTTGGTATGGAATGTCTCTCCGCTGTCCGCTATGCAATTGTTGTGGATCAACCTTGTTACTGACGGACTGCCTGGTTTGGCATTGGGTATATATAAACAGGAAGCGGATGTCATGTCTTGCCCACCAAAAGGTAAAAACGATACGTTTTTCAGTGACGGCGGCGGAGTGCGCGTGGCTATAGGCGGGGCATTGTTCGCATTGTGCACTCTCGTAGGATATGCTTTGGGCAATACGATAGGCTATGCCGAAGCGTGCACTATGGCATATCTGGTGTTGTCCGTATCGCAACTTATATATGTGTTGGAGATGCGCAATAGCAGAGGTCTGTTTTCCGGAGGTATCACATGCTTTATGATGATCAGTCTGTTGGTATCATTTGCTATGGTGGCTGTAGTTGCATGCGTACCTTTCCTGAATGGGATATTCGGCTTGGCACGATTGCCCTTGTATATGTATCTTGCGGCATTTGCTCTCTCGTGGGTACCGACCGTTGCGCACGGCGTGTCTCGTTTGCTTAGACGCGGAAAACTCGGTATCACTTGGCGTAGCAGAACTAAGAGTATGGATAAGTGAGTTTGCGCAAATAATAAAACTTTTATAAATAGGTGCAGTTCTCTTGAAAAAATCCGTACAATTTGTTACAATACAGTCAATAATACTACTGTGCAGGTGACAAATGCAGTCAGATTCGCTTCAACAGGTTATGCGATTCGCCGAAAGGCTTGCAAGATCTCAAAATTGCAACGTCGGCAGTCATCATATACTATATGCTTTGATATGCGTAGACAACGAGGCAAAACATTTTCTTACGGAGTTCGGGCTCAATGACGACGCTCTTCGCGTCGGCGTGCACCCTGTAAGCAGAGATGAGCTTGCGGAACTCAATGCCAATGCCGATTTGTTTGCTGCAAAGATGAAAGAAGGTCAAACCAACTGTCTGCACATGCTCATCGCGATATTGGTTCAGGAAAATACTTACGGCTACGACAAACTCGTATACCGTTTAGGTGAAAACGGTCCCGAGACTATATTCCAGGCCATACTGAAGGCATATCCCAAATTCAATGCTCTTTCCGAAATAACCGCGGTGACTGCTTCACAGCCTGTATATGCTTCTGCGGACCCGGTGGTACATTCGCCTGATACACGGGAATACACGGAAGAGCAACATGAGCAGTCCGTAGAAGAGGATGAAATTCCTTACGGTCTGGACTTGACTGAGAAAGCCCGTGCACAGGGTTTTGACCCGGTAATAGGCAGAGAAAAGGAAACGGAGCGCGTCATCCAGACGCTGACTCGCCGCACGAAGAACAACCCCGTTCTGGTGGGTGAAGCAGGCGTGGGCAAGACAGCTGTGGTGGAAGGACTTGCCGCGAGTATAGTCAACGGTAAAGTGCCTAAAGAATTGCGCGACGTCAGGTTGATACAATTGGATATCGCCGGTATGGTCGCGGGTACGCGCTATCGCGGAGACTTTGAAAAACGTCTGACCGAAGTTATAACCAAGGTGACGGCGCAGAAGAATATATTGCTCTTCATCGACGAGATACACAATCTTGTCGGTGCAGGCGGAACTTCCGACGGTGCTATGGATGCGGCGGAGATTTTGAAGCCCGCTCTCGCTCGGGGGGAGTTGCATATCATAGGTGCTACTACCACGCGTGAGTATAGGCTGTATATAGAGAAGGATCCCGCATTGGAACGCCGTTTTCAGCCTATAATGGTGGACGAGCCGTCGTCGGAATTGGCAGTGGAGATACTGAGTGGGGTCAAAAATAAATATGAAACTCATCACGGTCTGACCATATCCGATGAGGCTATAGAAGCGGCGGTCCGCTTGTCCGTGCGATATATCACAGACAGATTCTTGCCGGACAAAGCATTTGATGTACTGGATGAGGCGTGCAGTAAACTTAAATTGGATAGCTACTACCGCGCAGGAGGCAGTGTACTTACCGCCGAATACGTACAAAAAGTGGTCGCGCAGATGACAGGAGTCCCTGTAGAGGAACTTTCACGTGCCGAGAAGGACAAACTCGTCCATTTGGAAGAAGAATTGGGCAGTCGAGTCATAGGACAGTCGGAAGCAGTGAGCGTCGTGGCACGAGCCGTTCGCAGACAGCGCGCGGGGCTCAAGGATCCGAATCGTCCGATAGGTAGTTTTATCTTTGTGGGTCCCACCGGCGTGGGCAAGACGGAACTTGCCAAAGCACTGAGCGATTGTCTTTTCGGCAGCAACAGCGAAGTCATTCGGATAGATATGTCAGAGTATATGGATAAGACTTCCGTTGCCAAACTTATAGGCGCGCCTCCGGGATACGTAGGCTATGATGAAAGCGGTTATCTTACGGAAAAGGTCCTTCGTCGTCCATACAGCGTAGTGTTGTTTGACGAGATCGAGAAGGCTCACCCGGACGTATTTAATCTGCTGTTGCAGATTCTCGATGAAGGTCGTCTGACGGACTCTCACGGCAAAACGGTGGATTTTCGCAATACGGTGATCATCTTGACCAGCAATATCGGTGTAGGCGACGGATCTCCATCCTCGATAGGATTCGGTGTGCAGAGCGACTTCGTTCTCATGCAGAAGAATATCGACAGCGCACTACGTAAGTTTTTCCGTCCCGAGTTTCTCAACAGACTGGACGAAATAGTTACATTCAACTATCTCGGAAAAGAAGAAATGGTTAAAATCGCCGAATTGATGTGCTTCTCTTTGCACAAACGGCTGAAGGGTACCATCAACTTGCAATTCACCGAGAGTGCTATACGCTTCATCGCACTTGACGGATACGACAGGACATACGGTGCACGTCCGCTCAAGCGTACCATTCAGCGCAAGGTGGAGGACGCTCTCGCCGAACAGTTGCTACTCGGACGTATCAATAAGGGCGACACTGTTCGGGTGGAGACCGACGGTAAAATGCTGCACTTCGTTCGCGCCAACTGAATCTTGTATTTTTTACGGGGGATTTGTATTTTTTACAAGTCTCCTGTATTTTATATATTTTTCTTGCACAAATTGCAGGAAATTTGTATAAAATTTAGTTCGGGGAATATTGAAATTGCCATAGGGGTTGTGGTATAATACGAATAGGAAAAAGCGCGAACTTTATGCGATATTTTCCAATGTAACATTCGGAGGTATACATTATGAAACTTGAAATTATTTCCAAAAACTATCGTGTTACGGACAGATTGGAACAGATCCTTAACAATAAGACTCGCCGTCTGGACAAGTATTTCCCCGATTCGAATACTCCGTGCAAGATCGTGCTCACGGATATGGGCAGACAGTGCAAGATGGAGATATCTATCAATTTCCGTGGCAATCATATTCGTTCGGAAGTGGTCGGGGACACTATGTATTACAATATCGACGTTGCCTTGCCCAAGTTGGAACGTCAACTTGTCAAGCATCGTGAAAAACTCAGTCAATCTTACCGCATACCCGCTGCTCCCGGCGAATACGAGTTTGTCTCCGACGTAGACGTCACACCGTTGACCATTGCCAAGACCAAGAGCTTCCGTGTAGAGAGCATGAGCGCGGTGGAGGCAGCGGAGAACCTCGAGTTGGTAGATCACGACTTCTATTTGTTCGTCAATTCGGAAACGGGCAATGTGGAGGCGGTGTATCGCCGTAAGGACGGTACAATAGGTCTGCTCCAACCTTACGTAGAGTAGAAGGCGAATCATGGATCTCTGTTTTATGTTGCTTGAAGACTTCGCAGATAGCAGCTTCGCACGCTTGTTCACTCAGATGGACGGCTGGACGATCGCGCTATTTGCCATAGGTCTGATCTTGTGCATTATAGAGATGTGTTTGCCCGACTTCGGCGTTTGCGGAATTACGGGAGTGGTGCTTATAGTCGCGGGCATAGTCATGCGTATGATCTCCGGCGGCGACTTGCTTATGTTGCTTTATATGGTGTTGATTGCGCTTGTACTATTTATACTCATGTTTTGGGTACTCAGCCGTATCATCACCAAGAGCCGTCTGTCTCGCACCGCCCTGTTTCATATAGACAGCACATTGCCTTCGGGCACGACGGAAGGAACGAAGGATTTCTCTTCGCTACTGGGCCGTGAAGGATGTGCGGAAACAGCTTTGCACCCCGTAGGACGGGCGTCTTTCAACGGCGAATCCGTCGATGTCGTGGCACGCGACGGCTATATATCCGAAGGCACCACCATAGTCGTGGTGAATGTAGAGGGTCAGCGCGTCGTAGTTGTAGAAAAGATAGGAGGTTAGAAACTTATGAATGTATTGTATTCCATGCTCGCCGAGGCGGCTTTGCAAGGTTGGGCTATAGCATTGATAGTAGTGGCGGTATTGCTGTTGATCATACTGATATTTTTGCCTATACCCACTTGGTTTATCGCCGCTGTAAGCAATGCTCATGTGTCTATGGGTCGCTTGATCGGCATGAAAATGCGCCGTATCAAGTATCGTATGCTTGTAGACGTGTATATCCGCGCCCGCAAGGCAGGTCTGGACATAGATATAACGGAATTGGAAAGCCATGTCATGGCAGGCGGTAATATCAGCAACGTAGTCAACGCGCTCATCTCCGCACATAGTGCGAATATCGAACTATCTCTGCAGTCTGCCAAGGCGATAGACCTGGCAGGTCGAGACGTGCTCAACGCCGTCAAGGTGTCCGTAAATCCGAAGGTCATCGAGACGCCTGTCATATCCGCCATAGCAAAAAACGGTATAGAGTTGCGCGTCAAGGCGCGCGTCACCGTCCGTGCCAATATCAGCAGACTTATCGGCGGCGCAGGCGAAGAGACAATCATAGCCCGCGTAGGCGAAGGTATAGTCACTACCGTCGGTTCTTCAGAGTATCACAAGGAAGTGCTGGAGAATCCCGATCTTATAAGCAAGACAGTGCTGAAAAAGGGACTTGACGCCGGTACCGCGTACGAAATATTGTCTATAGATATCGCCGACGTGGACGTCGGACGCAATATAGGCGCACAGTTGCAGATGGACCAGGCAGAGGCGGACAAGCGTATAGCTCAAGCCAATGCCGAAGAGCGTCGCGCTATGGCTATCGCTACCGAGCAGGAGATGAAAGCCCATACGCAGGAAATGCGTGCTAAGGTGGTCGAGGCAGAAGCGGAAGTGCCCAAGGCGATGGCAGAAGCACTGCGTAGCGGCCGTCTGGGTATCATGGATTACTATCAGATGCAGAATATCCAAGCGGATACCAATATGCGTACGGCTATCAGCGGCAGCGGCGACGGCAGTGACAATAAACCCGCAAAGAAATAGCACGGAGCATTGTATAAGATGGATCATGATCTTTTGATAGCACTGATATGCGGCCTAGGGGTCACGGTACTGGTGGTGAGTATATTTATCATCGTGTTCGTGCGCATGGCCGCGCAGTCTCGTCGCAAAAGTGAAGGGCAGAACAACGTTCACAGTGGCGTGGCAAGTAAGTATTCGCCCGTTGCGAACAGGTCGTATGTTTCCGACCATGCCGCTCATGTGGCGGACGTTCGCGCCCACTCACACAAAGGCGAAGAAGAACACTACGAGCAGATCGTCGGCTCATTGGGCGACGTGAACGACGAGGGCTGTGCCGATCTGGACGGCGTGCGTCTCATCGCTCACGACGCCGCTTACGATACTACTCCCGACGGTGCGCGTGACTACTCCGCGACTGTCAGAGCGATGGTGCTCGGCGAAGTATTGAACGAGCCACGTTTCAAGCATCCTTATCGCGGTCCGCGCCGTTAAATAATTTCATATTTGCCTCCCTCGTTGACTTGATGAGGGAGGCTTTTTTTGTTGCTTATTTATTTTATATAAATTATATCCAAACATTTGACAAAACCGCACGGGGGGGGGTATCATTTATCCAATATTCTATGCGGTGCAGTGGCTTCGAACGTATCTTCATCGCAAAATAAAAATATCAAGGAGGGAAAATTTATGAAAAAGACATTCATTGCCGTACTTGCGGTCATGGTGGTCTTGGCTCTTACGCTCGGCGTCACCGTCGCGTGCAAGGACAAAACGGTCACCGTCACCTTCAAAAACGGCGAGACTACCGTCTCTACGGTAGAGGTCACAGAAGGAGCGGCTCTTACTCAGGAGCAGATACCTGCTGC
>CANQGO010000013.1 GCA_947623225.1 uncultured Clostridia bacterium | reverse complement strand
CAAGCATCTTCCCTTCACCTTCGACAAGTTGCTCGATTGGTCCCTCAGCCAGGTGACGGCAGGCGGCATATCCGAGCACGCTCTCTCGGACAGGTTGCAACTGGACAACGGCGTCATAGCCCTCGGCGAGGCTCTGGACGTGGACGGCATATGCGGCGGCTACAATCTCTACTTCGCCGCGGCAAGCGCGCTGTACACCTTCTCCCCCGAGGAACGCGAGAAGGCTTACTCCTGCTGAGCAGAGCATTTTCGCCGCGATATCTTTGATTTTTTACCGAATATATACTACTATTACAGACATAGTATACCGAAAACCAACAAAAAATGGCATTTTACCTCACCAAACCCATCAATATACCGCTCGGTCGGGACGTGAATGACGTACGCGACAGACTGTGTCGATTGCTGAGGCTGACCCCTCGCGAGTTGAAGAGCGTACTGCTACACAGGCAGAGCATAGACGCTCGGGACAAGTCCGACGTGCACTTTGTCTGCTCGTATGTAGTGGACGCGACGCGCACTCCGACCAATGCCACTCCGTACGCTCCGCCCCTCGACGTGCTGGAGAGCGTGCCAAGTGAAAAGCGCGGCAGTTGCATAGTGGTAGGCGCGGGACCTGCGGGACTGTTCGCCGCGTTGTATCTTGTCCGAGCGGGCTTCTCCGTTACAGTCGTGGAGCGCGGTTCGGACGTGGACAGACGCACCGAGCGGGTACGCGAGTACTTCGACGGCGGAGAGTTTGACCCCGAGTGCAATGTCCAGTTCGGCTTGGGCGGTGCGGGTACATTCTCCGACGGTAAACTGACCAGCGGCATATCCTCGCCGCTGACCTTTACCGTACTCAGCCAACTGGTGCGCTGCGGTGCGCCTCGGGACATTCTCACCGACTCGCTGCCGCACGTGGGCACGGACAGGCTGAGGGGCGTAGTCGCCGGACTGAGAGACGGTATCGCCGAGTGCGGCGGAACGTTTATGTTCGATACGTGCGTGACGGACTTTGTAGTGCGCGACGGCACAGTCACGGGAGTGGTGACGGACAGCGGAGAGTTGAACGCCGACCATATCCTGCTGGCATGCGGACACAGCGCGAGGGATATCTTCGCCCGCCTGCAGCAGTTGGGCGCGGACATATCCTTTAAGCCCTTTGCCGTGGGCGTGCGTATTGAGCATACGCGCGAGTTCATCGACAGCGCGCAGTACGGCAGCCTCTTCGCCACCCACAGGGATCTGCCTGCCGCCACCTACAAGTTGGTGTACAACGGCGAGCACAGTTGCTATTCCTTCTGTATGTGCCCCGGCGGCGTAGTGGTCGCAGCCAATTCCGAACCGAATACGGTGGTGGTCAACGGCATGAGCGACTACGCGCGCGACGCCGTCAACTCCAACAGTGCTCTCGTGGTCAATGTGACGGCAGAGGACGTGGCGGCATACGGCTTCGGCACCGACGCGCTCGCAGGCGTACGCTTCCAACGCAGTCTGGAGCATGCCGCATACTATATAGGCGGCGACTATCGCGCCCCTGTACAGAACGTGTCCGACTTCCTCGCAGGCAGAGTGAGCCGTCACCTCGACGTGACTCCTTCCTATCCGCGCGGAACGGTACAGACCGACCTCAACCGTCTGCTGCCCGAGCCTGTCTCGCGCACCCTCAAGGAAGCCTTGTACGTATTCGACGGCAAGATCAAAGGCTTCGGCGGCGGTGTGCTCACAGGCGTAGAGAGCAGAACGTCCTCCCCCGTGCGCGTCTTGCGCAACGACTTCGTCAGCAACCTCGCGCACCTCTACCCGATAGGCGAAGGCGCAGGCTATGCCGGCGGAATAGTATCCTCCGCCGTGGACGGTCTGCGAACCGCCATGCACATAGCGGGATTTCGCTGATATACCCATAAATATACGAAAACGTCTCCCTCGCAGTGAGAGAGACGCTTTTTTTTGCGTTATTTTAAGTTGTAACGGCTCAGCCGCCGAACCCGGGGAAACTAATGTTTTTAATCATGCCAAGCAAGGAATTGATGAAGTTGACAAGCAATTCGTTTTCCCATCCCAGACCATGTTCATCGTCCGGTGCGCTGCCATGCTTGTTTTGCCAATACGTTACAGGATCGCCTTTACCGTTTATCAGATAGTCCGAGAAACTGCAGCCTTTGGGGCAGTCCTTATCGAACATAATGGAAAGCAATGCAATATTATCTGGTTGCAGATCCAACATACCGCTGTCCATAAGATCCCTGATAGTCAGGCTCTTTGCCAGATCCGACATGTGCGTACCGTTGAGTTCGTCTATGCGCAGGTTTGCCAACTTGCCGTTCAGACCTACAACTATCTTGCAGGTGTAGGAGTCCCCTTCCGTGTCGACGCCGTGTTCGTGACCTTCTGTGTCAGCAGGGTAGGAGCACTCGTACCACACGAAGCCATAGCAGCTGAAGGTGTGTCCGCCCTCGGCGTGTTCGCTCTCGTGCAGGCAGCACAGTTGCGCTTCGTAGAATATCTCGTGCTTGGTGTCGTAGTAGTACAGTTTGCTCGGGTCGGACTTGTCCTTATATATCTTATCCTTGCGAGCACGGCTTTCCGTCTCGTCCGCTACCACGAGCCCCAGCGAATCTTTACTTACTGCCATCTCTTTGCGCTTGTAGTTCATGGCTATACCGACGTATATGGCGTCCAACTCACTGCTCAGGTCGCCTATCTTGACCTCGGCAAGTTCCTTGAGCAAGCCGTTGGCGTTGTCCAACGTCAGCACGTCGCCCAGCGGAGTGTCGTTAACGGTGTCGATTATCTGCTGTCCGGTCAGTTCGTTGA
Source organism: uncultured Clostridia bacterium (assembly GCA_947623225.1). Classification (GTDB taxonomy): domain Bacteria; phylum Bacillota; class Clostridia; order Christensenellales; family CAG-314; genus Fimimonas. Next base: position 47,012 of record CANQGO010000013.1, on the reverse strand, counting down.
CCTTGAGACGGGACAGTCTGCCTATCAACTTGTCCGCCGCCTTATAGCAGTCGTCCGTGTGAGTGTCGTCGGTGGTGTGTTCGCCGGGGAGCGTACATTCCAGCGTATACCAATTGAAGCGGTAGCAGTCGAGCGTATGCGTGTGCTCAGCATCATCGACAATGCAGTTGAGCGCGGCGTCATACCACTTGCCGTCGCTGTCCTGCATGGCGTAGGCGGTGCCGTTTGTCTTGACTTTGCCGTCGCAGCCCTCTACCTCATCGGTGTAGTAGGCAACATTTACCGGCTTCTTGACGTATTGCAGGAATGCGCCGAGATACATGCCGTCTATGGCGGAGCCAAGCCCGCTCAGCGGAACGTCGGCGAGAGAAGTGAGGGAATTGGGAATATTTTCGCCCATGACGTCGCGCAGCGTGAATTTTTGAATGGTGTCATTCAGGTTGCCGAGGTCGTCCACCTTCTCGTCGGCAAGTTTGCCCATCATGCCGTCGGCTATCACATAGTAGTCGTTGTCCTTGTTGTCCTTGGTCGGCTGCCACTCGCCCGAGTGGTCGTGCTCTTCTGTAAGTTCGCACTTCTTGTACCATACGAAACCGTAGCAAGCGGTGTTGTGCTCGTGCTCGCTCGTCGTGTCCGTGCAGGTCAGTTGCGCCTCGTACCAGTGCTCGCCGTCCCGCTTGATATCGGCGGTGCCGTCGGTCTTTACCTCGTAGGCGTCCTCGTCGCCTGTAGTGGGAACGTCGGTGGAGTAGTGGTCGAGTTCGTTACACGTCAACTCCGCCAGCGGTCTGCGGCGATATTGCAAGAAGTCTCCGAGGTACATGCCGTTGATGGCGGCGTTGAGGTCCTTGATCTGCGTATCCTTGATACTCTTGAGCATGTCGGGAACGCTGTCGCCCAGCACGTCCTCCAATGTGAACTTCTGTACCGTCTCGTCCAGTTTGCCCATGTCGCCCACCTTCTCGCGGGCAAGTTTAGCCATCATGCCCTCGGTGGGAACGTAGTACAAGCCTTCTTCGTTATCTTCGGTGGGTTGCCACTCGCCTGAGTGGTCGTGTCCATCTTCGGCGTTTTCGCACTTCTCGTACCAGACGTAGCCGTAGCAGCTGACGCCGTGCTCGTGTTCGGCTTCCTTGGAGTCGCAGGTCAGTACCGCTTCGTACCAGTCCTTGCCCTCGTCCGTCATGGCGACGGAGCCGTCCTCGCTCACGCGTACGGTCACTTTGCCCTCGGTGTACACTTGGGCGGTATAACTTTCGGGATCCGCAACGGGTCTGCGGCGGTAGCTGAGGAAGTCGCCGAGGTATACGCCGTTGATAGCGTCGTTGAGGTCCTTGATCTGAGTATCCTTGATACCCTTGAGCATATCCGGAACGCTGTCGCCCAGCACGTCCTGCAGGGTGAATGTCTGCACGGTATCGTTTAGATTTCCGAGGTTCTTCACCTGCTCGTTGGCAAGTTTGCCCATCATTCCGTCGGCGACGATATAGCGGTCGCCTTCTTGGTTGTCCTCGACGGGTACCCATTCGCCTTCGTGCTCGTGCGATTCTTCGCACTTCTTGTACCATACGTAGCCGTAGCAGGTCTCGTCGTGCGCGTGCTCCTCTTTGCCGCAGATGATATTGCCTTCCGCGTCATAGCACTCGTCGCTGTGCGTGTGCTCCTCGTCCGTGCAGGTCAGTTGCGCCTCGTACCATACTTTGCCGTCGGCGCGTACATACTTGCCGTCGCCGTTGGAACGTACAAGCGCATTGCCCGCTTCGTCCGTGACGACGTCGGTGGTGTAGGTTTCGAAGTCCGCTATCTCGGAACTGTCCTTTCTGCGATACTCGAGCAGCTGCCCCAGATAGAGCGTGTCTATGGCGGTGTCCAGTTTGCCGATGGGCGTATCCTTGAGAGACTTGAGCATGGCGGGAATGTCGTCGCCCAGCACGTCGGCAAGCGTCAATTTCTTGGCGGTCTCGTCCAACTTGCCGAGGTTCTTGACCTGCTCGTCGGCGAGTTTGCCCATCATGCCGCCAGCGGGCACGTAGTAGTTGCCTTCGTCGTTGTCCTCGACGGGTAGCCACTCGCCATCGTGCTCGTGCGCCTCTTCGCACTTCTCGTACCATACGTAACCGTAGCAGTTAGCGTCATGCGCGTGCTCCTCGATGGTGCAGGTCAACTGTCCTTCGCCGTCGTAGCAAGCCTCGTCGTGCTTGTGCTCGTCGTCGATGCAGTTGAATTGCGCCTCGTACCATACCTCGCCGTCCAACTTGGCGTTGCCGGTAATGTTGCCGTCCTCGTCCTGCTTGGCGAGGATACCTTCTATATCTTTACCTTCTATGTCTTGTACCGTTTTGTCGTAATGAGCCAACTCGTCATCGCTCAGCGGTCTGCGGCGGAAGGAGAGCAATTCGCCGAGATACAGATCGTTGATGGCGTCGTTCAGTTCGCCGATGGGCACGTCTTTTAGCCCTTTCAGAATGTCCGGAACGTCCTTGCCCAGCACGTCGGCGAGAGTCAACTCCTTGATGAGATCGTCCAGATCGCTCAGTTCGGATATCTGCTTGTCGCTTATCTTCGCCATCATGCCCTCGGCACGTACGTAGTGCTCGTCATCTATGACCAACTCGCCCTCGTGTTCGTGCGCCTCTTCGCACTTCTCGTACCAGACGTAGCCGTAGCAGCCTGCCACGTCGTGCGCGTGCTGCTCCTTGCCGCAGGGATAGTTGCCCTCTTCGTCCGCGACGCCGCACTCAGCCGTGTGCTCGTGCACCTCTTTGGCACAGGTGATCTCACCCTCGTACCACACTTTGCCGTCGGGTGACAGTCCCGCTACCGTGCCGTCCTCGTTCATAACGACGTACTTGACGGGCTTGTCTCCGTCCTCGTGCGGTTCGCTCTTGTACAGCGGCAGTATGTCGCCTTCGGGAGCGGATATCTCATTGCGCTTGAATCCCAGCAGATCGCCCAGGTACATATTGTCTATGCCGCCGTTGATGAGTTCGCCGATGGTCATATCGGAAATGTTGGCAAATATGCCGCTCATCTCCTGTCCCTCCAGCAGTTCGTTCAGCGGTACGTCCATCAGTTTGTCCACGAGCGCATTGCTGTCGCCGCCCGTGAGCGAGCCGATGGTGACGTCGGCTATGGCTGCATATATGCCCGTAGCCAGCGGATAGCGTCCGTCCTCCAGCACGAGGTCGGTGTCCGCGCCTTCCTCGGTGGCGGTGGTGCTGTACCACACGAACCCGAAGCAGTTTATGTCATGGACGTGGTCCTCTTCCTCGCTGTTGCAGGTCTGCTTGGCGGAGAATGTCCCGTCCTCGGTACGCAGAGCGTATTGTTCGTCATTCTCGAGCAATGTGAGCGTGTCGCTCGATATGCCCGTTTCCCAAAATGTCTCTGTCTCTTCCTCGGACAACTCGTCACGCTGCAAGCCTACTATCTCGCCGAGATAGACGCTGTTGATGATGGTGTCGGGGTTCAGATTGCCCTCGGCGTCTATCATGTCCGCGATGGCTTTGTTTTTGAGAAATGCGTTGAGTATCTGACTGCTGTTGCCCAGCATGGACACCAGCGGCAGTCTGCCCATCTCGTCGAACGCGCCGCCGTCGAGGAATTGCAGCAAGACGTTGCCGTCTATTCCGCCCAGTATGGGTCCCAACTTGGCTTGACCGACAGCCCACATCATGGCATTGTCGTCGGTGCGCTCCAGCGGCAGCATGCCCATAGCCACTTCCGCTATGCGCACGTCGGAGAATACCGTCGCGATACCGCCTTCGCCCTTCAGATCCACGATGGAGTAGGCGGAGAGCTTCTCCAACACGCTGTCCGGGAACATGGCATTGGCACTGCCGTCCTCGCCCGTGCCGCCGCCCATAAACATGTTCAGCAGGGCAGGTATCACGCTGACTCGTATCTGATTCTGCGCCTGATCCCTGTCTCCGCCGATGAGTTCGAATATGGGCACGTCCAGCACTTCCTGCGGCACCTCTTTGCCCCCGAACAGGTCGTTCGGGTTTATGTGATAGTTCTCGCAAAATTCGCCGAAGGTGTAGTACTTGCCCTCTGCGTCAGTCACGCCTACCTTGTTGCGGTAGAGTTCGCTCACGCTCTTGTAGATATCCAATAGCGACAACTGCGCCAGATCGCCGAGATACTTGCTGCTCTCGGCGGACAGATCTGCCGGTTTGATGACCGTCGCCATAATGAGAAGCCCTCCGGCAAGAGACCCCACCAGGAATATAATGCCGAATATCATTCCCAAAAAGAATGCCAAGATCCTTCTTCCCATAATTTACCTCGTATGTTGCTTGTCCCGCCGCTCGGGCAGAAACGAATCGAATATTATATTGTCGAAGCAGTCTTCCAGCGCGTCCAACTGCTCCTGCGAACGTATCGTCCAGCACAGTATGGGTACGCGCTTCGCCCACCGCCTGACCGCCTTGTTTGTGCGTATTATGGATGCGTCATAGGCTATGAACTGACTGCCGTTCCACCTGCATAGTTTCAGATCTCTGAGCAGTCGCTTCTTCAGCGGCGGCATCCCCTCGAATGAGCAGGACAGCTGTCCGCGTATCACCTCCGGCGCGTGCACTCTGAACCAGCGTATCACCCGCGGGTCAAACGACTCCACGCAGTAGTGCCCCTTGTAGGTGCGCAGCCTCTCGTACGTCTTGGCTTCCACCTCGCCCACGCGCTCGTGCGGCTTGATCTCTACGACTATATTCACGCCGTCCGCCGCCGTCAGAAACTCTTCGAAGGTGGGTATCACGCAGTCCGTGTCCAGCAACCGCAACTGCCGCAACTGCTCCAGCGTCCTGTCCGACACTTTGCCTTCGGCTCCCGTCATGCGCAGGAGAGTATCGTCGTGGAATACCACAAGCACGCCGTCGGCGGTCATCTGCACGTCCGTCTCTATGGCATATCCTTCCCTCGCCGCCCTCTCAAATGCGGGCAGTGAGTTCTCCGGAAGAGCCGCGTTGTCGAACAGTCCGCGGTGCGCCACGTACGTATCCGTCAACCAACTGTATTCTTGCCTGACCAATGTAGTTCGCCTCGCTTATAAATTATCAATTATACATTATAATATGTCTTTGACTTTTTTGCAATAAAATATATATACTTTTCCTCTACATATATTGTCCTCGCCCCGTATAGCCACTCGACAGAGTACAAAAATAATGCAACTCATAGACAAAAACGGAGAATTACTGTATAATGAAGGTATGTCACAGGAAACCACACGCAATTTTTGCATAATAGCCCACATAGACCACGGCAAGAGCACCCTCGCCGACCGCCTGATGGAGTACACGGGACAGGTCGCCAAGCGGGATATGGAAGCGCAGCTGCTGGACTCTATGGATATAGAACGCGAACGGGGCATCACCATCAAGTTGACCCCCGTCATCATGCATTACGAAAAGGACGGCGTGGTGTACACGCTCAACCTTATAGACACCCCGGGACACGTGGACTTCAGCTACGAAGTGTCCCGCTCGCTCGCCGCATGCGAAGGCGCGTTGCTGGTAGTGGACGCGTCGCAGGGTGTGGAAGCGCAGACGTTGGCAAATTGCTACCTCGCTCTGGAAAACGATCTGGAGATCATCCCCGTCATCAACAAGATAGATCTGCCCTCGGCGGATATAGAGGGGACCAAGAAGGAGATAGAGGACGCCATCGGTCTGGACGCAAGTGCGGCTCCGCTGGTGTCTGCCAAGGAAGGACTGAATATCCGCGACGTGCTGGACGCGGTAGTAGATCTCATACCGCCGCCCCGCGGCGACGAGACCGCCCCCTTGAAGGCATTGGTATTCGACTGCCAGTACGACAACTACAAGGGCGTGATCATCTTCGTCAGGATAGTGGACGGACAGGTGCGCGTGGGCACCCAGATCAAAATGTTCCGCACGGCAGGCAAGACCTTCGACGTGACGGAAGTGGGCGTATTCGCCCCTGCCATGCGCCCGACGGAGTGCTTGAGTGCAGGCGACGTAGGGTATATCTGCGCCAGTATCAAGACGGTCTCCGACACCAAGGTGGGCGACACCGTCACCGACGCAGCACGTCCCTGCGAGCAGCCGCTGCACGGCTACAAAGAGGTCAAGCCTATGGTGTTCTGCGGCATATTCCCCGCGGACGGCAGCAAGTATAACGACCTGAAGGACGCGTTGGAAAAGCTCAAGCTGAACGACGCTTCCCTGACATACGAGCCGGATACCTCGGTGGCTCTGGGCTTCGGATTCCGTTGCGGCTTCCTCGGACTGCTGCATATGGAGATCATACAGGAGCGACTGGAACGTGAGTTCGACCTCGACCTGGTGACTACAGCCCCCAGCGTGGTATACAAGGTGTACACGACGCAGGGCGAGGTGCTGTGGATAGACAACCCGACCAAGTTGCCGCCGCCTACGCTTATAGAACATATCGAGGAGCCGATAGTGCGCGCCGAGGTGTATTCTCCGCCCGAGTACGTCGGCGACGTCATGGGACTGTGCCAGGACAAGCGCGGCACCTTCATAGATATGACGTATCTGGACAAGCACAGGGTGAAGATCACCTACGAGATACCGCTCAACGAGATCATATACAACTTCTTCGACTCCCTCAAGTCCCGTACTCGCGGCTATGCCAGCCTGGACTACGAGTTGAAGGGTTTCACACCCGGCAAACTGGTGCGTATGGATATGCTGCTCAACGGCGAAGTGTGCGACGCGCTGTCCATCATAGTCAATGAGGAACGCGCCTACTCGCGCGGTCGGCAGATGGCGGAGAAGCTCAAGGACGCCATCCCGAGACAAATGTTCGAGATACCCATACAGGCGGCTATTGGCAACAAGATCATAGCGCGCGAGACCGTCAAGGCCCTGCGCAAGGACGTGCTTGCCAAGTGCTACGGCGGCGATATCACCCGCAAGAAGAAACTGCTGGAGAAGCAGAAAGAGGGCAAGAAACGTATGCGCCAGGTAGGCTCCGTCAGCGTGCCCAGCGAAGCGTTTATGTCCATTCTGAAAATAGACGACTGATATATACAGAGGCAAGGTTATGAAAGATTTTCGTACTTACGACGGCATAGATATCCCGGCAGTAGGCTTGGGCACCTGGCAGAGCGCGCCGGAGGACTGCTACCGCGCGGTTCGCTGGGCACTGGACGCCGGCTATCGCCATATAGATACGGCGCACGCCTACGGCAACGAAGCGGACGTGGGCAGAGCCATACGCGACAGCGGTATCCCGCGCGAAGAGATATTCGTTACTACCAAATTGCCCTCGCATATCAAGGACGAGCAGGGCACCGAGGCGCACCTGACGGAGTCTCTGCGCAATCTCGGCATGGAGTATGTGGACCTGTACCTCATACACGCCCCCTGGCCCTGGTCGGACATAGGCAGGGACTGCACCGAGGGCAATATCATCGCCTGGCGCACCATATTGGAACTGCAGATACGCGGCTTCGTCCGTTGTGCAGGCGTGTCCAACTTCCTTCCGTCGGACATCCGTCCGCTGCTGGAGGACACGGGAGTCATGCCTGCCGTCGACCAGATCCGCTACTTCGTGGGCAATACCCAGCGCGAGACCACATTTTTCTGTCAGGAAAACGGTATACTCGTCGAGGCGTACTCGCCGCTGGCTACGGGCAGCATATTGGACAACGATATCCTGTCCGATACCGCCGCACGCTACAACGTGAGCGTAGCGCAATTGTGCATCGCCTACTGCCTGCGCAACGGCACTTTGCCCCTGCCCAAGTCGGTCAACAAGGCGCGTATAGAGCAAAATATCGCCGTTGACTTTGCCATATCCGACGAAGATATGGCGAAACTGGACGCGCTGGACGGTATAGGACCCTATCGCAGACTGCGCAGCTGAAACAAAATGAGCGAAAACCATTCCATATATGTACATATCCCTTTCTGCAAAGCGCGGTGCGGCTACTGCGCTTTTTGCTCGTGTACGGATATGTCCCTCGTTCCCGACTACTTCGGACGGCTGTCGCAGGAGATGGCTGTGTACTCGGACAGAAGCAAGCCCATATACACCCTGTATATAGGCGGCGGTACCCCTTCGTCGGTGCCTGTCCGCTATATCGACGGACTGCTGCGCGACCTGGACAAGTACTTCGACTTGTCGGAGTTAAAGGAAACGACGGTGGAGTGCAATCCCGAGAGTACCACACGCGAACTGTTGGACTGCCTCACCGCCCACGGCGTGAACAGAGTCAGTTTCGGACTGCAGAGCGTCAACGACGCCACGCTCGAGCGTATAGGCCGCTTGCATAACTATGCCGACTTCCTCGCCGCGACGGAATTGGCGCGCAACTGCGGCATGGACAATATCAACGCCGACCTCATCATCGGCTTGCCGGAGAGTAGGGCAGACTTTCGCCGTTCTCTCGACAGGATAGCCTCGTTGCCCGTCACCCACGTGAGCGCGTACGCGCTGGAACTGCACGAGCATACCGCCCTGTGCGACAGACTGGCAGGTCAGCCGCCCTTCGACGACGACAGCATGGCAGATATGTACGACGAGGCTCTCGCGACTTTGCGGGAGCATGGCTTTGCCCGATACGAGATATCCAACTTCGCGCGTAGAGGGTACGAGTGCTTGCACAACCTGAACTATTGGCAGGAGGGCCGCTACTTCGCCTTCGGAGCGTCGGCAAGCGGCTTCGTGGATGACGTACGCTTTGTCAACACCCAAGATATAGGGCAGTATATGTCCCTGCCCATAGGGGAGTTGCGCACAAGTACGCCCGTGTCCCTGCACGAGCAGGCGGAGGAGTTTGTGATGCTGGGCTTGCGGCTGGAGAGCGGTGTGAACCTTGACGAATTCGCCCGCCGCTACGGTAAGGATCTGTACGCCTTCTTTCCGCACGCCGAGAAGTTGGAAAAGCGCGGCTGCCTGTGCTCGGAAGCAGGTCATATCCGCGTGCCTGCGGACAAGTTCTACGTGATCAATTCCATCCTCGCCGATCTGCTGGACGACGAGGCAGACTGACCGCGCTATCGTGGCGAGACATTCTCTCTTACAATCGTGCAATGGCAAAAATTTGCATTTTGCAGAATACTTTGTCAGACATAGTATATATTTTACGCCGATTTTGTGCCGAAAAGTGCAATTTATGCGTATATTTGGCTTGATTTCTGTAGTATGCTCTGCTATAATATATCATAGTTAAAACTTTGTCCAACTTGGATTTGGACAAGATTTTTCTAAGATAGGTGCAAGATGAAACTTTTGCAAATGAGGTATTTCCGAACGGTGTGTCGCTACGGCAGTATCACGAAGGCAGCGGAGGAGCTGTTCGTGAGTCAGCCGACGATATCCTTCTGTCTGAAGGAGTTGGAAGACGAGTTCGGAGTCAAACTCTTTCACCGCAGGCACAACCGTTTGCAGTTGACGGTGGAGGGGCAGTTCTTTCTGGACAAGATAGACTACATACTGCAGTCGGTGGACACGCTCACCACGCAGATGAAGGACATGGGCAAGAACCACAACCATGTCAAGATAGCCGTGCCTGCCATGATCAGTACATTTCTGTTTCCGCAGATGTTCAATGCGTTCACGCGCATGTACCCCGACGTGGAGTTGGAGATGCTGGAGACAGGCTCGCTGCAGACGCGCAAGTTGGTGGACGCCAACTCCGTCGACTTGGGCGTGACCATACTGGACGGCTTCGTCACGGACAGTTACAACCTGCTTCCGCTGGTCACTACCGAGTTGGTATTCTGCGTGAGCAAGACGCATCCGCTTGCCGGGCGCGAGCAGATATCCTTCAAGGAACTTGCCGACGAGCATATCATACTCTTCAAGGCGGACAGTTACCAAAATATCGTCATCAAGAGGGCTTTTGCCGAGGCGGGAGTGGAGCCGAAGATCTCGCTGTACTCCTCCCAGCTGTATACCATCAAGGAATTTCTGAGCTACGGCTATGCCGGCGCGTTTCTGTACAGACAGGTGGCGGAGATGGACAAGGATCTGGTGTGCATACCCATTGACCGACCCATCATGCAGGATATAGTGCTCATCTGGTCGCGCAGCGGCAGCCTGTATTCCGACTCGGAGAATTTCATTCGCTTTGCACAGCAATATCATTTCGAATAATAAGGAGAAAAATTTATGAATATCTGGCATGACATATCACGTTCGAGAATAAGCAGTGACGACTTCTACGCCGTCATCGAGATCACCAAGGGCAGCAAGATGAAGTACGAGTTGGACAAGGAGACGGGCTTGCTGGTACTGGACAGGATACTCTACACTTCCACGCACTACCCTGCCAACTACGGTTTCATTCCCCGCACGCTGGCGGAGGACGGCGACCCGATGGACGTGCTGGTACTGTGCTCCGAGCCGCTGCTCGCGCATAGCCTGGTGCGTTGCTACCCGATAGGCGTCATCATAATGAACGACAACGGCTCCTGCGATGAAAAGGTGATAGCCATTCCCTTCACCGACCCCAACTACAACTGCTACAAGTCCATCAAGGACCTGCCGCAGCACATTTTCGACGAGATGCAGCACTTCTTCCGCGTGTACAAGGAGTTGGAAAACAAGCCCACCTCCGTATCCGAGGTGCATGACGTAGAGGTCGCCAAGCAGATAGTGCAGAAGTCCATCGACGAGTACATAGAGAAGATATTGTCGCAGAGATAGCATTGTCTTTTCGCGAATATTGCCTCATTTTATCCCCGGGGAGCCGCCGCTTTCCGGGGAATTTTATTTGTTTTTTGTGGACAATAAGAGTAATCTTAATGTTTTCTTAATGTTTTTTCTTCCCTTCTTAATGTGTTTTTTAACCATTTGGGGCTACAATCATGGTGAGGAAAATTATGGGACACAGAAGAATACACCTGAATCCGTTTCAAGTCATCATACTCGGCTTTCTCACGCTGATAGTGCTGGGAGCGTTGCTTTTGCTGCTGCCCATATCCGCGCGGACGCGTACGGTCACGCCCTTTGACGAGTGCCTGTTCACTTCCGTATCCGCCGTGTGCGTGACGGGGCTGGTCGTGGTGGATACCGCGGCGCATTGGTCGGGATTCGGTCAGGCGGTCATACTCATACTCATTCAGATAGGCGGACTGGGCGTCATCACGGCAATAGCCGCCATCACGCTGCTGTTCGGCGGCAAGATCAGCCTGTTTCAGAAGACCACCATGCAGGAGGCGACCTCGTCGCAGAAGATGGGCGGTATAGTGCGCTTTACCGTATTCATTCTCATCGCCACGCTGTCGGCAGAGGCTGTGGGCGCGTGTGCTCTCATGGGCGTATTCGTACCCGCCTACGGCGGCAGAGGCGTGTGGATGGCGGTATTTCACTCCGTGTCCGCCTTCTGCAACGCCGGCTTCGATATCATGGGCAGTGAAGAGGCACGATTCGCGTCCATGACGGGGTATACGGGCAATATTCTGCTCAATCTGACGCTGATGACGCTCATATTCGTAGGCGGAATAGGCTTTTTCACCATATTCGACATAGGTAAGCACAAGTTCCGCTTCGGCGCGTACAGCCTGCAGACCAAGACAGTGCTCATCACCTCGGCGGTGCTCACGCTGGTGCCGGCGGTGTACTTCTTTCTGGCGGAGTTCGGCGGTCGCCCTGTAGGCGAGAGGATACTGGCTTCGCTGTTTATGGCGGTCACTCCGCGCACGGCGGGTTTCAATACGGTAGATCTGAACGAATTGAGCGGTGTGGGCAAGACGCTTACTACCGTACTCATGCTCATAGGCGGCTCGCCCGGTTCTACCGCAGGCGGTATGAAAACGACCACATTTGCATTGCTGTTTGCCGCGGCGTTGTCCGTATTTCGCAAGAAAAAAGACACTCACTTGCTGCGCAGGCGCGTGGATGACGGCACGGTAAGGACGGCGGGCGCGTTGCTGCTCATATATGTGACGTTGTTCCTCACCGGAGGTATGGCGATCAGCCTCATAGACGGTGTGTCCGTGGGCAGCAGCCTGTTCGAGTCGGCTTCCGCCATAGGTACGGTGGGGCTTACGCTGGGCATCACGCCCGAGTTGAGTATATATTCGCATGTTATCCTCATGCTGCTCATGTTCATAGGCAGAGTGGGCGGACTGACATTGCTCTATTCCGTCCTGTCCGACGGCAGCAGGAACTTGTCCAAGTTGCCGCAGGAGAAGATAGCCGTAGGCTAAAGGAGAAAAGTATGAAAAACGTATTATTGATAGGTCTGGGCAGATTCGGCAAGCACGTAGCGACGGAGTTGCACGCGCTGGGCTGTCAGGTCATGGCGGTGGACGTGAACGAGGAACGTATCAACGACGCCCTTCCGTATCTGACGCGCGCGCAGATAGGCGATGCTACCAAGGCGGAGTTTCTCAAGAGCCTCGGCGTGCGCAATTTCGACCTGTGCATAGTAGCCGTCAGCGACAACTTCCAGAGTTCGCTCGAGACCACGTCTCTACTCAAGGAACTGAACGCCGCCTATATCGTCTCGCGTGCGTCCAATGACGCTCAGGAGAAGTTCCTCCGTCTGGCGGGCGCGGACGACGTGGTGTATCCGGAAAAGCAGATGGCAAAGTGGGCTGCCATACGCTACGGTCTGGACAATATCCTCGACTATATGGAGTTGGACGAGAGCCACGCCATCATAGAAGTGAATGTGCCCAAGGCGTGGGTAGGCAAGACTATAGGCGAGTTGGACGTGCGCCGTCGGCACAACCTGAATATCTTGGGCGTCAAGAAGGACGACGTACTGAATGTGGGCATCACTTCCGATACGCAACTGTGCGCCGAGTACACCTTGTTGGTACTGGGCGAGTACAGGGCGTTGCAGAAGTGCTTCCACCTGTGACGGAGGGCATAGCCATGATCATAGCCGCTGTTTTGATACCTGTTATATGCCTGCTGTGCGTGGGCGGCTACTTTCTCGTGGGCAGATACAGCAAGTTCGTCAACCGTACCAAGCAGGACAAGCGCAACGCCGCCAAAAGCAAACGCCGTGACAAATAGATTGTATATACGGAGAGTTTGTGGTATAATACATTCATTATGGATAGACAGGAACATGTGCTCGTGTGTTTGTCGGCTTCCCCGTCCAACGCACGTATCATAGAGACCGCGGCACGTATGGCTCGGGCGTTTGACGCCCAGTTCACCGCGCTGTACGTGAGTACGCCGGACGACTCCGCCATGACGGAGGAGGACAAGGCGCGCCTGCGCAGCAATATAGCCCTCAGCGAGCAATGCGGCGCGACGGTGGCGACGGTGTACGGCGACGACGTGAGTTCCCGTATAGCGGAGTATGCCCGACTGTCCCGCGTGACCAAGGTGGTACTGGGTCGCAGCAGCGTGAAGAGACGCCTCTTCGGCAACAAGCCGCTGACGGACAAACTCACCGAGATAGCACCGGATATAGAGGTGCACATAATCCCCGACGTCGCCGCGGATACCAGGTATACCCGCCGCGTGAGCGGATTGGTAAGACGGCTGCTGCCCGATTGGAAGGCGATACTCATCACCGTCGGCGTGCTTGCCGCTGCCACGGGCGTGGGTATGCTCTTTGCCTACCTGCACCTGACGGAAGCCAATATAATAGCCATGTACGTGCTCAGCGTGCTCATCACCGCCATATGCGCCAAGAACTACGTATGCGACGTGGTGAGTGCCATAGCCGACGTATTGGTGTACAATGTGCTCTTCGTGGAGCCTCGATTCAGTTTGCGCGTGAGCGAGGTGGGCACGTATGTCACATTTCTGATCATGCTCATCGCCTCGCTCATAACGGGCGCATTGGCTCACCGATTGCAGTATACCGCCGAGAAGTCGGCACGCTCGGCATACCGCACCAAGGTGCTGTTCGATACGGACAGATTGCTGAGGCAGCAGACGGATCCCGGCGAGTTGCTGGATACGACCGCGCGGCAGTTGGTACAGTTGCTGGACAGGGACGTAGTGGTGCTCGCCCGAGCAGGCGGAGTTGCCGAGCCGTTCTTCACCGACTACAGCGACGGCAAACCGTTCGATACCGCTGCCGCCATGCAGTGGCTGGCGGATATGCAGGGCGGCGGAGATATGGAGTCGGAAGGCGTGCTGTACAGCACGGTGGCTGTGGACGACAGGGTATACGGCGCGGTAGGTGTGCGCATAGGCAACAGACCCGTCGAGTCGCTGGAAAAGAGCATATTCCAGTCCGTAGTGGGCGAGTGCGCTCTGGCAATGGACAATGTGCACAGCCGACAGGAAAAGGAACAGGCGTCTCTGGACGCGCAGCGCGAGCAAATGCGGGCAAATATGCTGCGCGCCATCTCTCATGACCTGCGCACGCCGCTGACGGCTATAGCGGGCAATGCGGATTTTTTGCTCAATTCTCCCGCCAAGCCGGACGAGGATACGCTCAGACAACTGCTTTCGGATATATACGACGATTCCATGTGGCTGTACGCGCTGGTGGAAAACCTGCTGGCAGTCACACGGCTGAACGGTGCGGTGCAGCTCAACTTCACCTGCGAGTCCGCAGAGGAGCTTATAGACGGCGCGATGAAGCGGCTGCACCGACGCTCGGACGGCTACACCCTGACAAAGCGCGTCCCCGACAGCCCCATCATAGTCAAGGTGGATACCCGACTCATATTGCAGGTATTGGTCAATCTGGTGGACAACGCGCTCAAGTATACTCCGCCCGGCAGCCATATAGTGCTGTCCGTCCAACGCACCGACGAGGGAGTGGAGTTCTGCGTGGCAGACGACGGCGCGGGCATACCGGACGAACTCAAGGAGAAGGTATTCGAAATGTTTTACACCGGCGACAACGGTATAGCGGACAGCCGCCGCAGTCTCGGCTTGGGTCTTGCACTGTGCCGTACCATCGTGGAGGCGCACGGCGGCAGGCTGAACGTGTTGGACAATGAACCGCACGGTGCCGTTTTCCGCTTCGTATTGCCGGAAGGCGAGGTGACAGTCAATGAATAAAACGCTAATATTGGTGGTGGAGGACGATCCGTCCGTTCGCAATCTCATCTCCGTCACGCTCAAGTCCAACGACTACCGCTACGTGCTGGCGACCAACGGCAGCAGCGCGCTTTCCGCCGCAGCCACGCACAATCCGGATATAATATTGCTGGATCTGGGACTGCCGGACATGGACGGAGTGGAGGTCATCAAGCGTATACGCGGCTGGTCGGACGTACCTATAGCCGTCATCAGCGCGCGCAGCGAGGACGACGACAAGATAGCGGCACTGGACGCAGGCGCGGACGACTATATGACCAAGCCCTTTTCCGTAGCCGAGTTGCTTGCGCGAGTGCGCGTCATGCAACGCCGCCGCAACGCCGCGGTGACGGAGCAGGCGGTATTCACCAACGGTCCGCTGAGCATAGACTTCGCCGCGGGCTGCGCATATCTCGGCGAGGAAGAACTGCACCTGACGCCCATAGAATATAAATTGCTTTGCCTGCTCGCACGCAACGTGGGCAAGGTGCTCACGCATACGTATATAACGCAAAATGTCTGGGGCAGCAGCTGGGACAACGACGTTGCGTCCCTGCGCGTGTTCATGGCAGGTCTGCGCAAGAAGTTGGAAAACGGTCAAGGCTCGCAGGACTACATACAGACCCATGTGGGCATAGGCTACCGTATGAATAAATTGAATTGAAAAGTACGTTTCGCTATTGACTATACCTATTTTGTTTTTTATAATATATTTATTGACGTGCCCTGCGCGCGATCTTTCACCAAGGCGGTAACTATGAATATAACGCAATATGTAAAAAAATACCAAGCCACTTTCGATGAGGCTCCTCTCACGGATGTGGACAGTCTCGTGCTGTGCGAGTTGTCCTATCTGCAATTCGATCGCTCCGTCAGCGGCAAGCCCACGCATACGCTTGCGGAGTTGGCGGGCAATATAGACGCGCTCGTGACGGACACCCTGTTGCCCAAGTCCAACGTGAAGTTGCTCAAGGCGATAGCCGAGAGCCGCCGCTACGGCGAGGTGAAGGTGGGCTACTTCCGCCAGCGCAACGACACGGCGCGCGAGACGCGCTTCGCGGCGATGACGTTCGAACTGCCTACGGGCGTCCACTACGTGGCATTCCGCGGCACGGATATCACCTTGCTGGGCTGGAAAGAGGACTTCAATATGGCAATAGTCAAGGTCATTCCATCACAGAAGTTGGCGTCGGAGTATCTTGGCTATGTTGCTTCCCGCACGGAGGGCGAACTGGTACTGGGCGGACACAGCAAGGGCGGCAATCTGGTAGTGTATGCCGGCGTATTTGCCGAGGAACAGGTGCAGAGCCGTATCACCGCCATATACGACCACGACGGTCCCGGCTTCAGACAGAGCATATTCTCCGACGAGAGATATGTCGCCATGTCCGAGCGTATACATAAGACGGTGCCGCACGACTCCATCATCGGCATGCTGCTCCACGTGACGGACAAGTACGAGGTGGTGGAGAGCAACAGCGTCTCCGTTATGCAGCACAACCCCTTCAGTTGGGAGATAGATCCGGATACCCACCTGTTCAGGACATTGCCCGCTACCGCACGCACGTCGGTGGCTATGGACGAGACGCTCACCGCCTGGATCAACGGGCTGGATGAGCCTACCACCAAGAAGTTGGTGACGGCACTCTTCGCCGTGATAGAGGGCAGCGGCGCGGCTACCGTGCCCGAACTGCTCAAGCGTCCCATCACGCGCCTCAGGGGCATGACCAAAGCCTACAAGGCACTGGACGAGGAGAGTCGGCAGTTGCTCTCCGGCAACGGCAAGCAACTACTGTCGCTGTGGTTCGCGTCCATGCGGCATGTATTGTCCGCCAAGTAGGTCTGGCTAAAGGATAAAAAATTATGAATATAATCGGTTACGTAAGAAAAAACAAGGCGACCTTCGCCGAACAGCCGCTCAACGAGGTGGACAGCCTCGTATTCGCCGAAGTGGCGTATTTCACATTCGCACGCAGCGAGTCGCGGCAGCCCAAGCATACGCTGGGCGAGCTGACGGCGGACCCCGAGCGTCTGCTGGATGGCACGCTGTCCATATTGCGCAAGCACAACGAGAAACTCGTTCGCGCCCTGCATGAAAGCCCGCGCTTTGCCCCCGTCAAGGTGGGCTACTTCCGCAGTCGCAGCAGCGACAGTCGGGACGAACGCTTCGCCGCGGCGGCATTCATGCTGACGGACAATGATTGGCATATCTCCTTCCGCGGCACCGGCGTGTCCCTTGTCGGATGGAAGGAAAACCTCAAGATGGCACTGCTGAAGGTCATTCCCACCCAGCGTATCGCGCTGGACTACCTGGTGAAGGTGGCGTCGTGCATACAGGGAGATATCACGGTGGGCGGACTGAGCAAGGGCGGAAATCTCTCCGTATTCTCCACGGTGTACGCGCCGACGGAAGTGCAGCAGCGTATCAAGGCGGTGTACAACCACGACGGTCCCGGCTTCAAGGAGAGTATCTTCGAGGATCCGAGATACCTCGCGATGGCGGACAGGATACACAAGACGGTGCCGCACGACTCCATCGTGGGCATGCTGCTCACCTCCTCGCAGGAGTATGAGGTGGTGGACAGTACCGGCGTGTCCGTGGGTCAGCACGACCCCTTCACCTGGGTGGTGGCGGACAATTTCGGTTTCAAAAAACTGCCCGATACGACTCGCGCGTCCAAGTCTACCGACAAGGCACTGGGGCAGTGGCTCTCGCAGATGGACGAGCGCACCTGCCGCCGCTTCGTGTATGCCGTATTCGCCATAGTGGAGGGCAGCGGAGCCACCGAGGTGAGCGACTTCCTGCATAGACCGCTGCACAAGATACGCCTCATGCGCAAGGCATACGACGCTCTCGCTCCCGAAGACAGAGAGTTGATCTCCGGGGGCGGCAAGGATCTCATCAGTCTGTGGTTCGGCGAACTCTTCGCCTACGTCCGCCGCAAAGCCCCTCGGCGCGACTGATCTCAGCGCATTCGAACGCGGTAAGTATAGGTAAAAACGCAAATCGAATATTATTGCAAAAAAAGTGGGAACTGTCGAGTTCCCACTTTTTTCAGCCGCCCGTCGGTCGTTATTTGTTGACGATATACGGATTCGGCTTGGTCAGCAAGATGATGAAGTCCACCAGCGAGCCGATCCCCGCCAGAACGAACGTGAGCAGCCACAATATCCCCGTACCTATTTTGCCTTCGTAGAAACGATGCGCGCCGAGTCCTCCGAGAAAGAAGCAAAGCAGTACCGATATCCATTTGTTCTTTTCCATAATTTTCTCCTTTTGTTTTATTTCCATCGACCGAAGTCGATCTGGATCGAGGTTCAATATAATTCTTTGTTGCAATCGGAATCTTTCCGCAAGTACTTGCCTATATGGTTGAGCAGCGTGACCAGCCTGTCTGCCGACATATTCTTTTGCCGTAGCGCATGCTCAGCCATAAATATCTCGTCGATGGTCTTTTGGAAGTACTCTTTGCTGAAGTCTCCGGCAAATAGTTGCCCGAATATCCTGTCTCCGTACCGCTCGGCGGATACTATCATCTCGTCTACGAAGCGGGAGGAGAAGTCGTAGTGGTTTTTATTGAAATCGTTGCAGATGCTCAGGTCCAATTCCAATATGGGTATGTCCGTGGAAAACTCCGAACGGTAGTCGTATCTGGCGTCGAAGTGCATGACCACGATCAGGTCGAAGTTATCCTCCGACGGCAGATAGCTCCTGCCGTGAGCCAGCAAGGGAAAGAGGGGTATGTTGTCCGCCGCTCCTCCGTCTATGGCAAATCTTTTGTTGAGAAAGGAGGGGAATATATGCAATATCGGGTTGTTGATGGCGGCGATCATATACCTGAACCATATCGGATCGTATTCGCCGGACAGCCAATAATATTGCACATTGCAGATGGGTATATAGCACACCGGAAAGGCGAGGGGGATAGAGACGTGATCTTTGTTGTTGACAAACTCGCGCATCTCACGACTCACCAGGTTTTTGAACAGGACGTTGTACAGCAGTCTGTGCCTGTTTTTCACGTCGATATTGCGGAAAAATACTTCAAATGTCTCCATTTTGTCCGCAGCCAACGCATACCCGCACAACATTCCCATAGAACTGCCGGTGATGACCTTGATCTCCTCCCTGTCGATATATTTCAACAGCGACTTGATGAACCCTATCTGATAGCCCGTCTTGCTGAGTGCCCCGGACAGGACCAACCCTATTTTGAGTTGCCGTCGGCTATATTTTTTTTATCGTTTCGATACCTTTTTCCACTACGGAGGATATCTTGTGCCCGACGTCCCGCGCCTTTTCCGTGACGGTCTCTATTATATTGCGTGCGGTGCCCTTGTCGGCTTTGTCCGTTTCCTGCTGCAGATAGTCTATGGACTCCTCCAGCATGGCTTTGCCGCTGTTGAACTCGTCCGGACGCTTGGCTTTTACAAGCGCGCGGATACTTCTCTGCAGTTCGTTGATGGTGTATACTATCTCCGCCAGGTCATTCCCGTGCAGAGGATATACGCTCTTTTTGGCTTTCTGCGCCTCGAAGTGATAGTCTATACCGATGAGGAGCATTGATATCTGCCGATGACGGAAGTCGTCGGTTTTTTTGTATACGATTCTTGAACGATAGAATAATATTTTTATTTATTGTACAATTTTATTGCGAAATCGGTGCGGATTTGGTACAATAGTTAGCATGGCACAATATGAACAAAATTCCATTTTCGAAGAAGAAAAACTGAGCAATATACCGTTGGCGGAGCGGATGCGTCCGCGTGTATTGTCCGAGTTCATAGGGCAGACGCATATCATATACGAAGGCTCGCTCATGTGCCGCGCCATCAAGGCGGACAAGCTGGGCAGTTGTATATTCTGGGGCGCACCGGGCACGGGCAAGACCAGCCTTGCCAACGTCATAGCCAACTCCACGGGCAGTCACTTCGAGAAGTTGAATGCCGTCAGCAGCGGCGTTGCCGACGCCAAGAAGATCATCGACGAGGCGACTCGCCGCTTTCTGGCGTACGGGCAGAAGACGTATCTGTTGCTGGACGAGTGTCACCGCTGGAGCAAGGCGCAGAGCGACTGCATGCTGCCTGCCATAGAGAAGGGATATATAACCTTCATCGGTTCCACGACGGAGAACCCATACGTATCCATGACCCGAGCCATCGTGTCGCGGTGCAGAGTGTTTGAGTTCCTGCCGCTGACCAATGCGGACATACGCAGAGGGCTCACGGAGGCACTGACTCGCGACAAGGTACTGTCCCGCCGCAAGATACAGCTGGACGACGACGCCATAGAGTACATATGCGAGACGGCGGCAGGGGATCTGCGCAGCGCATACAACGCGTTGGAACTCGCCGTCATGACCACCGACGTGGACGCCGACGGCTCCACGCATGTCACTCGGCTCATAGCCTCGCAGTCCATGCAGAAAAAGGCTCTGTCTGTGGACACGGGCATGTACTACGATATGATATCCGCCTTTATCAAGAGTATGCGCGGCAGCGATCCCAACGCCGCCATGTTCTGGTTCGAGCGGCTGCTGGAAGCGGGCACGGATCCGCTGCTGCTGGCACGCAGGATAGTGATACATGCGGCGGAGGACGTGGGACTTGCCGACCCGCAGGCGTTGGTGGTGGCGGTGAGCGCGCTCACGGCTTTTCAGAATATAGGCTTGCCGGAGGGGCGTATACCGCTGACGGAAGCCATACTCTACATTTGCAACTGTCCCAAGTCCAACAGCGTGGTGAATACTCTCTACGCCGCCGAGGCATGCGCCAAGGAGCACCCCACGGCGCGGGTACCGCGCTATCTGATGGACGAGAACCATCCCCGCGGTACGGAGGAGCCGGACGCTCCGGCGTACAAGTATCCGCACAACTACGGCGGCTGGGTACGCCAGCAGTATCTTCCGGACGAGGTGAAGGACGAAGTGTTCTTCGTGCCCAGCGGCAACGGTGCCGATACGGGCTGCCGTCAGAGCAAGGCGGACAGGGACTACGAGCATCAGCCGGTGCCGAATAAGTGGTTCGAGAAGGACGAATAGAAGTCAAAGTAAGGGAAATATAACATGATCAAACTGTACGACGTATCCAAGACCTACGGCAAGGCAAAGGAAAAAGCGGTGGATTCGCTGACGTTGGAGATAGGCTCGGGAGAGATATTCGGCTTTCTCGGTCCCAACGGCGCAGGCAAGTCCACGACCATCAAGATGATCACCGGCATACTCATACCGGACAGCGGCAGCATAGAGATAGACGGCGTGAATATAGCCGACGATCCCATCGCCGCCAAGTCGCGCGTGGGCTTCGTGCCGGATACTCACGATATATACGAGACGCTGAAGGGCATAGAGTATCTGCGCTTCATAGGCACCATGTACGGTGTGCCCGAGGCGGTGCTCAGGGAGAATATAGACAAGTACGCGGACCTGTTCGAGATGAAGGGCGCGCTGGGGGACATGGTAGGCTCCTATTCGCACGGAATGAAGCAGAAACTGTCCATCATAGCCGCGCTCATACACGACCCGCAGGTGTGGGTGCTGGATGAGCCGCTGACGGGACTGGATCCCCAGTCGGCGTACAGGCTGAAAAAGCTCATGCGCGAGCGCGCGGACAGCGGCAATACCGTATTCTTCAGTTCCCACGTCATAGACGTAGTGGAGAAGGTGTGCGACAGGATAGGTATCATCAACCACGGCAAACTGGTGGCTGTGGATACCTTGGACAATATCCGCCAAAGCGACAAGGTGTCGCTGGAGAGCCTGTTCCTCACCGTGACCGGAGAGGGCGAATGAAAAAGTATCTGTCTCTGGTCAAGTTGCTCTTTGTGCAACAGTACAAGTCACGTGCCTCTTCCGAGCGCGACGGACGCAAACGCCGCGTGGGCACGGCAGTGCTGTATGTGATACTCGCACTGTGCTTTTTGCCCATCGCCCTGTCCGTAGCCGTGGCTATATACTACATGGGCAAGGTGTCCGGCGGCGACCCGTACATATGTATGTTTCTGACGCTGATGTGTCAGGGATTGGTGTTTATGTTCGGCGTGCACGCCATCATGTCCAATGTATTCATAGTCAAGGACGCGGACAAGTTGCTGTATCTGCCCGTTCGCGCGCCCGTCATATTCCTTGCCAAACTCACCGTGGCATATCTGAACGAACTCATCACTACCTTTGTGACCGTGCTGGTCATATTGCTGCCCTTCGGTATCGGGGCGCATATCGGCGCGGCGTACTACCTGCTGCTGCCCGTTGCGTTGCTGCTCATACCCATGCTGCCCATGCTGCTGGGCGCGCTCGTGGCTATGCCGCTGTCGGCACTTATAGCGCGTTTTGCCAAAAACAGCGTGATCAAGACGGTGTTGCGCATAGTCATATACGCGCTGTTGATGGCTCTGTATATGTACATTGTATACCGTCTGGGCTTTCTGACCGGTTCGGAAAACGGCAATATACTGGACAATCCCGAGGCGTACGCGGAGGATATATTGCGCGAGCTTACCGAGCAGTTGAGTAAGGTGATGGTGTATTTCCATCCCAACTACCTGCTGGTGCGCGCCATGACGGGAGATACCTTTGTCCGTCGTATGCTGTACCTGCTGGCTTCGATCGGGGAGAATGCAGCCCTGCTCGGACTGGTATTCGCCGTGTCGCTGCCCTTCTACAGGGCAATGCTCGGCATGACCGCGGACAGCGGCGGACGCAGACGTATGAGCGGATACAACGTGCACAGCAAGGGAACGGTGGCGGAACTCATGCGCACAGACCTGCGGCGTACCGTTCGCGACTCGCAGATGGGCTTTCAGTCCTTCGCCGGACTTGTAATCATGCCGGTGATAGTGGTACTGCTGTACTTCATGATGGGACTGGCGGACGAGGGCGGAACTTCCTTCATCGAGCTTATGCGCGTGTCTCCGCTGTACCAAGCCATCGCCCCGACGGTCATATTGATATACATGACCATGCTCAACAACGGCACCAATGTACTTGGACTGTATCCCATCTCCCGCGAGAACAGGTCTATATTCATGCTCAAGTGCCTGCCTGTGCCATTCGGCAAGATATTGCTGGCTAAGGTGTTGTTGGCAACTGCGGTCATGGCTATCAACAGCCTGATCACCTGCGTGCTCATAGTCGCGCTGTTCGGGCTGAAGTGGTACTTCGGCTTGGCTATGCTGTGTCAGATGCTGACGCTGGGCTTCGGCTCCATGTGTATAACCACGCTGGCGGACCTGAAATGTCCGCGCTTGGGCTGGGACAACTTCAATCAAAATCTGAAAAACGCCAAAAACAGTTGGCTCGCCATGCTGGTGGCGTTGGTGTGCGCCGTGGCACTCGCGGCGGTGTCCGCGCCCTGTATAGTGCTGTACGCCCTCTTCGGTGGCTGGTATTGGCTGTTGATAATGTGGCTGGTGAGCATAGGACTGGGCATAGGCTTTGCCGCGGTGGCGTACAGGATCATGAAGGGCAAGGCTGCATATCACTTTGGAAAAATAGAGGTATAGATGACGGATCTTAAATTGTATATAGGCAAAGATGCCAAGCTGAACGTCCGCGTCGGCGCGATCATAAAGAAGGGCGACGCCCTGCTGCTGGCGAGAGACGGACGATACACGGAGAAGTATCCGCTGCTCAGCGTCGTGGGCGGCAGGATCAGGCTGGGAGAGGACAGCTACACGGCACTGAAACGGGAACTGAAAGAGGAACTGGGCGAGATAGCGGATATGCTGGGCGAAGGCAAGTTCGTGGGACTGGACGAGAACTTCTACAACTGGCAGGGCAAGCACGTGCACGAGTACGGCTTCTACTATCTCTATGACGGCGACGCTTTGCCGGACGTGGAGGGCATGCACTGTCGGGACAAAAACGCGGTGACGTTCCACCTCGTGCCCGTATCGGAACTGGGCAAATACATAGTCTATCCCGTGGATATACGGGAGATGATGACCGGCAGGTTCGTACACAGCGTGACGACCTCGCCGAGACTACACAAGCAGGAGAGATGATATGAAAAACGTATTGGACGTACTCAGAGAGCGCGGATATGTCAAGCAGACGGTATTCGAAGAGGAGCTGTACGAACGCTTGGGCAAGGAAAAAATAGTATTCTACACCGGCTACGACCCGACGGCGGACAGTCTGACCGCGGGACACTTCGTGACGCTCATGGCGATGGCGCACATGCAGAGAGCGGGGCACACCCCTATCATATTGATAGGCGGCGGTACCGCCATGGTGGGAGACCCGACGGGGCGCACGGACATGCGTAGCATGATGAGCAAGGAAACCATCATGCACAATGTGGAATGTTTCAGAAAGCAAATGTCCCGCTTCATAGACGTGGACAAGGCTATCTTCGTCAACAATGCCGACTGGCTGTGGGACCTGAACTATATAGACTTTCTCAGGGATATAGGCACGTGCTTTTCCGTCAATCAGATGCTGACGGCGGAGTGCTTCAAGCAGCGTCTGGAGCGCGGACTGAGTTTTCTCGAGTTCAACTACATGCTCATGCAGGGCTATGACTTTCTGGTGCTCAATCGCAAATACGACTGCATACTGCAGACAGGCGGCGACGACCAGTGGAGCAATAT
This sequence comes from uncultured Clostridia bacterium, assembly GCA_947623225.1. Lineage (GTDB taxonomy): Bacteria > Bacillota > Clostridia > Christensenellales > CAG-314 > Fimimonas. The sequence goes on along the minus strand of CANQGO010000013.1, from coordinate 22,480 downwards.
GCTGGCAGGCGCGGACCTCATCCGCCGCAAAGAGGGCAAAAAGGCATACGCGCTCACGTATACCCTCCTGACCACCTCCGACGGCAAGAAGATGGGCAAGACGGCAAAGGGCGCGATATGGCTGGATCCGAACAAGACCTCACCGTACGACTTTTTCCAATATTGGCGCAACGTCGAGGACGATCGCGTGGAAATATGCCTGAAATTGCTCACATTCGTGGAACTGGACGAGATAGCGCGCCTGACCCAATACAGAGACGAGCGTATGAACGCCGCCAAGGAACGCCTCGCCTACGAGGTGACAGCAATAGTGCACGGTAAGGGGACTGCCGACGAGGTGCTCAGACAGGTGCACGCCTCCTTCGGCTCCGACGTGGAGAATATGCCCACCGTCGAGATCTCTCAGCCCGGCAATATCATAGATATCCTCGTCAAGTGCGGTCAGTGCAAGTCCAACGGCGAAGCCCGCCGCCTTGTGGAAGGGGGCGGAGTGTCCTTGAACGACGACAAAGTCACTTCCCCGAGCCAGTGCCTTTCCCAAGAGGCTCTGGACAAGGGCGAATTCGTCCTGCACAAGGGCAAAAAGGTGCACTTGCGCGTGCTCATCCGCTGATGAGAGAGTACGTCACCGTATCGGATACGACGGTCTGCGAGACGGTCATAGACAGGTCTCGCTTCATCGCGGCGGCAGTGCATGTCGACAGCGCGGAGGCGGCGCAGGCATTTGTGGAGGAGCGCAGAAAGAAGTTCTACGACGCCACGCACAATTGCTATGCCTACGTTGTGGGGGACAAAGCCAAGTTTTCCGACGACGGCGAGCCGCAGGGTACCGCCGGTATGCCTATATACGAGACCATCCGCCAAAACGGTCTGGACTGCGTGTGCGTGGTGGTCACGCGCTACTTCGGCGGTATCAAACTGGGCGCAGGCGGTCTCGTGCGCGCCTATGGCGGCAGTTGTGCCGAGGTACTGCGCAAGGCTCCGCGGGTGCGTATGACGGATTGCATACGTATGGCGGTGACGGCAGACTATACCTATCTCAAGACCCTGCGCAAGGCGTTGGAGCCGCATGCAGTGGAGGAAGAAGTCACTTACGGCGAGAAAGTATGCTTGGTATATCTGTTTCCCGCCGTTTTATTGAGTACTATCACAGACATAGTATCTGAAAATACCCTCGGAAAGGGGGATATAGAGGTAAAAGAACGCTTGTTGGCGCATTTTGCCAAGTGAAGGCATAAGCGAGCGACAACGGAGATATCGGAAAGATATATGAGTAAGATCACATTAAAGGGCGCGAATCTGCTCGCGCCGTTGCCCGTGGTGATGGTGACGGTGGGCGATATGGTGCAGAGCAATATCATCACGGTGGCGTGGACGGGCATAGTGTGCTCCGTCCCTCCGCGCGTGTATATCTCGGTGCGTGAGGACAGGTACAGTCACGCCCTCTTGGACAAAACGGGCGAGTTCGTCATCAACTTCACCACGGAGAGCCTGCTCGCCGCGTGCGACTGGTGCGGCGTGCGCAGCGGAAGGGACCACGACAAGTTCGCCGAGATGAAACTGAATAAGGGCAAGGCGCAGAAGGTGAGCGTACCGCTCATAGAGGAAAGCCCCATCAATATCGAGTGCAGGGTATTCGACAAGTTGTCGCTCGGCTCGCATACCATGTTCCTCGCCGACGTATTGGCTGTGGACGTGGACGAGAGCGTAGTGGACGGCGACGGTGCCATAGACTATGCCAAGTGCCGCCTGGTGGACTACATGCACGGCGAGTACTACGCGCAAGGCAGGCACCTGGGCAGGTTCGGCTTTGCCGCGCAGAAGAAGTACATAGCACGCTACGGCAAGGGCAAAGACGCCATGTCCTCATCTTCGCTGACGCGGCGCAAGCGGAGCGCAGGCAGGACGGGGAATATATCGGACGGAGTGAAGAAGTGAATTTGCAATCTCTCAACGACGCGCAGATCAAGGCGGTGACGGCACCCCTTGCACCCACGCTGGTGCTGGCGGGAGCGGGTAGCGGCAAGACGCGCGTGCTGACCAACAGAATACTGTATCTGGTGCAGGAGTGCGGAGTATTTCCTTCGCAGATACTTGCCATTACCTTTACCAACAAGGCCGCCAACGAGATGAAGAGGCGGCTGTACGACTTCAGATGCGACGCGCAATACATGCACATATCCACTATGCATTCATTTTGCGCGTATGTCTTGCGCAACGAATACAAGACGCTGAACTTCGGCAGCAACTTCAGTATCTACGACGAAGGGGAGAAAAAGAACGTCATCAAGCAGATAGTCAAGACGACACTGGACGACTCCTCCTCGCAGACGGTGGAAGGGTTCTCGGACAGTATCTCGGATATCAAAAACAACGCTCCGACGCTGCTGGACGGAGATCTGGAAGAGTTGGCGGGGTCGGACGACTACCTGCGCGAGCAGTTGGACAGGCTTGCCCGTATATCCGCCTGCGACGATGACGATACTCTTATCGGGATCATACGCGGCTATGCAGCCAAGATGAACGAAAACAATGCGTTGGACTTCGACGACCTGCTGTACTACACGCACAAGCTGTTCGTCGGTTCGCCCGAGACGCTGGACAAGTACCGCGAGCGTTTTCGCTACATACTTATAGACGAGTTTCAGGACACCAACAAGGTGCAATACGAGATATTCCGCATGCTGGCGGACAAGTATCGCAATATCTTCGTAGTGGGCGACGACGACCAGTCCATATACAGTTGGCGCGGTGCCGACGCGTACAATCTGCAGAAGTTCCGCAAGGACTTTGCCGACTGCAACGTATACATGCTGGAGCAGAACTACCGCTCCACCAAGCGTATACTGCAGGTGGCGAACGGGCTTATAGCCAAGAACACGGAGCGTTTCGACAAGGTACTGTGGACGGAGAACGACGACGGCGTGAAGGTGCAGTTGTACACCGCCTACAACGAGCAGGACGAGGCGTACTACGTGGTGGAGCAGATCAAGTATATACTCTCCGCCAACCCCGACTACCGACTGCGGGACTTTGCCATACTCATGCGTATCAACGCGCTCTCGCGCAGTTTCGAAATGCAGTTGCAGCAAAACCGCATACCGTACAAGGTATTCGGCGGATACAAGTTCTTCGAGCGCAGGGAGATCAAGGACATACTGGCGTATATGCGGCTGGTGTACAACCCCTGCGACAGCGAGGCGTTCGTGCGCGCGCTGAATGTACCTCAGAAGAGGGGAATAGGCGACACTTCCATTGCCAAGTTGCGCGCCCTGTCGGTGGAGTACGGACTGCCGCTGACGGACGTCATATCCGACGAGCGCAATCTCGAAGGGTTCAATTCCGGCATGCGTGCCAAGCTCACGGACTTCTACCGACTCATCACCGAGTTGGAGCAACTCGCCCGCACGCTGAACGTGCAGGTATTCGTGCACAGGCTGCTGGATATATTGGAATTTGAAAAATACTGGAAAGAATTGGGCGAAGAGGACCGCGCCGCCAACGTGGAAGAGTTCGAGGCGACGGTGGCGGAGTTCCAGCAAGCCAATCCCGACGCCACGCTGGGCGACTACCTGCAGACGGTGAGCCTGGCGCAGGACGCCGACGAGATGACGGACAGCGACTACGTGTCGGTGGCGACCATACACGCCGTGAAGGGGTTGGAGTTCAAGACGGTATTCGTCGTGGGACTGGAGGATGGGCTGTTCCCCAGTATCCGCAGCAGCGACTACGAGCGCAAGCAGGAGGAGCGTCGCCTCATGTACGTGGCGGCGACGAGAGCCGAGCACAGGCTGTTCCTCACCTGCGCCAAGTCGAGATTTCTGCACGGCGAGCGTAAGTACACACGCCCGAGCGAGTTCTTCTCAGAGGTGCAGTATATGCTCGCCCCTCGTCGCAAGCCGCTCACCGAGCGTGAGATGGCGGACGACGGCAGACTGGACAGGTTGAACGTCGCCGAACCGCGTGTCGCAGCCCCCAATCCGGGCAGATCGGACGCGGAAGCGAGCGTATTCCGCGCCGGACAGATAGTGGAACACACTTCCTTCGGCAGAGGTATCATATTGCGTATAGACAACGGCATTGCCGACGTGGCATTCGACCAAGTGGGCAAGAAGTCGCTGAGTGTTAAATTCGCCCCGATGAAGGTGATAAAATGACGGAAAAAAGTATGACTATGCAGGAGATGGTAGCCCAACTGAACCGTTGGGCGTACGAATACTATGTGCTGGACGACCCGTCGGTGCCGGACACGCAGTACGACGCGCTGTACGACCAACTGGTCTTGCTGGAAAAGCAGACGGGCGTGGTATTGCCGGACAGTCCCACGCACCGCGTAGGCGGAGAGCCGCTGAGCAGTTTTCATCAGCATACCCACCTCAAGCGGCTGTACAGCCTGGACAAGGTGCAGAGCTTCGGCGAGTTACGCGAGTGGGTGGACAAGGTGGAACGCGTGCTGGGCAGGACGGAATTTACCGTGGAGTTGAAGTACGACGGCTTGACCATCAACGTGACCTATCGCGACGGAGTACTGGTCGGAGCCGCCACCCGCGGCAACGGCGTGACGGGCGAGGACGTGACGGAGCAGGTCAAGACCATTCGCTCGGTGCCCCTCGTCATACCCTTCAAGGGGGCGTGCGAGTTGCAGGGCGAGGGTATCATGCGCCTGTCGGTGCTGGACAGATACAACCGCGCTCACCCTGCCGATACTTTGAAAAATGCGCGCAACGCCGCCGCCGGTGCCATACGCAATCTGGACCCCAAGGTCACCGCCGAGCGCAGTCTCGACGTGGTATTTTACAGCAACGGCTACGAAGAGGGACTGGACGTCGCTTCGCAGACGGAGTTGGTGGAGTTTCTGCGCGGTTGCGGTATGCGTACCAATTACGTATTCGAGAAGGCGTATACCTTCGAGCAGATCAAGGCGATCATAGAGAAAATAGGCAGTCAGCGCAGCAGTTACGACTTCCTTATAGACGGCGTGGTCATCAAGGTGAATGACTTTGCCCTGCGCGAGCGGCTGGGCTACACGGACAAGTTCCCCAAGTGGGCTGTGGCGTACAAGTTCGACGCCGAGCAGGTGACTACCACCCTTACGGACGTGGAGTGGCAGGTGGGACGCACCGGCAAACTCACTCCCATAGGCAAGTTGGAGGCGGTGGAGTTGTGCGGTGCCACCATACGCCGAGCCACGCTGAACAACTACGGAGATATCCTGCGCAAGCGTCTGAAGAAGGACGCGCTGGTATTCCTTCGCCGTAGCAACGACGTCATTCCCGAAGTGATGGGAGCCGCCGAAGAGGGCGGAACGGACATACCCAAGCCCACCCATTGCCCCGCGTGCGGTTCGCCGCTGCAGGAGACGGGAGCCAATCTCTACTGCGTCAACGCCGAGCATTGCCGTCCGCAGATAGTGGCTCGGATAGCGCATTACTGCTCCAAGCACGCCTGCGACATAGAAGGACTATCGGACAAGACGGTAGAGCTGCTGGTGGACAGGCTGGGAGTACATTCCGTTGCCGACCTGTACTCTCTCACGGAGGCGGACCTGAGTCCCCTCTTCGTACAGGGAGACAAGGAGTCCAAGAAGGCGCGCAACGTGGTGTTGGCGATAGAGAAAAGCAAGCAAGTGCCCTTGGCGCAGTTCATCTTCGCGCTGGGCTTGGACAACGTGGGCACCGTCACGGCCAGGGACCTGGCGGCACGCTTCGGCAGTGTGGAAGCCCTGTCCGCAGCCACCGTCGAGCAGTTGCAGGCGATAGAAGGCATAGGCGAAGTGGTCGCGGAGGGCATCGTGCAATATTTCTCCGAGAGCCAGAACCGTGAGATACTCCGCAGGCTCGGGGAGATAGGCATAGACCCGAGATATACCGTCAGGACCGCGCAAGGCGCATTCGTCGGCAAGAAAGTCGTGCTGACGGGCAGTCTGTCCCGCTACACCCGCTCGCAGGCAGCCGCCTTGATAGAGCAACGGGGCGGGGAGATAGCCTCGAGCGTGAGCAAGAGCGTCAACCTCGTCATCGTGGGCGAGGACGCAGGCAGCAAACTGGACAAAGCCCGCGCGCTGGGCATAGAGATCGCAGACGAAGAAGCCTTCGAGCAGATGCTCCGCGACTGAACCCGGATACTATGAGACTTTTCTCCGCAGGGAACGTCCTCTGCGGAGATTTTTATGTTCTCCGACACCCTGTAGGGCAAAAGGCGCGGACGGGAGCGCGAAAAAAGATATTATTATTTATAATTTTATTTTATAACGGTTGAAAAAATCTCGCACCTGTGCTAAAATACTGTATTGATATAGTGGAGGGCTGTACGTTATGAAAAGTATGACGGGATACGGCAAAGCAACGGTAATGCGGGACGGCAGAGAGATCACCGTCGAGTTGAAGAGCGTCAATCACCGTTTTCTGGATATAGCCGTCAAGATACCGCGCGCATTCATCGCCTGCGAAGAGGTCATACGCTCCACGGTGAGCGAGGGCGTATCGCGCGGGCACGTGGACGTATTTCTGAACTACACGCTGGTGGGAGACACGGACCGCCGCGTATCGGTGGATATGGCACTTGCGCGCAGTTACGTAGAGGCGGCGCATCAACTGAACGGTGCCTTTCCCGAGTTGCATCACGACTTCAATATCAACGCGCTCATGCACGCCGGCGACGTCATCACGCTGCAGCAGCAGCCGGAGGACGAAGAGCTCCTCAGGAGCATAGTGGCGGAGGCGACTGCGGAGGCGGTAGTTGCGCTGAACGCCATGCGTGAGCGCGAGGGCAATAGTCTTCGCGAGGACCTGCTGGGCAAGATGGACAGGATGGAGAGCCTGCTGAGCAAGGTGAAGGAGTACGCTCCCGAGGTCGTGGAGCAGTACCGCGAGAAGTTGCGCGCACGTGTGACGGAGGCTCTGGGCGAGGTGCAGACGGACGAAGCGCGCCTGCTCAACGAGGTATGTTTCTTCTCGGACAAGTGCTGCATAGACGAGGAGATCACCCGACTGGACAGTCACATAGCGCATGCGCGTGCCATACTGGCTACGGAGGAGCCGGTGGGACGCAAGTTGGACTTTCTCGTGCAGGAATTCAACCGTGAGGCCAACACCATATGCAGTAAGTCCTCCTATCTCGAGTTGACCAACGTGGCACTGGAGATGAAAAACGAGATAGAGAAGATACGCGAACAGGTACAAAATTTGGAATAAAATCCATTGGAGATAAAAGTATGGAAGAAAAAAGACAAGGTAACCTCATCATCATTTCCGGACCGAGCGGAGCCGGAAAGGGAACGATCTGTGCGGAACTGATGAAGCTCATGCCCGACCTGGTGCTGTCCTGTTCTGTCACGACGCGCGCACCGCGTGCCAACGAGCGCAGAGACCGCAGTTACTTCTTCGTATCCGAGGACACATTCCTCGATATGGTACGCAAGAACGAGCTGTTGGAGTACGATCAGCACTTCGAGAACTACTACGGCACGCCCAAGAAGTTCGTCGTGGACATGCTGAACTTCGGCAAGGACGTCATTCTCGAGATAGACGTCAAGGGCGCGTTGCAGGTCAAGCAGAACTACCCGGACAGTATTCTGTTCTTCATCGAGGCTCCCAGCGACGAGGTGCTGTACGAGCGGCTGAAGAAGCGCGGCTCGGAGAGTGAGGAAAAGATACAGATACGTATGGCGAGGAGCAAATTAGAACTGGCTCAACGCTACAAGTACGACTACTGCATCATGAACGACGACATAGACAGAGCGGTAGCCGAGATCATAGACATTTTGAAGTCAAGGAGAAACCAGAAATGATCACGAAACCCCCTATCGACGAATTGGTAGAAAAGGCGGGCGACAAGTACACGCTGTGCTGTGTAGTTGCCAAGCGCGCCAAGGAACTGAACGACAGTGAGGAATTGCCTGCGAACTTCAAGCCCATCACATACGCTGCGGGCGAGTTCGACGACGGTATCACGGAGATAGCCAAGAAGTAATGGCACTGCAAGGTAAACATATAGTCATAGGCATAAGCGGAGGCATAGCCGTATACAAGGTATGCAAAGTGGTGAGACTGCTCAAGAAACTCGGCGCGGAAGTGGACGTCATCATGACGGAGCACGCTACCGAGTTCGTATCGCCGCTGACATTCGAGACGCTGTCCAACCGTCCCGTGGTGACGGATATGTTCGCACGCGGCGGACATTGGGAAGTGGAGCATATATCCCTTGCCAAGAAGGCGGACCTGTTTCTCGTCGCTCCCGCTACAGCCAATATCATAGGCAAGTATGCCAACGGTATAGCCGACGACATGCTGTCCACGACGCTGATGGCTACCACCGCGCCTGTGGTGGTATGTCCTGCGATGAATGTCAATATGTACCACAGCCCTGCCTTCACCGCCAATCTCCGCACCCTCATAGAACGCGGCGTACACGTGGTGCGCGCGGAGAGCGGAGACCTTGCCTGCGGCGACGTGGGCGAAGGACGCATGGCGGAGCCGGAGACCATAGCGGACTATTGCCAAAGGCTATTGTGCGCCGGGCGCGACCTCGAGGGAAAGCGCGTATTGGTGACCTGCGGAGCGACGTGTGAGCGGCTGGACGACGTGCGGTATATAACCAACTTCTCCAGCGGCAAGATGGGCAGCGCGATAGTCGACGCCGCCTTGGCACGCGGAGCGCAGGTGACGGTCATAGCCGGTAGGCATACCGCGCCCATAGACAGCCGCGCCACCGTTATAGACGTGGACACGACGGCGCAAATGTACGAGGAAACGGTGTCTCGGGTGGCGGAGCACGACATATATATCCTGGCAGGCGCGCCCTGCGACTACCGCCCCGAGCAGGTATCCGACAGCAAGATCAAGTCGGACACGCTCACCGTGCACTTTGTCAAAAATCCCGACATAGCCCGACGCGTAGGCGAGATCAAGAAGGGCTATCTGTGCATATTCGCGGCAGAGACGGAGGATGGCGTGGCGCACGCGCGCGAGAAGTTGGTGCGCAAGCACGCCGATCTTGCAGTGATGAACGACGTGAAGCATCACGACGTATTCGGCAGCGATACCGATACCGTGACGCTCCTGACCGCCGAGTCCGAGAGGGAGTATCCCGAGATGAGCAAGAGGGACGTGGCGGACCTTATTCTGGACAAGGCTATAGGCAGATGATATACTCCGTGATAGTGGATCTGTCCGCGAGCGAAGTGGACCGAATATTCGATTATAAAGGCGAGGGCTACACTGTTGGCACTCGCGTTTTGGTCAACTTCGGCAAACGGCGTACGGAGGGGTATATAATAGGAGAGAAGGAAACTTCCGACTGCGACGAAAGCAAACTGAAGGAGATAGTCTGCGCATGCGAGGACTTTCCCGCCATATCCGCCGACCTGCTGGAGTTGGGCGCGTATATGCGCAGGGAGTATCATCTGCGTTGGGCGGACGTATTGAGACTGTTCATCCCTGCCGAGATGCGGGGCAACAGAGTCCATTTGCTATCCAAGCAGCAGGTATCCCTCGCCACGGACGACAGCCTGGACAAGATACTGGAGCGGCTCAAGCCCAATGCCACCATGCAGAGGGATCTTGTCGCCTATCTGTATCTGAACGGAGCCACGCTCGCCGAGAAGATCAATGCCGAGTTCGGCAACTCTGCCCTGCGCGCGCTCAAGGACAAGGGCTTGGTGCGCACGGAGGATATAGTCATTCGCCGCACGCCCTACAAGGATCTCAGCGTAGGCAAGAGCGAGAAGCGGACGCTGCTGCCTGCCCAGCAAAACGCGGTAGATACCGTACTGTCGGACAGAACGGGCAGATACCTTCTGCACGGCGTCACGGGCAGCGGCAAGACGGAAGTGTACCTGACGGTGATAGAAAAGATAGTGGCGGAGGGGCGTACCTGTATCATGTTGGTACCGGAGATATCCCTCACGCCCAACATGCTGCGCCAGCTGAGGGAGCGTTTCGGCGACACGGTGGCATTGCTGCACAGCGGACTGTCGAGCGGCGAACGCTTCGACGAGTGGATGCGACTCAAAAACGGCGAGGCGCAGATAGCCGTAGGCGCGCGAAGCGCGGTATTCGCCCCGTTGAAAAATATCGGAGCCATCATCATCGACGAGGAGCATGACGGCAGTTACATATCCGACTTCAACCCGCGTTACAGCACCATAGACGTGGCGACATATCGCGCCGAGCAAAACGGCGCGTTGCTACTACTTGGCAGTGCCACGCCCAGCGTGCAGAGTTATTACAAAGCCAAAACGGGCGCGTTGCGCCTTATAGAAATGCCCGAGCGTATCAACAAGCACCCTCTGCCCAAGGTGGAGATAGTGGACATGGCTATGGAGACGCGTCGGGGCAACAGAGGGATATTCAGCTCCGTGCTGAGACAGCGGCTCACCGAGACGTTGGAAGCGGGCAATCAAGCCATGCTGTTTCTCAACCGCAGAGGGTACTCCTCTTTTATGATGTGCACCAAGTGCGGCTACGTTGCCAAGTGCGAGGACTGCGATATCACGCTGACCGTGCACCGCGAGGACAACAGGCTCAAGTGTCACTATTGCGGAAAGCAATACTACGTATTGGACAAGTGTCCGCAGTGCGGTTCGGCGGCATTCCGACAGGGCAAGACGGGCACGCAGCAGGTGGTGGAGATGCTGGAGCATATGTACCCCGGCGTCAAGGTGCTGCGTATGGACGCAGACACCACGCAGACCAAGGAGAGCCACGGCAAGATACTGGAAGCATTTCGTCGCGGCGAGGCGCAGATACTGGTAGGCACGCAGATGATAGCCAAGGGTCACGACTTTCCCAAAGTGACGCTTGTGGGCATACTGGACGGCGACCAGAGCCTGTACAGGCAGGACTACCTGGCCACGGAGCGCACCTTCCAGCTCATCACGCAGGTGGCAGGGCGCAGCGGCAGGGACAAGGACGTCGGCACGGTGGTATTGCAGACCTACACGCCAACGCACGACTGTCTGCAGTTGGCGGCGCGGCAGGACTACAAGGGCTTTTATCGTTCGGAGATCAATATACGCAAGCCGTCGCACTTCCCGCCCTTTTCCGAGATAGTACGGATACTGTACTCGGGGGAAAAGGAGTCGGAGTGCATAGATCAGCTGACGGAGCAGTACGCGGAGTTGGCGGAGTTGAAACTGAAGCACCCGGACGCGTTTTACTATCTGGACAAGATGCGCTGTCCGCTCAAGCGGGCGGAGAAGAAGTTCCGCTTTCAGATACTTATGAAATTGGCTGTGGAAAGGCTGTCGGAGATACTTCCGGACATATACGCCGTATGCGACAGCAAAAGGCGTAGCGGCGTACAGATATTCGTCGAGCGCGATCCGCAGAACTTATCCTGAGCAGGTGAAATATGGCAAAGAGAAACATTATCAAGATGGGAGATCCCATTCTCAGAAAGACAAGCAAGCCGGTCGAGGTATTCGACGGGAAACTGTACCAATTGATAGACGATATGACGGAGACGCTGCACGCCGTGGGCGGACTGGGTCTGGCTGCGCCGCAGGTGGGCATACTCAAGCGGGTATGTATCGTGGAGTACGACGACAAACTATATGAATTGGTCAACCCCGTACTGCTACGCTCATCCGGCAAGTGCGTGGACAACGAAGGCTGTCTGTCCGTGCCCGGATTTCGCGGGCTGGTAGAGCGGCCGCAGGAGATAGACATACGCTACTACGACAGAAATGGCGTGCCCCACGAGCAGCATGCCGAGGGCTACTTCGCCAGAGTATTTCTGCACGAGATGGACCACCTGGACGGGATACTCTTTGCGGACAAGATGATCAAGAAGATAATAGACAGAGACTGATAGCGAGGGCAGAGCATGATGAGAGTGGTATTTTTGGGTACGCCGGACTTCGGTGTGCCGGCATTGGAGAGCATATCCCGCTCGCACCAAGTGGTGGGCTGCGTGTGTCAGCCGGACAAGGTAGGCTCGCGCGGCAGGGTAGAGTATTGCGCTGTCAAAAAGTATGCCTTGGAGCACGATCTGCCGCTGTACCAATTCGAGAAGATATCCCGTGACGGTGCGGAAGTGCTGCGCGCGCTCGAACCGGACATAATGGTGACGGCGGCGTACGGTCAGATACTGTCGCAGGAGATCATAGATATCGCCCCGCACGGCATTATCAATATACACGGCTCGCTGCTGCCCGAGTTGCGCGGGGCGGCACCCATACAATATGCGGTGCTGTCCGGACTGAAGCGGACGGGTATCACCATACTTAATACCGTGCGCAAGGTGGACGCAGGGGAGATCATTTTGCAAAAGCCGCTGGACATACTGCCGTATGAGACCTGCGGCGAATTGTTCGATCGCATGGCTGTGCTGGGCGCGGAAGCCGTCACGGAAGCGTTGTCGCTCATAGAGCAGGGTCGCGCGGTATACACGCCTCAGGATGAGGACAAGGCGACATTTTGCAGCAAGATAACCGCCGAGCAGGAGCGGATAGACTGGACTCAGCCGCGCAAAGCGGTCATCGATCTGGTGCGCGCGCTCAACCCCAGCCCCGTAGCCTGGACGACATACGGCGGCAAACGCCTGAAGATATATGCGCTTCGTCCCTCCGAGGGGACATACGAGGGCAAATGCGGTCAAGTGGTGGCGTGCACGCGCAAGACGTTGTCCGTAATGTGCGCAGACGGCGCGGTGGACGTGACGGAGCTGCAGGCGGAGAACTCCAGGCGTATGGACATAGCCAGCTATCTCAACGGGCACCGCTGCAGCGTGGGCGAAGTATTCGGTGAGTGATGAACAACGCTTTTCTCAAAAGTTACCGCGTACTGCATGACATATACGCCAACAGGGCCTTTTCCGCCATCGCGCTGAACAGGGAACTGTCCGACTGTAAGAAGTCGGATCGCGCGCTCATCACCAAGATAGTGTACGGAGTGCCGGACAACGATATACGACTGGAGCATATCCTGTCCGCATATGTGCACAAGATGCCCAAGGATGACGTGTTGCTCTTTCTCAAAATGGGTATATACTGTCTGGACTCGCTGTCCCTGCCGGTATATACCGTGGTCAACGACATTGCGGAACTGTCCAAATTGTCGGGGGATATACGCACGGTGGGCTTTGTCAATGCCACGTTGAAGAATATATCCCGACATATAGCGGACTTCGACAATTATCCTACGGAACCGATAGCGCGGCTGTCCGTTGTGTATTCCTATCCCGAGTGGGCTGTGCGCAAGTTGGTCAAGGACTACGGCATGGACGTGGCGGAACAGATAGTGTCCTTCCGCTCGGATACGCGCACGACGGCACGCTTCGTGGAGAAGTGTACGGCACAGGATATATCCGCGCGCTACGGAGTCGAGGCGGAGGCTGCGCCGCTGGACGGAGCCTTCTATATCAAGGGTGCGCTGCCGCAGGACGACAGTTGCACCGTGCAGAGCCTCTCATCCATGGCGATAGCGCGGGTGTGCGCCCGACTGACGGGTGAGAGAGGCAGTTTTCTGGACTGCTGTGCCGCTCCGGGCGGCAAGTCGGTGTACGTCAAGCAACTCCTTCCCGACACGTCCGTTACTGCTTGCGATATCCATCCTCACCGCGTTGCGCTCATCGACAGTTATGCCGAGCGCATGCACGTAGACGTACGGACGCTATGTCGGGATATGACCGAGCCGTGCGAGCAGTGGCAGGAGAAGTTCGATACGGTGCTGTGCGACGTGCCCTGCAGTGGCTACGGCGTGGTGGACAGCAGACCGGATATCAAACTGTTCCGCGAGAACAAGGACATATCCGAGTTGATGAAGAAGCAATATGCCATACTGGACAACTGCGCTCGCTTCGTCAAGCCGGGCGGCGCGTTGGTGTATTCCACCTGTACCGTATTTGACAACGAGAACGGGCAGAACGTCCGCAAATTTTTGAAACAACACCCCGAGTACACCTACGGCGAACTTCCGCTCCGGGAAGTGCCGCAGGCAGACGGAAAGGGCTGCTACCAATTCTTGCCGTACAAGGACGGCATGCAAGGCTTTTTTGTGGCTGTATTGAGACGCATCCGATGATAATTCTCCAAGATATGTCTATGACGGAATTGTCCGAATACCTCACGACCGAGTTTGGCGTCAGACCATTTGTCGCCGGGCAGGTCTATAGTTGGCTGCAGAAAAATGTCGGCTTCGACGATATGAGCAATATATCCCTTGCGCTGCGCGCCGCGTTGGCGGACAAGTGCATAGCCGCGGCGGTGCAGATCGTCGAGACGCTCGAGTCGGCTGTGGACGGTACGCGCAAGTTTCTCTTTCGCCTCACCGACGGCAATGTGGTAGAGGGCGTGCTGATGCGTTACAAGTACGGCAATACGCTGTGCATATCCACGCAGGTGGGCTGCCGCATGGGCTGCAAATTCTGCGCAAGTACGCTGGGCGGTCTGGTGCGCAACCTGTCGGCAGGGGAGATACTGTCGGAGGTGCTCGCCGTCAACGCGCTGGAGACGGAGCCGCGCTACGTTACCAACGTGGTGCTGATGGGCAGCGGGGAGCCGCTGGACAACTTCGACCAAGTGGTGAAGTTCTTGCAATTGGTATCCGATCCGCAGGGCATAGGCATATCCTTGCGCAATATATCCCTGTCCACCTGCGGCATAGTGCCCAATATGATACGACTGGCGGATATGGGCTTGCCCGTCAATCTCACGCTCAGCCTGCACGATCCGTTCAACGACGAGCGCGCACTCATCATGCCCGTGACCAATGCCTACCCGGTAGAGGAGGCGGTGTCCGCGTGCAAGTACTTTTTCGACAAGACGGGCAGACGTATATATATAGAATATACCCTCATAGACGGACAAAACGACAGCTACGCCCACGCCATGAAGTTGGCTCTGCTGCTGCACGGTATGCCCGTGCATGTGAATGTCATCTCCCTCAATCCCGTGCGCGAGACGGGGCTGAAGGGCACGAGCGAGAGCAATCTGAAACGTTTTCTGGGCTATCTGACCAAGTTGGGCGTATCCGCCACGCGCAGACGTACCATGGGTCGGGATATAGAGGGCGCGTGCGGTCAGCTGCGCCGCAGATACCTCGAGGAGCACCATGATTAGAGAAGGCGTCGTAGTCAGATCCGTCGGCGGCGTATTCACCGTGCTGACGGGAGAGAACAAGACGGTGTGCTTCGCGCCCAAGAAGATACGCTTTCACGATATGGACGTGACGGTAGGGGACAGGGTGACGTACAGTCCGCTCAGCCACGGCAAGGGAGTCATCGAAAACGTGCTTCCCCGTCGCAACAAACTCGCGCGTCCGGAGATAGCCAATGTGGACGTGTGCTTCGTCGTATTGGCTTGCGAGCCGCAACCCGACTTATATCTATGCGATAAAGTGCTCATCAATTGCTTCCGCGAGCATATAGAACCGGTGGTGGTGGTCAACAAGACCGACCTGTCCTCTGCGACTGTGACGGAGGCGCAGGCGAACTACGCCAAGGTGGCGGATATAGTGTGCGTTTCGGCGTTGGACGACAGCGCGCAGAAACTCACTCGCTACCTCGAGGGCGGCAGGACGGCGTGCTTTGCCGGGCAGTCGGCAGTGGGCAAGACGTCGCTGCTCAATGCGTTGCTCCCCGACTTGCAGGACAAGACGGGCGGTATCTCCGCCAAATCGGGCAGAGGTACGCATACCACGAGGCACAGCTCCATGCACCGAGTAGGCGACGGCTTTGTCGTGGACACCTGCGGCTTCTCGTTGTGCGAGTTGCAGAACATTCGCTCCGACGAACTGCGCCTGTATCTGGACGATTTTGTGACGGTGGGCGCGGGCTGTCGATTCTCTTCCTGCACGCATACGGCGGAGCCGGAATGTGCCGTGAAGGCGGCTGTGCAGCGGGGCGAACTGGACAAGGGAAGATACGAGCGGTACGTGGAAGAATTCCGCGAACTGGTAGAACTGGAAAAAAATCAATACTGAATAGCGAGGTGAAATATGACCTATATAAGCCCTTCCGTGCTGTCTGCCGACTTTGCCAGACTGGGCGCGGAGTGCCTGACTCTGGAGAGAGGCGGTGCCGACTGGATACATTGCGACGTGATGGACGGTGTATTCGTGCCCAATATCTCCTTCGGTATGCCGGTGGTGGAGAGTATCCGCAATGTAACCCACCTGCCGCTGGACGTGCACCTGATGATAGACCGACCCGAGCGGTACGTACAACAGTTCGCCGAGGCGGGCGCGGATATCATCACCATACACCTGGAAGCCACGCAGAAGGTGTCCGAGACGTTGCGAGCCATACACGCCTGCGGCAAAAAGGCGGGCATATCTATCCGTCCTTCCACACCCGTAGGCTCGCTCACACCGTACAGGGGACTCTTTGACATGGTGCTCATCATGTCCGTGGAGCCGGGCTTCGGCGGTCAGCAATTCCTTCCCGAGAGCGTGGACAGAGTACGCCGCGCGAGACAACTCTTCCCCGATACCCTCATCGAGGTGGACGGCGGTATCAACGCGGACAACGCCCCGAGCCTCATCGCTGCAGGCGCGGACGTCATCGTGGCAGGCACTGCCATCATGAAGGAGTCCGATCGCGCAGCCATCATCGCCCGACTGCGCAGCGGCAAATAGAATATATTGTAACATTTGCCGATACTCGCGCATATACTGTACACAAAGAGGTATATGGTATGAAGGCAAAGATATTCTGTTTCAAATTGCCCGCATTTCTGGGCAAAATACTGCGCTTGTGTCTGGGCAAGGCGGTGTCGGGCAGGAAGTGACGTCCCGAAAAATCACATACGTATACAAAAAAACAAGCCCTTGCTCCAAGGACTTGTCCCGTCGACGA
Source organism: uncultured Clostridia bacterium (assembly GCA_947623225.1). Lineage (GTDB taxonomy): Bacteria > Bacillota > Clostridia > Christensenellales > CAG-314 > Fimimonas. The sequence continues at coordinate 5,683 of CANQGO010000013.1, read as the reverse complement.
TGCACCCGCATTGCCGACTTTTTGTATATTGCTTTTTTTACTCTGCCTACTCCGCCTGTTCCGACTGCTCGGGGTGTTGGGAGGGGAGGAGGGCGGTCAGGCGGTCGGGATATTGCGTCTCGACGCGCAGGGTCGTGCCGTTGGCGGAGTGCAGTACGAAGGCGGTATAGTTGCCTTGCGAAGAAGCGGTCTCGTAGGAGACGATCTCACTAAGGGGCAGCGTCCGCTTTTTGCAAAACAGTCGCAGGGTCACTTCCTTCTCCGTCACCGTCAGGCGGAAAGCCCAGCATTTCCACAGCTGCCAGGCGAGAATGTCATTGACCACCCATACGAGCACCGCGCCGAGCCGGACGAAAATATTCCAGTCCAGCCGTGCGGCGAAGAAGCAAAAGATCAATACGGCTATGGCTACGACTGCCTCTGCGGCTATCAAAATAATTACTTTTTTCTTGGCGTTCGGTACGTCGTCCGCCAGCAGTGCGGGTACCGTTTTGGTTTCTTTCATCATGCGTCTGCCTCCTGAGTCTCGCTCGGCTCTGTTTGCTCGTTCTCGTCCTTTTCATCCGCGGGTGCTTTTATCCACCCCCATTTGCGCCAAAGTTTGTCCGTTTGGGCAAAGAGCAGGGGGTACGCGCCTATAGCCGTGAAGGTCACTACGGCGTAGCGAAGGGTGCGGAATACGCGCTCGAACCATACGTTTTGTCCGTAGTCGGGATATATCGCGCCGACGATCAGTTTGATAACTTCGTTCAGACCCACGAACAAGCCGCCGCCTACAGCCACGCGCAGGACTATACGCCACCATACCCGGGTATTGGCAAAGCGGGTGACCTTTTTCTCAAAGAGGGTACCGGCAACGAAGCCTGCCAGCAGTCCGTACGCCGTGAAGAAGTCGGAGGTAGTGCAGTAGAAGAAGCCGGCAAAGCCTATCGCCAGCATGCCGCCGTACACCCAATATATGCAACGGACCCGCTCGAACAGCAGACAAGTGACTATCACCGTCAGGCAGCCCACGCCCAGACCGCATATGACGTCCGTCGGGTAGTGCGCGCCGAGGTATGTACGGGACAGGGCGACCAATATGGGCAGGATGACCGCGGTGGCTATGAGCCACTTGCGGTGCTTGTCGCGGTACACCAGTGCGGAGCCGAAGTAGGTAGCGGCGGCGTTTGCGGAGTGTCCCGAGGGGAACGAGTAGCCGTCCACGTCGCGGAAGTTGTGTATCTCGGGTACCGAGTCGAAGGGACGGGTACGGCAGACGACGTTTTTTATAAGCGGACACAGTACGGTCGCCGAGATCATGCCGAAGCCGATCTGCTCGCCGCGCCGCTTGTCCAGACCCCAGTATACCAAGCCGACGATGCCCACGAGCACCGTCTCCTCGCCCAGCATGGATATGAAGTTCATCAGGTAGTACAGAAAGGTGCCCTCGCCGGACAGGCTCTGGAACCAAATTATGAATTCGTTCTCGCCGGGTAGTGCCCATACCTTGCCTATCGCGGCGCACAACAGTTGCAGCATACAATTGCCTCTATGTAAAATAATAGCCTCACTGAGTGAGGCCGAATGAGTGAGTTAGTGTTGTTCCTTGTTGGCTGTTCTGATGCAGCGGGTGCAAACGTACTCGGTGGACTCCTTACCGTCTATCTCCACCTTTACCTTTTGCAAATTGGCACTGTACGTTTTGGGCGTCCTTCTGTTGGAGTGGGAAACCTTATTGCCGGACATTTTGCCTTTTCCGCATATAGCGCATACCTTAGACATATATGACACCTCCGTAGGTCAGATTACATGTGGTTATTTCACGCTTAAATATAATATCAAATTTATTTATATTTGGCAAGCATATTGAGCACTTTTTTCAAATTTCCGTATATTCGCCCTTGCCGACCCCGTCAAAATGACTCTTTGCGACAAAATTAGTCGTGAAACACTTGTGAAATATCGAATAATGTAGTAAAATAATATTACTTATATATTGGAGGAATGTCCGATGGCATTGCGCACAAGAAATTCGTACGGGCTTATAACCGTATCCGACGACGTCATAGCGTCACTCGCCGGGCACCTGGCTACAGAGTGCTACGGTGTGGTGGAGATCGTGCCTTTTGGATTCTCCGATTCCTTTACCGACCTGTTCAAGCGTAACGGCAAGAGCCGCGGAGTGCGAGTGTCCACCAAGGGCGACCGCATCTTCGTCGATCTGTATGTGAAGATCAAGTACGGTCTGCCGGTATCGGCTGTATCGTCCAGCCTCAAGAACACGGTCAAGTACGGTCTGGAACGCTTCACCGGCATGATAGTCGACTCCATCGACGTGCATGTCGTAGGCGTCAAGCTGTGATCAATATCATTTTACGAATTCGAGAGGAGAACACATGGCTGCTGCTCATACCATAAAAACTCATATCACCGCATCCGTGATGAAGCGTATGTTCATCGCGGGCGGCAAGATGCTGGAAGTAAACAAAGCACAAGTAGACGCACTCAACGTATTCCCCGTCCCCGACGGAGACACGGGAACGAATATGTCCCTCACCATGATGTCCGCCGTCAAGGAGATCAACGCTATCAACAGCACCTCCATGGCGGAACTTGCCGAGAAGCTGAGCAAGGGCGCGCTGCGCGGCGCGCGTGGCAACTCCGGCGTCATTCTGTCCCAGATACTCAAGGGATTCAGCAATATAATCGCGCAGAACGACGAGTGCGACGCCCGTACCTTCGCCAAGGGTCTGCGTGAGGGCGCGGAGTTGGCGTACAGAGCCGTATCCAAGCCCAAAGAAGGCACCATCCTCACCGTGGTGCGCGCTATGGCGGAGGAAGCCATAGATACAGCCAAGCGCAACAGCGACATTCAAAAGCTGATGAACGCCGTATTGGAAAAGGGCGAAGAGACGCTCGCCAAGACTCCCGACATGCTGGACGTGCTCAAGCGCGCCGGCGTGGTGGACAGCGGCGGATTCGGACTGATCACCCTCTTCAAGGGGCTCATCATGGGCTACCTCGACCAGGAGATCACCGGTGCGGAGGAGTATGCCGCGCCCGAGAGCAACAACAAGCCCGTCAGCATAGACTCCGCCTTCCCCGACGACAGCGAGTTGGTCGTGGACTATGAGTCGCTGGGCGAGTTGGACTTTGGCTACTGCACGGAGTTCTTCATCACCAATATAAAAAAGCGTACCACAGTCACGGATATAGACAAGTTGAGAGAGTATCTCAACGAGATAGGCAACTCCGTCATCTGCATAGGCGATCTGAGCCTGGTCAAGGTGCACGTACATACCAACAACCCCGGCAAGGCCCTCACCAAGGCACTGACTCTGGGCGAGTTGGACAAGGTCAAGATAGAAAATATGATGGAGCAAAACAGGCAACTGAGAGCACGCTATGAGGCGGAGCGCAAGCCCATAGGTCTGCTCGCAGTCTGCTCCGGCGACGGATTTGCCGCCATATTCAAGGACCTGCTCGTCGATCAGGTCATCGAGGGCGGTCAGACCATGAACCCGTCCGCCGAGGATATAGCCTCCGCTGCACGCAAGATCAACGCGGAAAATATCATCATCCTTCCCAACAACAAAAATATAATCCTCTCCGCCGAGCAGTCGAGGACGCTGGTGCAAAACCGCAATATCTTCGTGCTCCAGACCAAGGACATTCCGCAAGGACTTGCCGCCGTGCTCAATTTCAGTCCCGACGCCAGCCTTTCCGAAAACCTTGAGAATATGACTACCGCCTTCGTGGGCATAGACGCAGGTCAGGTCACCTACGCCGTGCGCGACACCGTCATAGACAAGTTCACCATCAAGAAGGGCGATATCATAGGTCTGGACAAGGGCAGCATAGTCACCAGCGGTAAGGATCTCGAGGCTGTCACCACCAAACTCATCGAAGGCATGCTGAACGAGGACAAGGAAGTGGTGACGCTCTACTACGGTCAGGACGTCGCGGAAGAGAAGGCGGAAGCCTTCGCCGAAAAACTCCAAGCCAAGCACCCGGAAGTCGAGTTCATCCTTCACTACGGCGGTCAGCCGCTGTACTACTACGTGCTCAGCGTGGAGTAATATCAAAACCGATACAAAAGTCCGTTTACGAAATGTAAACGGGCTTTTTGCTTGCTACGAAATCTTTTATTATAAGGAATAGGTAACGAGCGCGGGGTGAAAAATGCGGTGGCGGGTACGTAATCAAAATGGAGTGTCTAGACGGTAGCGGAAGTGCAGGCGCGGCGGAGATAGATAGTGCGGAAGGTCATGCTGCCGCAGGTGGCTTGCAGGGACCGTGTAGGAACGGGTGTGGGACGGCGGAAATGTAGTCACAACGTGAAAAAATGTGAAAGGTGCCGAGACAAGGTATATAGAGTAGTGGTACTGTAGGGAGATGACTCAATATCGAGACGACGAGCGTGCAAGACAATAATGTCTATGTGGGGAAGATCGTCCCGTCGAGCGGTGCTGTGTCGGGACGGTGGCGGAGCGGGTGTAGCGCGGTGAAAAAAATGTGCGATGGCAGTACCGAGACTACAGGCATGTGGAGGGGAATAATATATTGGCGAGTTGACGGCTGGGCGATATGGCGAGAGTAGGACAGTGGCAACGAGGCGCGGAGTGGTGGAAACGCCGATTTGTGCCGAGTTGCGGGTCTGCGACGGCGTGTGAAACTATGTGAGTATGAGGAAATTGGCTTTTTAGTATAGTACTATGTCAGACATATATATTCAAAACAAGGGGATATTTTGCCAAAAATCGAGCAAAATGGCGATATTTGCGAAAATTTTGCGAGCAGAGCGGCGAGGCTGTCAGTCGGTGCGTTTGCGGCGAGACTTGGGTGCGACGGAGGCATAACTGTCGTCGATGAGTTGGTATACGAGGTCTTTGTCCGCCGTTCCGTCCAGCAGGACGCCTATCCAGTGGACCTTATTCAGGTGGTAGCATGGTACGAAACCTGGCTGATCCAGCAGCACTTCTCGAGCGAAGGCGTCGCACTTGATATCCAATATGTCCGTCACGCCGTCACCCGGTAGTCCCAGACGGAAGCGGGGCACGTCCATGATAATGCCGTACCACTTGCGAGTGTCCGTCCTACGCAGTACCGCGTAGTTGGGCACGTCCGCCCAGAGGTATTCCGGCTGAGTGCCGTATTGATTTGCCGCGTATTCCAAAACGTCCGCTCTTGTCGCTCCCGTTCCCTTTTTCATGCTCTCGCTTCCTCGCTTCGCTTGTTTTTCCTATTATACCAAAGTGCGAATAAAAATTCAAGTAAGCGGCGAGGCCGCTTGGACTCTCACGAGAAAAAGAGTGCGACGCGGACATATGCCCCAAAACCTATGTCAAACCCACGGGGAGCAAGCCCCTAGGAACCGCAAGGCCGCTTGGACTCTCACGAGAAAAAGAGTGCGACGCGGACATATGCCCCAAAACCTATGTCAAACCCACGGGGATGAACCCCGTGGAACCGCAAGGCCGCTTGGACTCTCACGAGAAAAACGGAGCCAAACCACTCGTGACAAGTCACTTCGGAACCGGCTATTGTTTTTCTTCGTGAGGTCCTCGCGCCCCACTGAAAAGCTGTCGGACTGAGTTGAAAGCATCCAATCTCTATATGAGGTAGTGCACGGTCCGCGTGGTCTACTTGAAGAGCGGTCGGACTTTGATAAAGCATCTGGTTTCAGTAAGAGATTGGCTAC
>CANQGO010000012.1 GCA_947623225.1 uncultured Clostridia bacterium | reverse complement strand
GGTTGAGGGCTCAGCAGGTAGAGCACGTCCTTGGTAAGGACGGGGTCACCGGTTCAAATCCGGTTAGTAGCTCCAAAAAAGAGCTATCGCGTGTGCGATAGTTCTTTTTTTCGCATATTGTCGAATTCTTCGTATCCGCTGAGCCGACGTTCGCTGATCGCTCGGTTGAGGGCTCAGCAGGTAGAGCACGTCCTTGGTAAGGACGGGGTCACCGGTTCAAATCCGGTTAGTAGCTCCAAAAAAGAGCTATCGCGTGTGCGATAGTTCTTTTTTTCGCATATTGTCGAATTCTTCGTATCCGCTGAGCCGACGTTCGCTGATCGCTCGGTTGAGGGCTCAGCAGGTAGAGCACGTCCTTGGTAAGGACGGGGTCACCGGTTCAAATCCGGTTAGTAGCTCCAAATATAGCGGAGATCCCACTCGGGGTTCCCGCTTTTTTGTACACATTTGCAAACAAAAAAGAGGACGCGCATGCACCGGAGCGCGGTCAGTCCTCCAAGCCCAGCAGATAGTCGGACGAAACGCCGAATATCCTGCACAGGCGAATGATATTGTCTATGTCCGGTTGCGTTCTTCCCTGCTCCCAGGATGCGTAGCAATTGGGCGATACCTTCAGCTGTGTATACACGTCTTTTTGCGTCATAGAGCAAGATTTTCGTATTTCTTTCAATCTTTCATTAAAACTCATAGATAAACTGTATCATTTCCTACCCAAAATGGGTTGACACTACCCAATTTGGGTAGTATAATATTTATAAACAAAAGCGGAAAGGAGTATAACTATGAGTAACGAGTTTTATACTCGGGTACATTTCAATTGAGAACTTCTCAAGCAATGATCAAAAGGTAAATGGCAATAGCGACTTATTGAATTTTTATATCGTGCGACAGAGCGGTTGCCGATATGTAATAAAAAACGGAGGAAAAATTTATGTATTGTAAAAATTGCGGAAACGAAATCTATGAGCACGCGTCTGCTTGTCCGAAATGCGGTTGTCCGACGGGAACAAACAATAGTCCGGCGACACAAGGAAATCCGAATAAGACAAACACTCTTGCGATCGTGGGCTTTATCCTTTCCTTTTTTGTATCCATTGCGGGTTTGATATGTTCTATTATTGCACGTAAGCAAATTCGCGAGACGGGCGAAGGCGGCTCGGGATTGGCTCTGGCGGGATTGATAATTTCCATTGCTTCAGTGGCAATATCTTTTATAACCGTGTTTGTCTATATAATCGTTTTAGTCGCCGCACTGGCTTAGGCGATCACAGAAAAATATAAGGACTGTCGTGTTGCACGGCGGTCCTTTGTTTTATGAAAAGCACCCGCAGAGCGGTTGCCGAGGGGTGCGGAGATATGGGCGGTCTCAGTGCGAGAGGCGTTTGTCTTTGCCTACCAGCTGCGCCACGAGAGTGGAGCGTTGGTCGGCGAGACGGGAAAATATACGCTCGTCGTAGGCACTGCGCAGGTCTTGCAGGGAAAAGTTGGTGGATATGAAGGTCTGTCTGCCGTGAGTCATGCGCTCGTTGAGCAATACGAAGAGGTATTCGGCAGATATGTTTCGATACTTTTTCTCCGTACCCAGATCGTCTATGAGCAGTATGTCCACGTCCGTCAGGCTGTCCAGCAGTGCGTCTTTGCTCTCGCTGCCGGCGAGATGTGCATTCAGAAAGGCATTGTTCAGCGAATACGCCGTTATATACAGCACGCTTTTGTCCAGTTGCGCGCACAGGCTGGCGCAGGCGGTGAGCAGATATGTCTTGCCGGTGCCTACATTGCCTACCAGCAGCAGGTTGCGCTTGCCGTCGTGGCACAGTTCGCGAGCGTAGCGGTAGACGGTCTTGTTGTGTCGGTCCGTCTCGGTGCTGTTTTCGAAGGTATATGTCTTGTCCGGCAGGTCGCTGTCGGCTATGATGATGGCGCGGATCTCCTGTTGGAGACATGTGCAGTGTGCGCCGTCGACGTAGCCGGTGTCGTTGCACTTGTCACAGCAGTAGTGGGGCGTCAGTTCGTCCGGGGATATACCTGCACGCTCGGTCAACTCGTCCAGACGTGCGTGCAGCGCACTCTCCTGCTCGCGCAGCGAGTCGCTGCAACCGTGCATGGCTATGTCTACCTGCAGAGCGCGCAGTTGCTGCTCAGTGCTTGCCCATTCGGGATCGCGGCGCAGTACGTTCAGCGTGTGCATTACTTTTTCTTCGGCATGATAGCGGCGTTCGTCGATGACGCGTTGAGCCGCTTGCAGTATCTGTTGCTTGTTCATCATTCCTCCGTTTCGTCCAGCACGGTAAACAACGCGCTTATCTCTTCATCGGTGTAGTGTCTGCGTTCTATCTCCCTGCCGCCTATGGTCGCGGCGGTGACGGTGGCGGCTTGTTTGTACTCGGCAGCCTGAGCCACGCTGCGTACGCCGTTACGCTTGTAGTCGGACAGGATCCTGTTCACATACGCCATCGGAGAGGCGGTGCCGGCGGACAGGTCCGCCACATACTCTACGAGGTCTATGGGCATATTCCAGTCCTCCGTCCAGGTGCGGAAGAGCAGTCTGTCGTTGGCAGTGGTGTGTCTGTCCAGTCCGCAGCGGGACAATATCCCCTGTATGACGGAGTCGGTAGCGGCGACGGAACTCAGATACCCGTTCAGCGAGTTGAGATCGACTACGCCGTTTTTGTACAGCTTGTCCATGATGGAGTGGACGCCTGCCAGCGTGCGTATGCCGCTCTTGAAGCAGTACTTGGCTATGGCGAGTATGGTCTCTTCGTCAAAGCCGCGTCTGAGCCAGTTCACTATGTATTCGTCCACTACCGCGTCCAGACTCTGGTAGTATACGCCTATGGACTTGGTAACAGAGCGCGCTAACTCGAACAGCCTGGTTTTCTGCTCCTCGTAGTCGGCTATCTCCTTGGCGGAGAGTGCGCCCTTGCGGTAGTATTCCGATAGCTTGGCGTCCAGTCTGCCCATGCCGCCCGTGCGGCACTCCTTGGCAACGGCGATGATGGTGTCCAGCGTGAAGCCGTAGTCCTTGGTCCACTTCTCGTACAGCACGCGGTCGTTGTAGTCTATGCTGCGATTGGAATGGAGGGCTTTCAGCACCGGTTTCAGATCCTCGTCGTATTTTTGCTGACTGTTCAGATTGTCCGAGACGGTGGCGAGAGTTGTGGCTCCGCGCACTATCTGATTGCGCGCGACGGTGAGTATGTATGGGTAGGTGATGGACGTGCCCTTCAGCTCGGCGCAGTATTTCGCTATATACAGCAGGGCCTCGGGCTGGAATGTAGTCTCTTCGAGAAAAGTGTAGTACTGCTTGTACTCCGCCGTGGTGATCATTCTGCCCGTGATGATGGCCTGCATGGCGTCGGAAAACTTGGCATACTTGTTGATATTGATCTTCTTGACGCTGCCGGAGCGGTTGCGCAGGGTGTGGTACAGTATCTGCACGGGCTCGTCTTCCAGCACGGTTACCAGTCCCAACTCCTCCCAGTAGCGGAACGCTTCCAGCACTTCCGTCTCGGTCAGGTCGAGTTTGGCGGCGATAGTCGCGCAGGAATTGTCATCACCGTTGCTGTCGGACAGCGTAAGCCCCAGCAGATAGACCGCGGCGCACTTCTGCGGTGCGTCCGGCAGAAAATCTATGATGAACTTGTTCTCGACGGCGGTGTATCCCGCGTCTATCACTTGCTTCTCCTTGATACAGAATGCCATATTTACCCCTTTTGTAAAGAAAGTATTGATTATTTTCCATCAATGCGTTATAATATAAAATAAGCAAATTGTTTGCCGAAGTGCGGACATTTGCGGAAACTATCCGCCCGATTCGCCGAGCGTTGCATCGGTCATCTGCGTTCACATGGTATTGTAACACAAATCGCGATTACAATCAACCTTATTTCCGAACAAATGCGCAGGGCGACGGGACAGGGCAAGGGGTGCCAGATGAGAATAGTCAAGGTTGTAGCTACCGACCTGCAAACAAGCGAAAAACAAACGTTCGAATTCGGAACGGCGAGCGAGCTCAAGCCGGTCGTCACTACGCGCGGAGGCAGACTCGCCAACTATCTGGAGTACTGCTTCGAGCAGGCAGATTGCACGCGCGACGTGGAGACGGAGTTTTATGTCAATGACGACAAGTACTCCCTGAGCCGTCTGCACAATGAGGACGGCACCGCCCGTACCGTGCTGAAAAAGCTGACGGACGGCGTGTATCAGGTGGTGGCGCGTACGCACGCCATAGAGTATATAGAGTCCCTCGTAGGCGCGACCGTCACGAGCATGCTCGCGATGGGCTATGTGAATAATCGTACCGTGGAGGCGTTCCACGGCGACCTGCGTCGGTTTGAGGAGATACGCCTGCTGAAGGAGGTAGAAGAGAGTATAGCCCTCTCCAACGAGCAGACGCGCAGCCTCAAGGAAAACGCCATGCGTCGTATACGCGAGTATGCCGCCGATGCGGAAGAGACATCCCCCGAGGAGTTGGACGAGGTGCACGCGCAGCTGGACGCCGTCGCGCGGGATATAACCGTGGCGACCGCCCAACTCGGCGAGTTGAGAGCCAAGCAAAACGTGGACTCCATTCGCTCGGAGATCCTGTCCGAGTTGAATGCCGCTCAGAGCAAGTACAACCAGCTCATAGCACGTCAGGAGGACATAGACGACGCGAGAAGCAAGGTCAGACTGCATGACGATATAGAGGTGCTCATTCCCAAGATCAAGACGCTCCAGACCATCGCCGAGCAGAGAGACGCATACGAACGCCGCCGCTACGAGATCACGGGCGAGTTGGAGTGGCAGGAAAACGAATTGAACGGTATCCGCCGCCAGCTGGAGGAGAAAAACAGACAGTACGCCCTCTCGCAGGACAAGCGCAACCGTATCGAGGCTATCAATGCCGAGTTGACGTATATAGCCTCCCTGTATGAGAAGAACAAGCAACTCAATGCGCAACTTGCCGATTTGAACGAGCAGCAGGAGCGTCTGCTGTCCGAGAAAGCGTTGTATATGGACAGACTGGCGCAGGTGGAGAGAAGTATAGGCGAGGTCAAGGAGAGCCTGGACGCCTTCGATATCCCCGCACGCTCGGTAGGCGAGTTGCTGGAAGCGGTGCGCGTAGACGTCAAGATAGACGAGGTAAATGCGCAGATAGAGAAGATAAGCGGCGAACTTGCCGTCAAGGAGAGTCAGATAGCGGAGAAGGAGAGCAATCTAGTCGTGCAGGTCAAGCGTTTCCGCGCCGTAGCGGAGTTGGACCGCACCGTCACCCCCTTCAAGGCAAGAGAGACTATACTGCAGGTGCTGGACACCAAGTTTTCCAAGTTGGAGACCATCAATACCTCTCTCAAGGAGAAGCAGCGCAACCTCGAGCGCGCATTGGAAGACTACAAGTACCGCCTGATACAGCTGGAGCAGTCCCGCAGCAGATTGGAGGCGGAGAAGGAAAAGACTCTCCTTCGCAAGCAGGAAGAATTCAAGCGCGAAGTGTATCTGAATAGCCAGAAAGTATTCAGCGACGACGCGACGGGCGTATTCGCCGTCACTGTCAACTTCAACGATCGGGAAGTGGCGACGCTTACGGAAGAGATCAATACCCGCAATCTGGACAGAGACCTGCTCATGGAGCGCGCTAACCAGCTGGAAGGCTCCATCAAGGAGATCAAGAGACATATAGAGATCAACGCTGCGGAGATGGAAACGCTGCAGCACGAGAAGGAGAATATAAACCGTCGCTACAACGAGATATTGGCGCAAAATACCAACGAGACGGTATTCAACTACCTGAAAGCACTCAGCTCGGACAACGGCACCAAGTATCTGCTGGACGTACAGCAGGACGCGGTACGCAGCGAGGCTGAGTTGAACGAACTCAAGCGTTCGTCCGAGTCCCTCCGCGCCAAGTTGACCGCGCTGAAGAGCCGCCTCGGGTACCTGAAGGAGAACCAGACGCGCCTGGCGGATACCAATGCGTCCATAGACACGCTCATCTCCACCAATGACAAACTTCGCGACGAGTTGACGGATATAGGCGAGCGGCTGAATAGCGGCTACGAGCAGTACAAGTCCATCACGCGTCAGTTGGAAAATATAGAGTCGCGCCTGGACGACGTGCGCGCCGCCATCATCGAGGCGGACAAGACCATCAAGGTCAACGAACAGCAGATCGCCGAGTCCACAGCCAAGGCACAGGGCTACGCCGGCAGCGAGGACATAGAACAGGCTATCACCGAGTTCCGCTACGAGTTGGGCGACGTGGAGAGCGAACGCCGTATGCTGTCCGAGTCCGAGCAGTCACTGGAGAAGGAGATATTCCGCAAGCGTCTCGAGTTGGAAAAGACGCAGTGGCTGTACGACTCCAAGGTGAGCGAATATGACGAGCTTCGCAACGAGTTGCAGGCGGATCTGACCGTCAAGGGCCTGGACGCGGACAAGGTCCTGTCCATGGACACGAGCGTCAGCGTAGAGGACCTGCGTAGGCTTATAACCGAGTTCGACACGATGCGCCAGAGCCTGTCGGAAAAGATAGAGAATCTGTACTCCATACTGCAGAGCCAGCCCGCTCCCACGGTATCGGCAGAGGAGATCACCGCCAAGGAGCAGGAGATAGCATTGCTCACACAGCGTCAGACGGAGTTGGAAGAGCAGCGCAAGCACCGCCTCAGCCACTACGTGGCAGCCAGCACGGCTCGCGCCAGAGTGGGCGTCGCGGCTGCTGAGGCAAAGACCATCAGCAACCTCAAGGAGTCCCTCGGCCATACCGAGATAGTGTCCTTGCTCATAGCAGACAAGATCAAGTCCATATTGCTCACTGCCACTCGCTACCTGAGCGTGTTCACCGGCACAGATCTGCGCCTCACGGAGCAAGACTGTATCGTCAGCGTCAAGGACGGTACGACAGTCACCGACTACGACAGCCTCGACAGCGAACTCAAGACGGCTGTGTACGTGGCTATCTTGCTCGCCATACCCAATACGGACAATACCGACTGCAAGTGGATCGTATTCGAGGAGCGTATCAACGCCGACAGACAGCGTCTCTCGGATATGCTGCATAGCGCGGTGGACGTGTGCTACGTCGCCGACTGCACCAGAGACGCTCCCCGTCCCGCACCCGCCGAGTAGCCAAGAGACATATATTATAGATATATAATATAATAAAAGACCTATCCTTATTAAATGAGGATAGGTCGTTTTTTTGTAGTGGTGAGTTACTCGCTCGGCAGTTGCACGGTGTATAGCGGACGATAGGTGACGGAGCCGCGCTCAAATACACTCTCGTACAGCGTCAGCCTGTCCGCCGTGAAGGGCGCGTTGTATACCTGCACGTTCTTGGTCACTTCCGAGAAGGGCAGCGTGAAACTCTTCTTGCGTATCAGCGTGACGTGTGGACGGTATGCCCGGTGCTCCACCTCGAATCCGTTGGCTTCCAGCCTCTCTCCCAGACTGTCGTGCAGCGTAGTCAGCGGGGCGGATGGCCGTATCTTCGCCCATACTATGTCTCCCGTCCGCTGCATAGCGAACTGCATCACGGCAAGCTCCGGAGCGGGCATGTCACGCACCGAGTCCATCGCACTCTGTATGTATATGAGCGCGTCCGGAGTCACATTGCCCAGAAAGTGCAGCGTCAGGTGCAGATTGTCCTTCGGTACGAAGTTGCCTCCGTCGGCGTACTCGGCAAACTGCCTCGACGAACGCTCCAGATTGTCCTTCACCTTCTGCGGTATCTCCATAGCAATAAATACTCGCATATTTCCACCTCTTTTGCAGATATTGTATCACGTTTTCGCCCTTTTTGCAACACGCCCGGACATTGTTTGCCACGCGGTGTTGACAATTCATTTTGATTGTTGTACAATCAAGATACCACATTACTATCTTTATAACGCAGATTTCGCATGCTCTCCTTTGGTAGAGTTATGTGTCTTTTATCTTTGCGTGATCTGCAAGATAGTAGTGTGGTAACTATCGAGGCGCATATTCTACAAGTGTCGCAACGATAGTTGCGGCACTTTTTTTGTTACCGATATATTTTCACAGGAGGAAACTATGAATACTTGCAAAAATTGCGGAAAGGAGTTCGAGGGCAAGTTTTGCCCCGAGTGCGGTACCGCGGCACACACCAAACCCGTCTGTCCCAATTGCGGAAGCGAGTTGAATGAAGGCGCGAAGTTCTGTTCCAATTGCGGCTGTGATCTCGCTGCGCCGCAAGCGCAGCCTGCACCTCGCTCCGCCGCCGTTCGCTTCGATTGGCGTAGAGTATTGCGTTATTTGCCGGCGGCACTGTTTGCCCTGTGGGCAGCCTTGCTGTGGGCGTTCTACGCTGCGCCGGTTACCAAGGGCGACGGCTTTTTGATCGATACGGTCAACTTATACGGAGTGCTTGAGGACGACATGATGTCCGACTTGTTCTCCTCTACGTATGCTCTCATCGCCGTCGCTGCCATATCCTGCGTGTATGCCGCGATATTGGCGGTGGTGTATATCAAGGGTGGCAAGCGCGTGCGCAATAGATGCACATACATAAGTTTTGCATTTCATATTGCAATAGTAATTTGTGCGGCGGTATTTGGTTCGGCATTGAACAGCTACATGGAGGGCTTCGATGACGAAAAAGGCAGTATCGTGGCGGTGGTGATTGCACTGACGGTGGTATTTGCTGCATTGCAGATCTTATCAATTATACTTGTGCGCAAGTTTCCCGCGGCAGAATGTGAACCAAAGTCTCGTCAACCTCGTGCAAAGTCTCACGTGCCGTCCAAGGCAAAACTATGGCTGTCGGCACATAGAGCGTTGGTGGTAGTTCTATTGGTGGTATTGGTGTTGGGAGCCACTGTCGGTACGGTATTACCCGTTGTGCTTGGCAATATATTCCGCGCCGGCAAGGTGGACAATATACAACTCGGCGACAGCTACGCCCGGGTGGAGAAGATACTCGGCGAACCCACAACTTCCACTGAGACCCGGTACCTGTACTACAGCAAGAACGTGGCGAATATTCTCAAAGAAATAGAGCAAATAGAAGAGCAAGCGGAGACCGTAACAAACTTCAGTCAGCTTAGCAAACTTCAATCTCAATTGGATAAGTTGGAAGAGGAACTAAAGACTCTCGAATACAAATATATACAAGTGACCTTTGCCGACGGCAAGGTGACAAGCGTCCTGCTCGATACCAAAGCCAATGACGAGATTGAGGATAAGACAAAGAAAACAGAGAGTATATCCCTATCGGAAATTCCGCGCTATGCCAAGCCTGAAAACGAAGATATTTATGTCTCTATCTACTACAATGACGGTAGCTATCAACGGTACAAACTTACCAATATTACAGATTCCACAGACCAGCAGGTATTTTGGAGCGACGAATTCGGCACATATACTGCAGATATTAATTACGGTAGCGAGATAGACGTCGGCTCCGTACTGAAAGTCACTCTCGATCCCAATGGCGGATGGCTTGCCGACGGCGAAAGCAAACAACAGGAGGTTGTTTTTGGTTATGAGTTTTCTCTGCCTGTACCTGTCAAAAAAGGATATACTTTTTTGGGCTGGTACAGCGGCGACGATCAAATAACGGATAAAAACGGAAATAGTATTTCGAATGATAGCCTTTTTGAATCTCATAAGACCTTAACTGCAAAATACTCATCTGCAATCGTCTATACAATAACTTACCACAACGTCGATGGCGCAAATAATCCCAACCCGACTTCCTACACGGTGAATGATTATAATGATTTTATAGATTTGGAACCCGCAACTAAGAGTGGTTATACTTTTGTTGGTTGGTACAGTGACAGTTCTTTGCAAAGTAAAAAAGATATTATCAGCACGTCGCCGCTGAGAGATATTGAGCTATGGGCAAAGTGGGAATACGTGCAATACCATCTTACATTTAACTACGATAGCAACGTAGGAGATTTTGACGGCGACAAACCCACCAAGTACACAATCGAGGGTTTGACATTGCCGCGACTTGTGGGTAAAAACGGTAACGGACATTTTGGCATCGCATGGAGAGACCAAACGGGCAAAATTTACACAAACGAAATTCCGCAAGGAACGACGGGGGATTTGTCCTTGACGGCGATGTGGAGCGGTCAACATAATTACGATAGCAATGGAAGATGTACTATATGCAATAAACTTAGTTTTGTAAGTGACGATTACAAAACCGTGACCTTTGGTACCTATCCGCAAAGCAAAGTTGAGGATACAGCACTGCAATCTATGCTTAACGCCGAGATACAAAACAAACTTCCGTCAAGCGACAACGCCAACGGCTGGACAGACTACGGATATTATATCGAAGGCGAAGTTCAGAGTTATATGTGGTATGTAGACGTAAACTACCAAAAAGATAAGTATCGCGGAGTATATTTTACAAGTTATCGTCCTTACAAAACATCATATAGTAGCAACGCAGAAAACACCTACCAGTTTGACAATGGATACAACACAAATACGGTGTATTGGTTCAAATGGGAAACCATAACTTGGCGGATATTCAACAATGACGGAGGTAAGGCACTCATTATGTCAGATTTGATAATAGACAGTCAACAATATTACCACGAGGATAGCGGAACGCGCACGATAGGCGGCAAAACGGTATACCCCAACAACTATAAGGAAAGCGACATACGCAAGTGGTTGAATACCGATTTCTACAACGCCGCTTTTGACGAATTGAGTAAAAAGTTTATTATTCAAACGGAAGTGGACAATAGTGCGAGTACAACAGGTAGCAGTAACAATCAATATGCTTGTGAAAACACTCTCGACAATGTGTTTTTGCTCAGTTACAAAGAGGCTACAAACAGTAGTTATGGTTTGAATTCTTCCACTCGCCAACTCAAAACCACCGATTATGCGCAATGTCAAGGCGCATATACTGCAACGGGTAGCTATAAAGGCTGCGGTTGGTGGTGGCTTCGTTCGCCTGACAGCACTTATAGTTACAGAGCGTACAGTGTCGGCGACGGCGGCGATGTCGGTTACGTCTACTATGTGAGCCACACTGATCGCGGCGTGGTGCCCGCGTTGAATATTACAATTTAACAAGTATTGACCGTAATTAAGACAGAAAAAGCCGAGAGCGTATATGCTCTCGGCTTTGGTATGTGGTGGCGTCAGTCGGTGACTTTACCTATGATCTCCTTGCCGTCGATGAAGGTGGAGAAGATGGAGGCGGCTTCATCGCCGCAGGCGGAGGCGAAGCATTGGATCAATTGGGAGCCGGGAGCGACGGTGAACTGTGCCTGATCGTAGTAGGTGTGCAGGCTCTTCCAGAACTTGTCTGCGCCTACCGTCTCGTAGAGGGAGTTGAAAAGGAGGCTGCCCTTGACGTAGGTGAAGATGACGTATTCGTTGTCGTTTTTGTAGAGGTCTATCGGGCGCATGGTGCGGTCGACGTTGTCGTAGAAGCGATCCAGCACGTCCACGTAGGTGACGTATGTCTTGATACAGCCGCGCATGCTCTGAGACAGGGCCGTCTCACCGGTACTGTCCATATACAGGTAGGTAACGTATTCGCTCAAGCCCTCGTCCAGCCAGGCTTCGGATATCTGGTCGTTGCCCACTACGCCGTAGAACCACTGGTGGGCGGTCTCGTGCGCCACTGCCTCGCGGTAGCTCGCGCTGCCGCTCGTGACCATGGCGAGATTGGGATACTCCATACCGCCGTAGCAGAAGCCCGTCTCGGCTACGCTGTACTGATCGTAGGGGTAGGTGCCGACGTGCTTGTTCAGATACTCCAGCATGCCGCAGGCGGCGGCGAGGGAGGACTCGGGGTCGGTATCGGCGTAGTAGAAGTAGTTGACCTGGGTGTCGCCCACCGTGTCGGATATCTTGGTGAATTCCGACGACAGCACCATGGCGAAGTCGCGCACGGCTTCGGCTCTATAGCGGTAGGTGACGGAGTTGCCGCTGCTCGCAGCCTCCGTCAGGTCGCCAGTGGAGGCGACGAGATACTTGTCCGGAAGGGTGATGCTCACGGTATAGTTGGCTGTATCCGTCACGAATGGATCGCCGACGCAGAAGTAGGGGCTTTCGGTATACTTGCCGTTGTCCACGTGGCAGAGCACAGGATACCAATTGCCGAGGTTGACGGTCTTGTCGTTGTAGCCCAGGCGGTGGAGCACGTTGGCAAGCTGCACGGTGTAGGTCATCTCTATATCCACCGTCTTGTCGGGGTAGAACTTGTCGCCTACCGGCACGGAGAGGATATCGCAGTCGGTGCCGCCCACCGTGAATGGGACAGGCTCGCCGTCCACCTTGACGCTGTCGAAGGATATATCTCCGTAGCTGTCGCCGTTCGGGTATGCCTTGGCGTGATATACCGCCGGCACGACGGAGTTTGTCGCGTCTTGCCTATATTGGTTGGCGTATATATGGAACTTGACCGCGTCGAAGGCGTTGTCGCTGCGGTTGGTCACGGATACCGTCTGCACGGCACTCAGCATGTGCGTCACGTCGTCGTAGGCGGATACAATGGTGTATTCGTTGCCGGACTTGACCGCGGCAGCCTTTTTGCTCTGCGAGCAGGCGGCGAGCAGTACTAGACCGGAGACGACCAGGCACAGCGATATAAGTAGACAAAGTGATTTTTTCATAAACTCCCTCTGCGTGAATATTTCGCTACAGTGTATGCCTGTCGGGGCGGTGATATGCAGGCAATATCCGACAAAAAGGGCGTTTCATATGGGAGCGAGAGAAAAACGAGAAAAAAATATGAAAAAACGTCTGAATTTTGTTTGACAGTTGCTTGACGGATATGGTAAAATGTACAAGCTGCGAAAAAGGGGCTTGACGCGCAAGGTTACTGAGAAAACAGAAAACTTGTTGCTACCCGAGCGATGCCGAGAGCGTCGCGACCGAACGGTTTAATGCAGTATCAGGCGACAGGTGATCCCGACAATCAAACCGGCGCAGGATACGTCACGGCAAACTATGTTTGCTTTATTAAAAGTCGCAGCAGGAAACACACGGCGGTGTTGTTGCCTGTACGGTTCGGGAGAATAAAACAAAAAGGAGAAAGACTATGGCAACACAAAGAATCAGAATCAAACTCAAATCTTACGACCACAACCTGGTAGATATGGCTTGTTCCAAGATAGTGGAAGCCGCTCAGAAGATGGGCAGTAAGGTTTCCGGTCCCATCCCCCTTCCCACAGAGAAGGAGATAGTGACCGTATTGCGTGCTACGCACAAGTATAAGGACGCGCGTGAGCAATTCGAGCTCAGAACGTACAAGCGTCTGATAGACATCTACAGCCCCAATGCAAAGACGGTAGACAGCCTGACCAAGCTGGACCTGCCCGCAGGCATAGATATCAAAATCAAACTGTAATCACATTAGGTATATATAAGGAGGATGAACTTTATCTATGAATAAAGCAATCATTGGAAAGAAGTTGGGAATGACGCAGGTATTTCTCAGCGACGGAACGATGGTTCCGGTCACGGTGATACAAGCCGGTCCCTGCACAGTCACGCAGGTCAAGACCACGGAGCGTGACGGATACGACGCAGTCCAGCTCGGATTCGAGACGGTCTCCGAGCGCAAGCTGAACAAGCCGCAACTCGGACACCTGAGCAGAAGCAAGGTCGTTGTCAAGCACCTTCACGAGTTTCGTCTGGAAGGTCCCGCTCCCGAAGTGGGCACGACGATCGGTTGCGACACATTCGCCGAGGGCGACTATGTGGACGTGACGGGTATCACGAAGGGACACGGATTCACCGGCGTCATCAAGCGTTGGAATCAGCACAGACTTAAGGAAACACACGGTGTGGGCCCCGTCCACAGAGAAGTCGGTTCTATGGGTCCCATAAGCAGCCCCTCCCGCGTCATGCCCGGCAAGAATCTGCCCGGACACTACGGCGTGGAGCAGGTGACCGTACTGAATCTCTCGGTAGTAAAAGTCGACAAGGAGAGAGGAGTACTGCTCGTCAAGGGTGCAGTACCCGGTGCCAGGAACAGTATAGTATACGTTCGCAACGCCGTTAAGAAATAAGGTGACAAGGAGATACAGATATGCAAGTTAAAGTATACAATACCAAAGCCGCCGAAGTAGGCACGCTGGAACTCAGCGACAGCGTATTCGGTTGCGAGTATAATGAACCCCTTATTCACCAAGCGGTAGTGACGTATCTGGCGAATCAGCGTCAGGGCACCAAGTCCGCCCTCACCCGCACGGAAGTGCGCGGCGGCGGTATCAAGCCGTGGAGACAGAAGGGTACAGGTCGCGCAAGACAAGGCTCCATCCGCGCTCCGCAGTGGACCAAGGGCGGTGTGGTATTTGCCCCGAAGCCGCGTGACTTCTCCAAGAAGATGAATAAGAAGATGCGCGCTCAGGCTTTCCGCAGTGCCATCAGTTACAAAGTGCAAAACAACGAACTCGTTGTTGTGGACGAGATCAAGTTGGCAGAGCCCAAGACCAAGTTGGTCGACGCGATACTCAAGAATTTCAAGTACGAGCACAGAACGCTCCTGCTTGTGACGGGAGAGGACGCGGACGTAGTCAGAGCAGGTGCGAATATAGAACGCCTGACTGTGACTGAGGCAAGTCTCGCCAACGTGTATGAACTGGTCGCGAATGCCAATATCATCGCTACCAAGGAAGCAATCAAGAAGATTGAGGAGGCATATTCGTTATGAATTCCTACGATATACTGATCCGACCCGTATTAACGGAAAAGAGCTACGCCAATATCCCGCAGAAGACCTACACATTCGAAGTGCACAAGGATGCCAACAAGGTGCAGATCAAGAACGCGGTGGAAGAGATATTCGACGTCAAAGTGGAACATGTGACAACATCTACCGTCAAAGGTAAACTCAGAAGACAGGGAAGAACGCAAGGCTACACGCCCACCTGGAAGAAGGCAACGATACGTCTGACAGCGGACAGCAAGGCTATAGAGTTCTTCAACAGCCTGTCCTAATGCGGAGGTAACAAGATATGGCTATCAAGAAATATAAACCTACTTCTCCCGCACGTCGTTTCATGTCTGTGTCGGCGTACGAGGAAATCACCAGAACCACTCCGGAAAAGAGCCTTCTTGCGGTAAGAAAGAAGACCGGCGGCAGAAATGCGACCGGCAAGATCACAGTCCGTCATATAGGCGGTGGCAACCGTATCAAGTACCGTATCATCGACTTCAAGCGGGACAAGAGCGTACCGGCAAAGGTCGCCGCTATAGAGTACGATCCCAACCGCACGGCGAATATAGCGTTGCTGCACTACGCGGACGGTGAGAAGAGATACATTCTCGCACCCATGGGACTGAATGTGGGCGATACCGTAGAGGCAAGCCCGACGGCGGATATCAAAGTGGGCAACAATCTGCCTCTTGAGAATATTCCCGTAGGTACCATAGTGCACAATATCGAGATGAACCCCGGCAAGGGCGGTCAGATCGCCAGAGCGGCAGGTATCTTCGCTCAGTTGATGGCGAAGGAAGGCAAGTACGCCACATTGCGTATGCCCAGCGGCGAGATGAGACTGATATTGCTCAAGTGCCACGCTACGATAGGTCAGGTCGGCAATCTCGACCACGAGATCGTCAGCATCGGCAAGGCGGGCAAGAAGCGTCATATGGGTATCAAGCCCACCGTACGCGGCAGCGTCATGAACCCCTGCGACCACCCGCACGGCGGCGGCGAAGGCAAGTCCCCTGTAGGACGTCCCGGTCCCGTTACCCCGTGGGGCAAGCCTGCACTCGGCTACAAGACGCGCAAGAAGAAGAAAGCGTCCAACAAATTTATTGTTAAACGTATCAACTGATCGGAGGAAAGAAAATGAGTAGATCGATTAAAAAAGGCCCTTATGTTCAACCGGCACTGCTCAAGCGTGTGCAGGAGATGAATCAGAGAGGCGAGAAAAAAGTTTTGAAAACATGGTCGAGAAGTTCTACGATCTTTCCCGATTTTGTAGGACACACCATAGCGGTGCATGACGGCAAGAAACACGTCCCCGTATATATCACGGAGGATATGGTCGGTTTGAAGTTGGGAGAGTTCGCTCCCACGAGAACGTTCAGAGGACATGCGGGCAGCAAGACCGCAGGCGGCAAATAGGAGGATATGACTAATGGCTACAAGAAGTAAAGCAAAGGCTTTGGTGCGTGCCGAGAACAAAGACAGACGCCCCAAGGCGATAGCAAAATACATTCGTATATCTCCTTCTAAAGTGATGATCGTGCTCGACCTCATACGCGGCAAGGATTACAAGGACGCTGTTGCGATACTCAGGACCACACCGAAGGCGGCTTGCGAGCCGGTGCTGAAGTGTCTGAACTCCGCAGCAGCGAATGCCGAAGTGAATCTCGGCTTGAACAAAGATGCTCTTTACGTAGCGGAATGCTATGCCGACCAAGGTCCCACCTTGAAGAGGATGCAACCCGTATCTCGCGGCAGAGGCTATCGTATTCTGAAGAGAACAAGTCACATCACCGTGATTTTGGACGAGAGAGCGTAAGGAGGACAGACATATGGGACAAAAAGTTAATCCGCACGGATTGAGAGTAGGCGTTATACAGGACTGGGACGCTAAGTGGATCGCCGACAAGAAGAATTTCGGTAAGTATATCAAAGAAGACGACGTGATCCGTACCACCCTCAAGAACAAGTATTATCAAGCCGGCATCAGCAAGATAGTTATAGAGAGAAACGAAGGCAAAGTCATTGTGGATATCCACACGGGACGTCCCGGAGTGCTTATCGGCAAGGCAGGAGCCGGCGCGGAAGAGATCAAGGCGGTGCTCGCCAAGATCGTCGGAAACAAGACGGTGGCAGTCAATATCGTCGAGGTCAAACGCCCCGATATGGACGCACAACTTGTTGCCGAGGCTATAGCGGCTCAGCTGGAGAAGCGTGTCTCCTTCCGCAGAGCGATGCGTCAGTGCATGGGCAGAGCCACCCGTAGCGGTGCGAAGGGAATCAAGACTATGGTTTCCGGACGTCTGGACGGCGCGGAGATAGCACGTTGCGAGCAGTATCACGAAGGAAGCATACCCCTTCACACCCTGAGAGCGGATATCGACTACGGCTATGCCATAGCGAGAACGACCTTCGGCGTGATAGGTGTGAAAGTATGGGTATACAGAGGAGAGATCCTGCCCAAGAAGAAAAAAACTGTCAAAAAGGAGGTAGTTGAATAATGTTAATGCCCAAAAGAGTAAAACACCGTCGTCAATTCCGCGGCAGAATGAAGGGCGAAGCGCACAAGGGCAATACTGTTGCTTACGGCGAATACGGACTTCAAGCGTTGGAATGCGGCTGGATTACCTCCAATCAGATAGAGGCAGCGCGTGTCGCCATGACGCGTTTTGTAAAGCGTGGCGGTAAGGTCTGGGTGGATATCTTCCCCCACAAACCGGTAACGAAAAAACCTGCCGAGACTCGTATGGGGTCCGGTAAAGGTTCTCCCGAGTATTGGGTGGCAGTAGTGAAACCGGGCAGAGTTATGTTCGAGATGGCAGGAGTCCCCGAGGACACCGCCAGAGAGGCTCTCCGCTTGGCAAGTCACAAACTTCCCGTCAAGTGCAAGTTTGTGAGAAAAGAAGACGAGGTGAATGCAGATGAAAGCAAGTAATGTACGCGAACTCAGCAACGAAGAGTTGATTGCCAAGCTCGCCGATTTGAAAAAAGAGTTGTTCAATTTGCGTTTGTCTCATGCGACAGGACAACTCAATAACCCTTTGGCTCTCAACAGTGTCAAGAAGGACATTGCAAGAGTAAAGACGGTGCTCCGCGAGAGAGAGCAAGCCGCCAAGGCGTAAGTGAGGTGCAGTTATGGAAAGAAATAGAAGAAAAGAAAGAGTCGGCATCGTCGTATCCGACAAGATGGACAAGACGATAGTCGTAGCGGTAGTAAATAAATACAAGCACCCTCTTTATAAAAAGACGGTGTCTCAGACCAAGAAGTACAAGGCGCACGACGAGAACAACGAATGCGGGATCGGCGATACCGTACGCATCACGGAGACCAGACCTTTGTCTAAGGATAAGCGTTGGCGTCTGTCGGAAATTGTCGAGAAGGCTAAGTAGGAGGACGGCACAGTGATTCAGGTACAAACAAGATTGAAAGCCGCCGACAACAGCGGTGCAAAAGAACTTATGTGTATCAAGGTACTTGGCGGTTCCTCGCGTAAGTTCGGCAATATCGGCGACGTGATAGTCGCCAGCGTCAAGAGCGCGAACCCCGGCGGCGTCGTGAAAAAGGGCGACGTAGTCAAGGCGGTCATAGTAAGAAGCGCGTTTGGCATCAACAGAAAAGACGGTACGCATATCCGTTTCGACGATAACGCCGCCGTCATCATAGATCAACAGAAGCAACCCAGAGGCACACGTATTTTTGGGCCGGTAGCAAGAGAACTTCGCGAGAAGGACTATATGAAGATAGTCTCGCTTGCTCCGGAAGTGCTGTAATAGGAGGTCAGAGCAATGGCAAGTATGAATATAAGGTCCGGCGACACCGTGGAGATCATGGTAGGCGACAGTGCCAGTCGCGGTAAACGCGGCAGAGTCATCGTGGTCAATCCCGAGACCCACAGAGTGGTCGTAGAAGGACTCAATCTCGTCACCAAGCACAAGAAACCCCGTTCGGCACAGGAGCAGGGAGGCAAATTCGAACAACCCCGTCCCATCGACGTGAGCAACGTGGCTCTCGTTTGCCCCAAGTGCGGACAGACCACGCGCGTAAATCACGTGCTGGGCGACAACGGCAAGTATCTGCGCAGTTGCCATAAGTGCGGAAGCGTCATCGACGCGCGTGCAGAGAAGAAGCAGACAAGGGCAGCCAAGTCCAAGAGCACGGCACCCAGAAAAAGAAAGACCAAAACCGATGAAGAATAAGGAGGAACAAGATGGCTACAAAGAAATCAGAGGCTCAGACGAGCACGCAACCGATTGAATGTAGATTGAGAAAACTGTACAAAGAAACAGTGGTTCCCCAACTCATCAAGGAATTCGGTTATCAGAATATCAATGAAGTTCCGCGTCTGGAAAAGATCGTCATCAACGCAGGTCTCGGCGACGTGAAGGACAACAGCAAGTCTTTCCAACTTGCAGTAGAGGAACTGAAAGCAATCTCCGGTCAGAAACCGCTTGTGACCAACAGCAAACTGTCCGTAGCGAACTTCAAAGTGCGTAAGGGCATGGCGGTCGGAGCAAAAGTAACTCTGAGAGGCGAACGTATGTATTCGTTCTTTGACAAGCTGGTCAGCATAGCACTGCCGAGAGTCAGAGACTTCCGCGGTGTGAGCACCAACCTGGACGGTCGCGGCAACTACACGTTGGGTATTCGCGAGCAACTCATCTTCCCCGAGATCGTATACGATCAAGTGGAAAAGACGCGCGGATTCGACGTTACATTCGTCACGACGGCAAAGACGGATGCCGAAGGCAAAGCCCTGCTCAAGTATCTGGGCATGCCCTTCAGAGCGTAGAGAGGTAGACATTATGGCAAAGAAATCAATGATAAACAAACAGCAAAGAACACCTAAATATTCCACTCGCGGATATACACGTTGTTCTATCTGCGGCAGACCCCACGCGGTCCTGCGTAAATACGGAATTTGCAGAATTTGTTTCAGAGAAAAAGCGTACAAGGGTGAGATACCCGGCGTCAAGAAAGCGAGTTGGTAAGGAGGAAAAAATCAATGGTTGTAACAGATCCTATTGCTGATATGCTCACACGTATCAGAAACGCTATCACTGCTAAACACGCCGACGTAGATATCCCCTCTTCCAAGACGAAGAAGGCTATCGTAGAGATCCTCTTGCAGGAAGGCTACATAGCGGGCTACGAAGTAATAGAAAACGAACTTCAGGATACTATCAGGATCACTCTGAAGTACGGTTACAAAGGCGAAAGAGTTATCACCGGTCTCAAACGTATCAGTAAACCCGGTCTGAGAGTTTATGCCAAGAGCAGCGAACTCCCCCGCGTACTGAACGGATTGGGCATTGCAATCGTGTCTACAAGCAAAGGCATTATGACGGACAAAAACGCTCGCAACAGTAATCTGGGCGGCGAAGTGCTCGCGTACGTATGGTAAGGAGGTAGGACATGTCAAGAATCGGAAAGAAACCTATCACTTTGCCGGCAGGCGTCACCCTCACTTACAATGACGGAGAAGTTACCGTCAAGGGATCAAAGGGAACGCTCGTGCGCCGCATAGAAAAGTGCATAGATCTGCACACTGAAGGCAACATTGTCACGCTGGTCATAGCCGACGAGCACGCCGATGACGTACAAGCCAAGCACGGACTGTACAGGGCACTCGTAGCCAATATGGTCAAGGGCGTCAGCGAAGGCTTCTCGCGTAATCTCATCATCAACGGCGTTGGTTACAAGGCGGCCGTGACGGGAGACAAGCTGGTGCTGAATATCGGCTATTCGCACCCGATAGAAGTTGTCGCTCCGCAGGGTATCACATTCAGTTGTCCCTCTCAGACGGAAGTCGTTGTCTCCGGCATCGACAAGGAGCTTGTGGGACAGACTGCGGCTAATATCAAAGCCAAACGTCCCGTTGAGCCTTATCACGGATACGGCGTCCGCTACAAAGAGGAAACCGTCATTCTGAAAGAAGGCAAGAAGACAGGTAAGTAAGGAGTGTAGATCATGATTAAGAAGATAAACAAGAATGCGGACAGACAAATTCGTCACGCAAGAGTAAGAAAAAAGATATTCGGAACGTCCGTTAAACCGCGTCTGTGCGTTTACCGTTCCACCAACTATATCTACGCTCAAATCATAGACGATATCAACGGCAAAACGCTTTGCTCCAGCAGCAGTCTCGCGCTGAAGATCTCCGGCAAATCCAAGACGGAGGCGTCGAAGGAAGTGGGCGCGGATATAGCGGCTAAGGCATTGAAACTCGGTCTCAGCGAGGTTGTGTTCGATCGCGGCGGATATATCTACACAGGTAGAGTTGCCGCATTGGCAGACGGCGCAAGAGAAGCCGGACTCAAATTCTAATCGGAGGCAGAAACAATGGAAAACGTACAAGAAGTTGAAACTGTTGTTGCCGATCAACAACAGGAACAGGCTCCGGCAAGGGAGCAGCAGCAAAGACGTAACTTCCGCGACAATCGCCCCGACAGAAAGGGCGGCAGACGCAACAATCGCGACAGAGAGGTCAAGGAAGATGACGGTCTCATCAAGAAAACGGTTGCCATCAACCGTGTAACCAAAGTCGTCAAGGGCGGACGTACCATGCGCTTCTCCGCGCTGTGCGTAGTCGGTGACGGCAAGGGTATGGTAGGCGTAGGCATGGCGAAAGCCGCCGAAGTACCTCAGGCGATAGAGAAAGCCAACCTTCGTGCTAAGAAGGCTATGGTGCAGATCGCGCTGGTAGATACCACCATTCCTCACGAGACCATCGGCAAGTTCGGTAAGGGCAGCGTATTGCTCATGCCGGCTCAACCCGGTACCGGCGTGATCGCCGGAGGTCCGGTTCGTAACATTCTCGAAGCAGTGGGAATCAAGGACATTCGTACCAAGTCCTACGGCTCCAATAACCCCATCAACTGCGTTAAAGCCACATTCAACGGTCTCAAGAGCCTGCGTAGCAAGGAGCATATCGCTCAGTTGCGCGGCAAGAGCGTAGAGGAACTGTAAGGAGGTGCACGATGGCTACTAAGAAAACCAAAAAAGCAGAAGTGAAGCAACCTCTTTATATCAACGGCAGATACGTAGTGGAAAAGCAACTTCCCGCCAAGCCGGAAAAGGGTTACAAGCCCTACGAAGAGGCTAAGGGACAGGTGAGAGTCACTCTCGTCAAGAGTACGGCAGGTTGTCTGAAAGAACATCAGGCTACAGTCAGAGCACTCGGACTCACCAAGATACGTACCAGCAACGTGTTGCCGGACAATGCGGCTACGCGCGGTATGATATTCAAAGTGAAACACCTTGTTTCTGTGGAAGAAGTAAAGTAGGAGGCTACCAATATGAGAATACATTCAATTCAACCCGCTGTTGGAGCGACGACCTCCGAGAAGAGATTGGGTAGAGGTATCGGAAGCGGACTCGGCAAGACGAGCGGCAAGGGCCATAAGGGTCAATGGGCGCGCAGCGGCGGCGGAGTTCGTCCCGGTTTCGAAGGCGGACAAACCCCTATTGCAAGACGTCTCCCCAAGCGCGGTTTCAATAACAAATTCAGAGTAGAATACGACATTGTCAACGTTCAGGCACTCAATGCATTCGAAAACGGCACGGAAGTTACTCACGAACTGCTGATTTCCGAGCGTATCGTAGGCGGCAAACACTGCGCACTCAAGGTGCTCGGCAACGGAACGCTGACGAAAAAACTTACTGTCAAGGCAGACAAGTTTTCCGCTTCGGCTAAACAGGCGATCGAATCGGCAGGCGGCGTAGCAGAGGTAATCGAGTAATGTTTGAAACCATCAGAAATGCCTTTAAGATAAAGGACGTACGCAGAAAAATATTTATGACGATCCTGTTCATCGTTTTGTTCAGACTGGGTTGTTATATCACGGTCCCCGGACTGTCGCAGATCTCTTTCGAAGAGAACAGCAACATGAATATCTTCGGCTTGCTCAACTCTATCACGGGTAGCGCGCTGAGTCAGGGCACACTCTTTTCTCTCGGCATTTCCCCGTATATCAACGCGTCCATTATCGTGCAGTTGTTGACGGTCGCTATCCCGGCACTCGAGAGAATGTCCAAAGAAGGCGATGAAGGTAGAGAAAAAATCAATAAGATCACCCGCTGGGTAACCCTTGTATTGGCAATAGTAAGTGCTGTGGGTATATTCCTGACGCTCAAGAACCAATATACGGATTACGTCAATACCGCTTGGCTGGGAGCGCAGTATGCGTCTTTCTTCGCCACTAAGGGCGGACAGTGGATCATGGGTATCTACATTGTGGCTGTGCTGACCGGCGGTTCCATGCTGTGCATGTGGATCGGCGAGCGCATAACCGAATACGGCGTGAGCAATGGTATATCCTTGCTGATCTTCGTGGGTATCGTAGCCACCGCCGCACAACAACTGTTTGCAACGTTTGCTGCAGGCAACTGGGCTGAGGCTCTCATATTCCTCGTCGGACTTATCCTTGTGTTCACATTCATCATATGGGTAGACGGCGCAGAGCGTAAGATCAAAGTGCAGTATGCCAAGCAGGTCAAGGGGAACAAAATGTATGGCGGACAATCCACATTCATTCCCATCAAAGTCAACGCAAGCGGCGTCATGCCCCTGATCTTCGCGTATGCATTGATGAGTTTCCCCACAATGATCATCCAGACATTCTGGCCCAGCAGTAACTTCAATACCTGGTGGACCAACTACATGACGGCAAGCGGAACATGGGTCGGCGTAGTAGTGTACAACGTGATATTGGCTATACTGATATTCGTGTTTGCATACTTCTACTCGCAGATACAGTTCAATCCCGTCGAGATCGCGCGTAACGTGCAGAACAACGGCGGACTCGTGATGGGTATTCGTCCGGGCAGAGAGACGGCTGAGTACCTCGCCAAAGTGGTATCCCGTATCACCCTGTGGGGTGCAGTATTCCTTGCGATCATCGCGTTTGTACCGTCGATACTGTTCGCCATCCCTGGATGGGCGGGAATGAATACCGCTTCACAGTTGGTGTCGAGCATGAGTGCGACAGGTATGCTGATCGTAGTGTCCGTCGCGTTGGAATTCAACAAAGCGCTGGAAAACCAGATACTGATGCGTCACTACAGAGGTCTGGTCGGATCTGGTTCCAAAGGATTCTTGAGATAGTATGAACATAATTTTCTTAGGCGCGCCCGGTAGCGGCAAGGGCACTATGGCTCAGAGGCTTACCGGCACGCTGAATATCCCGCAAATATCCACAGGGGATATCTTCCGTAAAAATCTTAAGGAAGAGACCCCTCTGGGTTTGCAAATAAAAGACATTTTGAACAGCGGCGGACTTGTACCCGACGAGATAACCATACAGATCGTCAGAGACAGACTCGCCGAACCCGATTGCGCAAACGGCTACATATTGGACGGATTTCCCCGTTCACTTGTACAGGCAAGCGCATTGGACGGTTTCCAGCATATAGACTGTGCTATCAACCTCGACGTGGACAAGCAGACTATAGTGTCTCGTCTGTCGGGACGACGCTTTTGTCCCAATTGCAACGGAACATTCCACATATCGCAGTTGGAAAACGCACAGGTATGTCCGTCCTGCGGTCACGCACTCATAGTGCGCAAGGATGACAGCGAAGAGACGGTGTTGGAACGCTTACGCGTATATGAAACGACCACTTTGCCGCTTATAGAGTATTACCGCAAACAGGGCAAGCTCATCACCATAGACGGCGTGGGTGGTATAGATGTCGTATACGAACGGATCATCCGTGTTTTGCACAAATGATAACCATCAAGACGGATTCGCAAATAGCCTGCATGCGCAAAGCAAATCAGATAGTACGCGATACGCTGAATTTGCTCAGGGACAATACCCGTCCGGGAGTATCCACGTGGGAGTTGAACAAATTGGCTCACGAATACATTCTCTCGCAGAATGCCAGACCGAGTTTCCTGCACTACAACGGATTCCCCGCCAGCATATGCGTATCGGTAGATTGCGAAGTGGTACATGGAATTCCTTCCCGTCACAAGATATTGCGGGAAGGGCAGATAGTCAGTTACGACTGCGGTGCCATCTATGAAGGGTGGCACGGCGATGCCGCCAGAACGGTGGCGGTAGGTCTCATAAGTGCCGAATGTCAGCAACTGATAGACGTGACGGAACAGTGTTTCTTCAAGGGCGTACGCAGTATCGTCGCCGGCGAGACGCGGCTGGGCGACCTGGGACACACCATACAGACATATGCCGAGAGTTTCGGCTACGGCGTGGTGCGCGAACTGGTCGGTCACGGTATCGGCAGAGAGATGCACGAGGATCCGGAGGTGCCGAACTACGGTACGGCGGGGCACGGCATGCGTCTTTCGGAAGGCATGACGATAGCGGTAGAACCCATGATCAATATGGGCACGGCGCGAGTAGACTGGATGGAGGATGGCTGGACGGTCAAGACCAAGGACCGTAAACCTTCCGCCCATTACGAGAATACCATCGCCATCACCGCCAACGGTGTGGAGATACTCAGTTTGTAGGTGAATATGAAAGAGGACGCAGATATAGGAAGCATAGTGCTGTCCACACAAGGGCGGGACAAGGGTATGTACTTTGTCGTTGTCGCTGCGGATGCAGATCATGTATATCTCGTAGACGGCGGCATGCGCAAGTTTGCTTCCCCAAAGAAAAAGAACCGCAAGCATATATCGGATAGCAGGACCAGGTTGGACGCGATCGCCGAGAAGATCATTCAAGGCAAAAAAGTGTTCGACAGCGAAATCAAGAGTGCATTGAGACAATTCGTTCAAAACCAACAGGAGAAACAAGATGTCTAAGGATGATGTTATCGAAGTAGAAGGCGTAGTGGTGGAGGCTTTGCGCAATGCGGAATTCCGCGTGCGGTTGACCAATAACCACGAAGTGATAGCCTACGTCAGCGGCAAGTTGCGTATACACTCCATCAGAATTTTGCCGGGAGATGCGGTGAAATTGGAGATGAGTCCGTACGACCTGACCAAGGGCAGAATAGTATGGCGCACCAAGGGTGTTGTCCAGCAGTAACAAATCAACTAATTCAATCAATTACAACACAGCGGAGTCTGACCCCTGTGTCAAGGAGGAAAACATGAAAGTAAAACCGTCTGTAAAGCCTATGTGCGACAAATGCAAGGTTATCAAACGCAACGGCAAAGTTATGGTTATTTGTTCCAAATATCCCAAACACAAGCAAAGACAAGGTTAGGCTTGCACTGTAAGTTAGGGCAGCGTATCCGCTGCTTCAACTCAGGATTCAATCATACGGCCGTAGGCGCATCATCATTCCACATAGGCATGCGCTGTCGGACGTGTGTCAATATACACAATCATATAATCCAATCAACAAATTACAAGGAGAAAATCAAATGGCTCGTATTTCCGGTGTAGATTTACCCAGAGAAAAACGTATTGAAATCGGTTTGACCTACATTTACGGAATCGGACGTACTACCGCTACACAGATTTTGGCGGAGACAGGCGTCAATCCGGATACTCGCGTCAAGGACCTTACCGAAGACGACATATCCAAGATCCGTGACTGTATCGAGAAAAACTATCATGTCGAAGGCGATCTGAGACGTGAAGTTTCCATGAACATCAAAAGGCAAATAGAAATAGGCTCTTACCGCGGAATCCGTCACCGCAAAGGTTTGCCCGTGAGAGGACAATCCACCAAGCAGAACGCACGCACCCGCAAGGGACCCAAGCGTACCGTTTCTCGCGGCAAGAAGGCTAAATAGGAGGTAAGCGAAGATGGCAGGAAAGAAAATTGTCAAAAAGAGAAGAGATTTACGTAAGGTAGACAAGGGTCAGGTGCACATTCACGCTTCCTTTAACAACACTATCGTAACATTTACCGATCTGAACGGTAATGCGCTCACGCAGTGCAGCAGCGGCGCACTGGGCTTCCGCGGTTCGCGTAAGAGCACGGCATTCGCAGCACAGCAAGCATGCGAGACCGCAGCAAAAGCGGCCAAGGATATGTACGGGATCCGTACAGTGGAAGTTTATGTCAAGGGCCCCGGTCAAGGCCGTGAGTCCGCGATACGTGCATTGCAAACGGCAGACATAGACGTCACGCTCATCAAGGACGTGTCGCCCATCGCTCACAACGGATGCCGTCCGCCCAAGCGCAGAAGAGTTTAGTAAAGGAGAATTATCATGGCAAGATATACACATGCAGATTGCCGTCAGTGCAGACGCGAAAAATGCAAACTGTTTTTGAAAGGCGAGAGATGCTACACGGATAAGTGCCCCGTCACCAAGCGCGGCAAGATACCCGGAGTGCACGCCGACAGCAGGAAGAAGGTCACTGAATACGGACAACAACTTCGCGAGAAACAAAAGACCAAGCGTATCTATGGATTGCAGGAGAAGCAATTCCATAGCTACTACGAGGAAGCAGAACGTATGAAGGGCGTTACCGGCGCAAATATGCTTATCCTTCTGGAGCAGCGTCTGGACAACGTGGTCTACCGTCTTGGTATAGGTGTTTCACGCAGTCAGGCAAGACAGTTTGTAAATCACGGTCTCATCACCGTCAACGGCAAACGCGTAACTATACCGAGTTACCAGGTCAGAGTAGGCGACGTTATTTCCATCAAGGAGAACAAGCGCGAGCAACCCCTGTTTGTACAGTTGAAAGAAGCCAAGAAACCGGCGAATATACCCCAGTGGTTGGATTTCGAACCGGCTGAATTGACAGGTAAGGTACTCGCCAGACCGCAAAGAGAAGATATCGACATGTCCATCCAGGAACACATGATCGTAGAGTTGTACTCCAAGTAATCTTTGCAACGTTAGGCAAACGTCTCATTGCCGACTGCCGTTGTACGGCAGCAAAATCATAAATTAAATAAAGGAGATTGTTGTCCAATGATGGAAATAGAAAAACCGTTAATGACAGTAGATGAAAGCGGACAAAATGCCAGTATCATCAAGATCGTTGCAGAACCGCTGGAAAGAGGCTACGGGATCACACTCGGAAACGCACTGCGCAGAGTACTCCTTTCCGCCCTTCCCGGTGTAGCAGTGGTCGGTTTGAGGATCGAAGGCATTCAGCACGAGTTCTCCACTGTCAACGGCGTCAAGGAAGACGTAACGGACATTATCCTGAATATCAAGCGTCTCGCGCTCAAGTCGGATAATGACGACAATGATTTCAGAAAGACTATAACCATAAACAAAGTAGGTCCTTGCGAAGTACACGCAGGCGACATTGTCACAGACAGCGAAGTAGAAGTTCTCAATCCGGACCTGTACATCTGCACGATAGAGGAAGGCGGCAGTTTCAATTGCGAGCTGACGGTAGCGAGAGGCTTGGGATATGCGTCCATAGAGAAGAACAAGGAACGCAACCGCGAGTTAAAACTCAATTACCCCATTGGCTATATACCCATCGACTCCATCTTCGGACCTGTCAAGAAGGCAAGCTACACAGTGGAGAGTGCTCGTGTCGGTCAGGATATCACCCGCGACAAACTCACTCTCGAAGTGGAGACAAACGGCGCCTTCTCCGGCAGAGAGATCGTTTCGTTGGCTGCACGCATTATAGAGGACCATATCAAAATGTTCGTCGATCTGTCCGACAGTTTCGGTAAGGACATTCTGATCCCGAGAGAGAGCGACACGCACAAGAAGGTGTTGGAGATGAATATAGACGATATGGACCTGAGCGTTCGTTCGTACAACTGCCTCAAGCGTGCCGGTATCCAGACTGTAGAGGATCTCACGCGCAGAACGGAAGAGGACATGCTGAAAGTGCGCAATCTCGGCAGAAAGTCTTTGGACGAAGTCATTGCCAAACTGGAAAGTTACGGTCTGTCTTTGAAGAATAAGGATGAATAGGAGAGAATTATGGCAACACAAAGAAAATTAGGTAAAGCAACCGACGCGAGAATAGCACTGCTGAAGAATCAGGTGTCTCAATTGCTGTGGAACGGCAAACTCGAGACTACCGAAGCACGTGCCAAGGAAGTACAGAAACTCGCCGAGAAATACATAACACTTGCAGTCAATACTTACAAGGACACCGTCGAGGTCACCAAGACCAAGATAGTCAACGGCAAAGAAACCACTGTGACCGTGATCAACGACGGTCCCAAGAAGCTTGCCGCTCGCAGACGCCTGATGGCAAACCTTGCAGACTTGCAGGAAACTCGCCTTCCCAAGGAGAGTTCTACAGAGTACAGACTGCGCACCAAGACGGTTCGTCACCCGCTCATCGAGAAAATGTTCAACGAGTACGCGCCCAAGTTCGACAAGCAAGCGGACGATAAGGGACAGCGCGGCGGATATACCGCTATATACAAGGAGAACAACAGACGCGGCGACGGTGCAGAGATGGCACTTATCGTGATACTGTAATTCGTTCCGGTTGTAGATCGGTTTATTCCGATGATCAGCAAATCAAAAGCCTCCGACTTTCATGTCGGAGGCTTTTTGTAATATGTGAGCAAGGTCATTTTACTCGTTCACTGGGCTGTTTTCCCAAAGTACCGTCTGCTGCGTGCGCATGGGATGACTTACAAGCGCGCTGCCGTCAAGATCCTCACGGTGCATATCCACTGCAGTGAGCGCACCATTGTTGTAGGTGGTGTAGTAGTAGATACCGCGAGTTGTATTACAGCAACTGCTGTAGATGGTGTATTCGTAGCCGTGTTCTACGGCGCAACTGCCCTTTTGCTGCGCTACACTGCCCAGTATCCTGAAGAAATGTCCCACACTGCTTTGCTCGTCGCTGTCGCATACGGAGTTGTGCAATGTGAATGCCGCTCGAACAAATCGGCTTGCGGAACTCAGATCTCCGGGCAGACCGAAACCGCCTGCGCCGCGACTGTACGCATTGAGCGTCAGATCCGGGGCGAATCTGTTACACGCTATCTCGCGAGTGGTGCCCATATAGTGCGTCAGATTGAGCATGTGGAAGTCGAATGTGGGACTGTTGGTCATGACATTGACGGGATCGTCATATACCTTCAACCCATCGACAGTACTCTCTATTACCACAGAGCGGGCATTGTCCGCTATATGCCAATGCAGCGGCGAAGCGGGCAGAGTGTCGCTGAAATTCTCGGCGCACAGATTTACGTCCGCCAACAGAATACAGGCTTGGTCTACCGTATCGCATCTGGATAGAATATACGGTATGAATTCAAACGGTGCCACATTGGTTTTGTCCG
This sequence comes from uncultured Clostridia bacterium, assembly GCA_947623225.1. Lineage (GTDB taxonomy): Bacteria > Bacillota > Clostridia > Christensenellales > CAG-314 > Fimimonas. The sequence goes on along the minus strand of CANQGO010000012.1, from coordinate 24,111 downwards.
AGCATGGCGGAAAGTAGTGTGCGTAGCCGGGGAAGTTCAGTCCTGCCATAGACAGCCCGTTTTCGTTAGTGGCGTCATAGTAGAGGGGATATCCGTCTACCACAAACGCCATACCTATCAGTGCGGGATGAGAATCGACGTCGCCGGCATGACGGAAGTGAAAGGCGTAGTTGCGCGGAGTGACGGTGACGGATTCGCAGTAGCTGGATTCGTAGTCCAGGTTTCTGCCGAAGTAGTGGTCGGCTGTCTTGAATGATATGGAAGTACACATAGTGATCTCTCCTTGTCGGGTGTTGTAACGAGTATTATACAACACTGTTTGCCAAAAGGCAATACTCAATTGATCTTACGAAGGGAATTTCGCTCAAGTAACTGTACACAATAAGAGTTGTGTGCTACAATTAGTCTTGTGGCGGATGACGCGCATTGTGATAATATGAAAACGATATGGAGAGTGATGATTTTGATAATGTGTATGACGTGCCTCGTTTTCGGCGGAGGATTTGCGCCTGTGCGCGATCTGGATGGTGAAGAACGTCCATTCAGGGTGTTTACTTCGGCTGAGCAGTTGCGGCAGTACCGCGATGGTCACGAGGGAGAGTTCTTCAATTTGAGCGAAGAAGAGTATAACTCATATGACGAGCAATTCTTTCGCGAGAAGGCATTGGTAATGTTTTTGACGCAAGGCATGAGCGGGTCTATACGCTGCATAGTACAGGACGCGCACAGAGAGGGTACGGAACTCATTGTCACCGTCAAGGAACTGAGTCCGAGCATGCATACTATGGATCTGCACTACAATACTCTCGCAGTGGCATTGTCGCGTGAGAACGCTTGCCGTGTGCAGTCGGTGAGAATAAAGACATACAGGGTGGAAATATGATGAGTTTGTCGGTATTTGATAGACAAATTCCGCGCTTTGTGCGATAATTTTCCCGTTAAATATATCAGAGAGGTATCACGTTATGAAACTGCCGCAAGGAATAGAATATGTAGGCGTCAACGATCATGAGATAGACTTGTTCGAGGGACAGTATATAGTGCCCGCAGGTATGGCGTATAACAGTTACGTCATATCGGATGACAAGGTGGCGGTGATGGATACGGTGGATCACAGATTCGCCGACGAATGGCTTGCCAATTTGGCTGCTGTACTGCACGGACGTCAGCCGGATTATCTGGTGATCCAGCACATGGAACCGGACCATAGCGGAAGCATTGAAAACTTCTGCCGCAAGTATCCCGAGACGACGGTGGTGGGCAACGCCAAGACTTTCCTTATCATGGAGAATTTCCTCGGTAAGGAGATCGCGTCGCATAGACTGATCGTCAAGGACGGCGAGACGCTCTCTTTGGGCAAGCACAGCCTTACATTTGTGCTTGCGCCTATGGTGCATTGGCCGGAGGTCATGGTCAGTTACGACGAGTATGCTCACACGCTGTTCTCGGCTGATGCTTTCGGTAAGTTCGGCGCATTGGACGTGGACGAAGAGTGGGATTGCGAGGCTCGCCGCTACTATGTGGGTATCGTGGGCAAATACGGTCCTTCGGTGCAGACATTGCTCAAGAAGGCAGCCGCATTGGATATACGCACCATGTGCCCGTTGCATGGACCGGTGCTGTGCGAAAACCTTGCGCACTATATCGGTCTGTATGACACCTGGAGCCGCTACGACACCGAGAGCGAAGGAATATGTATCTGCTATACGTCCGTATACGGACATACCAAGCAGGCTGTTGAATTACTGACAGAGCACCTGGAGCGACTGGGGCAGAAGGTGTCTATACACGATCTGGCACGCGACGATATGGCGGAGGCGGTGGAAGATTCTTTCCGTTACGGCAAGTTGGTGCTTGCTTCCACCACGTATAACGCGTCGGTATTTCCCTTCATGCATGACTTTGTCACGCGTTTGGCAGAGCATAGTTTTCAGAATAAGAGAGTTGCCATCATAGAAAACGGCAGTTGGGCGCCTATGGCAGCCAAGACGATCATTGGACTGCTCGCTCCTTGCAAGAATATTACGTACGACGGCACCGTGACCTTGCTCTCCGCCATGACGGACAATAACCGCTCTGAGATAGAGCAATTGGCACACAAACTCGCCCAAAACAGTTAAATAATTTTGTAAACTTAAATTCCTCGCCCGAACATTTCGAGCGAGGAAATTTTTTGTAAAGATTTATTTTTCTGTTCTTCCTATCAGATAATCTACCGAAACATTAAATAGATCTGCTATTTCGATAAGCGTTTGGTAGTCTGCCTGTCTTTCTCCGGTCTCATATCGAGAAACGGTATTTTGACTTACTCCTAATTTAAGTGCCAACTGCATTTGTGACATTCTTTTTTCTTTTCGAATTTTCTTAAGATTTTTCATGACTTTTATTATTTCTACTCTTGACATAATTATACCAAGTTGGTATAATAAAAATATCCCAAAACGGGATATAATCAAAGCGGAGGAAAATAATATGATCGCTGTTACAGAAGAAGATAAACGTGGAATGTTGAAGGAAATAAAAAGGAGACGTAGGATATATGCGCTATGTTACTTTGCTGCGGTGGCGTTGATGGTGATAATGATTGTATTGGCATTCAAGATAAATGAGCTTTTTGTCGTACCGGGCATCATATTTGAGTTATGTGCCGTTATCATGGGTAGTTTTGTAGTGTGGTGTATAAATAATTATAAATCGTTGCTTTATGATGGAGAAACGGGTGGCGGTGGATTTCGTTGGCTTGTATGGTTCATACTCAGCGGTATCCTCCCTCCAATTATAATTGTGGCAATTTTACGTAATAGCAATCTCGGATTTAAGGTCTTAGGTTGTGTTAAAGTTGATGATTAGGTGTAAAAATGGGATATTGTAAAAATTGTATTTATTATACGCAAGCAGGAAATTCATCGTTTGACAATTGGCGCAATACGTTTTCTTCTGCAGGGAACGAGATCGGTTTTTGTCTGGCCATGGTGGACAGTTATGGAAATCCACAAAAAGTACGTGGGTTAGACTCTTGTCGGCACTTTGAAGAAAGATTGACATCATCCAACTCCGGATACACAAAAGGTGGAGGATGTTTTCTGACGTCTGCATGTGTAGATTATCTTGGCAAAGCAGATGATTGTTACGAATTGACTGTGTTGCGTAAATTTCGCGACGATTATATGAAATCGACGGAAGAAGGTCGTCAACTTGTTGAGAAATACTATGAAGTTGCGCCCGGTATTGTTGAAAAGATCTATGCTTCCGACAAACCGGAAGAATTTTTTGATTATATTTACACTGTCATCACCGATTGTATCAACGATATAGAAAACGATGATAATGAATCGGCACTAAGTAGATACAGAAATATGGTTGAGACGTTGCAAAGGCGATTGTCTGTATAGGAAGAAGGAATATGAAAGAATATAATAGTCAAAAGATGTCGGCAGATTTGGCCGAATCGGCAATTTCGCTAATGTTAAGTTTTGGCTGGGAAATAATAACGCCGAAAGAATTTTATGAAAATATCACGGAAGAAAATCGCATTTATATAGATGCCTTTGAAGTTCCATGTAAAAACGGTTATTATGAAATTTATTTTTCGCGAGATAAGGATGATCCGCATTTTGCCGAATTTGCCAAATACCAAAAGGAACTATTCAAATTGGCAGAGCAACTCCATGATCCAAAGAAACCAAATAGGCCGGATGGAGGACTCATCTTTCTGGGAATTATTTTCCCTGTTATAGGAATTGGTTTGATAATTGCCGCAATAGTTGGTCGAGTAAAATATTCAAAGAAATTGAAAGAACAAAAAGTAATAAATGATAAAATGACAGAGATTTGTAACAAAGCCGCAGAATTGCTTAAAGATAAGGCTGATCCGTATGGTGGTGTCGAAAAATACTTGCAAATTCAAGCCGATAAAATACGTTCAATGGCAATAAAACGCGATTGATCGCTCAAGAAATAAAAAAGGAGGATATCATGACTTATTTTTATTGTATCAACAAAAATTGTCCACTATATAAGAAAAGGCCGTTTTCAATACCTGGTAAATGCCCTTTATGCAATGAAAAATTGGAACCAAAACAAGAAGCGGAATTCTTTTGATAAATGAATCGCTTTCATACCCCTCTCGACCACGGTCAGAGGGGTTTTAATAATGTGGCAAATTTTGTCTATGAAAATGTCGGGACGTGGCTTGAAAGAGAATATAAAATGTAGTATCATGATAATAAGGTACGATACCGGAGGATATTATGACGAATATCGACAGGCTGGCGCAGATAGTTAGCGATAGCGAGAGTATAGTTTTTTTCGGCGGGGCAGGAGTGTCTACGGAGAGCGGTATACCGGATTTTCGCTCGGCACACGGAATATTTTCGGCAAAAGGGGATATTCCACCCGAAGTCATAGTCTCGCACGATTACTTTATGTTGCATACGGACAAGTTCTATGAGTTCTATCGGAGCAAGATGCTTTTCCCCTCCGCACAGCCCAATTCGGCGCACAGATACCTTGCCAAATTGGAACAGGTCGGCAAGTTAAAGGCGGTAGTCACGCAGAATATAGACGGGTTGCATCAGGCGGCAGGCAGTACGAATGTATACGAATTGCACGGCAGTATCCATCGCAATCATTGTATGCGTTGCGGCAGATCTTTTGAGCTGAAACGTATACTCGACTGCGACGGTGTCCCACACTGCGACTGCGGCGGCATTATTAAACCGGACGTGGTACTGTATGGAGAAGGACTGGATGACGAGATCGTTTCCGGAGCGATAGAGGCTATAGCGCATGCGGACACGCTCATCATCGGCGGCACGTCATTGACAGTGTATCCTGCGGCTGCGTTTATAGACTACTTTTCGGGCAGACACCTCGTTATAATAAATAAAAGTGCCACCTCCGCTGACAGAATGGCGGAGTTAACTCTGTCCGACAGTATAGGTGAGGTATTTGAAGCACTGGATCAACGAAATATCATCTGACAAAACAACAGCGGCGATCGCCGCTGTTGTTTTGTATATTTTCATATAAAAGTGTAATTTACGTTTAAATACCGTTAGAAGTGTTGTATTTCTGCATCACTTGGTCAATGGGAACGCCGTGCAGGAATTCGTCCAGTGCGTCGGCGGCACATTCAAGGGCTGGACGGAGAAGGTCCTTGTCCTCGTCGGGGATATGGGTGAGCACATAGTCTATACGTGCCATAGGCGTCTGCTTGCCTATGCCTATACGCACGCGGGGAAAGTCTTCCGTACCTATAGACTGTATGATACTCTTCATTCCGTTGTGACTGCCGGCGGAGCCTTGTGCGCGTATACGCAATTTGCCCAAGGGTATATCCGTATCATCGTAAGCCACCATCAGGTGACCTTTTTCTATCTTGTATCTGTGCACAAGTTCGGAGACTGCTTCACCGCTGAGGTTCATATATGTGACGGGTTTGGCAATAATGGCCTTTTCTCCGTTGACGCGAGCGTGAGCGGTCACCGCTTTGCATTCGCATTTGCCGAACGTGACGCCCAGCTTATTTGCCAGGAGATCTACAGTGACGAAACCCATATTGTGCGGGGTGTCGAAATATTTTTTTTCCGGATTGCCCAGTCCTACTATGAGATACATATCTGCCCCTTTATTCGGAAACTTGTTTTCATAAGCATAGCACAAAACCTTTCAATTGTAAACAAGTTTACAACTTGTGCAGTTTATGGTACAATTATTATCCGACGGATAATTGTAGCCGGACAGAGTGCAAATGTACTACTTTTTCGACAAAGTAAACAATACAGAATACTACCGTCAATTGCTCAACGATACCCGTGACAAACAATTTGTCGCGGCTTTTGGCGTGCAGCCGAATGAGAAGCCCTTCATAGCAGCCAACGTGAACGGGTTCTGTCTGTATGTGACGGGAGACTACGTAGAGGCACAGCGCGTATTGCGTGCGGTAGAGGCACTTGCCCCGGGCAGGGCGGTATATCTGCCTGCCAAAGAGGACGTGCTGTTGTACAAGTCCAATTCTTCCAAAAACGCCGTATTCAGTCGCAACTATGCACTGTACCGCATACTTACCGGTGCGGAGATAGCGGTGACTACCGTTAACGCACTCATGCAGTATCTGCCGGACAGAAAGACATTCTTCGATGACTGCTTCACGCTCAAGAAGAACGTATGCTATGACACGGCTATACTGACGCGTCGGCTTGTTGCGAGCGGATACAAGCGCGTGGACAGTATATCCAACGAGGGCGAATTTGTCATGCGCGGAGATATATTCGATATCTCTCTGCCCTTCGGCAAGCGATACAGAGTGGATTTCTGGGACGATGAGGTTGAGCAGATACGTATTGTGGACGAGGAAGGCTTGTCTGTCGGTGAGACGGATAAGTTCTTCGTGTATCCGCTGTACGATACTACCGGAATGACGAGTGACGCCTTGAGCAAGGTGGAACAGTATGCGGAGAGATTTCGCAACAAACTTTCCCCCAATGCGCATGCTCGGCTGAGCGAGATCATCTCTGCGCTGAGCGTATCGGCGGCAGGCGGGAGAGTGGATAGCTCCTGGTTGGTACCGTTTGTGCAGAGTTCGGTATTGGCAGACTATCTCCCCGACGACACTACCGTGCTGTGGGACGAGCCCAAAAATCTCAGTCAAAGGGTGAATTTCTGTTATCGTGAGCACGTACAACGTGTGGCCAATCTCATCAAGGCGGGCGAAGTATTGCCTATACACGAGAAAGCACTGGTGCCGCAAGAAGAGGTGTTTCGTATACAACTGCCGCAGATGGCGTTGCAGACGCTGCCTTACCAAAGCGAATGGTTCCATCCGCAGGCGATACACCAGTTCAAGACGGGAGCAGTCCCGTCGTATACCAATGCGTCGGACGACTTGGCAAAAGACATACACAATTGGTTGCGACTGGGCTATGAGACGGTCATATTCGCAGGTACGGACGGCGGTAAGCCTACCAAGGATAAGTTGGCGGACTGCGGCGTATACGCCACCGACGCCGACAGGTTGGAACGAGGTGCGGCGGACGCGCTGGTGCTGTCGGTAGGTATAGAGAGAGGATTCGTCTCTCATACGAATAAACTGGTGGTCATAGGCACCAGAGATATAGGTCGCGGGCTGAATCGTCAAGCGATACACAAGAGTCGCAAACAAGCCTTTCTGTCTGTAGAGAAGGGCGATTACGTGGTGCACGATGTACATGGTATAGGTCTGTGTGAGGGTATACAGAAACTCAGCACACCTTCCGGCGAGAATAAAGAATATATAGTGGTTCTGTACAAGGGCGGAGACAGGCTGTATGTGCCTGTGGACGCAGCCAACCTGCTCACCAGATATTCCGGCGGAGAAAATCCCGCATTGTCCCGTCTGGGCGGAGAGGACTTTGCCAAGGTAAAGAGCAAGGTCAAGGCTTCCGTGCGTGAGATGAGCATCAATTTGCTCAAATTGTACGCCGAGCGAGAAAAATCGCGCGGATTCAGATACCACATAGACGAGTATCTCGATGAGGAATTTCAGCAATATTTCCCGTACAAAGCGACGGAGGACCAAGTACGCTGCCAGAAAGAAATACAACACGACCTCACCGGCGACAAGATCATGGATCGGGTTCTGGTCGGGGATGTGGGATATGGCAAGACGGAAGTGGCTATGCGCGCCGCCTTCGATGTGGTGTCCAACGGTTACCAGGTAGCGGTGCTGGCACCTACCACTATACTTACGGAACAACACTTCAAGACATTCTCTGAGCGTATGTCTCATTTCGATATACGTGTAGCGTGTCTCAATAGATTCCGTTCCGTCGATGAGCAGAAGAAAATATTGAAGGACGTGGCGAGCGGCGGCGTAGATATAATCATCGGTACGCACCGGTTGCTCAGCAAAGACGTGAAGTTCAACCGCCTCGGTTTGCTCATTTTGGATGAAGAGCAACGCTTCGGCGTGGAGCACAAAGAGAAGATCAAAGCACTCAAGACAAACGTGGACGTGCTCACCATGACGGCTACGCCTATACCGCGCACATTGCACATGGCACTCAGTGGGATAAGAGATATATCTACTATCACTACGCCGCCGGTGGAGCGCATAGCGGTGGAGACGTATGTGGTGGAGGAGAATGAAGCCCTTATATGTGACGTCATTACTCGCGAATTGGCTCGCGGCGGACAGGTATTCTGTGTATACAACCGAGTGCAGACCATAGATTCCTATGCGGCACGATTGCAAGAGTTGATGCCCGACGCTCGCATAACGGTGGCGCACGGCCAGATGGATGAGTCTGCACTCGAGGACGCCGTGATGAACTTCGCCGACGGTCAAAGTGATATATTGGTATGTACGACTATTATAGAAAACGGCATAGATATACCAAACGTAAACACTCTCATAGTGATAGACGCAGATACGTTGGGGCTGTCGCAACTGTATCAACTCAGAGGCAGGGTGGGCAGATCCGATAGATTGGCTTACGCTTACTTCACATACAGAAGGGACAAGATATTGAACGAAACGGCATACAAACGACTCAGCTCGGTGACAGAGTACAGCGAGTTGGGCAGTGGTTTCAAGATAGCCATGAAGGATCTGGAAATACGCGGTGCCGGCAATATACTGGGCAGAGAACAGCACGGGCATATCATGAAGGTGGGCTATGATATGTATGCGCGCTTGCTGAAAGAGGCTGTGTCGGAGCTGAAGGGGCAGAAAACAGAAAAGAAAATCACCACAGAGTTGGAAATAGACATAGACGCTTATGCGCCGGAGAGCTATATGCCGCTACAGGCGGACAGAATATCTTTCTACAGACAGTTGTCCGATTGCAATACGCTTGACGAGGCCGACTCTCTGCAGCAGCAACTCTCCGACGTATACGGGGCTTGTCCGCAGAGCGTGCTCAACTTGTTCGCCATAGCCAGGTTGAAAATATTGGCAAGCGGCGCAGGCGTTATCAAGGTGACGGTGAGGCCCTCTCGTGGCGAATTGCTGTTTGCGGACAAGCAAAGCCTGATGCGCAAGGAGGTCTTTGACGCGCTGGCGGCAGAGGGGCAACGTGCAAGTTTGGCGTCGGACAGCTACTCGATCGTGTTTGCTTCGGCGGATTTTATGCAAAAAGACAGGCTTTTGGAAACTTTGACGAACTTTTTGCTTGGTCTTCAAACTAAATAATGCAAAAATAGGGTAAACTGCTTGCCAACAGGGCAATAAAAATGTATAATATATGAGTATATGTGGCGGTATGTCCTATACACGCCACAATGTGTAGGAGCAACTGAAATGAGAAAAGCAACTAAAATATTGACGTTGATACTGGTAGTTGTATTTGCGTTGAGTGTTTTCGCCGGATGCAACCTGGTGGGTAGAAATATCGCCAAGTACCGCGGCTCGGAAGCCATCAAGATAGGCAACGAGACTGTGACTATAGGCAAACTGCTGGATACATTCAATAGTTATTACAACAATTATTATTACTATATCAGTTCGGGATATCTTCAGCCCGCCGACTTGCTCGATATGGTAGTGTCATCGCTTGTGCAGCAATACATGCAGATAGACGACTATGTGTCTACGCACCAAGCATTGACTGACATTACCGAATTGCAGAAGAAGGTGCACAACGCCGAGTATCTTACCAAAGACGAATTTGCTTATGCTGTCAAGTATGTCAACTATCTCGCGTATAACGCATTTGACCAATACACCAATGACAACATAGAAGCCAAGTACGATCTCGATGCCGAAGAGGAAGAAGATACCTCCCGTGACTTCACCGTGTACGACGAGTTGACGGATATGAAAGGCGAGCCGACGAACAGTTATGCTGTGTATACCCGCGATCAGAATCTTGTCAACGAGGACGCGAACGAGTATTTCGAGAAGAACTACCCGTATCTTGTAGATGGTACCGGCGATGACGAGGTGTCCGCCAAACTGAATCTGGATGCCTATGTGTACGATCTGAGTGTACCTGCGCAGAAGGCACAAGCGGAAGAGCGCGTCAAGTCCTACAATGACCGTCGTACGGAAGACGAAGAGAACCAACTGACGTTGGATGAATACATTCAGATATTGCAAGACACCAAAAAGCAATACGAAGAAACCATCTCCAACAGTTACGGTATCGATATAAGCGAATTCCTTGACGGACAACTTGCGGATATGGTCAGTAGTTGCCTGCTTGCCAAGTGGAGTTACGACAAGTATAAGGACTTGGAGAATGACGCCGATCTGAAAACCAAGTTGCAGAACAACTTCGAAGTGCTCAGAGATGCACAACTTGCTGACTTCAGAGTGAGCGACAACTTCGACAGCTTCATCACGAGTTTGTCTGCAAGCAGTATCCTGTACGGTGACGCCGAAGGCAAACTGCCCGAAGCCGCCAAGAACTATGTGTTCGTGAAGAATATCCTTATCCCCTTCACCTCTACTCAGAGCACGTTGCTGAGCAATCTCGAGGATACAGTCAGCGAGGAAGCGTATCTTGCCAAGCGCAATGAGTATGCGGCAGAGATAGTGGCGGAATACTTCAAGTCGGATAAGTACGACGAGAGCATCGAGACGCTGTTTGACACTGCCAATACGTTGACGGAGAAGAAGGGCAAGACCGACGAGGACGAGAGCCAATGGTTCACCAAAGAGAAGGTATTCGCAGCGAGCGGCGACAAGCTTGTCATCAATCCGAGCGGCATACTGGGCACTTGGCTCAAAGAGGACGGCACGGTGAGCGCGATGGCGGACAAGACCAAGAGCGAAACCATCATCGAACTCATGAAACGTTTCAATACGGACACTGCTCAGCATACAGCCGCATACGACTATGTCGTGTATGTGGGAGAGGATTGGAAAGACTATTCGCACAGTTGGGTAGAAGAATTCTACACGGCAGTGAATGAAGATCTGGTCACTCACAGCGAAGGACAGGTGTCCTTGAGCGGTAAGGACTATACTCTATGCGTATCCACATACGGCGTGCATATCATTTACTTGACCGGCACGGTGTATGATTCGGATAAGGTGTACAACGCGTTCACTTACGATGACAGACTGGATACGTCTACGCAGGACTATCAACTTTTCAAGACTTACTTCGACACGCAGATGAATCTGCTCACGCAAGACGCTCTTGAGACGCTGCAGAAAGCGAAACTTAAAGACGCCGATTACAGTGCGTATATCAAGATCGGCAGCGGTCTGGACAAATTCCTGAAGGACAACGACTTTGAGTTCGACTTTGATGAATTTATTCAGAACATAATCTCCGAATTGTAATATCGACATAAGCGACGCGCACCCATAGTGGTGCGCGTTTTTGTTATTATTAAACAAAAGTGAAATTTCCGCATAAACGCTTGAAAGATTTCTGGGGATGTAGTAATATGGTATAAGAACAAAGTTATGGTCAAGACAAAGAAACTTAAACGAAGAATCATTACAGGTGTTGTGTTTGTGTTGCTGTTGGCGGGATTGCTGGCTTTGCTATTCAGCGGAGACAACAGGCGCGTTATCGTAGACATATTCGGCGGAGCACCGATAGAACAGATACTGCAGGACGTACAGTCACTAGGCTGGAAGGGCATGGTGGTGTTCGGATCGTTGTCCATGCTGCAAGTGGTGCTGACATTTTTGCCGGCAGAGCCTGTGCAGGTGTTGGCGGGCATATCCTATGGACCGTGGATCGGCTTAGGTATATGTATGGCAGGAGTATTCATAGGTAATACGGTCATATATATACTGTATAAGGTATACGGTAACAGGCTCGGAGAATATTTCCAGAAAAAGATAGAGGTAGACTTCGACGTACTGCGCAGTTCCAAAAGGGTGGCGTTACTTATCTTCATACTGTATTTCCTGCCGGCGATACCTTACGGGCTTATATGTTTTTTCACGGCATCTTTGAATACTCGTTACCCCAAGTATATCATTTTGACAACGTTGGGCGCATTGCCGTCGGTAATGATAGGCGTATTGCTGGGTCACATAAGCACAAACAATTGGATAGTGTCATTAGTGATACTTGCCGTCTTGATAGTCGCGATAGTGATGCTGTATGTGTTTCGTGCGAAGGTATTTAGCTGGCTCAACCGCTTTGCCAAGAAGCAATTCAACTATACTTCCGCTACCAAGGTAAAAGAACCAAACGCATTTTTCAACGCCATCATGTTCGCAGGATTGAAGTGTTGGTTGAGACGACGCGTCAAGTGCAAGATAAAGCGTAATGATATTGACAAATTGGAAAGACCTGCCGTGGTGCTGTGCAATCATGGTTCTTTTATAGACTTCATGTACTTTTCCATGTTACTCAGCAAGGAGAAGCCGCACGTTGTCAGTTCGCGGCAGTACTTCTATGAGAAAAAGTTGGGCAATCTGTTGAAACGTCTGGGTTGTATTCCCAAGAGTATGTTCAGCGCAGACGTGGAAAATGTACGCAATTGCCTGACTGTTATAAAGAATGACGGCGTATTGGTCATATGCCCCGAGGCACGTCTGTCCACTGCGGGCGACTTCGAAGATATTCAGCCGGGGACTATGAGTTTCCTGCGCAAGATGGGTGCCAATGCCGCTATATACACCATCAAGTTCGGCGGAGATTACCTTGCCATGCCCAAGTGGGCTCGCAAAAACAACAAGCGTTATATCCGTCGCGGTTCTACGGTGGAGGCGGAGCTGAGCCTGCTCTATGCTAAGGGCGAGAGCGTCAAAGATACTCTCGAGCAGTTCGAACAGCGTGTGCTGGACGTACTGGACTACAACGATTTTGACTGGCTGGCAGAGCATCCCGATATGCATTATCCTCAGGGCGATCTCGCCGAGGGTTTGGAAAATATACTGTACCGTTGCCCCGAATGCGGCAAAGAATTCACTCTCACCACACAGGGCAACACCATCACGTGCAGCGAGTGCGGCTACACGGACACTGTGGACGACAGATACAACTTCACTTCGTCCGTCCGCCATTTCGACAATCACCAACAGTGGTACCACTGGCAATTGGCGCAGATGCAAGAGCAGATAGACGCCGATCCCGAATTCGAACTGCGTGACGAGGTCACATTGTACCATGAGTCCATAGGCGGCGGCAAGCAGCTGACGTGTGCCGGCAAGGGCGAATGTGTATTCAATAGGCAAGGACTGACATATACCGGTACAGACGGCGAAGAGCAGATCACCAAGTTCTTCCCTATCTCGTCTATATATCGTCTGCTGTTCGGTGCGGATGAAGATTTCGAGATATACGAAGGAGAGCATTTTTGGTACTTTGTGCCGCCCGACAAGCGCACTTGCGTCAAGTGGTATATGGCGAGCATACTTTTGTGCCGACAGGGTCAGAACAAATGAGAGTTGATTTATTGTTGACAAGTATAGCCGATACTGTATTGAGTTGGGTATTCGGCTTGGCACTTATTGCGGAAGTGGTGGTTATCGGAATACTCCTGTACCGTAAAAAAGTCATACGGGGGGGGGTAGAACGCTCATTCTCCTCTATAAGCGTCAAATCTTTTGTGACGGTGGTATCTTTGCTTGCCGCCATCATTCTGTGTAGCGGGCTGATCTCCTACTTCATACCGCAAGGCAGTTTCGAGCGAGACGCTGAAGGTGCGATAATTCCCGACACATACGTGCGCGGTAAGACGGAAGGCATACCATTCTGGAAAGTGGTGACTGCTCCGATAAGAGTATTCGCGTCCTCCGATGCTGTAACTATCATCATGATAAGCGTATTTTTGTTGGTGATGAGCGGCGTATTCAATATAATGGAGAAAACGGGAGGCGTTTCCGTATTCATTCGTAAGGTGGTTGCCAAGTGCGGCAAACGCCGTATGTTGGTGATATGCGTGGCGACGCTGATATTCATGGCGTTTGGCAGTTTCTTCGGTATGTTCGAAGAATTGGTGACGTTGCTGCCCATCATGATAGTGTTTATGCTGTCACTGGGGTTTGATACCATGACAGGGTTGGGCGTATGCATGATGGCGGCATGTTTCGGTTTCTCCGCCGCTATCACCAATCCGTTTTCCGTGGGTCTGGCGTCCCAATTCGCCGGTATAGGTGTGATAGACGGAGTCTGGCTGAGAGCGGTATTCTTCATATGTGTATATGCTATTGTCATAGGATTTCTGGTCTTGCACATTCGTCGCATCACAAAGGACCCGTCCAAGTCGCCCAGTTATGACGTGGATCGTGAGAAACTTACTCAGCTGGATCTGAGTGTACGGCAAGAGACGGCTCGGGATAAGAGACTCTTTGTCGTATATGCGATATTTTTCTCGGTACAGTTGGTGCTTTTGGTATGTATAGCCGCCATACGTGCGATAAGCGACTATGCTATACCGATACTTGCAGCAAGTTTCCTTATAGGCGGACTTGTATCCGGTCTGTTGGTGGACAAACCGAAGAAAGTATTCGTGTGGTTTGGCAAAGGTGTGCTGTCTATGATCCCTGCCGTATTGTTGATAGGCATGGCGAGCAGTGTCAAACTGATACTTGCGGAGAGCAATGTGTTGGATACGGTGATGAATTATGTCATTTCCGGTTTGAATCGTATACACAGCAAATTTATTATAGTATTGCTGCTGTACGCGCTCATACTGTTTTTGCAGATATTCATAGGTTCCGCTTCTGCCAAGATATTCTTGCTGTTGCCTATCGTATTGCCAATATCTCAGGCGTTGGGCATATCTTCTACATTGGTCATACTCACATACTGTATAGCAGACGGTTTTACGGATATGATACTTCCAACCAATCCCGTATTGCTTATAGGCTTGTCTATGGCGAATGTCTCCTACGGCAAATGGGTCAAGTGGACGTGGGGGTTACAGTTGACTATGCTGTTATTCACCGTGGCAGTTCTGTTGCTCGCCTCGTCTATAGGATATTGATAAATTTTTTAGTATGTCTTGCCTGAACAGATAAAATATGTTATAATTGTAATAACAAATTAAATATATTACATATTACGGTAAATCAAATCCGAAAGAGAAAGATTTATGAAGAAAACTACCGACCAAGCAGTAAAATCCGTAAAAATCAAAAAAGTCAACGGCTTCATCAATGCCGTACTCAGCCGTGTGGCACGTTGGGTGTATTTTCGCCCTTGCAAGGTGGAGATCAATCGAACGGTCGACCTGGATGACTACAAAGATAAACCTGTGTTGATAGTCGCGAATCATGCGTCGCGATTCGACTACGCATTTGTCAATTTTGCTATGAAACGCCGCCCTATCAACTTCGTTGCGGCGGAGAATGAATTTCATCGCTCCAAGTTCAAGTTCATCTTCCGCATAGGTCATGTCATTCCCAAACGGAATTTTGTCCCCGATACCAAGACGATACGCGGTATGGCGCAGATATTGCGTAAGGAGAAAAACGGTTGTGTGGCGATATTCCCCTGCGGCATGAGTACCGCCAGCGGTGCACAGCAACCATCCATGATAGGTACGGGCAAGATGCTGAAGCACTTCGGCGTTCATGTACTGGGCGTGCGCATACACGGCGGATACCTTGTGTGCCCCAAGTTCGACGTCAAGGAACGTTTTGGTAAGGTAGAAGTGGAACTGTTTGAGATGTTCAATCCGCAGCAATTGCACGAGATGACTGCTGACGAAGTGCAGATGAAGGTGGACAAGGAATTGTTCTGCGACGATTATGATTGGAATTCCTCTCGTCAAAACAGTTACAACCGCAAAGACGGCAACTATGCCGAGAATATGGAGCAGATACTGTATAAGTGTCCCAAGTGCGGAGCAGAGATGCAAATGGAAGGTAGAGGGAACAAGATACAGTGCAAGCACTGCGGCAACGCGGCTACGCTGGACGACAAATACAATCTTGTGCCCACAGAAGGCAGTCTGATACCTGTAAACCCGCGCGAATGGTTCGATTGGCAGCGTCGTGAGATGTGTAAGGCAGTATCTGATCCGAATTTTGTTCTGGAAGAGCACGTTACGCTCAGTATGATGCCCAAGTATGGGTATCTGAGACACAATAAGGTCGCTCTGCCTGTCGGAGACGGCACACTGCATCTGGACAGAGAAGGAATGACGTATACGGGTACTCGAGACGGGCAGGCATTGACGTTATTCATTCCGCGCGAGGCTATACCCACTATATGCTTGCCGGTAGACGGAAGCTTTTTCTACACATATGCCAGCGGCGAATTTCTGAGTTTTATACCGGATAGCCCGAGTTGCATGCGCTGGTCTTTGGCTGTGGAAGAAGTGTACCGCATAGGCGGAGGCAAATGGGTCAACTATCCTTGGTTCGACTACAAGGCGGCACTCAGGCTGCAGAGTCCAAGTCTGACGGACAAATAATATAATAGCGACATACAAGCCGGGCAATCGTGATGAGATCGCCCGGCTTGTTTTTCGTGCTATGCCATATTGATATTTTTTAGTGTTTATTCTCATACTATATTCGTATGAAAAGACACGGGGAAAACTTCATATCCGGCGCACTGATATTGAGTCTCGGCGGATTGCTTGCCAAGATTTTGGGCGCGTTGTATCGGATACCGTTGACAAATATTGTGGGCAGTTACGGTATGGGATTGTACCAATTGGTATTTCCGCCCTATATTCTGTTTCTGACGATAGCACAGGCAGGCGTGCCCGTCGCCCTGTCCAAATTGATAGCGGAAAATAACCAACTCGGCAATATAGACCGTTCGCGGAAGATATTTCGGTGTGCTTTCATATTCCTGGCAATATTGGGTGCCGTGTGCGCTGTGCTCATGGCATGTCTGTCGAGGGTGATCGCACGATTCGAGGGCAATGCGGAGACTGCAGAAGCGTTTTTGATAGTGTCACCGGCATTGCTGTTTGTACCCGTGACCAACGCGCTGAAGGCATACTTCCAAGGTAATATGAATATGCTCCCGTCCGGCGTGACTACCGTGATAGAACAAGTTGTCAAATTGGCTGTGGGATTGGCTTGCGCTATGCACTTCATGCCCGATGTGCACAAGGCGGTCATGGGGGCGGTATTTGCCATCACTGTAAGTGAATTCGGCAGTCTTGTCATCATGGCGGTCGTATATGCAGTGCATCGCAAGCGCAATCCGTACGGCTCCGGTATATCCATAGACAGAAAGGACGTGCGCGGCATATCCGCAAGCGTAGCGTTGCTCGCCATTCCTGTAGCACTTGGCGGCTTTGCCATGCAAATGTCTCAGGTGATAGACTCTGTGATGGTGGTGAATCTGCTTACCGTGCCCAACGCCACCCAGATGTATGGACTGTGGACCGGTCCTGTCAACTCCATGCTGGGTTTGCCGATAGCGTTGAGCAGCGGGGTGGCGGTGTCCGCTCTGCCGGGTATCACCAAGACTTACTACAGCGGCGACAAGGCTGCGTTGCATGCGAGTTTCAATACGGCGATGAAGTTGACGTTGGTCATATCTTTGCCGTGTGCATTGGGTATGATACTACTCTCACGCCCCATATTGTCTCTGCTGTACGGCGGCCTTCCCGAAGAAGAGATATATATCGCCTCCGTATTGTTGTCATTGTCCGGTTTGTCGATAGTATTCCTCGCGATCATGCAGACGTGCGTGTCGGTATGTCAGGCGGTAGGAAAACCGTATGCGACGGTCATCATCGTGTCCCTTGCCATAGTGGTCAAGGCGGCGGTCAATTTGGCTCTGCTGCCCCGTCCGCAAATAAATATATATGCCGCAGCAATTTCCGAGACATTGTGCTATCTTTTTGCAACGGTTTGTGTTATAATCTATTTGCGAGTAAAAGTGGGACTCAGGACCGACGCGGTGCCATGCGTTATCAAGCCATTGGCCGGATGCATGCTGATGACATTGGCTCTCACGTTGGCACTGACATTCGGCAAAGAGGTCTTCGGCGGCACGCTGGGCACGTTGATACTGATAGCCATAGCGGCATTGGTATATCTGCTGGGTATAGTTGCCTTGCGTACCTTTGATAGGAGTGAATTGCCCTTTTTACCCGTAAAACAATAGTTTTGATCGGAGTGTGTACACATGATAACGGTTGTAGGCATGGGTGCCGGACGCGGCGACCTTACTTTGGACGGCAAAGAGGCAATAGAACACGCGGATAAGGTGGTGGTCAAGTCGGCGTTGACGTGCGCGGCAGAGGCTGTGGCGGCATTGCGCAACGATGCTATATACTGCGACGATCTGTACGAGAGCATGGAGAACTTCGACCGCCTGAACGACGCGATCATAGAACGGCTGCATTCATTGGGAAAGAATGTAGTCTTTTGTGTTGTCGGAGACGGCTCGGACGATACTACCGTCCAGCGCATGAGTGACGTGAAGATCATACATGGAGTGTCGATCCATTCCGCTACCGTGGGCAATAGGGCTGTAGGCGGCTTGACTGTATACACGGCGCAGGAAATTGTGAGTGCGGATCATATATTGACTGTACCTACTGTGGTGAAGTGTATAGACGACAAACTCATTGCCAACGAAGTCCAGTTGCGCCTGTCGGAAGCATTCGACGCAGACACGGACGTGTTTTTCTGCGGAGGAAACAGGGTCAAGCATATCACTTTGAGTGAACTTGCACGTCAGCGTTACGGATATCTCACTACTGCTTATATTTTGCCCAAGCCGCTTGCCGAGCGTCAGGTGTTCGACTATTACGGATGTACGGATATAATGACGATCCTGTGCGGCGAGAATGGCTGCCCGTGGGATAGAGAACAAACGCACAAAAGCATAGCAAAGAACGTCATAGAGGAAGCATACGAGCTGGCGGACGCTTTGGAAAAAGAGGACATCCCCCATATGGTGGAGGAATTGGGCGATTTGCTCATGCAGGTCATTTTCCATATAGAGATAGCGCACAGATCGGGTGAATTTGAAGCGGAGGACGTGTATACAACGCTTTGCCGCAAGTTGATAGATAGACACCCTCACGTATTCGGAGAAGTCAAGGCGGAGAACAGCACAGAGTCTCTCGGTGTATGGGAGCAACAGAAACTTAAAGAACACAAGATCAACGGTACCGCGCAAAACGTACTGGACGTGCCGCGAGGTATGTCTGCACTTATGCGCTGTCAGAAGGTGAGTTCCCGTGCCGCCAAGGGCGGATATGAATTCGAAAGTCTTTCGCAAGTGGCAGATAAGGTACGTGAAGAATTGAAGGAATTTCTGGACGCACAGGAGTCCGAGCGAGAGATGGAGGGCGGCGATCTTATATTTGCCTGTGCGAGTCTGCTGCGGCTTGCGGGCGTGGATGCGGAGACGGCATTGTTGTTGTCTACGGAAAAATTCGTTCGGCGCGTAGTGGAATGTGAGCGTCTGCTGGCAGACAGAGGTCGATCACTGCTCGATATGACAGCGAAGGAGTTCGACAAACTGTGGAAAGAGGCTAAAGGCAATGTCGGATAGCCTGTTCACGGTATTGGCTCCCATGGCAGGATATACGGATTTCGCATTCCGTGCTATATGCAGGGACTACGGAGTGGGACTTACCGTGACTGAAATGGTCAGCAGTAAGGCACTGGTCATGGGTAATACTCTGTCCCGACGTATGCTGTATCGTGCAGATACAGACAAACCGTGCTTTTGTCAGATATTCGGACACGAGCCGGAAGTGATGGCGGACAGCGTGCTTATAGATGAGGTGGCGGCTTATGAGGGCGTGGATATCAATATGGGCTGTCCCGTTCGCAAAATAGTGAGCAGCGGCGACGGCTCGGCGTTGTTGGAAGATCCATCTCTCGCCTCACGATGTATATCCGCCGTCAAGAAAGCGATAGGGGATAAACCATTGTCCGTCAAATTCCGACTCGGAGTGTCCGACAGCGAACGAGCGGTGTATTTCACCGAAATGTGCCGTGACAGCGGCGCGGACTTCGTCACTGTGCACTTTCGTACTCGCAGACAGATGTACAGCGGTGACGCCGACTATACACTGTTGCCGCAACTCGCCCGTGTGGGCATACCTATCATAGCCAACGGTGACGTGACGTCGCGTGATAAATGTGCGCGGTTACTGGATATGGGCGCAAGCGGCGTGGCGGTAGGGCGCGGCGCGCTTGGCCGCCCGTATATATTTGCCGAACTGGCGGACAAGCCTTTCGAATTCGATACTTTTGCTGCGATAGAGAGACATTCGCAGTTGTTGTCGGAAATATTCGAAGAAAGGGTAGTAGCCAATGAGATGAAAAAACACGTCGCGGCATACTTGAAGGGTAAGCGTAACGGCAAGGTCGTCGTGACCGAGGTCATGTGCGCGCATACACCGGAGCAAGTGCTTCAGCCTTGTCGCGAATTTTTTGATACGTATCCCGAATTGAGGTATATAAGATGATACATATAGTTTTGGTAGAGCCGGAGATACCGCAGAACACCGGCAATATTGTACGGACCGCAGCCGCTACCGGAAGCATTGTACACCTTGTGCGTCCGCTCGGATTCGACACAAGCGATCGCATGCTCAAGCGTGCAGGACTGGACTATTGGAAGGATTGTACCATAATTTACCACGATAGTTTCGAACAATTACGCGAGCAGTATCCGAATGGAGAATTCTGGTATTTTTCCACCAAAGCGCGACATACACATACCGAACCTTGTTACGCGGAGGAAACATTTTTGGTATTCGGCAAGGAGACCAAGGGTTTACCGGAGAAGTTGATACACGACAATTATGAATATGCTGTACGTATCCCCATGTTGGCTGACACGCGCAGTTTGAATTTGAGCAATTCCGTCGCTATAGCCGTGTATGAAGTGTTGCGTCAGCGCAATTTCGATGGTTTTAACTTTATAGGGCATCTGCGTGAGTTCACGGAAGGGAACGCGGATTGACTTTTCGATCGGGCGATAGTATAATTTAGCATAATTGATATTTGCGGGAGAATCGTTATGGCAAAAATAGAAAATTTTGAGATGGAGATAACTACGCTTAAGCGTATGCGTACCGTGTGGGTGTATTTGCCGGACAATTATTCGGACAAGGGAGAGGGATTTCCCGTCATATATATGCACGACGGGCAAAATCTGTTCTATGACAGACTGACCGCATACGGTGCGGCTTGGCACGTGGACAAGGTGCTGGATGAGATATATCGCACGACGGGCATGAGTTGTATAGTAGTGGGCGTAGAATGCAATGACAAAGTACGCTTTTCCGAATACAGTCCGTGGCGAGCGACGCCTTCCATGCGCCATCGTCCGAAGGACAGAGACAATCAGGGCGGTGACGGCGATAAGTATGCGGAATGGTTCGCAGAGGAACTCAAACCATATATAGATGGCAAATACAATACAGACGGACAGCGTATGGCTACGGCTGTGGCAGGCAGCAGTATGGGCGGACTGATAAGTTGCTATATTGGACTCAAATACCAGCGTATCTACGAGACCATGGGACTGTTCAGCACATATACCGCGTTCAACAAGGCTGCTTTCAACCGTTTTGAAAGCGGTACTGTGCAGAATTTGCCTCAGCACGCTTACATATACGCAGGCGGCAAGGAATGGGGCGACGACGTAGCAGCCAACAGGGAAATGGTGGATATAGCCGTTGACTTGTATCGCAGATTGTTTGACAGACGCGTGTGCTGCGAATTGACGGTGGACAGCGAGTTGCCGCATTACGAGACGGCATGGGAGGAGTATTTCCGCCCGTTTGCGGAGCATTTCCTCACCAGATACAACGATTATAAGCGTAAGGCGTAAGTCAAATATCTTTACAAAATCATCCGAATGCTATATAATACGGTTATGCAATTGATATTGGCAAGCGCATCTCCGCGTAGACGAGAGTTGCTCGATAGGCTTGGTTACCCTTTTGAGATCATACCGACACAGGGCGAAGAAGTGGGCGAAAGTACACTGCCCAATCAACTTGTATGCGAACTCGCTTCGCACAAGGCCAAAGAGGTCTTTACCGCGCATCCGGATGCAGTAGTGGTAGGGTGCGATACCGTAGTGGATCTGGACGGCAGAGTGTTGGGAAAACCGCATGACAGACGGGACGCTATAGATATGCTTTCCGCTTTGTCCGGCAGAGTACACTATGTCCATACAGGCGTATGCGTGCTCAGTCCGATAGGTGAATGGTTATTTTGCGACAGCACCCGAGTACATTTTCGTACACTATCGGAGAAGGATATAGTTGACTATGTAGACGACGGCGGTGCATATGGTAAGGCGGGCGCATACGGTATACAGGACAGCAATTTCGTCGACGGATATGACGGCGACTATGACAATGTGGTAGGCTTGCCCGTCTATAGACTGAAAGAGATACTTCAAACTATATACAAAAGGTGATAATATGGCAAATTACGAATTGGTTTTTGATCTGGGATCGGCTTATGTATCGGCAGGCAGCAAAAAAGACGGTATTACAGACAAGATTCCTGCTGTAGTGGCATTGAGTACGGATACAAAACAAATTGTAGGTGTGGGCGTGGATGCTCTGCGCCTGTACAACGGCGTCGGAAGCGGCGTGAAATTGGCTCATCCTATTCTGGAAGGCGCGATCATAGATACAGAAGGAGCCAAAGCACTTATATCCGCTTTGCTCAACAGACTGGTCAACTACAAGATGAGCG
The DNA here is from genome assembly GCA_947623225.1 of uncultured Clostridia bacterium. Taxonomy (GTDB): domain Bacteria; phylum Bacillota; class Clostridia; order Christensenellales; family CAG-314; genus Fimimonas. The sequence goes on along the minus strand of CANQGO010000012.1, from coordinate 1,556 downwards.
CGTTCAGTAGATACAATGTGGTCTGTGCTGTACCATGCGGGATGATAAGCAGTGACAAAAATACCATAGAGACCATCTTTCTTTCGCTCGGTGCAAAGCAGGTCACATTCGTGGAAACGCCGGTGGCGGACAGTGCTTACCTATTCAATGAGTTTCGCACGAGGCAAGGCATAGTTGTGGATATAGGTCAGGACTGTACAGATCTGGCGGTGGTGTCCGCCAACTCGATCGCGGTAGGTTGCACTCTGTACTACAGCGGCAAGAATCTGACGGAGACAATATCCGAGCGCATCAAGTCCAAGTACAGGATACGCCTGGACAATGACGTCGCGGAGTACCTGAAACTCAACTGCGCCAGTCTGTATCCGAATGACAACACCGTAGTGGCTGTCAGCGGTGTGAATACACAGAATGGAGCCATAGAGCAGGTAAATGTCAGCGCGAAGGAATTGTATGACACTGTAGTCGAATTTGTGCGCAAGTACGTCACCATCATTCGTAGCCTGGTGGACAGCCTTCCGAACGATCTTGCCACATTGGTGCACAGCGACGGCGTCATGCTGTGCGGTGGCGGAGCCAAATTGGCGGGATTGGACATGTTCCTTCAAAGTGAACTCGGCTTGCCCGTATACGTGGCTACAATGCCCGACGATGTAACTATCAAGGGATTGCTTGCATTATAAAACAGTATGTGATCTGCGACACGGCGAAAATACGTCGTGTCATTTTTTTGCTCAATGAACTTGTGCGAAAATAAAAAAATATTGACTTTTTTTGACGGGATGGCTATAATATGTTTAACTTAAATTTTGGAGGACAATATGAATCTGAAAGGCAGTAAAACAGAACAAAATCTCATGACGGCATTTGCCGGTGAGAGTCAGGCACGCAACAAGTATGACTATTATGCATCCAAGGCGAAAAAGGACGGTTATGAGCAGATAGCGGCGATCTTTCAGGAAACGGCAAATAACGAAAAAGAGCACGCCAAGCTGTGGTTCAAACTGTTTCACGGTATCAATGGCACTTTGGATAATTTGCTGGATGCAGCGGCAGGAGAGCACTACGAGTGGACGGAGATGTACGAGGAATTCGCTCGCATAGCTGATGAGGAAGGCTTCTATGACATCGCGACGCGTTTTCGTGGAGTAGCAGCTATAGAGAAGCACCATGAAGAACGCTATCGCAAGTTGGCAGAGGCAGTTCGCGGCGGCGAAGTGTTCGTCAAGATGGACGAAAACGTATGGGTATGCCGCAACTGCGGTCATATACATATAGGAAAGTCCGCACCGGAAGTGTGCCCTGTATGTGCGCATCCGCAAGCATACTTTGAGTTGCTTAAAGAGAACTTCTGATCCGATCGAAAATGATATAAAGGTATATTTGCGGCACATAGAACGGCAAGATGCAAAAATTTTTTATTTTTGCTAAAAACATTCGTTTTTTTGATTGACAACTTTGTGCTAATGTAATATACTTAATAGGCTGTTGTAAAGCGACAGCGAGAAGCTTGACAAAAGAATAGTAAGAAGAATTGAAACACAGTCAACGGAAGA
>CANQGO010000011.1 GCA_947623225.1 uncultured Clostridia bacterium | reverse complement strand
CTCTCCAGGCTGACTTCCTTCACACTCTCGTCGTCCGTTAGCATCACCGCAGTCAATACTATCCCGCCGATCAGCAACACTACACTGATCGCTACCATTATGTATGCGAGCCGCTTCACTTGAGTACCTCTCTTTACAAGTTAGTCGTATATATATTCTCGTATTGGTTTATCGTATCGTTATTTTGTGATCCGAACTTCAAAATTTGCGTATTCCTCACACAAAGTCCTTCGCCAAAGATTGTTTAGAGACATTATAACCTGTTTCAGGTTAAAAGTCAATACTCTGAAACAGATTAATTTATAATGTTCTATGTTTTTTTGCACGGAGGGACAGGCATGTATCAACGATTGCGTGATTTACGCGAAGATATGGACATAAACCAAACACAACTTGCAAAAATGCTCGGAATGTCACAGACGGGGTATTCGAAATACGAGACCGGCGAAAATGACATTCCGACTGCCATATTGATAAAACTGGCGCGAATATACCATACCAGCGTAGACTATATATTAGGCATTACAGACGAAACAAAACCATATCCCGCAAAAAGATAATTGCGCCACTGCCACTATAAACCAACCGCCGATGTTCGCAAGAATATCGGCGGTATTTTGCACTATCCACCCAGCCCGCACTTGTATGTAATGAAAAGGGACGCCGTCAAGCGTCCCTTATCATATATAAAGTTTTTATTGAACTTCCATTACAAATCCCAATAGGCAGATCTGCTGATTGTTTTTATCATTATTTCCTTGAAATTCAAGTCGTATTTCCTGCACTCCGTCCGGAAGATTTGCAGCAGACAGATCCGTGTAATTATTGATATTTTCCTCCTTACTCAGTCCTCTGAAGCCACAACCGGGTACATCCGTCCAATCTCCGCCTGCCACTTTATATTGAAGAGTCAATGTGACGAATGACTTAGTACTCGAGAAATTAAGCGTAAATGAATTGATTATATGTCCGTCATTCATCGAAATGGTTACATGTTCTATTGTCTTTTTGGACGCCACGACCGGTTTGCCATGCAATGCCGTATTGGCGGATTTCGTTTGGTCCGATGCGCGCATCGTCACCGTGAAATCAACGTTGGTAACGCCCAATGTAGTAGCAGAAAGGGTTTTGTTCGTATAACTATCGCCCCAGTCTGCCGCATACGTGCTGAAATTCTTGGTAAAATCCACTTCGACGGTGAATGCGTCTTCGGAATCCACTTTGATCGCCGTAGCCTGCACCGTAGTGGGTCCCTGTACCATAGCGGTATATATATTACCGGACGGCGAAACTTCTACTCCGTTCACCTTGACGGACGAAAGGGTATATCCTTCATCCACGGTGACTCTGAAGGTGAATTGCGAACCGTTTTGCCCGCGCTCCGAATCGAGTTGGATATGCGTGCCGCTGCCATCCTGAGCGGTTATCTGAGAGGTTCCTCGTGTGATATTCGTGATGATATGCTCTGAGGATACTCCGTCCTCGCTGACGCTTGTCTCGATCGTAACGGTACTACCCTTACTATACTTCTGTATATAGCCATACACTGTCACACGGTCATTGGTATACGGTACCTCGTCGCTTTCAGCATACCATACACAAACCTGCGCTGTTCCTCCCACGGTGTCGGAGATATGGAACATATATGCGCCTGTGCTTGTACTCTTGGTAACGGCGTCGACTATATAGCCTATGACATAAACTTGCTCTGCACTGTAGTTGCCGGACATGGCAGTGCCTATCTGAAACAATTCTGCCACAGTGTACGGGTTCTTTTCCGTCCCCTTGTCTGCAGAAGGGTCTACCGGCGTCACAGAATGTCCTTCGCACTTATTCGCACAAGCGGGATCTGTGCAAAGGCTATCCAAGCAACCGCCGCACTGAGGGCACACATGTCCGCACTTGTGCTGAACGGGAGTATCTCCGCCCTCGCTTCCCTCGCCTGTGTAGAAGGTGATCTCGTAGCAGTAGAATGTCGCACTACTGTTATTTTTGATCTCTATCAATTGAGATACCGTCATATCGAGAGTGACCGTCATGGTGATCTCGCATTGAGTAGAGGGATCGACATTAGATTTGTCCTTGTGTGTTATCGAATATGCGGAAGAGTCAACTTCCACTCCACCGACGCTCACAGTCAGTAATGTTGAGTCGGAATAGGCTTTACTGCAATCCATCCTGATATACAGCTTGCTATATTTGCCGCTTAGTGAGAGAGTGCCGAGTCTCGATTTTGCGTTATCCTTCTTGCTGAATTGGATCGTCCTCAATTTTGTTTCGGGTATGACATCTTTCACTGTCACGGCAATGCCATCTATAGTATGTACACCGGCGTACTTATCATAGGCGGAACCTTGACTATCATCAATAACATTAAAATCTGTATACTCGATGGTGAGTGTAGCAGTCTCCGTCGGTTGATCGCCGCCTTCGTCCGGCGGTGCGGTGTGACCTTGACACTTGGGTTGGCAAGCGGGATCTGTGCAATCGGCGTCGGTGCACAGATGGCACTCTTCACATTGACTTGTGCAGGTGTGTTCTTCTGTCGTGCAAGTGCACTTATCTTTGCAAACGGGGTCGTCGCAATCGGGATCCTGGCACTTGCCGCAATCGGGGCATTGACTTTCACACGTATGCGTCACAGGATGTCCTTCGCACTTGTCCGAGCAGGCTGGATCTGTGCAGGTGGGATCCATACACTTGTTGCAATCGGGGCATACATGATCGCATACATGCTGACCTGGAAGAGTGGCTCTCAATTCGCAATCATGATCCGGCATGGTCAATCCAGAGAAATCCTGCATGTCTACGACATTCCCGTCGAATGTCACTTCCCAATCGGGATCGTAGTAGTCACTGTTTATTATCTGCTGAGCGGCAAGTTCGAGATCGGTATCGGCAGGGATCCAGACTATCTGCTCGGCGCGTTCGGGAAGGCGAACAGACAGCTTATATACGGTAGTATCCACAGTCATGTCTCCTTCCGTCACCGTAATATCCACAGACAACTGTCTGCCGTCTATGCTTGCGTTGCCTACTTGCTCACCGTCGCGGTAAAAAGTAAGCGCACCGTTGTCCGTTTTGTATGTCAATTCCACTATGACAGGCGTGACCCGTTGTAAAGTCCACAATGTCGCCTTGTATGTATCAGTCGAACCGTCGGCAAGCGTCTCTGTGGTGACAAGAGCCACCGGTTTAAGTACTGAGCCGCTTATGATGAATGAGTTGAATGCACTGTCGGCGAAAGGAGCGTCATGACTGCCCAACGCAGGTATGACAGTAGGCTTGGCTATCTCATGTTTTCCCTCTGCGTCTGCAAACAACTTATTGCAAGCGGTACATTTGTAGTACGCCAGATATCCGTCCTCCATCTCGGTGGCAGGCTTCTCGGCAAAAGTCTTGAGTTGGTGCGCTATCATAGGCAAAGACTCTGTCTTGGTCTGAGCGCAGGAAGTGCACACGAATGTCTTGACGCCCTCCTTGGTACAGGTGGCAGGCGTAGTCACTGTGCCTTCGTCCCAAGTGTGATTGCCGTCCTTGCAAGCGTCACTGCATGCTACAAGACTCACGGCAAGCGCGAATACGATCAACATCGATAGCAACAAAGATAAACGACGTTTTTTCATACACATTCTCCTTTTGCAAAAACCGCCCTCGCGCTATATGCGAAAAAGCGGTAAATACTCATTGTAAACAAAAAAATTGCTCACTGTATTAAAATAATGAACATTGTTTTTACGAGTAAAACCGCGCACTGTTTTTCTCCGAAGAACAATATACAGGCGATCGTATGCCTCGGTATTTATTTTATCATATTATCCAAAAACAGTCAATACCGCTTTTCGGGATATAATGCTCCGATATATACTTTCTCGCAGTCAATTCGGGTGGTAACTACGCAAAATCGTATTGACAGTGTCGAAATCGTACCCACGTGCAAGCAAATAGCGTTGGAGACGCTGCAAAGTCTTGACGTCGCAGGGTTTGTTGTGCATATATTTGTCCGCTATGGCTTGAGCGTGGTCGAGAGCGGATTCGGGAGATTCCGCCGAATACTGCTCCGCCACAGTATATGAAATACCTCTTTGAATGAGTTCCTGTTTCAGGCGGCGGCTGCCCTTTGCCGAGATGTTCTGTCGGACATACGTACCGGCATAGGCTTCGTCGTCCAGATAGCGATAGTCTTTCAACTTGGCGATCACATACTCCGTCACGTCCGCGTCATAGCCGTGTTTGGCCAGATATTCGCGCATCTGATGCACCGTTTTGCTACCACGAGCGAGATATCCGAATGCCTTCTCCATCGCCACAGCGCGTTCGCTGTCTGCGGACGCTTCCTTGATACGCTCACTGCCTATCTCCATGCCTATCTTCAGCCCGAGTTTGACCACTGTCAACATCTCCAGCGCACAGCAAAATTCTCCGTCCACGTACACGTTGACGCGAGTTTTGTTCCTTTTCTGCACTTGCAAGTCTGTGATCTGAGCCATAAGAAAAGATTAACATAAATGGCGAATTATGTCAACAAAGCAAACTATAGGGTGCTTTTGACTGCACTTCGAACTATTTCTTCATGGCGTGATACTTCTCTACCGCCTGACGGTACTTGGCGGCAAGTTTGCTTATGTACACTTGCTTCTCGGCGGGCGTAAGGTGGGACATATATTCTTTGTCCGCGAGACGCATGATGGGGTCATGTACCAATTCATCACTTTCGAGTATCTCCACTACCTTGGCGTAGAATTCGCGTTCTTCGCAAAATCCGTCGTAGTCGTAGATCTTACGCTCAAGCATACGCTTACCCTCTTCGCTCACTTTGTGTACGTTGAGTCCCAGCGTGGCGGCTACTCTTTGTTCCGTTTGTATATTTCGTCTGGCTTGTTCCCAAAAGCCGTTTTTCATTCGTTCTTTTGCACGTTTGGCAAAATCTTTAAGCGTAGACATATTTCCTCCGATAGAAATGCGCAAATTTTGACGACTGTGTGCGAAAATTGACCGAATATAAAACATAAAACTGCCTATCGTATCACGATAAGCAGTTTTCTCTTTTGTAAAATATTATTTGTTGAACAGCTTCAGGACCTGCTGCGTTTGCGAGCCGCTTCCGCCTTCTTCTTGCGGCGTACGCTGGGTTTCTCGTACTGTTCCTTTTTGCGGAGGTCTCCGATGATACCGTCGCGTGCACAACGTCTCTTGAAACGACGCAATGCGCTATCCAAAGTCTCGTTTTCACCTACTTTTATTGTGGCCATATCTTTCTCGCCTCCTTTCGGCAATACCGTTTAATAAAGCATAATTATTATGCCATATATCTTGCCGTTTGTCAAACATTACAGTGCAAGTTTTTTACATATCTCGCCAAGGTCCAGATCGCGCTTGTCATGCAGCGGCCACAAACTCAATCCGTCGTCCGACTTGCGCGGTATGATATGGAAATGCAGGTGAAATACGCTCTGCTCGGCACTTTCGCCTCCGGCGTGGAACAAATTCACGCCTTCATAACCGCAATCCTCGACGTAGTGGCGGCTTATCTTCTGTACCGCGCGTATCACCGCGTCCAGATACTCGCCGTCACAGTCCAATATATTGGTGCAATGCTTCTTGGGTATCACCAACGTATGCCCTTCCGCGTCGCAAGCAATATCCAGAAAAGCGTACACCTTATCGTCTTCGTATATCTTATAACTCGGGATCTCGCCTTTGATGATTTTGCAAAAAATACAATCGTTCATATCATTTCTCCTTTTGCGCCGTCCGAATACGGCTCTTTTATTTGTACATTGACAATATTGCCCATTTGCGTCTCGCCCTCGAAGTACACTCTGAGGTACTGCCTTGTATAACCCTGCCAGAGATCGCCTCTTCTACGCTCGGCGAGCACCTGCTGAGTCGTTCCGACGAACTTCTCTGCAAAATCGCGCTTGAATTGTTCTTTCAGCACAGCCAACTCTTCGGCGCGTCGGGACTTGACCGCGCCGTCGGTGTCTTGCCAACCATAAGCGACGGTACCCTCACGCGGAGAATAGGGGAATACGTGTATATCCGCAAAATGCACTTGTCGAAGGAAATCATACGTCTGTCGGAACTCTTCCTCCGTCTCTCCGCAGAATCCCACTATGACGTCTGTCGTTATGCCTGCGTCGGGGAATACATTGCGAATTTTTTTAACGGCGTCCATATATTGTTCGGTGGTATATTTACGATTCATGCGTTTCAGTACACTATCGCAACCGGACTGCAAACTCAGATGAAAATGCGGACAGAAGTCCACATGCGTCAGACTTTCGAGAAACTCATCCGTGACAACGCGTGCCTCGAGACTTCCCATCCGCAACCTGCTGTGCACGTTTCTCAACGCGTCAAACAATTGCGGCAGACTCTCTCCCGTGTCCTTACCGAACTGAGATATATCTATACCTATAAGCACCGTCTCGGCGGAACAGACTTGTTCCGTTTCGCGCACTATATCAGCTATACGACGGCTGCGGCTGCGACCACGCAGATAGGGTACGATGCAATAACTGCAAAAGTTGTTGCAACCGTCCTGTATCTTCACAAATGCGCGAGTGCGTTCCTGTGCGGAAAATACGCTTTCCGCAAATACGGACGGCAATTGTTCGACATCGGTGCCGAGATCCTCTATACGCTCGGCTATTTCCGTCTTGTCCGATACGCCTTTAACAAATGTGACGTTGGGCAAGTCGGCAAACTGTTCGGCATTTTTCTCGGCGGCACAACCTACAACAAGAACGCGGCAAAGTGGATTGAGTTTGCGTGCACGCTCCACCGCTTGACGCGATTTGCGCTCCGCCTCACCTGTCACTGCGCAAGTATTCAGAACAAATACGTCTGCAGGCACCAGACCATGTACGGCAGTATATCCTTTGGCATTCAGCGCGGCGATGATTTGTCCGCTCTCGTACAGATTGGTCTTGCACCCCAATGTAAATACGGATATCTTCATACTACTTCGTTTCCATCAGCATAGCCCGCCATTCGCCCTTGGATAGAATGCGCACGACACGGAATTTGTCCGAATAAAGTGCTCTGACCTCTTCCTCTTTGGTATCCAAAACTCCGGAAATAACGACAACGGTGCCGTCATGTACCGTACGCGATATATCCGCATGCAATATCTTCAATATATCCGCCGTGAGATTGGCGAACACGAAATCGAACGTCCCCTGCACCTCATCGGTCAGATTGCCTGTGCGTATTGTCACCTTGTCCCGGAGACTATTTATCTCGGCATTGTGCAATGCCGCCGCAGTTGCCTGCGGATCTATATCTATGAGTTCGGCGTACTTTGCGCCCAACAATATAGCGCACAGACCCAATATGCCGCTACCGCAGCCTACATCCAGCACACTTTTGCCTTGCAACGGTAGTTGCTCTATCATCTCCAGACACATGGACGTCGTCTCATGCTGTCCCGTGCCGAATGCCACACCGCTGTCCATCAAAAATACCGTCTTGTCGGTATCCACGCTCTGCCACTCGGGACAAATGACCAGCTTGTCCGTCTCGATAGGATGAAAAGTTTCCTTCCATTTGCTCACCCAAGCGTCACCGTCTACTGTGCTCACGCGTATACGCAGACTGCCGGCGTCGTGCAACTCGGCAAGATGACTGTGTAAAAAATCGAGAACACTGTCCGTGTCCTCTGTATTGCAATAACCCCTGACTGCAACTTCGCTGTCATAACGGAGTTCTATTCCTTCCTCCTTATAGTCCCAGCCCGGATTGTCGTACAGGTCTTTTATATCCGATATACTTACACCGTCCATACACACTTCTTGCAGAAAATATGCTATCAATTCCGCCGTTTCCGAGTTGGTATACACAGTAATCTCACTAAAATTCATACTATTTGATCAAAATATCAATAAGCAATTTGGCATTTTCCCATTCGCGCTTATTCACTTCGTACATATTGCGACCTTTTTCCGTAATGGTATAGTACTTGCGCGTGGCTCCTATATTCTCGCCCCAATATCCCTTGATACATTCCATATCCTCCAGACGGTGATATGCGGAGTATAGGCTTTGCTCATTCGGAACATACAAATTGTTGGTCTTCTGTGCAATAAACTTGCGTATCTCGTTGCCATACTTGGTTCCGCTGAGTAAAGCGGACAACACGAAGGTGTCTATATGGCCTCGCAAGAGATCGCTGGAAATAACTTTCATCTTTTGCTCTCCATACTATGTCTGTAATATAGATTAACAAACTTAAAAGAATTTGTAAAGCAACAAAAGGGCATTTTTCGAAAAATAAAATTTATAATTTTTTTGTCGCAAATATGAAACACCGTGAAACACAAAATTGCCGAAATGATATGCACAAAACGGATCTTGCTCCACCGCTCGAACCGGAGAACAAACTAAAAAGGACCGCTCATACCGAGCGGCCCGCACTATAGTTTGTGATACGATTTATTTCTTTGGGTATGTTCTGGCAATCTCATCGAGGAATGCGCGACGCTTGGAATAATTTTTCAACGTATTGTCATTCTCGAACTGTTCCAGCGCCTTCTTTTGCCCGCGAGTGATGCCCTTGGGCACTTCCACATTGATGGTGGCAAACAAGTCACCCACTGCACCTCTCGGGCTGTGTATGCCCTTACCGCGGAAACGCAGCGTTTCGCCGTTGGCTGTACCTTCGGCAAGATTATGAATGAATACCCCGTCCGGAGCAGGTATCTCTATCTGTCCTCCGCACACCGCAGTCAGGAAACTGACCGGTACAATCACGTACAAGTTGTAGCCGTCGCGTTTGAACAACGCGCTCGGTCTGACGGAGAACTCCAGGAGCAGATTGCCGTTTCTGCCATTACCGCCTATGGGAGCATTGCCCTCGCCCGTCAACTGCAATACGGAGCCGTTTTCCACTCCCGCCGGGATGGTAACGTTGATCACTTTGTTTTTGTTGATTACGCCTCTGCCGCCACATGTCTTGCACGAATCCGTGATAATATGTCCCGTGCCGCCGCACTTGTCGCATGCGCCTACGGATATCTGTTGACCGAATATAGTGTTCTGGACGCGGCGGACTTGTCCGCTACCGCCGCACTTGTCACAGGTCTTGATATGCGAACTGTCTTTGGCACCGGTACCGTTACAAGTAGGACATTTTTCCAATCTGGAAAAGGTTATAGGCTTTGTACAGCCGAGTATAGACTCCATAAAGGTCAATTCTACGCGATAAGTAATATCGCCGCCCACCGACGACTGCGCGCCTCTGCGGCGAGTACGACCGCCGAAACCGAAAGCGTCGCTGAACATATCGAAAATGTCATCGAATCCCGTCGCAGTAAATCCGCTGCCGCCTCCGCCGAACGGATTGAATCCGCCGGCAGCGTCCATATCCATCTCACCACGATCGTATTTTCCGCGCTTGTCGGGATCGCCCACTATGGAATAGGCTTCATTGATCTCCTTGAACTTTTCTGCTGCGTCATTGTCGCCCGGATGCAAGTCGGGGTGATACTGCTTTGCAAGGCGTCTGTAAGCAGACTTGATCTCGTCCTGAGATGCCGTCTTTTCCACGCCCAAAATCTTGTAATAGTCTTTTGTCGGCATTGTTACCTCAAAAATTCGGCAGGAAGTCCTGCATATATGCAAGACTTCGAGCCGTTGTCGTTATTTTTGGAATTCAATTATTTTTTATCGTCGTCATGTACGTCGTACTTGACTTCGCTGCCGTCCTCTTGCGGAGCGGACTGCTGTGCCTGCTGATACATACGCTGGAAGATAGGTGCGCACGCTTGAGCAAGACGGTCTGTTTCCGCTTTCAGCTCTTCTACCGTCGCGTCTTGCTTATTGAGTACTTCCTTACTCTTTTCCACTTCCTGCTTCAGTGTATTTTTGTCCTCATCCGTCAACTTGGCATCGGTATCACGCAGGACCTGCTCTACAGAAAGAATCATCTGATCCAGCCCGTTGTGTGCCTCGACTGCTTCACGACGTTTTTTGTCCTCCTCGGCATACTTCTCGGCGTCTTTGATAGCCTTGTCTATATCTGCCTCGGACAGATTGGTGCTGGAAGTGATCGTGACGGATTGTTCTTTCTGCGTTCCGAGATCCTTAGCGGTCACATGCACTATTCCGTTGGCGTCTATATCGAACTTGACTTCTATCTGCGGTACTCCGCGAGGAGCGGGAGCAATGCCGCTGAGAGAGAAACGTCCGAGGGTCTTATTGTCCGCAGCCATCTCGCGTTCACCTTGCAATACATGTATATCCACACTGGTCTGATTGTCCGCCGCCGTGGAGAAAATTTGCGATTTGCTGGTGGGAATAGTCGTATTGCGTTCGATCAAGCGTGCCGTAACGCCGCCCAACACTTCTATACCAAGCGAAAGGGGAGTGACGTCCAGAAGCAAAACGTCCTTGACCTCGCCGCCCAGCACGCCGCCTTGTATTGCCGCGCCTATAGCGACACATTCGTCGGGGTTGATCCCCTTGTAAGGATCCTTACCGCAATAGTTCTTCACTGCTTCCACGACAGCCGGTATACGGGTAGATCCGCCAACCAGAATGACGCGGTTAAGGTCGTTGTTCGTAACGCCTGCGTCTTCCATTGCCTTCTTCATAGGCTCTATGGTCTTTTTGATTATACCGTCGATGAGACTCTCGAACTTGGCACGGGTGATCTCTATCTCAAGGTGCTTGGGACCGGACTGATCTGCCGTGATGAAGGGCAAAGAAACGACGGTACGAAGCGTAGAGGACAGTTCTATCTTGGCCTTTTCTGCCGCTTCTTTCAGACGTTGCAAAGCTTGCTTGTCGTTGCTGAGATCTATACCGCTGGTCTTTTTGAACTCAGCGATAAGGTAGTCCATGACGATCTTGTCAATGTCGTCGCCACCCAGACGGTTGTTGCCGTTGGTGGCAAGCACTTCGAATACGCCGTCGCCTATCTCCAGAATGGACACGTCGAATGTTCCGCCGCCGAGGTCGTATATAAGAATTTTCTGATTTTTATTCTCGCCCTTATCCAGACCGTATGCAAGTGCGGCGGCAGTAGGCTCGTTGATGATACGCAGTACTTCCAGACCGGCTATCTTGCCCGCGTCTTTCGTTGCTTGCCGCTGTGCATCACTGAAGTATGCCGGCACGGTGATGACTGCCTGAGTCACCTTTTCGCCGAGATACGCTTCCGCGTCTGCCTTGAGTTTGCTGAGGATGATAGCGGATATCTCTTGCGGAGAATAATGCTTTCCGTCAATTTCCACTGAATAGTTAGTACCCATTTCACGCTTGATGGACAGTACCGTTCTGTCGGCGTTGACCACAGCCTGACGCTTGGCAACTTGTCCTACAAGACGTTCACCGTCTTTGGTAAAGCCCACGATCGAAGGCGTGGTACGATTGCCCTCGGCATTGGCGATAACGACAGGCTCACCGCCTTCAAGTACCGCTACGCAACTGTTTGTAGTTCCCAAATCGATTCCGATTATTTTTCCCATAATATATATCTCCTTTGATTATTTTCTATTTTATTTCCGATATGGATTCTGACCCATATCCTGTTCTATGCTCCGACGATAACGTCGGCATATCTGAGTACTTTGTCGCCGAACATGTATCCTTTCTTGTATACTTCCACCACCATATCGCGATTTTCTTCGCCTCGGTCTATTTTGGAAAGTGCGTTCATTTTCAGCGGATCGAAAGGCTTGCCCAGTACGTCCATCTCCTGCACTCCGCACTCGCTCAATATCTGCAGAAATTGACTGTACACCATCTCAAACGCTTTCAGATTGTCGCCGTCAAGATGCTGCTTTGCCAATTCGAAATTGTCGGTCACGGCGATCATCTTGACTATCACCGCCATCGCGCCCTCCGACTTGGCTTGTTCGCTGTTGAATTTCATCCTGCGCTTATAGCTTTCGAAGTCGTTCTTCATAGCCACGAGTTGATTGAGATAGGAATCGGACTTGTCCGCAGAACTCTGCAACCGTTTGACGGTTTTGTGCAACTTCTCATTCTCCGCTCTGATCTGTTCCGCTTCCGCTATCAACTTCTCGTTCTCTTCCGTCAAGGCCTTTTCCAACTCCGTCTGCTGCGGAGTGACAGGCTCTTTGTATTCGCTGTTCGTTTTACTCTTACTCATCTATCTTCCTCTACCTATCATATCGATTACGATCTCGCTTATCTTGTCCAGTACAGCCAGCACCTTGCGGTAATTCATCCGCACAGGCCCGATCACGCCTATACTGCCGCTGACATTGTCGCCGAGACTTATACGCGTAGTGACTACGGCACAGCCTTCGGGAGCATTTTCTTCTGCGCCTATCTTGACCGTAACACTGCCGTTTTCACCGCCGTCGTTGGTCAATATCTCCGCGATCTTTTCCTTGTTCTCCATCTGAGCCAATATCTTGCGAGCATCTTCTACATTGGCATACTCGGTATGCGCAAGCATCTTGTTTTCACCGTACATTTCTACGTCCATACCGTTCATCAGGGACACTTTTTTCAATACGTCGATGATCTTTTTGAACAGCGCGTTGTATTGCGCAAATTCTTCATTCACCAATGCAAAAGGATAATCGAAATTGATGAACTCGCTCACATGCTTGCCGCAGAATATCTTGTTGAGCCAACGCTGCGCCTGAGCGATCATATTCTCGCCGAATCCATCCGGCAGGTCCACCATTCCGTCTTTGAGTACACGGCTGTCCGTCACTATTACCACAAGAAGTTTGCCGTTGTCCAGATCCAGAAGTTTTATTCCCTTGATGGTATCGGACATATCCTCCTTGACCGCCACGCTCGTATAGTTGGTGATTTCGGCAATTATGTGCGTCACCGCCGTCATTACTTCTTCCAGGCTTCCCACTTTCCTGCCGAGATAGCGTTCTATCATCTCCGCTTCTTCCGCAGATATGTCGCTCTCGTAGATCAACTCATTGACATAGAACCGAAACGCCTTCTCGGACGGGATACGTCCTGCAGACACATGAGGCTGGATAAGATAACCCATGCTCTCCAACGCGCTCAACTCGTTGCGTATCGTAGCCGACGAGCAGTCCGGCAAATATTCCTGCTGTATCTCTTTGCTGGCAACGGGAGAAGCGGTCTCTATATAGCTGTCCACTACAGCGCACAAAATTTTCTTTTTTCTGTCGCTAAGCATCTCGCACCTCCTGTCACCTATTTTTTATGAGTGTTAGCACTCAATCTGCTTGACTGCTAAACTCTGTTTCTAATATACTACTATATTCTCCCTTTGTCAAGGGTATTATACAAAATTTCAAAACTTTTTTTATTAAACATTATTTGATTTAGCCGCGCAGGTGTATCTGTTTCGAAATGATCGACTAAAGCAAACATGAGTTTTGCATCAAATAAATATCGTCAGATGTTGACCGATACGGCAAATTAAAGTATACTTGTGGAGACGACCGCTTGCGCAGTTGCCCGTACGGCAGCTATGCACACAGGATATTACCACCCGAGGAAAACAAAATGAAATTTGAAGAGATGACTATCACCGCCTACAACGATATCGTCGCAAGCAAGGCTCCCACTCCCGGAGGAGGAAGCGCGTTGTGTCAGATCGGCGCGATGGCGTGTTCTCTGATAGAGATGGCTATCAACGTTACCTTGTCAGGATCGGGCAATGAAGAAAATCATATTTATTTGACAAGCCAACGTGAAGCGGTTGCGCGTGCAAAAAAGGCGTTTTACCGACTGTCCAATGATGACGCCGAGGCGTTTACGCGTATCGCCGAAGGACTGAAAATGCCCAAAGATACGGAGGAAGACAAAAAAGCACGTGACACCATTCTGCAAAAAGCATATCACCGCGCCGCGCTCATACCTCTGGACACGATGGGATTGTGCAGAGAGATCATTCGCACGGCGCAGGTGAGAGTATATCCTCTGCTCACCAAGTATGTGGCAAGCGACAGCACTATCGGAACGAATCTGCTACGAACTGTGATCAACGGCAGTTTGATAAACGTACGCGCCAATACGTCGAGGATACATGACTCAGATCTCGCCGCACGACTCGATCGTCAGGCAGAGCAGATAGCGTACGAAACGGCAACGCTGTAGCAGAGGTTCTAAGCCGAGCGAGCACGAGGTAAATCTATGTATACTCAAATATGATTATACACAATAGGACCGACTTCACGACGAAGTCGGTCCTTAATTATTATATTTACGAATAAATATCTATACCTTATTGATTACCGCACGCGGCTATTCGTCGACATCCGCAAAGCAACTGCCGCCAATAAACTCACGCAGCAACGAATTGCACGGTACCCACTTATCGTCCATATCCTTGAAATATTTGAGGAACTTGATAAGTCTGTTGGCTGTGATATAGTGCGGGCTGTCCGACTTAACTTCCTGCAAAGCGGGCAGGGCATACTTCTTCAACACGCACAGTTCGTAAGTCAACGCGCTGTTGTAGACGTAGTTGCAACCTTCCTGGTACGGATATATCCACTTGAACTCGCCGCGACGCACGCTCGGCCACATGTCGAGAGTACGTTCTGCCGAGGCTCCACGATATTTTTTGTCTCTGACTATACGTCTGAGCAGACGTATATCCGTGTAACTTATGGGATTGTGATAGTCGATATTGATCTGGAACTGCGGAGCGATATATATCTTGAACTTCTGGTGCTTGGGTATAAGGTAACTGAGTTGATCGTTCAGCGCATGTATTCCCTCGATGATAATGGGAGTGTCCGGACCTATCTTGGTTATGATACCATGTTCGGCGCGACCGCGTTCGAATTGATAGTTAGGCAGTTCCGCTTCTTCACCGCTGATCAATGCGAGCATATTCTGGTTGAAAAGTTCCACGTCCAGTGCATTTATATGCTCGAAATCCTTCTGTCCGAACTCATCTACGGGGATTTGATCGCGATCTTTGTAATACATATCCAGAGAGATACGCAACGGAGTGATTCCGCGCGACATCAACTCTATGCGCAAACGATTGCTGAATGTCGTCTTGCCGCTGCTGGAGGGTCCCGCGATGCAGATCAGGCGTATATTTTCTATATCTTCCGCTATACGGTCGCCGAGTTGGTGCAGCATATCGTTGTGCAGAGTCTCGTTCATGTTTATGAAGTCCACATAGGTGGATTCATTTACGTGATCGTTCATTTTGGAAATGATCTCTGCATTGCAGATCGTCGCCCAACGATGAGCATTCTTCAATACTTTGCTGAAGGTAGGTTCATCCTTGAACTCGGGAATGACTCCTCCCGCCTCGTAACGCGGATACTGCGCTACCATGTGACCGTCGTAGCTAAACAATTTGTATGTTTTGACATATCCGGTCGATGGCACCATGTAACCGTACATATAGTTGAGATAGTCGCCACAGCGATAGAAGTGACATGTCTTTTCCGGTCTGTACTGCAGAGCGTCGGCCTTGTCCTGCTGTCCTTGTGCAACGAAATAATCGTACGCTTCATCCTTGTTCATCACGGTACGCTCAAATGGTATATCCTCTCTCACCAAGCGATCGAGTTCGGCGGTGATACGGCTGACCATCTGACGGTCCATATTCATCTTGGGTTCTACAAGCGTGACAAGCAATGCGCGGGATACCGCGTAACTTATCTTGATCTGATAATTCGGATACAGATTGTGAAAAGCCATAGCCAGCAAATAACGCAAAGACGTCTCGTACACCTTCACTCCGTCCGCCACCGTCAGGTCCAACGGTTCGACAACACTGTCGAAACTCACCTCATACGTGAGTTCGCGCAGACGGTTATTTACTTTCGCCGCCATGTAATGCTTTTCGGGGTCATCCAACAAGGCGAGGATAGGCTTCTTATCGGCAAGTTCGGTCGTCCTGCCGTCGATTGTTACTTTGAACATAGTTTTTGCTCCTTATAGTTTACTTACGGCATTGCCGCAGCGATGCCTATAATTCGTTCGGTCCCTATGTCCGAACGATCCTCCTGTAGCGGGGAATATATTATACAATACTCATTTGAAAAATTCAATACCAAAATCAAAAAAAATATCCCGTTATCCACGTCCGCACAAGGCTATAAAGTAATAGTCCGTTGACAAAAAACGACTAAACCGTTACAATAGGATCGTGAGGTGTAGCATGGACAGAATAGTGATAGGTATCGCCGGAGGCACCGCTTCCGGCAAAACGACGGTAGCGGAGAAAATATTCGAGGCGTTTGACGATGCGGTACTGCTGAGTCACGACTTCTACTACAAGTCGCACGATGAGCTTTCTCTCGAAGAGCGCAGCGAATTGAACTACGACCACCCCGACAGCCTGGATACCGCCTTGATGGTCGAACATATCAAAGAACTGAAAAGGGGCAATGCTATAATGCACCCCACCTATGACTTCACCAATTACACGCGGCACCCCGTCCTGCGCCGTATGGACAGTGCAAAAATAATAATCGTCGAAGGCATACTCATATTCACGGATAGCAAGCTTTGCAGACTGTGCGACGTGAAACTGTTCGTGGACGCCCCGGCAGACGTACGATTTATACGTCGTCTTACACGCGACGTGACGGAGCGCGGAAGGAATATGCAATCCGTCATCAACCAATATCTCAGTACTGTCAAACCTATGCACGAGCAGTTCGTGGAACCCTCCAAAGCCAAAGCAGACCTGATCATCCCGCAAGGCGGACACAATCAAATAGCCATCGATATGATCATCGACGGAATAAAGAAAAAGTTGGCTTGATCATGAAGATAGATCTTATACAAGTAGCAAACGCCCGCGACTTAGGCGGCACAAAGACACGATACGGCACAGTCAAAGCAAATAAACTTATACGTTCCGGTCACCTGAGTATAATCACGGAGCAAGACATAGCCACGCTGAAAGCGCACAATCTGCAACGCGTTATAGACTTGCGCACACAGCAGGAGATAGCCAACCATCCCGACGGACATATTGACAATGTGACATTTGAAAATATATCCATAATGAGTGCCACCACCTTCGGAATAAGTTACGAAACACTGGACGGTCCCACTATAGCCGTCAAACTTCAGGCGGGAATAGACAGAATGATTGCCCGCGGCGAAGTTCCTATCGAACACATGCGCATACTGTATCGCACATTCGTCCAAGATGAGCACAGCCACAAAGGGTACGGTGCTTTTTTGAAGTTGCTCGCCGAACATCCTACCGACGGTGCCACACTATGGCACTGTACGGGCGGCAAAGACCGCTGCGGCACCTGCACCGCGCTTCTGCTCCACTGTCTGGGTGCGGACTTTCAAACCATAATGGACGATTACCTGCAGACCAACGTCCAAGTAAACGAACATGCCGAGAGCATCCTTGCGAAAGTAAGCCCGCATGTGCCTGAAAACAGAATGGAACTCGTGCGGTCTATGCTATTGGTGGATGAGAGTTACCTCAGAAGTTTCCGCTCCGAAGCAGAGCGGCTGTACGGCAGTATGGACGCCTTCATAGCACACTGCGGTATAACGGACGAAGACATAGCACAATTGAGAGAAAATTATTTGCAATGATTTTATATTGAAAAACGGGTGCGATCCATGCACCCGTTTTTTTCAGAAATTGTTTCAGGAATTGTAGGTATTGTAGTATATCGTAACTTTGGATATCCGTGCCTGAGCGGCATTGGCGAAATAATCCATGTATGTAATGTGATCATCAAATGAGATATTCACCGTCACTTTTTTGCTGGTCATCGTATAAGAAACTGCATTTTTATGATCTTTGTCTGTACCTATATAGAGGGTATTTTTTGCCACCATTGTAAGATCGGTGTTTTCATCTTCTTCGAATTCCATAACGATGCGCGTGATATACGCATTTTTGACGGCAAATATCAGGTGAGAGCCGGAAGAGAGATTACCGTTTTGGGCGGAGTTGTTACTCACCTGATACTGCAGATAGCCGTTGACTTTCTGCATGGAAGAGCCAAAAGGCAAATCGAGATCTTCCTTCGTGACAGCCGCCTGCAGTTCACGATATTCGCTCAGGTCGAATTCGCATACAATGTCTCCGGTCACTTCCACGCGCACTTCGCCATTTTGCAAAGTATACGATTCGCCGTTTATGATCAAACTGCGCACGCCGACCGAACTGCTAGAATTCAAATTGTAGAATTGCAATGTGAGACTGTCTCCCACGTTGATGGAATTAAAATACACTTGCTTGGAGTTCAGATCATAATATTGAATGAATTCATTTCCCGACGATATCATCATATACCATCTTGTATATGTCCCGCTCACACGAATATCCAATGTCGAAGTGCGGTCGTCGCCGTCGTCCACAGCAAGAATTTGCGCGTCCTTCAATGTCGCGTCTGCGTCAGCGGCAAACAGATGTCCTTTGACGGTCAATTGGTCGCCAATGTCAATATGCGATATATCATAACGTGATATATCTATTTCAAACATTACTGGCTCATCATGTTCGTCTACCAACATGACGGTACCGTCGTCCGCAATTTTATCGTATAGTGTCGCGGTAATGATATACCATTCCGCGCTCGGCCGTTCCTTGTACCCGGCGGCGAGTTCGTTGAGCTCGGCAATGGACCCCAGCACTATACCTCCCGTCGGCGGAAGATAGACGTCTTCTTGCGTTATAGGTTTCTCGTCTGTGTGCGTTTTGAATAATTGACCGCAATTCTTGCACCGATAGTGAGCTTCCCAACCGTATTCCGTCTCTGTAGGAGCCTTGGCAGCCACCTCTATTATTTCATGCTCGGCATACCACTCATCTATGACGGTGCGCTGTTCACCGCATTTTTCGCAGGTTTCCGTATGACTGCCGTAACTGTTACAGGTAGGATCTATACGCCCTTCGTCCGTCGAAGCCCAGTTGTGATGTGCAGAGATGACTTCGCGATGGACGAATCCGCAGGCGGTACAAGTTGATTCCTTATATCCGTCATCTGTACAGGTGGCTTCTTGTACGACATTTTCTTTGCCGAAATTGTGATTGCCTTTAGAAGTTTGATCTGCTTGGCACAATGTACATTTGTGCCAATGACCGCTCTCGTCGGAGAACCATTCTTTACCCCAGTCGTGCTTCAACTGCGGCAAATATTCCGTAGACTCATCATTGCAACGAGTACAACGACGAGTTACAACGCCTTCTTCCGTGCAAGAGGGTTCCTTGCTGCTTCCTTCCACCTCTTGGTAATCGTGTCCCAATGCTGCTTTGGTCCTGGACTGTCCCGTATGACCACATATGCAAACCTGTTGTTCTATGCCTGACTTGGTACAATCGGGTTCTTGCGTGGTTTGCCACTGCCATATGTGCGGCTCCTCGTCCGCGCGAGCACCGCAAGTCAAGCAATAATGCCAATGGTTTACACCGTTGCTTTGATAGTCTGTCCCTTCGGAATAATGATGCTCGCCCGTAGCGGGTATCTTCGTATGCATGGTATGGCCGCACACGGTGCAAAGCTTGTCCTGATGTCCTGCTGCACCGCATGTCGGCTGTTTGTTGTCCCCGTCGGGGCAATCTGCATCCACAAGGACATGCTGTTCCATTGCCGTCTCGCCGCAGCGGGTACATTTATAGAAGTGTCCGCTGTCCGTCTTTTTCTCAATGGTAGATTTATCCAAATCATGCCCCAATGCGGGAATAGATTGCTGAGCGGTCTTACCGCAAGTGCATTTCTGCAATATAAGACCCGGTTGTGTACATGTAGCCTCCGTTTCCTCGGATACCCAAGCGTGTTGGGTCTTGCTGCCGTCCTGCTCTTTGCCGCACTCGGAGCACACGGTCCAATGCTCGTCCTCGCTGTATCTGAACTGTGTATATTGATGCTCCGACAACGGTAGCACATCCGTTTTACTCTGTCCGCAGGTGCACTGTCTGACTATTTTCCCGTTCGTTGTACAAGTGGAGGGAACACTGTCCACTATTTCGAAAGTATGTGCTTTTATGCTACCCGATCTCACCGTATGACACTCTTTGCACTCCTCCCAATGCGACGAATCGTTCTTACATATGACGAAATCGTGCGAGGTCATGGGCAACGGGACTTCTTTTCTCTCACCGCAGATACAACGGAAAATATTATGTCCCTCGCTGTGACACGTCGGTTGCGTTGTGGCTACTATGTTTTCAAAGGAATGTTCCTGCGGTTCTGTCGTATATTCGCAACGAGTACAGTAACTCCAGTGCTTTCCATTCTCCGATTTCCATGTCCAATCATGTCCCAATGCCGGCGTACTTGTCGTATATACGTCGCCGCAACTGCATGAGAAGATCGTGACCCCATTGTGCGTACAAGTGGCCTCCACTTCCGTCACACTGTAGTTGTGCACATGGCCTTCTCCGGAGTCGGGATTGATCTCCGGCGGCGTCACATTGTGGCAGGCTGCCAATGTCAATACGCTCGCAAGCAGAGCCACTGAAAAGATTATTATAAATAAAAATCTAAGGTATTTTTTCATAGGATCACTTATTTTCGACAATAGTCGACAAAATGTTTTGATTAGATTATATTACCCAACGGGTCATAAATCAAGAGTTTTTTAAAAATATTCTCTGTTGCATAAAAAGAAAAACTTTCACATTATTGCAATATTGCAATGTATATGTTACAATGAAACAAACAACCATAAAGGAGATATGATATGTATATTTGTATGGACCTATACGGTAATATCGAATCGTACGGGCAAAAAATAGACGATCTGTATGTAACTTGCTTCGGATATGATCTCCGTAGTACGCGTTTGTCGATGCAATACCTGATTCCCGTCTCGAGCGGACTCTTCCTCACTATGGACAGGAAAGTCGTAATGGACGTGTACGGCGAGTTTCAATACTACAGCAACGGCAGAGTCTGTAAAATAGGTTCTACTCAACTGGATTACTACAGTGACGGCAGACTCATGAGGATAGGATCTTCTTCACTGGATTACTACAGCAACGGCAGGCTAATGAAAATCGGTCCTTCTTCGCTGGATTATTACAGTGACGGCAGGATAATGAAGATAGGGCCTTCTTCGTTTGATTACTACAGCGACGGACGACTCATGAGGATAGGTTATACTCAACTGGAATACTACAGCAACGGCAGGTTCATGCGGATAGGTTCTTCTTCGGTGGATTACTACAGTGATGGCAGGATAATGAAGATAGGTTATACTCAACTGGAATATTACAGCGACGGCAGGATCATGAAAATGGGCCCCAGCACGGTGGACTACTACAGCAACGGCAGGATCATGCGGATATACTGAACAGGGCACGTTGCATCGCAGTAATAAAAAAATCGTACCCCATTCAATAAATTATCTGATACAAAAGACAGCCGAGCGATATGCTCGACTGTCTTTTTTATAGATTCGATATCGAAATTATTTAGCCAGTGCTACCGCAACGGAGCAAGCGACCGTGGCACCTACCATCGGGTTGTTGCCCATACCGATAAGTCCCATCATCTCTACGTGTGCAGGGACGGAGCTACTGCCTGCAAACTGAGCGTCGCTGTGCATACGTCCCAACGTATCCGTCATACCGTAGCTTGCCGGACCTGCCGCGACATTGTCCGGGTGCAATGTACGTCCCGTACCTCCGCCGCTGGCAACGGAGAAGTATTTCTTACCGTTTTCCGTGCACCATTTTTTATAGGTACCTGCTACAGGGTGCTGGAAACGCGTAGGATTGGTAGAGTTGCCTGTGATGGATACGTCCACACGCTCATAGCGCATGATCGCAACACCTTCATTGACGTCATCTGCACCATAGCAACGCACTTTTGCACGCTCTCCGTCGGAGAACGGTACTTCTCTTACTATGGTAAGTTCACCCGTGTAATAGTCATACTTGGTCTGAACATAAGTGAAACCGTTGATACGGGAGATTATATAAGCGGCGTCTTTGCCCAATCCGTTCAAAATAACGCGCAGCGGCTTTTTGCGAGCCTTGTTTGCGTTGCGGGCAATGCCTATCGCACCCTCTGCAGCGGCAAAAGATTCGTGCCCTGCAAGGAATGCAAAGCAGTCCGTTTCTTCGCGAAGCAGCATCGCGCCAAGGTTACCGTGTCCCAAGCCGACCTTGCGCTGATCCGCAACACTGCCGGGTATGCAGAATGCCTGCAAGCCCAAGCCAATGCATTCGCTTACTTCGGCGGCGTCCTTAAATCCCTTCTTGAAGGCGATAGCGCAACCGAGAGTATATGCCCATACGGCATTTTCAAAAGCAATAGGCTGTACGCCTTTGACTATCTCTTCCACATTGACACCGTGGCTGAGGCACAAGTCGCGCGCTTCTTCGAGACTCTTCAAGCCGTACTTTGCGAGTTCGGAGCTGATCTTGTCTATTCTTCTTTCATAACCTTCGAATTTGATTGCCATTATACTAACCTCCTTACTCGTTACGCGGAACTATGTATTTTGCGGCGTTTTCAAAACGTCCGTAGTGTTTCTTTGCCTTGCCCAGTGCCTCATTGGCATCCAGACCTTCGCCGATAAGTTTCATCATAACACCGAGATTGACATATTCGTAACCGATTATCTCTCCCCCTTCGTCCAGTGCAAGACGAGTGACATAGCCTTCTGCCATCTCAAGATAGCGCGGTCCCTTTTTCGCTGTGGAATACATGGTACCGACCTGGCTACGAAGTCCCTTGCCGAGATCTTCCAATCCCGCGCCTATAGGCAAACCGTCGTCGGAGAAAGCCGACTGTGTTCTGCCGTATACTATCTGCAAGAACAGTTCACGCATGGCTACGTTGATCGCGTCGCACACGAGGTCTGTATTCAGTGCTTCGAGAATGGTCTTGCCGGGCAGGATCTCCGCAGCCATAGCCGCAGAGTGAGTCATGCCGGAACAGCCTATAGTCTCCACCAACGCTTCCTGAATAACGCCTTCTTTGACATTGAGCGTGAGCTTGCAGGTACCCTGCTGCGGAGCGCAGCAGCCGCAACCGTGCGTAAGTCCGCTGATGTCCTTGATCTGCGTAGCCGCTATCCATTTGCCTTCTTCGGGGATAGGAGCGGGGCCGTGGTTGCAGCCCTTCTTTACGCATTGCATCAATTCTACTTCTTGTGAATATTGCATAGAGAATGTCCTCCAAATAAAATTTACAATAGAATAAGTATACCACACCGTACGTTTTTAGGCAATATTTTGCATAAAAAATTGCATTATAGTATTGTTCTATGCAAAACCTAAAATTCTTTTATCTCAACTCGGGATCAGACGCCGAGTACGCTTTGTCAATT
The DNA here is from genome assembly GCA_947623225.1 of uncultured Clostridia bacterium. GTDB lineage: Bacteria > Bacillota > Clostridia > Christensenellales > CAG-314 > Fimimonas. The sequence continues at coordinate 36,739 of CANQGO010000011.1, read as the reverse complement.
CCAATCGAGACGATACAGTTCTCTGCCATCGGGCTGTCTGAGGCTTGCACCGCTCTCATCCAGCACCAGGTAACTCGGCGTGCCGTCTCGCGGACGGGCGAGCGAACCGACATTCAATGTATACAGTCCGTCCCTCACACGCAGATCGCCCACATGCGTATGTCCGTACACCAGAGCGTCGCCTTTTTTGAGAAATGGCGGGATCCTCGACGGATTGTATCTGTCTCCGTGTGTAAAGAACAGCGTTCTGCCGAAAGCGTACATGATGACGCTGTCCTCCATCTGTATATTCAGACAGTTGACAGCCGTACCCCAATCGTTATTGCCTTTGACGAAATACAGTATACCATGAAACTGCTCTGCCGTACGAGCGATCTCGCTCGGACTCGACCAACCGAACAGGTCGCCGCACACCACCGTCTTATCGGGATTTTCCTCACGAGAGATATCTACAGCGTCGCTTATAGCCCTCATACTGCCGTGAAAATCGGCAAAAACCAGAATTTTCATCTCACTACCGCTCAATACATTCGTACAGTTTTTCGTCGTCCGACAACGTACTATATTTCAATATGCTCTATACCATCTTTGTCACTGCGTCTGTATACCACAAAGCGGTTGCCTATGCATATGACAGGCTCACAACCAAGTACTTGACACACCTCGGTGCACATGGCTTTGACGGGCGTCTCGCAACTTTTCAGCGCGGCGACCTTGACAAGCTCATGGTGATATAGCGCAACGTCGATCTCTTTGACTATATTCTCCGTCAATTCCTCTTTGCCCACTGTGACAAGCGGTCTGAGTGTATTTGCAAGAGATTTCAATTTACTTCTTTGTTTGGTGGTTATCATCACTACCTCCGTCAATCTACAAACTCGAACTCGATATCTCCGACTATAACCGTGCTGCCGTCGGTAGCACCGAGTTTGCGCAATGCCGCTATGACGCCCTTGTCCCGCAATACTTTCTGAAAATATCCGAAACTGTCGTAGTCGTCCAGACTCACCTTGCGGCACAGTTGCTCGACCAATCCGCCCGTCACTTCGTAGACATCCTTGTCCAGTACGTCTATGGCGAAGTCGTCGCCTACCTGCTGCTGCAAAAAGACAGGTTCGAACTCCAACGGTCGGACGGGAGGCAGATCCCTCAGCAACTTCGCAACGGCCACTATCAACTCGTCCACTCCTTCACGTATGATAGCCGTCATAGGAATGATTTGATATCTCGTACCGTATTTTTCTCTGAAACGTTGCAGATTGTATTCGCTGTCGGGCATGTCTGTTTTGTTCGCCGCTACGACCATGGGCAGCTCTTTCAATCGGGCGTCGTAACTGTATATCTCGTTGTTGATCAACTCGAAGTCGGACAGAGGGTCTCGTCCTTCGCTGCCCGAGATATCCAATACATGCACCAATAGGCGTGTACGCTCGATATGCCGCAGAAAATTGAGACCCAATCCGGCACCTTCGCTTGCGCCCTCTATGAGACCCGGAATATCCGCCATCACAAACGTCTGATCGTATATCTTCACTACGCCGAGGTTAGGGCTGAGTGTGGTGAAATGGTAATTTGCGATCTTGGGTTTGGCGTCGGACACTACCGACAACAATGTGCTTTTGCCTACATTCGGAAAACCTACCAGACCCACGTCCGCGACCGTTTTCAGTTCCAACGTCACGCAGTATTCGCGTGTTTTCTCTCCATGCTCGGCAAAGGAAGGCGACTGTCTGCGAGAAGTTTTGAAGTGCCAATTGCCTCTGCCTCCTCTGCCGCCGTGCAGAAGTACGGTACGCTGACCGTCGGCGAACATATCCGCCAGTATACGTCCTTCTTCGTCCTTGATCACCGTCCCTACCGGTACAGCGATCTCTATATCCGCACCTTGCTTGCCGAAGGAACGTTGGCGACCGCCGTTTGCCCCGTCGCCTGCGCGGAAATGTTTCTGATAATGGAAATCGTTGAGCGTATCTTCGGACGAAGTCGCCACGAAGATGACATCTCCGCCCTTTCCTCCGTCGCCGCCGTCAGGACCGCCGTTTGCCACATACTTCTCGGTATGCAGGCTCGCAGAACCGTTACCGCCATTGCCGGATTTGATATAAATTTTCACTTTGTCTATAAACATGATCTTACCTATTCGATTTACTTATTGTTCTCGCCGCTTTCAGTCCATCCGCGACAGCCGTCGCGACGATCTTGCCTCCGGCTACGTCTCCGCCCATCGATATGCCCAATGCCGTTGCCGTCTGCGTCAGGGATCCATCCGCGGACGCGCCCAACGCGGTCACTACCGTATCACACAGCAATTCGGAAGTATTATCCGTAACTATAAGCTTACCGCGCCCCTCGGATACCGTCTGCGCAAGCGTCACTACCGTCTTACCATGTTCCATTCGCAACGCGACGGGTGTCACATTGCAGACGAATTTCACTCCTTCGGACTGAGCGGCGTCTATCTCCTTGTCAAAGGCAGGCATATCCTGCCGCTGTCTACGATATACAACAGTCGCGCTCGCACCTCTTCGCACGGCATATCGTGCGCAATCCATTGCCGTATTGCCTCCGCCTACCACGGTGACGCTTTTGCCTTCAAGTGAACAAGTCCCATTCAGAAAATGCGGATACGATACCGCATATTGTTCTCCCGTTACATTCAAACGATACAATTCCGTAGTCCCGGTAGCCAGGTATACCATGTCGAACTGTTCGTGCAGACGGCACAGCAATTCCGAGTCGACATTTTGCCGTACTATGGTGAATTTATCTGTAATTTGCCGCAATATTCTGTCCAATGCCTCCGTAGGCAGGCGAAAGGACGGTATCATCGACAGAGTAGAAAGCAACTTGTTCCGTTCGAAAACAGTCACATCCGCGCCCTGCGAATACATAGACGCAGCGAAAGTCAATCCGGATACGCCTCCGCCCACTACGGCAACTCTGTATCCTGCGGCAAGATCGCTTCTGCGCCGTACCGCATACGGATGAGCAGCAAAGAAAGCACTCTCTACCCATCCCATACGTACCGCAGAGTCCCTTCGCGCCAGCACACAACCGCCCTGGCACTGCTTTTCGTGCGGGCAAATGTAACCGCACACCTCGCCGAACGGATGACCTATGATATCCGCCGCTCGCTCCCACTCGGCGGCACGTACCGCCTGCAAGAACTGCGGGATATCGTTACCGATCGGACATGCCGCTCTGCACCCCGGTCGAGCGCAATGCAGACACCGTCCGCACTCTTCGGAATAATCTTTAACTGACGACATGATGCTCCTTATAGTAATCGCAAAGATCTCTCACCGAGCAACTGTCGCACAGCGGACGCTGGGATTTGCAGACATATCTGCCGTGCAACAATATGTAATGATGGCTGTCCGCCCACTGCTCCGATGGGATGGCTGCCATGAGTTGTTCCTCCGTATCCGTCACATTGTCTGCATGTACTATTCCCAGACGATTGCTCACACGAAACACATGCGTATCCACCGCTATCGCCTGCCCGCCGAAAGCAACTGCGTAGACTACATTGGCTGTTTTTCTGCCCACACCTGCAAGCGTCTGCAATTCTTCACGCGTAGACGGTATCTCTCCGCCGAATCTCTCCACTACGTCCCTTGCCATCTGCTTGAGGTGTAATGCCTTTGTATGATAAAATCCGCAAGAATGTATCAGTGTCTCAAGGCGTTCGGTAGGTATCTCCGCGAGATCATAGACCGTAGGTGCTTCTCCGAACAGTGCAGGCGTGACGAGATTCACCCGCTTGTCCGTGCACTGTGCCGACAGTATCACCGCCACGATCAATTGGTACGGCGACTCGAAATTCAATTCGCTATGGGCATTCGGAAAATCTTTTGCAAGTTGTTCAAGTATTGCTTTGGTATCAGCCATGACATTCACACAAAAATAGGATATAACTTCATCGTTCCGTGCAAAGCACTTCATCACGACTAACATTATATCCTATTTGTTACAAATTTTCAACAATTTGCACCGTTTTCACAGTCGGGTCAGCGTTCCACCCGAAAAAGTATTGCGAAAGACAAAGAATCCGACAAAAGTCTCGCCGTCTGCGAGCACCTTACGCACGGAGTTCAAGTCCGCGCCGTGAAATTTCACAGAAAGACCGCAGCCCACGCCTGCCGCACGGGGCGTCGAGACCAAGGCACAAGTGATGCCTCTCGACGTCAGATAATTATAAGCACGGATGGCTACGTTGCGCGAGCGGTATACCGCCAAAATATATTCCATAATATCTCTCCTTATGTACAGCGTACTACCGCGCACAACTATGGCATACGGCAAAATAATTCCCATAAAATATATTACTGTTCCAAGTCAAAAAAAGTGTATGGAGAATATTATGATCTACCTTGACAATGCCGCAACCACGAACTACAAACCGCAGCCCGTGCTGGACGCAGTCACAGAATGTCTGACGAAATATCCCTATAATCCCAATCGCAGCGGGAATAAACTCTCTATACTGTTGCAGCAAAAGCTATTCGAGACGCGCCGCAAACTGCACTTATTGTTCAACAATGACAGCGAGTTGCACGTTGCGTTCACCGCCGGTTGTACCGCCGCGCTGAATCTTGCCATACTCGGCACGGCACAGCGCGGACATATCGTCATCACCGCCACGGAACACAACTCCGTATTGAGACCCGTCATGCAACTACGCAAAAAAGGCTATGTGCAAGTGTCCGTAGCCAGACCCGACGGCAACGGCGACATAACAGCCGAAGAAATAGAACGACTCATTCGTCCCGATACATACCTCGTTTGCGTGTCGCACGCCTCCAATGTGACAGGAAAAGCCCAAGATATAGAACGAATAGGCAAAGTCACGCGCAGGCGCAATGTTAAACTATTGGTAGACTGTGCACAGAGCGTGGGATACTTCTCTCTGGACGCGGAAAAATGCAATGCCGACATGATCGCCATAGGCGCGCACAAGGGACTGCACGCCATGCAAGGTGCAGGCGCGTTGATATTCAACAAGCGTGCCATACCGCGTCCTATCACATACGGCGGGACAGGCACCGAAAGTCATCTGTATTACCAACCGTCCACCGTACCCGACTGTCTGGAAAGCGGCACATTGCCATGTCCTGCCATACTGGCAATGAATGCCGGCATCGATTGGTGGCTGCAGAATTGGAAACAAAATCGCGATACCGTTACCGAAATGCAGCGTACATTGCTCTCGGGATTGTCCAAAATACACGGCGTCACCCTGTACTCGCAACCGAATCTGAGCGGCATAGTCGCCTTCAACGTCGGCAAGCGGGACAGCACCGAAGTAGCAGACCTGCTCTCCGAGCAATACGATATAGCCGTACGCGGCGGATTGCAATGCGCACCGCTCATGCACAAATATCTGAACACTTCGGATCAGGGCGCGGTACGTGCATCCGTCAGTTGTATAACAGCCAAAGAGGAATGTTTTTCTTTGCTCAATGCAGTAGAGATGATATCCAAAACTTCTATCTGATCAAAGCAACCTCTCGGGTTGCTTTTTTTTCGGCGTTGTTATATAATTGACAAGAGCAAAAGGCTTATTCACTGCTATGTCATATCAAATTTATCTGAAAAAAGGTGCGCAACGCCGCATCAGAGACGGTCATCCGTGGGTATATGCAAATGAAGTCGATCATATCGACGGCAAGGACAAAAACGGATCCCTTGCTACCGTATTCGACTACGACGGCAACTACCTGGGCAAAGGCTTTATAAATCATGCATCCAAGATACTTGTGCGTATATTCATTCGCAACGAACGCGATGACGTGGACAACATCATCGCCGAACGCATACATATTGCCAATATGCGCCGCCGCGAATTGGGCTACGACAACTGCTACCGTGCCGTCTTTGCCGAGGCGGACGGCTTGCCGGCACTCATAGCGGACAAGTACGGGGACTATCTGTCGGTGCAGATCCTGTCGCTTGGAATGTACCTGCACAAAAAAACTATTATAGACGCACTTGTACGGGAATTCTCTCCCAAAGGGATATACGAACGCAGCGACGTAGCGGTTCGACAGAAGGAAGGGCTACCCGAAGAGACGGGCGTACTGTACGGCGACGTACCGCAATGGATAACAATAGAAGAAAACGGTCTGACTATGGCTATAGACGTACGCAAGGGACAAAAAACGGGATATTTCCTCGATCAAAAGGAGAACCGTCTCGCCTTGCGTAAATATGCACACGGTAATGTGCTGGATTGTTTCTGCAACAGCGGAGGATTCTCGCTCAATGCCGCCACCGTCGCGGAATCGGTATGTGCCGTTGACGCTTCGGAGTTCGCCCTCGAAAATGTACGCAAGAATGCGGAACTGAACGGATTTGCCAATATCTCCACCATGTGCGCCGACGTATTCGACTTGCTGCGCACGTTGCACAGAGAGCACCGACAATTCGACTGCATAGTATTGGATCCGCCCGCTTTTACCAAGACAGTACACGAAGCGTCGGACGCGCTGCGCGGGTATACGGATATCAATACGCTCGGGATGAAACTCGTCAAAGACGGCGGCTATCTGATGACTTGCAGTTGCTCGCACCATATCTCCCCGTCCATGTTCGAAAAAATGCTGAACGAAGCAATAATACGCAGCGGTCGGACCGCTCAATGTCTCGAGATACGATCGCAAGCACCGGATCACCCGACCTTGCCCATAGCAGATGAAACGCACTACCTGAAATGCTATGTACTGAGGATATCTGACAGGAGTTAATGATGATACTTTACAAAAACGGTCACGCACTTATAGACGACAGACTGGTGCGGACAGATATAGTTGCCAATCACGGCAGGATCATAGAGATATCTCCCGAGATCGTCGCCGATGAACAAACGGAAGTCATAGACTGTACCGACCGTTATTTGCTGCCTGCACTGGTGGACTTGTGCAGTTACGGCGCAAATGGACTGGACTTCAATACCGCCGACGCCAATGGGATGAAGAAAATACTCGAGTACTACATTTCTCACGGCGTAGGCACCGTATTTCCCACTCTGAAAACGGACACGGATGAAAAACTCTGCCGTCAACTTGCACTCATAGCGACGCTGGCAAAAGAGTATCCCGAGATAAAAGGTATACACCTGGACGGCCCCTTCATATCGCCGAACCACTGCGACGGAGCTCTCGTCCCGACACAGCAACCGTCTATGGACAAGTTTCTTACCTATCAGAAAGCGGCAGAAGGAAAGATAAAACTTATAACCTTGGCACCCGAACTTCCCAACGCCATATCATTTATATCAGAACTGTCCGCCGACAAAGTCACTGTATCGCTCGGGCGAAGCGATGCGGACGCAGATACCGTATACCAAGCCATACACGCGGGTGCAGTATCAGTGACGGATTGGTGCAACGATATGTCTCTGCTGTCCGCTAACGAACCGGGGATAGCAGGCAGCGCACTACTGCACGGTCTGTACACGATGACCGTATTCGACGGACAACGCGTCGCGCCGGACATGTTGAAACTGCTCGTCAAGGTCGGCGGTACGGGACGCGTGGCAGGTATCACGCTGAATACCGCTGACGCTTATCAGGGACTGGCAAACACCGTCACTCTATGCGGTCTACGCCTTGCGGAGGCTATCAAGATATGGACGACAACTCCCGCTCGTATGGTCGGTCTGCAAAACCGTATAGGTACTATAGAAATAAACAAAGACGCCGACTTCATCATGTTCGGCTGATATGATCGGACTTCCAGACAAAACGATATGCACACCCTTTGCTTCGGGTGTGCATTTTCATTAAAAGGCTCACGCCCGTCACGAGCGCGGAAAAATCTCAGATATACTTACTTGGCGATATTCAAGTCACTTCCCCATGATATAGAAATCGAGCCCTGCACTTGCAGGGCTCGGTATTCGTCTGTTTTTCCGTTTACGTGGTTTATTCCACTCTATCGTCCGTGTTCTCGCTCGGCTGATCGTCGGCGGAAGTGTTCTCATCCGTATTGTTGGGATTGTAACGTCCGTCAGCGGCTTTGGGTTGCTTGGGTTTGATGCAAAGCAACACAACTATGCCTACTGCAGACAGACCGGCAATGACATACAGCACTATCTTCCATACGTCTACAGGCTTGGTCGTGGCGGAGACGGGAGCGGCTTTCACCTTGAGCAACATGACGGGATGATATTCGTCGGTAGAAGGAGTCTTATCAGATTCTACCTTCTTGACGCCCACATTGCCGTAAGTGTCCACTACTGTATACTCGATCTTGTATACGTCCTCGCCTGTCACGTCCTCCGCCAGCGGAGTTATGACGCCGCTCGTGGAGATGCAACCCTGAGGATTGCTGTTGTCCGATTTGTATTCATATCCTTCGGTAACTGTACTTGTCGCGCTGTCGTAGATTTTCAGCCAACCTTCACTGTCTGCGCCTTCCGTACCTGCCGCGACCTTCTTGTAAACGACATATGTCACCTTGGTGGAAGAACATTCGGTTATATCCAGCGAAGTGGAAATGGAATAGGTGGTACCTACCGTCAAACCGTCTGTGACTCTGTTCTGCTGAGTGGTCGACAGCTCTATCTGCGGAGCGGTCGTATCCTTGGCATAATAAGTAAGAGTGCCGTTGAACGCTTTTACATTGTCGTTGTTGACTTCTTCGTTGTTGTCTTCGGCTTGCTTGATAAGTTCTTCCGCCGCGGCAAAAGTCGTCACCAATACGTCGTCGAAATCAAACGAATAATCGGGCTGAGCAAAAGCATTGCCGTCCAACACAGCAAAACGGAAGTTCCATTCGCCTTCGGTAGTGAGGCTGAAGTCGCTCGTCACCTGGCAACGCTGCCAGTCCTTCATATCCTCTGTGGTCGCGCCCGTGGGCGTCACATACAGAAGGTAGATCTTGTCATCGTATACCTTGTCGGAGACTTCTTCTTCCGTCTCTACCCACTGAGCGACTATTTCCACGTCGCAATCGGGCATAGAGATCTTGTCGCCTGCCTTGTACAGTACTTCTTTTTTCCATTCGGCAATTTTGTGCTCAGCGTCGAGACTTTCATCTTTGTAGACGACCTTCCAACCGTCGAAGTATCCCTTGGGCACGTCCTGAGGGTCCTCGCCTTCCGTTACTGTTTTTTTCTCTGTAGCCGCAGTCGGTCCGTCAGGCAACGTGATACGCTCCGTAGCCCAATACTTGGCAGCCTTGTAGTCATCCTGGTCCGCTTCGCTTTCCGCAGCCGTTTCACCGAGACTGAAAGTAAGGTCATGCTTGTCTGCTTCCTCTTTGCCTGCGATATCCGTCGCGGGCAGCTCGTTGTAGTTGATGCCGGGGAAAATCTCGTGGACTTTATCGGCGTCTTCCCACCACTTGTTCTCGAACATGAAGTCGCTGTTCATTTCCAGATAATAGTTGTCAGCCACAGACTTCACATAATCGTCGAATTTGTCATAGTTGAATTCTACGGTACGCTTGGACTCGGGCTCGGGGCTTCCGGTCCCGCCGGCTTCTTCCGCCACAGCCACTGCTGTCGCCGATAACAAACCGACAAGCATCGCCAACGCTATTATGATACTAAAAAATCTTTTCATTGTTCCTCCGAAGGGTGTTTATACCCAACTTTTCGTGCACGGCAAAAAACGTGCGCTTTTCACCGCATATAGGGATATTTTACATTTATTTGTCACGATTGTCAACTACTTGCAAATACAAAAACAGATTTAATATATAAAATACCTCAAAACACATTTTTTGCGTTTGGCATACACTCTAAACATAGGGTACAAACATACCCGTTACTTATACAAAGGAGTATTCCGATGAAAATGCTTACGATAGCCGTCACGGCGATCGTTGTATCACTGGACAGTTTCATGGCGGGATTTTCCCTGTCGCTCAACAAGCGTCCGAGCAGCGTTCTGCCCGCCGCGGTATCCCTGATAACACTGCTTATGTGCACGGTCACGACATTCGTCGGAGCCGTCATATCGCACTACGCGGAGAGTTTCACCGATATAGCCGGCGGAGTCCTGCTGTTCATTCTCGCCGCGGCGACGCTGCTGAAAAAAGAAAATATCGGAATGTGTCTGACGGACGTCGGCATAGCCGAGAGTTGTGCCATAGGCGTCGCTGTCGGTATGGACGCCGCCATAGCCAATCTGTCCTTTGCCGGAGAGTTGCCGGCATTGCTGACGCCTATAATTTTTGCCGTGACACACTACCTGACCGTCGCACTGGGGCAGGTCCTTGCCAAGAAAGTGCAACTTGTGCATACGAATATATTCTCGGCTGTCATACTTGCCGCACTTGCCATGACCAAACTATTGTGATCCGACAACATGCAAATCGGCACCGAATATAGTGCCGAAATTCTTTATTCTTCCGTATCGTCTGTCACTGGGTCCTCGTCTGCCAATTCTGCCAGAGATATCCCGTCGTCCTCGCCGTCGCGGCTGTCGGAAAATTGCTCGATATATTTGGCTATATCGAAGCGCGCCCAAGGCTCTCCCGTCGGCGGATAAGCGACGAATACCATATGTTCCTTGGTTATAGGATGATCGAATTCCAATCTGTATGCCCACAAAGCCAGATTGCAACCTTTATTTATATCTCCGCCGTAACGCACGTCGCCGAATACGGGACAGTTGATCGCGGAAAATTGTACGCGTATCTGATGACTGCGTCCCGTTCCCAATTGCACCTTCAGCAAGCTCAATCTGTCGCGAGTCTCCAATACTTCGTAGCTCAACTCGGCGCGCTTGGCGTCGTGATCACCGAAAGTAGCGACGTATACATTGTTGGTAAGAGCATTCTTTTTCAGGTAATTCACCAATGTACCCTTGCTCTCACGAGGCACTCCCACCACCGTCGCAAGGTATTGCTTGATCATCTCACCCTCGGCGATCTGCTTGCTGAGACGCTCGGCAGACTTGCTGTTCTTGGCAAATACCATCACTCCGCCGGTAGGACGATCCAGTCTGTGGACAAGACCCAGATACACGTTGCCCGGCTTGTCATGAGTGGTTTTGATATACTCCTTCAACAGCGTCAGCAGATCTTTGTCTCCGCTCTTGTCCGCCTGGGAAGGTATATTCTGCGGCTTGACCACTACCAAAATGCTGTTGTCTTCATGCAGGACAGCCACGTCGTCCATTGTGAAATTTCTACTCATATTTTACTCCTTGTTTTGTCCACAGTCCGCTGGCACCGCAGGGCAGATATGTCCCTTCCTCGGTGGGCAGACACAGTTCGTACGCGCTCACATTGCCCTTTCGTGGAATAGTCAGCGACAGAAGGTTGTACAGCGTTGCCGGTTGCAACCCCGTCGTGTAGCTGTTCAGCAATACAAACAGCGGGTCCTCGCTCAACACTTCGCCGCACAGAACGAGAAAGTCGAATATATCCCTTTCCAATTTCCACTCTTCGCCGTTGCTTCCCCTGCCGAAACTGGGCGGATCCAGCACAATAGCGTCGTATCTATTGCCGCGACGTATCTCACGCTTGACGAACTTGCGGCAATCATCCACTATATATCTCACGGGTCTGTCCGACAGTCCGGACAACGTAACATTTTCCCGCGCCGTCTCTACCATATTCTTGGCGGCGTCGACATGGCACACACTCGCGCCTGCCGACAGACATGCGACTGTAGCACCGCCCGTATAAGCAAACAAGTTGAGCACGCTCACGGGACGCTTTGCACCGCGTATCAATTCCATCATAGTCGCCCAGTTCGCCGCCTGCTCGGGGAACAGTCCCGTATGCTTGAAGTTCATGGGACGCACATTGAAACACAGATCTCGCCAACCCACGACCCAACTATCCGGCAACTTTCCGTCGAATTCCCAATGTCCGCCTCCGGAGGAGGATCTGATATACCTCGCGTCCGGTCTGACGACGTCGCACAGCGGTTTCGAAGCGTGCCATATCACCTGCGGATCCGGACGAAGCAACACGATATCCTTCCATCGCTCGAGTTTTTCGCCGTCACCTGTGGCAATTATGCTGTAATCTTTCCATTCGTCATTATATCGCATATATCATCACTTCACCGTAAGGCGTCCCGTATGCAGGCTCTTGACATACGTTAAGGTATACGAGCCTCCGCGTCCCAATTGGTTAAATGTCTTCTGTACGGCACGTCCGATCTGTGTGACTATATCGGACATATTGACTTCGGGTGCAAACTTGATCTCCAATGTATACGATTCTCTTCCCAAGTGCGATACCAGCCATGAGGCAAGCATGTCGGGATCGCGATAAAGATATCCCTTTTTGCCGTAGTAGTTACCGTTTGCGTTGCACGGCACGGAACTCGATGAAGGACTGTGCGAGGCAGCCAATTCGCTGTCGGACACCAAGAAATAGTCATGTCTGACGGGCTCCGTCGGTGCGGTCAAGTCAAATGTAACGTCGACATTGTACCATACTCCGTTGATGCGTACTTTGTTCCAGCAGTGCGACTCGTATGCCGCGATCTCGGGATCGCTGCGCGCTTTGCCCGATACGCATATACACTCTATACCCACCGCATCACAGCACAGTTTGAAAGACTTGGATATCCCGTCGCATACGCCTCTGCCGTGCGCAAGCACTCCGAATGCCGTATGCGCATTGGGTTCGGACATGTCATATACCGTACTGCGACACAACTCGTCATGCAGATTGAGAGCGGTCTGCCATTCGTCGCCCATCCTGCGAGAGCAATTTGCCAGACTCTGCACCTTAAGCAGCACGGCACGATCCGCGCGTACTTTCTGCTCGGGGGACAGGGTATATTCCGGCGAGAGGGTGATCCCTCCGAAACCCGCGCTTCCCGAATACCCTACCGTGTGAAATACCATCGGGCAATCGTACAGTACCGCTTGGAATATTCTGTTGATATCTCCCATGACAAAGCCGAACTTTATCTGACTCTGAGTAGCCAACATACCGCGTTCCAACGCGTCATAGGCACGCTGACCGCCTTGCGATAACCTCTCACGAAAAAATCGATAAGTATTCACCGCTCTCCTCCGAACGTTTTTCTTTATTATACATTATTATCCGTTTTTATTCAAGCATTTGTCCGACACGTCCGCCGTACAAAGGATTCAACGCACGGACTTGGACAGGTACAGGACGAATTTCTCGCCGTTCACGTCCCACTCTTTGGCAAAACTGCCCTCTTGCGCGGGGAGCACGCTGTCGGCAAGGCAACCCTCGGCGATCTCCGAGGCATTCCGTTCGAATACTTTCGCGAGAGCCTCGTCGGCACTGTAACCTACATCTATATGGTCGGTGACCACGAAGTCGCACTCTCTGCGCATGGTCTGTATCTTGCTGACGATCTCACGGACGGTACCCTCTTCTATAAGTTCCGGCGTAAGTGTGACGTCCAGTGCCACCGTATCCCCGTGATCTGACACTACGGAATACCCTTCTCTGTTTTTGGAAGATATGAGCAGATCGTCCGCCGTCACGGTCACCCGATCATCGCCCAGTTCCAGCGTGTAAGTGCCGCCGTTTTTGACGCAGTCGACTATTGCTACGGCTTCGTCGCCTAAGTTTGCCAACTTTTCACGGATCTTGCCCAAGAGCTTGCCGTATCTGGGACCGAGAGTCTTGAGCTGAGGCTTGATCTCATAGCCGGCAAAAGCGTCTGCCGAATCCACGCGGCACAGACGCTTGATATTCAATTCGTTGCGAATGATATCGCTCATCTCATCGTCTATATCGCCTTGCGTGACCACATACATTGTCGAAAGTGGCTGACGGTTCTTGACATTGACCGCGTTGCGCGCACTGCGTCCAAGCGTCACAAGATCCAGGACCTTTTCCATTTTCTCATTCAGACTTCTGTCTATAAGGTCTTCGTCCGCTACCGGATAGTCGCACAGATGCACCGACTCCGGAGCGTCGTCGAAACAATTGGCCGTTATATTTCTGTATATGCTTTCCGTGATGAAGGGCACAAAGGGCGCGGCGCACTTGACAAGCGTATCCAGCACGGTGTATAGCGTCATATAAGCAGCCTGCTTGTCCTGCGTCCACTCGCTGCCCCAGTATCTCTCACGGCAACGGCGCACGTACCAGTTGGACAGCATATCCGTGAAGCGTTCTATAGCGCGAGCGGATTCCGTGATCTCATAATTGTTCAAACCGGCGTCCACATTCTTGACCAGTTGATTGACTTCGGAAAGTATCCACTTGTCCATCAGGGACAATTCGCAGTCGGCAAGGCGGTACTTGCTCGGATCGAAATCGTCTATGTCGGCGTACAGTACGTAGAAAGCGTAAGTGTTCCAAAGCGTTCCGAGGAACTTGCGTTGCATCTCGCTGACCGCCTCGTCGTAGTAGCGACTGGGCAACCACGGCGAAGAAGCGGTATAGAAATACCAACGCACCGCGTCCGCGCCTTGCTTATTGAAACTGTCCCACGGGTCCACTACATTGCCCTTGTGCTTGGACATCTTGACGCCGTGTTCGTCTCCCACCAGACCCAACACGATACAATTGCGGAAGGGAGCCTTACCGAACAGTATTGTATTGACGGCGAGCAATACATAGAACCAACCGCGTGTCTGATCCACCGCTTCGCTTATGAAGTCGGCAGGAAAATTCCGCTCGAAAAGTTCCTTGTTTTCAAACGGGTAATGGAACTGTGCATAAGGCATGGAACCGCTGTCGAACCAGCAGTCTATGACCTCCGGAGTACGCACGAATTCGCCCCCGCAGTCGCACTTCCAGGTGCACTTGTCTATGAAAGGACGGTGCAGTTCTATATCCTCACTGCAGCCGCACTTCTCGGACAGTTCCTTGCGGCTGCCGATGACGTGTACCTTGCCGCACTTGTTGCATATCCATACCGGCAACGGCGTGCCCCAGTACCGATCGCGGGAGATGCCCCAATCTATGACGTTTTCCAAAAAGTTGCCCATACGTCCGCTACCTATCGTAGGCGGGATCCAGTTGACCGAGGCATTCGCCTCGAGCAGTTGATCTCTGACGGCGGTTGTCTTGACGAACCAGGACTTGCGCGCATAGTAGATGAGCGGAGTATCGCAACGCCAGCAGAAGGGATAGCTGTGCTCAAACAGCAACTCCGCCTGCAGCAAGCCTCTGCTTTTCAGGTCTTTCAGAATGAGTTTGTCCGCATCTTTGCAAAATACGCCGCTGAGCTCGCCGCAACCGTCGACGAACTTGCCGTCCTCGCCTACCAATTGGACCAGAGGCAGTCCGTATCTGCGTCCGACATTGGCATCGTCCTCGCCGAAAGCCGGCGCGATATGCACTATACCGGTACCGTCGGTCAGCGTGACATAGCCGTCGTTGGTGACGTAGTAGCAATCCCCGTCCCGTATATCCGCAAATGTGTACAGCGGCTTATACCGTACATATTCATACTCTTTGCCCTTCTTGCAATCCAACAGGGTATACGTACCCTCTTCGAAATGCTTGGGCAGGAGCTCTTTGGCAAGGATATAGCGGGAGTCGCCCACCTGCACCGTGACATAGTCGTAGTCGGCATTCATACACAGAGCGACATTGCTGGGCAATGTCCACGGAGTGGTCGTCCAGGCGAGAAAATACGTACCCGGCTCATCCGCGAGTTCGAATCGCGCAACTGCGGATTTCTCCTTCACGTCCTTGTAGCCCTGTGCCACCTCGTGAGAGGACAGAGCCGTACCGCAACGCGGACAATACGGGACTATCTTGAATCCCTTGTACAGCAGACCTTTATCGTATATGGTCTTGAGTGCCCACCACTCCGACTCTATGTAGTCGTTGTCATACGTGACGTAGGGGTGTTCCATATCCGCCCAATACGCCACGCGCTCGGACAGTTCTTCCCATTCGCCTTTGTATTTCCATACGGACTGCTTGCACTTCTGCACGAACGGTTCTATGCCGTATTCTTCTATCTGCTTCTTTCCGTCTATGCCGAGTTGCTTCTCCACTTCGAGTTCTACCGGCAGACCGTGCGTATCCCAACCCGCCTTGCGCAGGACATGCTTGCCCTTCATCACCTTGTAACGGGGTATGAGGTCTTTGATGGAGCGCGTCAGCACATGGCCTATGTGCGGCTTGCCGTTTGCCGTGGGCGGACCGTCGAAAAAGGTAAAGTTGCCCTCGCCCTTAGCGGCAGTCTGCTCGAATATCTTGTTTTGTTTCCAGAACTCGAGGATCTGCTTTTCTCTTTCCACAAAGTTCAATGAACTGTCTACCTTGCTGTACTTGGACATATAGTCCTCCTTTATATATGATTTGCAAAAACAAAAACGGCGCGTCAGAAAAACACGCCGTTTGACTTGTCACCATTTTCCAACAGGTACGTCTGCACATATGTACAGGTTATACCGTGCGCCGAGATAACGTAGCGCGTCCGTATTTGCCTACGCAGCACGTAGCCTTCGGCAAATCTACTCGCGAGGTGATGGCTTTCGGGTCCGCCTGACGCACATTACAGCCGCGTGTGCGCTCTCTGGACAGGCGTTATATCCGCAGTCTTGTCCTCGCTCTGACGTATTTATATATGTTATTGATCGTATTGTAACAAATTTTGTCTCGATTTGCAAGCAAATTGCGACAAAAGAATTGCTGCTAGATACGGTCGGGTATCGTTAAAAGAATACCTGTCTTGCTTTTTCCTTCACTTCTTCCGAAGCGGTGAAGGGAATACGCGTCGTATATCCGGCACGAGCGGCGACTATCATCTTGGTGGGCCAGCAGTATATGTCTCTGTTCCACTGGTTGACGGTGTCGTTGTACAATTCGCGAGCGGCAGTGATCTCCTTCTGCAGATAGGCGTTCTGGCTCATTGCCTGACGTATATCGTCGTGCGCCTTCAGGTCGGGATAGTTCTCCAATGCGACATTGATCTGCGCATGCAGGTTGTCTATGGTGCTTGCCACTTCACTGCGATCCTCGTCGCTGATATGTCCGCTGCGCAGGGCGGCTATTTGCGTAAAGGTGGATCTGTCCAGGTCTATGCTACGCTCCAGGATCCGGGCTGTATTCTCCAGTACTACGACGCGTTGCTCGAGATAGTTGTCTATCTGAGAAGCGTCATGCTGCAACTTCTGCTGCAATTGCTGCAGATAGTTCTTAGCCTTGATCTTCATGAACAAAAACACTATTCCCGGTATGATACCCAATATCCACAGTAGGATCTCGAATATCAGACTGCCTACGCCTACCTTCACGGGGAGTTGCTTCTGGATAACTGCGACGTCTCTGCCTTCCGGACTGGTCGGCCCTGTCAATTCGTCAAGTTCGTTTGCCATTATTTTTCTCCTTTTTTAATTATTTTCGACTATATTTCTGCAAGCAGAAAATCATAGTTTTTTACCTTTGTATCTTTGCCTTGATACCCGCTATGAATATAGCGTCTTCTCTGTTGTCGGAATTGAACTGCTCACGTGAGATATCCATAGACTGCATATCTATGTCTGTGGTCTGCTCCACCGGCGAGTACAGCGTCCAGGGTACGGGTACGAGGTGAGTATGACCGTCTCCGCCGAAAACGGGCACCTCATCCACCTGGGGTATCGCCTCGAAACCGTGTGCGGTCACATGAGCGACGCAGCCGTGCTCTCCTACGGTTGTAGTTGCCTTGACGATGATGCGGGTGGCATTGTTCGGAGGGGCAAGTTCCCTGTCGTCGAAGTAATTGGCTACCGCCTCCGCTTCCCATTCGCCTATATTGCCTATATGCTCGCACACGCCGAATCTTTCTCTCGGAGCGTCCTGCGTATACAGCGGTATACAAAACAGCGGCGCGAAGTCGAAATAAACGGAACGGAAGTACTCGCAGTTAAAACGCAGGAAATTGCGACGTGCCTTGTCCAGATCGAAATCGGCAAAATGTCTCGGGTCTGCGGACAGATCCAGCTGAGCACTGTGCTCCGAACATATGACGTTGACTGCTCCGTTCTTGTGAAAATAGAAGTCGTCTCCGTAAGGCTCCTTACTGCGTAGCAGTTTGACGGTATTTTGCTGTGCCAACGGCGTAAACATAAGTCGGAACTGCATCTCGTTGTCCCTGTTGTACGCACCGAAGAGCACTTCGAACTCGCTGTTGGCGAGTTTGTTGAAGGAGCCGCCCTTTGAGACGGACTCACGGGACTTCTTTTCCAACTCCTTCTCGCCCTTTTTGACTATACTGTCTATCTTTTTGTCATCGGCGTCTTTCGGCACGGTAGGACAGCGATCGAAATGCAGATCGCTCGCAGCGTCACAGCCGTAGAACAGGTAGGTGACGGGTCTGTACACCGGTTCCGGCTTGGATACCGTCGCCGTAAGCGTCTGCGAATGGTGTACGGCACGCGACATGCCCTTGGAGTCCGTTTCCCATTCCGTCCAGGAGATCAACAGCGACCCCGTGTACATCCTCGAGCGCATACTCTGTCTCAGAAAACGGGTGATAAGGAACGGTCTGCCATCGCAGTTGCCGCTGCGTACGAACAACGCTGAACTGTTCTCGTCGTAAGCAGACAACGAGCAGTGTCTGTCGAAATACTCCAACTTCTCTTCGTCGAAATACTTGTCCGGGCATATCTGCGGTACGGTCCTGTGTATAAGTTCGTCGGGTATGTTCCAATCGTATTTGGCATTGAGCGGAGCCATCTGCCGCCATGCCTTGGTCTCCAATTCGTCGGCTTCCGCCTTATATCTGTCGGCAACTCCGCTGCCGTCGCGGATACGGCGATTGAACACGGTGCAGATGACGGCTATCAACGCCGCCGATACGGCGACAGCCAATACCGCCGTCAATATTCCCACCCAGCGTTGTATATCGTTCCACAACGCGATACAGGTGATGAGCCCCGCGAACAAAAACAACGCTGTCAGCACGGACAAAAAAGCGCGCAGCCCTTTGTACTTGCGCACGGACGCGCTCGCGGTATTGTACTTCTCCAACGCCTTGTTCCTTGCAGCGACAAGCGCGGCATTGTCCTCGGCAGACACTCCCGACTGCCGTACAAGTTCATCGAAATATTGTTCGGTCAACTCTCTGTGCTTATCCCGATACATGCTGAAATACGCATCTATCGGTTGCAGAATCTCTTGTTCCATTTTGTCTCCCTGCGCCGACGCGTCATACAGAGCAAATTATTCTTATATTATTATAATACCAAGTACGCACACTGTCAATATTTGATGAAAAATTTTGTTATAATTATGTATCTGTCCAATGAAAATATGTCTATGAAAAAACCGCAGATATCTGCGGTCGTATCACTTTTTTTTCAATTTATGTTCCTGTCCGTTGTCGTCTACGATATACACTCTGTCCAGCGTATCCTCTACGGCGCGATGCCACTCGGCAATGTACTCTGCACGCAGGGATTCTCTTTCCGCCTTTTCCTCCGGCATCAGTCCCTGAGGCGTCTTTGCCTTGTGCGCCAACTCGTTCAGCCTGTCTATCTTGCTCTGCTCCATCTCTGCCCCCTGTAAATGATATTGTATCACGGCGAAGCGACTATGTCAAGACTATCGACTCCGCCCTGTGCAAGTCGGCAAAATACGACAATATAAAAGGGTTGCAATTTTTGCGGAAGTGTTGTATAATGGCTTTGCTGCGCTAAGCGGGGAGCCAGCGGTGCCCTGTCACTCACAATCCGCTACAGTGAGGCTGAATGTTGCAGGCGGCCTCGAGCGTGGAAAGCAGAAACCGACAAGGAGTGTTGATATCAAGGTCTTGTGCAACGTGACACTGTTAACCGTGTCAGGATGGGGACATAGCAGCACTACGCAGTTTGAGCGTGTGCCACGAGGTAGCTTTGAAGTAGCCACCTACCGGGATACCGTTTCGGCGTTCGTTGTCAACTGCAATGCGCAGCAATTTGAAACAAATCGGTCGCACAGAGGCGACTTGTGACAACGACCGCAATTTTGCGGTCGTTACCAATATACGGACACGTCCGAAACGACGGTAAAAGGAGAAAATATGGACGAAAAGAAATTTGCTGTGCTTATAGACAGCGACAATGTATCTTACCGCTATATAAAGACTATCATAGACGAGATAACCAATGTAGGAGTGCCCACTATCAAGCGGATATACGGAGACTGGACAACCGCCGACAAACAAAGTTGGAAAAATCTCCTGCTGGAGTACGCGCTGACTCCCGTCCAACAGTACAGCTATACCACCGGCAAAAACAGCACTGACTCCGCTATGATCATAGACGCTATGGATATACTGTATTCGGACGAAGTGGACGGATTCTGTCTGGCGAGCAGCGACAGCGACTTCACGAGACTGGCGACCAGACTGCGTGAGGCGGGCAAGATAGTCATAGGTATGGGCGAGAGAAAGACTCCCTTCCCCTTCGTGAAAGCATGCAGCCAATTCAAATACATAGACGTACTGTCCGGCGAGGCGAGCAAGAAGCAGTCTCCCGCCAAGCCGTCCAAGCCCAAGAAGTCCAAAACGGAGCAGCAACCTAAGACGGAACAGAACAAGGAGCCTGCCAAAGCGGAACAGCCTGCTCCCGTCAAAAAACCCAAAACTTCGGAAAAAGAGGACAAACCCAAAGCAGTCGAGCCTAAGGCACCCGAGCCGATTGCAGAGACGAAGGAAAGCAACGAATCTTCCGCTACTCCGCTGGACGAGATCGCGCTTGCAATACGCAAGATCATCGAGGACAGCGACGAGGAAAGCGGCTTGATCCCTGCCAGCCGCGTCGGCTCCATACTGCAAAACAGATACCCCGACTTCGACACACGCAACTACGGTTGCCGCCGTATGACGGATCTGCTGAAACTACTGAATATCCCCACGCAAAGTTTCGACGACCCCAACAATCCCGTGCCAAATGCGGCGTTGCTTTTCGTCAAGACAAAATAATCTCACACCAACTTACCTATCTCGCGCCTCAGGCGCGAGATTATTTTTTTCTCCAGACGGGATATGTAACTCTGGGATATACCCAGAATATCCGCCACTTCCTTCTGCGTGCGCTCGTCCTCGCCGTCCAAGCCGAAGCGCATCTCTATGATCTGCTGCTCTCGAGCGGACAGGCGGGACAGTCCCTCTTCCAACAGCTGACGCTCCACTTCGTTTTCCACGTGGGTATATATGGCGTCACTGTCCGTTCCGAGTATATCCGCAAGCAGCAGTTCGTTGCCCTCGCCGTCCACGTTCAACGGCTCGTCGAGGCTCACTTCCGCCTTGCGCTTGGACAACTTGCGCAGATACATGAGTATTTCATTCTCGATACAGCGGCTCGCGTAAGTGGCAAGTTTGATCTGTTTGTCCCTCTTGAAACTATTGATGGCCTTGATCAGCCCTATAGTACCTACCGACACCAGGTCTTCCATATCCAGCCCGCTACTTTCGAATTTTTTGGCAAGGAACACTACCAGCCGCAGATTGTGCTCTACCAATTTGTCTTTGGCGGCGTTGTCCCCTTGCGCTATCTTGTTCAGCAACTCGCTCTCTTCTTCCTGTGAAAGCGGATGAGGCAGAGCCTCCGTACCGCACAGGTAATGCACAGACACTTCCGGAGCAAGTCTGTCCAGCAACTTGGCAAGCAATTGAAACAGTTTCATATCAACCTCCAGAAAATTCATTGGAAAGCAATACATTGTACTCGGTAGTACAGGGTTGAGCGGGCAAAGCAAGATACACGCTGCACTCCTTGCCGCAGGCGCATACCGTGCCGTCCACAGCCGGTACGCACACCGTACCCGCCACGGTGGATACGGGGATGCTGACGGTATTGCGAGCAAGCGTCTGCCGAGCGAAATACTCCGCAAAGCCGTTGAACTTTTTCGTGACGAAACACACCGGTTTGCCTTCGAAATTCAACGTATTGCCGCTGTCGCAAAACCCTGTCAGAGTGTAATTTTTGTTCAGTTTCACCACAATTTTCACGATATGCGGTACGATTTTCTTGGCATGGCGTATGTATTTCACTACACTGAAGCATATGCACGCCGTCAGAGCGATACCGGACAGATACACGAACAGCGGTACCTTCATCTCGTAAAATCCACCGTCGTACAGGTTTATCCTCAGCAAGCCGAACAGTCCCACGATGGCACCGCCCGCAATGAATGTATATGCCAGAGTGAGCAGAATATACCAAAATAATTTTTTGCCGAAGCCCGCTGCCGCGACGCACATAGCCGTAAGGCATACCGCCTTGAGCAGGTACAGCCATACTCCGGACAAATACACGCTGACTACGGCGCAGACCGCACCTATGGCTCCTCCGGAAAATATACGCCACCGCGCATACGGTATACCCAGCGTAGCCGCAGCCGCCCACAGCAGCAAAGTGTCCAGGACGAAGTTGTCCAGAATGACGTACTCCACGTATACATTCATGAGCATATCGTACCATCACGACGAAGGGAGTTCTTGCAAACTTTTGTAGTAGCAGACATATTTTTGTCTACAAAGTAAATATCCACCGGCATAGCCGGTGGCTTTACATATGAGGGTGAGACTCTCCGTTGTAAAAACATCTCATAGGGTATTGCAACATCGCCGGTTCGCTTCCCGTCAAACGGGAATTTGTTGCGATAAATCTTTGATAAAGAACATTTCCGGCGACTCTTTCGGTAGCAAAAGCGCGCCACATTCTATCTTACTTTTCCCTACATTTTTTACATTATACTACACGATCGACATTCATTTCGCAAATGTGTTTGTTCTCTCACACCTTTAGCCGGTTCATCCATCCACGACGTTTGAAAACAATGAGGGATACGGCAAAGCGAATGCACTCCTCGAGGGACAGGGTGAAGTAAACAAACGGAATGGACCAGTTGAACACGAAAGCGGAAAGAAGTCCCAAGGGCACACCGAAAAGCCAAGTACCCATCAGATCGATGACCATGACGTAAGTCGTTTTTCCGCCACTGCGCAGGATGCCGCTGCCGATGATCATGTTCAGCACCTTAAAAGGCATAACTGCGGCGTAAGCGACGAGGATTTGGACCGTCAATTTCCGAATGTTGTTTCCCACATTAAAAATGCGTACATACAGCGGACTTACAAAGAAAATTATCGCAGACATTAGCAGGGAACCCGCCAGACCGTAGAGAAGGAGCTTTTTCGCCTCCATATAAGCCATATCTTTGTCCCCATCCCCAAGTCGCTTACCGATGATGATCGCCGCCGCCTGGCTCAAGCCGCACAAGGCTCCGATCGCCAGTGACTGCACGGGGTTCGTCAACGTCATGGCGGCACTGGCATCGGTACTCAGGTGCCCGTAAATACCGGCGTACACGTTTTCGCCCAGAACCCACATAAATTCACTGATCAGCAGGGGCAGTAGCATAGAGAAATACTGCTTCCAGTCGAAGTGGCTCTGCGCGGTGCTCACTGTCTTTTCCCTGTATTTCAGATACAATGCTAAGATGACCGCGAAATATACAAATTGCGAGATCAGCGTAGCCAGTGCTGCCCCGATGACTCCGAGAGTCGGTGCGCCAAGCCGCCCGAAGATCAGTACCCAGTTGAGAGCGGTATTGACCGCAGCCGACGCTATTCCTGCGTAGAGCGGAAGTGCTGCCTTTTTAATACACCGCAGGTGAGTGGACAGGATGACGACCCCCGCCGTGGGGAGGAAAGTGCCGGAGACAATGGTGAGATACCGACCCGCGGTTTCCGCCGTAGCGTTGTCGTTGATATAGAGACCCATGATCTGCTTTGGCACAACAACGCCAACCAAAGTGAACAGTACGGCGATGATGAGGCACACTCGCAGATTGAGGACCAAACTCCGCCGTGTCTCAGCGGCATTTTTTTGTCCCATGTATTGCGAGATCATGATCCCCGCTACCGCGCCCACGGCGGAGACCACTACATTAAAAATACCCGTAAACTTCCCTGCCAGTCCGACAGCGGCCACTTCCACGCTTCCGAGCTGGCCGATCATCACCTGATCCACCACACCGAATGAGGCTTGAAGCATGGATTGCAGTGCCACCGGAATAGCCAAAGCGCAGACGGAACGGAAAAAAGTCTGTCCTTTTGAACGCGTCATTTTCTGTTCTCCTCGATCCATTTGACCGCGAAATCCACCAGTTCTCTTTGACGCATGAAGGTCACGGTTCCGTTCCCCAGTGCGGATTTGCCGACGTGGCAACTGGACTCAAAAGCCTGGCCGATCCGGTCAAAATCCTCCCCGTCCACAAAAAGCGTCTCGTAGGACTTCCATACACGCACGCCGTTTTCCATGATCGCGCTGCTCTCCACGGCGTTGTGCTTGCCGGGGTAGTTTGCTCGCGCGTCGGCGAGGTGCAGTGACGTATTCTTGTCGTAACCCACACCGATCAACAGCACATAGCCGTCCAACTCGTAAAGTTTGCCGATGGGTGAGCCGTCCCCGAAAATATTGGACAGGTCGTGATTTTCTGTCAGATACTCGGCGTACCGACCGCGAGCCGCCACTGATCTGGCAGGATGGTCGCTGCGGACTGTCCCCGGCCATCGACGAAACATTTCCGCCACGGCCCCCATAGTGTTGGTGGGAGTGATGTCCTTGTCGTAAGCCGGCCAGTTGTCTCGGATGAGCTGCCACCATTCCCGGGGCTCCTGCCAATGGACTCCGGATGTAGGATCGAGGTTTTTCCAGGATTGCGTTGGCATCATAAGGGTCCCGTCCTCCCCAACGCTCTCCAGCAGTGCCTCGATCACCACTTGAGCTCCGCCGCAGACGAAGCCCAGTGCACTCAGAGAGCAATGGACCATGACTATCTGTCCCGCCTTCACTCCCACATTTTTAAAAGCATCAATAAGATCCTTTTTCAGTACGATTTTTCGTTCCATTTCAACCTCCGTATACAAAAATTCGATTATCCGATTTCTTTTTTTTACGAACAAATAAAATTTTATTTTCATTCCATATCATACACATAAAAAATTTCTTTTCAAGTGAATTAAATGAAACCAGCAGTTTAATGTTAATTATTTGCAAGATAATACAATTAAAAAGGGTCAAACTCGCCTGCTCTCCGCAGGAACAAAAAAGGACTTGCATAGTGCAAGTCCGCTGTCTTGAAAATATATCAGTTTGCAGCCACTTCTACGGTACGGTATATCGTGCCATCGGTATAAGGAGTGGGATCCACGACTGTGCCGTTTGCTGTCACCTCGAGGTGAAGGTGAGGACCTTCCTTGTATTCGCTCTCCGCCGTAGTACCCACATAACCCAGCACCTCTCCGCGCTTGACGGACTGTCCCTTGGCTACCTGTACGTCCTGCATAGACGCATATGTGGCTATGACGCCTTCGCCATGATCCACCGTGACATAGTAGCCTTTAAGGAAACTTTTGCCGCTGTCTATCACGGTACCGTCGTACATGGCACACACTTCTGCGCCCTCTTCCGCCTGCAAGTCCAGTGCCTTGTGCGCGCTCCACTCATTCAGAGTGGACTTGAAAGTAAACATATTGCTCGGTCCGAAGGTGTACTCCAATCCTATCCCCGATGACTCTACGGGGCTCATAAAATACACATTCACTTTCTGCGTGGACGGCTCGGTCGGTTCGTCGTCGGGAGGAGTGACGGTGCTCTGATTGTCGTCCGGTTCCACTGTGACGGGATTGTCGGGAACGGGAGTCTTGTTCTTCGTAAGCGTCACCGCCAACACCACTGCCGTGATAGCCAACACGCAGAAGATCAAGAGCAAGAGCGCGGCATTGTTGCGCAAAAATCTTGCGAACTTACTTGGTTGTTTTGTACTGTTATTGTTCATTGTTTGCCTCCGAATATTGTTTGATTTGATTGTCACCAATTACAAAATGTTTATACATATCCCGGCTAATAACTTCCGAGTATGAGCGGGGAACCCACCGTGATCGTGCCGTCACGGTACGCTATCTGCATATTGACCATCCTGCCGTCTACGCACAGACCGCCGCGTATTTTGGGACTGTATCCGCACATGACGGTCAAGCCGTCCGGATGCTGCAGGGATATGTCTCTCATTGAAAACCTGCGCGCTATCCTTTCCATATCCGAGACGCTGCCCGTGAAACTGAAACTTATCCCGTCCACGCCGCAGCACTTGCCGAGAGCCTCGTTCAACCCGGACGTACTGCATCGTACTATCCGTCCGCATCCCATATCTACATAGGACAACGACGTATCGCGGCAATATATACACACTTCTCCGTCGGATATGCTCGCCGCATACTTGGCAAAATCCGTCGGCATGGTATACAACAAAGCCGCGATGACAACTATAGTCAATGCACATGTCAAAATAAATCGTTTCATGATCTCGCGCTCAGAGTGTGGACATATCGTTTTGCCGAAATACCCTACGAGAGCAAAAAACAACGCTAAAAATGTCGAAAACAATGTAAACATAATAAAAAAACGATCCCTGCTCGAGAGATCGTTCGTTATACGTAAATATAAGCCCTACTTGCACACGATCTTCAATGTAGTATCTTCATGGCGGGCACGATACCGTCGCAGTAGTTGACCCAGGTGCCGTATACGCTCACGGAACCGCCCTCCAGAACCTTTTCCGTCTCGCCGTAGTAGTCGAGACTCGGCGAACGCAGCCACCAGGACGCCCCTCCGAAGAATGTATCCAAGCCGAGACATACAGCATAGTCGGTGGGTATCCTGTTCCTTGGTTCATAGAAACCCAGATGGCGTATCATACCCAGATCGGGGTCGGTGGCTTCTCTGTAACTGAGCAAAAATATCTTGTCGAAGGTATTGGCGCAAGTCTGATCGCTTTCCGAACCCAAAGAATTCACGCTATTGTCCACTTCCGTCGTCATGATGATATCTCTGCACTCTTCGTCGAACGCAGTATACAAGAATGCCTCGTTCAGCCAACTGCGGATGTCGCTTTTGTCATACTCGGCAGGTGAAGAGATACTGTCCCGAATGAACGGCTCCTGCCAATACTTGGCGTTTATCTGCATACAGTCAAGTATCTTGTCCGCCACGACGAACAGTTTCTTGCCGTCGTCGGACAGCACACGCCAGACTATAGGCTCCCACCTGAACCAATATACAGTATTGACGTCGTAGCCGGAATTTGTCTGCGGAGTCAGGTATGCCATAGGCGCGGACAGACAGGCGGGACGGCACTGAGTAAAATATACTCCGCGATAACGCTCCCCATCATACTCTACGTCTATATACCAGGTGAAACTGCGCGGTTCTCCGCCTATATAGTAGCCGTAATCCGTCCAACTGCGGGGATCGTTCTCATCCGGCAATGCTCCGGCAAGCGTATTCAGGCGGTCTGTAAGTTGCGCGTCCCGCACCACGCTTTGCGGATAGTTTCCGAAAATGATCTTGCCGTCATCACCCGACGTATAGAGTTTATGCTCGTCCATTGCAAGCGTCCTCCTGTTTCATTGCTATCATTATAACAAATTCGAATACCGATTGCAACAAAGTAAAAGCCGATCTTTGCAAAAGACCGGCTTGTTGCATACAAAGCTATGCGGCGTCACATGACGGTGAAGCCTTCCGTATTCTCCACTACCTTGAAAAGTTCCGTTTCCTTGCCCGTATGACTGTCCACGTATATATAATATTGTCTGTCGCCCATAGCCGCTTCAAACTCATAGCAGGTAATGTACTTGCCCTCTTTCTCTATGAGTGCCTTGGCTGTATTGGTGACGCGCATATCTTCGCCTATGGCTGTACGCGCCTCGTTTTCCGTCACGCTTCCGAAGGATACGTTCCAATCTCTATGGTTGAGCAGGTACGCTTTTGCCTCCAGTCCCACAACTTCGCCGTTGCAGCCTACTGCCACCTTGATAAGATCGGGATAGACTATCACCCCATCCGTGACAGTGGCGCAGTTGACATAGGTGACGAAGTCCTGAGTCTTGCTTATCCATACTCCCCGTACGTCATAGCCCAACCGAGCGCAGAACTCCTCGGCTATCTCTATACAGCGGTCTCTGTCCGGGCAGGAGCCTTCCGCTCCTTCCAGATACGCCTCGAACTGCACCACATTGCCATTGCAGTCCGTCAATACTCTGCCGTCGACCGTATCGAACGTATACAGCAGACCTTCGTTGTCTATCTCTCCCGAAAACTTCATCTCGCCGAAGATATTTTCATTCTTCGCCGCCGCCTCGTCATGAGAGATCTTGCCCTCGCTGCTCAAAGTCTTGTGCTCCGTACTCTCGGAAAAGGGCCCGTCGTATATAAGTTTTTCGTAAGTGAAAGCGTTACTTTCCACTTCGCCGAAACTGTCCGAGAGTGCGCCGACGTTGCCCATGCCGTTGCCGTTGGTCATATACATACCGCTGTCACCGTTGCTGTACTCCTGCAGCAAGTCATATAGCCGCGTTGCCACGTCGTCGAGCTCTCTCAGTGCGCTGCGTTGCTCTCGGGAGAGCGTATTTCCTTCCCCTATCCTGCCCAGCAGGTAGATGGCGTAGTCCTGAGTCTGATTGACAAAGCGTCTGCATGCGGCGAGATTGTCGCTTTCCGCGATGGGCAGATCTGCCAGATCCTGATTGACGGCATTGGCATGTATAACTACGTCTGCCAGCATCTGAGTCTGGTGCGCGGTGTCGTTGGATACGGCTATCTTACCCAGATCGGCGTCTATATTCTTCATACTGTCGCACGCGGCATACAGGGCACGCCTGTAATTGTTCTCCTGCGAGATCTTGTATACATTGTCATCCGTCACCTGCGACATGCGCATACGGGTCGATCTATCCTTCATCACCGCGCCCATGATGACAGTCGCCGCTATAGCCACAAGCGCAAGTGTACCGAAAAATATCATCCAGAAATTCTTGATGGTCTTATTTTGTCTGATCATACGTCACCTCACGAACAGAAAATATGCTTGCCTATGGTCACGAGTTGCGGACGAGACCATATCCACTTGCTCGTGGCTGTGGCGGGGTTGAAATAGTATATCGCTCCGCCCGTCGGGTCCCAACCGTTCATCGCGTCCTGTGCCGCGCGTGTACATTCGTCGTTCGTACCCAGATTTATCTGCCCGTCCGCCACGCATGTGAAGGCACCTTGCTGGTATATGACGCCGCTTATACTATTGGGAAACTTACTGCTTTTTACCCTGTTCAGTATGACAGCCGCGACAGCCACCTTGCCTGTGTAACTTTCCCCGCGCGCCTCACCGTATACGCAGCAACTGAGCAGATACAGATCGCTGTTGTTCAGTTTGCTCGTGCTCGTGCCTCCGGAAACGGTACCGTTCAGGTTGATACCCATCGCCTTGGCTGTGGCACTGCCCACTATGCCGTCGGCGGTAAGGCCGTTTTTGCGCTGGAAATACTGTACGGCAGACTTGGTCTTTGCCCCGAATATACCGTCTACGCTACCGGTATAGTAGCCCCATCGCTTCAGTTTGGTCTGTATGGTCCTTACCGTCTCGCCGCGGCTTCCCATCTTGACCGTCGTAGCGTCGGCTCTCGGCATGGTCAGCAGCACCAATAGGGCGAGAAAAGTAAGTGCAGCCAATACGAGCGCGATCGCTTTCGTTCTCTTTGTCGTAGTCACGTCAAATCCTCCTGTATATTTTTGGTTAGTATGAGAATATGACCCGACTAATATTCCTTGCAACAAAAAACGCCCGTGCTTATATGCACGGACGCAAAACACGTACACGTTTATTCTTTTTCCGTTTGCAGGATACGTTCCATATCCTGTTTCAGTTGCAAAACGGGCTGCAACTCGGGATATTTGTCCGCCATCTCCTGTGTGACGTCCGGCACCTCCGGAACGTCCTCCGCCGCCACCTTCACCTCGAATACCGACAGATACAGATACGGGTGTTCTTCCGTAGGCATATCCTTTTTCACCCTGATCACCAGGCTTATATAGCGATACTCTTCGCTCAGTACGAACTTGGTGCCGTATCTGTAACTCTCTATACGGTATCCCTCTATATCCTCGAAGGGTATGAAGGTGCGGGTGGAAAAATATGTATTGGCTATACGCTTATTGCCGAAGTCTATGCACAGCGTCTGCCCCGCTCCCTCATAGCGTCTGTCCGTCACGAAGTCCGCATTTTTGAGCGCACGGTCGAATTTCTGCGCGTGGCCCTGAGCCAGCAAATACACCAGATACACCACCAGCGCATATATGATCACCGCGATGATATACGCCCACCAAGGCAATGCCTTGCCTGTGAAGCGGTGAAATACCACATAAAACAAACTGAGCGTGATGGCTCCGCACACCGCAATGATCGCGGCGGAAAACAGTTTTTTCTTAGACATAACAACTCCGCAGAAAAAAATACAATGCTATTGTATCACACTTCGCCACAAAAGGAAATAGCCGCACGCATTTTTTTCACGGGCATAACTCTATTTGTTTCTGTTTTCCTTCCACTCCGCGATGATCTCCAGTAACTTCGACTTGTAGCGGATATTGTTCGTTCCGTTGCTCTCGCCGTTGACAAAACACAGCGGAGGGTACACCACACACCACCAATTGTTGCCTTTGCCGCTGCCCAGTTCTATGATAAGCGAGTCGTACACGCCGCTCTTCAGCGTGACATCGCCGTATGCGCGATCGGGAAACTGCTCACGGCGCAACTCGGCATGCGCGGTGTAGCCAAACCCGTTGGCGGCAAGCACTCCGTCACATACCTCTTCTATATCCGAAAGTCGCGCGCCTATCGCGCTCATTGCTTCCTGCTTGCTGTGCGCTTGGGCTACATAGGGAGTGAGATACTCCACCACAGCCGACTTGACGGCGTATTTTACATTCTGGTCGGCGGAGTCGTTGCTGTCCGCGCGGATATGTATCCGCAAAAAATCCGTCGCACTGCCGCTCGGCTCGGCAAACGCTATGGCAGCGGTAACAGCCGCGAATATCAACACAAGCACACATACTATCCTTTTCATAACGCACCTCTCAGTCGGTTGTGTACAGGTTATGGGCAAATTCCGCCCGTTACAAACAAAAAAGCCGCGCAAACTTGCGCGACTCAGGCTGTAAAGTGTCGAAAATACGTCAACCGACTTTTTCTATACCGCATGGTACGGAGCGGCACACTCGCGTGGTGAAACCTTTGCCGTTCAGCAATGCCGCCGCCTGTACTGCTTGTGCCTCGTTGTCAAACAATATAAAATACGCGCTTCCGCTGCCCGTCATGGTGCAATGATATCCGCGCTTGTCCGCTAAGCGAAGATATCTGCGTGCGTAACCGGATAAGCACTGCGCGGAATATTGCAGATCGTTGAAGCATTGACTGCCTACGAGTCCACCCTGCCACATGGCGTCCATCAGACTGCGCGTGACGGGCACTTGCTCGGCGGACAAGCGAGACAGGTCTCCCGCAAAGAACTCAAAGGGACTAAGTACTCCCTCGGGATAGACGGGCAATTCCGATCGGCCTTCCCTTCGGTCGAATTCGGCGTACACCTGTGCCGCAGACAATTGTCTGTCGAATTGCGTGAGGGCAAAATACAGTCTATGCTCCAACTCCGAATACTCCAGATCGTCCCCCTTGCCGCGCATACGCGCATAGCCGCCCCGCAGCATGAAATTCACGTCGCTGCCCAGCGATGCGCACAGCTCATGCACCCTCGGGCTATATGGATCTATCCCGAAAAGCGCGCACATACAGTACACCGTCGCCGCGGCGTCTGCCGACGAACCGCCCAGACCCGCGCCCATAGGTATGCCCTTCTCTATAGTGACCGACACGCCGCTCGTTTCGAATTCACGTCTGAAAGCAACGGCAGCACGGTAGGCGGAGTTGTTCTCTACGGGCATATCGCACTGCACGGTGACGTCGTCGCAGGGGACTGCTTCCACTGTGTCGTATACGTCTACGGAGGTGACGGTACTGTCTATGGGGTGAAAGGCACCCTGTCTCGTACCGACAGCCAGCGTCAGATTTAGCTTTGCATACACTTTGACTTTCACGACAATATAATAGCACAAATGTGTCGGCATTTCAACTACCGACACATTGTAAGATTAGATTTTATTGAATACAACTATCTTGGTGTCCGATTGCAGCGGATTGGTTATGTCCGGATTGGCAGCGAGTAAGTCCTCCTCAGACATGTGCAGACCCTTGCACAATTGCCACAGCGTCTCGCCCTTGTGCGCCAGGCACACCTCTATCGCCGGCGAGGCAGCCTTGTCGAAGGGCTGTTCTTCTGCGGAGACTATCACCGTCAGGGGTATATCTCTGTCGCTCTCCACCGTGAAGCACAACTCCGCCTCCGCCTGCAAAGTACCGCTGCCCTTGACGGAAAACTCCGACACCGACACGGTCGCCCTGCTGACGCACTGTGGCATCAGGTAGTCCACCGGCAACGTCTCGCTGAAAGGTATCTCCAGCAATTGGCTCTTGGTACCCTCCGCGGTCGCGTACAGAGCCGTAGCCGTGACGACGCCCTGCACCTCCGCCTGCCGTTCCATAGATGTACACTTGGTGACGTGGGCGGATATATTGACGGCGGTCACAGGTGTTCTTCCGTCGGTCAGGGGCAGACTCGCGCCTATACGTCTGCGCACCACCGCACTGCCGCATGGGAGCGTAGTGGTCAGGCTCCTGCGCTCGAATACAAAGTCGCCGTCCGACTTGTAAGCATCACATACCGCGTCGCATACTCCCACCTTGGTCGCCTCCGTCCGCACGCATACGGCTATCTCCGCCGTGAATACGTTGTTGGTCCCCTCTTCGGCCAGATCGAGCCGCACCTTGGTATTCTTGGGAATGAGCGTGATGCGCAATTGGCTGTCCGTATCTATCCCCGCCGCGTCCAACTCTCTGTCGAACTTAAATGGCAAAGTGTCGGTGATCACATTGCCCTCGCTTATATACGTCAGGCGCACGCACGCCGTTCCGTTCAGGTGCAGTACTCCCTCGCGCAGAGTATACTCCTCTGCCGCCATGCTGCTCTCGGCAAGCAATACGGTGTCTATCTGACGCGTAGCGGTCAGTTCCTCGTCGATGACGGCGGACAGGTCGAATATATCCGCCGAGGCCAGATACTCCACGCTCTCCATGCGGCAAAAGGCCTCTTCCGACTCGCAAAGGTACGGAGTGGTCTCCGTCACGTATGCATATGCGCATATCTCCAGCAGGACGGACACCGTCGCGGTATTGGCGTTGGTCTCCGTGTCCACTTCCAATGTATCTATATCGAAGGTGAGTTTGCTGTCAGCATCCAGCAATGGATCGCTGATCTCCGCCGAGAAGTCCGCATTGAAATTCTGTCCGCATACCGTCGTACCGTCGGAGTAGAGAAATCTGACATTAGTCTTGCCGTAGAAGGAGACTGCTCCGCCGCTCACTTCGTAAGAACTCACGGCGTTGTCCACGCCCACAGACAACACCTCGGCTATGTCCGTCTTCACGGATATGCGCATATTCTGCGCTGTTTGTATCTTGCCCACATATCTCCGACTCACACAGGTCAGGTTGGAATATTGCATAGTGACTACCCCCACAAAAAAGTTTACTTCGTTGTAATATACGGGGGTTTACCTATACTTATACCATAAAAATCGCGGCGATTTATTTTCTCCGCATATGCTCCGTCCTGTCGTATATATATCTACGCCTGCGGCTTGATCTGCAATTCGCCGCATATCAGGTCGGTATAACTGCAACTTATACGGTCAAATATATCGTCTCTCAGCCTGATGACAAATACATGGGAGTGCACCTCGCTCAGCGTGCCCTTGTAGTGCCGTATCTTGTTCCTGCCCTTGTTCAGACGGACGTCCACGTCCTTGCCTAGCAAGCCGCGCACGAGTGCTCTTGCCTCTTCCGCTTTCAGTTTTTTCACTTGAGCATACCTCCCCCTTCTCTCAAGTGAAGTATTCCCTTATCTGCCTCTCCGTATACATATAAACCCGACGCTTGCGCGTCGGGTCATATGTCATTCGTCGTCGTTATCGTCGTCCTCATCCTCTTCGTCGTCCTCGTCATCGTAGTCGTCGAAGTCGTCCGTCAGATCGTCCGGGTAGTCGTCCAGTTCCATCTCCTGGTTCTCTTCGTCCTCGAAGTCGTCGTCTCTGAAGTCATCGTCCTCCTCCAACTCCTCAAGGGGAATGATATCCTCTTCGTCCGAGTCCTTGGTGTCCTCATCGTCCAGATAGGTACGCCAGTCGTCGTTGTCGTCGTCATCCACTTCCTCGCTCCGCTTGTAGTTGGCAAGGCAGTTCTCACACATATCCTCGTCCATCCCTATATAGGACGTCTTGCACACGGGGCACAGTTTCAACGGTTCGTCATCGTCTATAATGTCGTCCAGCAGCACTATCTTGCTGTCCAGTCCCAGTTCGGACTTGCACACGTCGCACATTTCCTCGTCTTGCAATATGTAATTCAGTTCGCAACGCGGACATTTTTTGTATTTAGCCATCACAATCACCTTCAAGCAATGTAAAAATTGTACCCCTTTGTCTCATAAATATTACACTCAGGTGGTACTCTCGCATATCGGCTCAAATACTTTACCATTATTCAGCGGAAATGTAAACTGTTTTTACAATATAAATATAAAAAATCGACGGAAATTTCCGTCGATCAATGGTGCTGTTCCATATGCAGCGTCTGTTGCTCCACAGCCAGGTTCAATTTCGTAGTGCAGCCTACGTCCTGCAGGCGTCTGAAACGGTACACTGCGTCGGATGTGGGCAGATATACGTAGTCGTTGTTGAAAGAAAGGGTATAGAACGTCCCCGCCTTGTAGTGGATGGACGTATCTGCAAATACAGCCGTGATACCGTCGGCGTCGTGCACCAGCGTCGCGTCACCCATGTCGGCATATTTCTTGCCGACGAGCTTCTCCGCGCGGAATCTCTCCTCCATCCGGTACCCTTCCGCCTGCACTTCACGCGCCACGCACTCCGTCTGCCAGTCGTACCAGTCCGTCACCTTGTCGAACTTGCCGCCTTCCAGCATGCCCAGCTTGTTCTGGCGTACCTCGTGACCGCATTTGCCGCACTTCAGCGTGTCTCCGTGCGCCGTCATGACGAATTCCTCTCCACACTCCGGGCACTTGTACAATATGTTTTCCAAACCCTCCACGAGGTGCTCGTCCTCTATCTCTATGCCGTTGTCCGCCTGATAAGCGTAGTCGTCATAGTCCAGATCCCGCACTATACGCTCATATATCTCCCCTGCGGAGACGGTATTCACCTCCTCCGGTGCGACGGCGAGCTTCACGTCCATCCTGATGGGTACCTTGCGCACCGACTTGGTCCAGCGCGGACTGTACAGGTAGTTGCCGTTGAAACGTACCGTGACAAGGGGCACCTTCAGCAACTTGACCAGTTTGGCTATGGCGGGCTTGATGGGATTGGGACGACCCACCACCGACAACTTGGCTTCGGGATATATGACTACGGGTCTGTTCTTGCTCAATACGTACTGTATGTCCCTGATGAGCGAAGTGTCCACCGTGAATTGCTTCTTGGGCAATACTCCCATAGAGCGGATAGCCGAGGGCCACTGCACCAACTGCGTGACTGATATGACGAAACTGGCGCAGCGCGGATACATGGACATGATCAGTCCGCCCACGTCGGCGAAACTCGCATGATTCGCCACCACTATATACGGCGGCTTGATATGCTCGAATACTTCTCCGCCGCTGAGCTTAGCCTTGGCGGCGAACTTGGTCTTGCCGTAGAATGCGATGGCTCCGCCTATAAGAAACTTACTTGCCAATCTCGGGTGTTTTCTTGCCATATGCTACCTCTGTCACTGTGCAAAACTCAACAAAAAAAATCTCTCGCGGTCTCCGCAAGAGATTCGGTCGGATCACAGGTTGTCCGTAACCCAGGTTATATCACTGCCGTTTACTCTTCCGTGCTCCTCCGCCCACTTTTTGACGTACTCTATGGACT
This sequence comes from uncultured Clostridia bacterium, assembly GCA_947623225.1. GTDB lineage: Bacteria > Bacillota > Clostridia > Christensenellales > CAG-314 > Fimimonas. The sequence continues at coordinate 965 of CANQGO010000011.1, read as the reverse complement.
TTTTGTACTCGGCGTCTTGCAACAATTCCTCTTTCGTCTTCTCGTTGCTCTCCACCAGACGGTGCAGTTCGGCGGCTCTCTGACGTACGTTCGTCATCTGCGTGAGAAATACCAACAGCATGCATACCAGCAATACCAGCACGAGTATCGCCGCTATGACTATGATCGCCGTGGACTTTTTGTAAAACAACTTGCTCATCGTCTGCCGTCCTATCTTCAGTGAACCAAGTATACAACACCTCCGACAGTTTGTCAAGCGTACGTTTGCAACTAAAATATGCCGTCGCCGCTCCTGCCGCTACAGCCAGCACCACGTACAGGCGCACCTGCCCGTCATTGTACGTCAGATCCGCCATATACACTCCCAGTGCCGCCGCCACGCCGAATATACAGTCGCAGACTATACACAGGACGGTGCTCTTCAACAGCCCCGAGACGAATATGTACGGCAGGGCATACAGCACGCCTATAGCCCAAAACAGGACAAAGACGTACGCCTGCTCGCTGCCTGCGCCCGGTATCAACGGAACAGCCCCTTGACGGACAGTCCGCTCGCGCGGTACGTGATGGTCGCTACGCCCGTCGTCTCCAATACCGCCACGCCCTGCTCCCTGTCCAGCCGCACCACGTTGAAGCCGCTTCCGCGCAGAGTCAGCGTCTTTTGCTCCAGCTTGAACACTGCCTGCCTCTCGTCTATCTCCACCACCTGCCGTATTCCCTTGACTGTCAGCGTTCCCTCTGCATATATCAGGCTGTGATCGGTCTTCTCTGCCATAATGAAACCCCTTGCACTACACTATGCAAGGGGATACGTTTTCATAACAGCAGATCACTGCTTCTTGCTCAGTTCGTAGCCGCCGACGGTGTCTCTGACGACGTAGCCGCAGGTGGCTATCTGCTCCCTCAGCGCGTCGCTTTCCGTCCAGTTGCCCGCTTTGCGCGCGGCAAGCCGCTTGTCGGCAAGT
>CANQGO010000010.1 GCA_947623225.1 uncultured Clostridia bacterium | reverse complement strand
CTATATGTAGGGTGAGTTGTCTGCCGAAGAGCGTCACCGTCTCACCCTCCACGCACTTCGCGGTGAGCGCGCTCGGGCGCGTGCGGCTATTCGTGCGGTCGATGGCGTGCAGGATGAACTCGGCGTGCTTGAGCATGAACGCCTCCGCCTGCTCCACCGTGACGGAAGCGTTGGCGGATATATATATCGTGCCGTCGGGACGGACTCGCATATTCATATTCTTAACGGACTTGCGCTCCAGCGTGTACTGTACGCGCCGATCGCCTATACGTATGGTCTTGGTCATATATACATTGTAACACATTCGCCGCGGCGGGGCAAGCGTACCCGCTGCAACAAAATGTATGCGCCCACTTGACAATTGCGCCGAGTTGGTGTACGATAATTACGCCGATGATATGGAAGAGTATCGAAGTGGTTGTAACGGCCCGCACTCGAAATGCGGTTGTCACCGATAGGTGGCACATGGGTTCGAATCCCATCTCTTCCGCCATTGGCGCAGGCTCGCACCGAGTCGCGCAAACAAAAGGGACACGCTTCGCGTTGCCCTTTTTTTTGCACTTCTTTGGCATCGCCTGCTTTTCGCTCCAGAGATGGTAGTGCGAAATAATGTAGCACTCCGAGACGCTTCGCGCCTCTCCATTTACCCTCGTTGCACTCGGGACGAATCCCATCTATTTTTGTCTTATGTTTGTTGCCTTTACTCTCCAGAGATGGGAATTCGAAATAATGTAGCGTTCCGTTCGCTTTGCTCACTCCACTTACTCGGCTCCGCCGAGACGAATCCCATCTCTTCCGCCAAACGGTACCCAACTGAACACCCTAAAAGTGTGAAGTCGGGTGCCGTTTTTGTCAAATATAAGCTTCTATCTTATATTCCTTGACGGTTGTATCTTCGCCATATTTATGCGAATCGGTTTCTGTCATAACCGTAGTTGAGTAAAAAGAAAAGACCCGATGTTCATCATCAGGTCTTTTACTGTCTGTGTAGTTGTAATAAATTTCCACCTTGTCGTTGTATAGTACAACTTTCTTCACAAGCAAGGTTATCATAGGCAAGGGATCTTTTTTTCTGTGCTGTCTTCAAGAATTTAACAATGTCGACCTCTTGTATTTGCAATTGTCCTCTCGCCCGCTCTGTCATTATCTTGGTTTCCAATTCGGATTTTTGTCTGTCCAACAGTTCCAGTCGCTCTTTTGTGGAATCAGTAACAATTCCCCGTTCTATCGCTTTCAGAATATTATCTATGGAACGCTGAACCGACTCTTTCTGTTTCAGTAACAAATTTAGTATCGACATATCTTCTATTCTCTTTTTGTTCTCTGCAATTATTTGTCTTGCCAAGTCTTCAAGATTCTGTCCTTTGCATAATGCGTTTGTCGTTGTATCTATTACAAGATTTTCTATCAGCTCCTTGCGTATTGGGGCAAGTTCACAGGTGCGTTTTCGCCTATTGGTACACTTATAATACCGGACAATCTTTCCGCTTTTTGATGTTCCGCTATCCGAGTTTACAGGCTTTCCGCAATAACCGCATACAAGTTTGTTTTTGAGTAAATAAACAATTTCCGGTTTATGTTTTCCGTATTTATTCAGGTCTAATTTTATTTTTGCCTTTTCAAATACCTCCTTGGAGATTATTGCGGGATAGATATTTTCATATATCTCATCGTGTAAAGGTCAATGGAAAAAAAAGAAAAATTTTTACGGCAACACAATGTAAAATTAGTAAAAATATGTGGCACATTCTATGTCAGACATAATTAAAAAGTAAAAATTTTTCGACCATTGACCTTTACGAGGAATGTGCTAAAACGGGACGAAGAAAGGCAAAAAATACGGAATATAGGGCAAAAAATGATAAAAAACAAGCAAATTTGGGTAAAATGAAATCTCAACCGAACCGACAAGCGGTTCAGTTGAGACTACAAATGGTTGCGGGGGCGGGATTTGAACCACACGACCTTCGGGTTATGAGCCCGATGAGCTACCGAACTGCTCTACCCCGCGATATAACTATTCGCACGAGAGCGGACGCCCTCGGTTGAATGCTTGTATATAATAACGCACTTCACGGTATTTGTCAAGGATTTTTCGCCCATAAAACACAAAACTTCCGCAAGTGCAAAAATCTCCGAGCACAAACCGCGACCGGCGCACTTGCGATCGCTCAATAACCATTAAAACGTTGGCGGGGCGTCAAGTATGATATTTCAAAATGTCCAACAATATATCCGCCTGTTGGGCGGCGACTATGGCGACCTTTGCCGACATGGGCGTGGCTCCGGTCCTTATATCCGTCGCGAAGTCGCCCACCACATAGAACTTGTCGGATATCTTGCGCACTTTGGCGGGGTATTTCATATTGGTCTCACCGATACCGGATGCCGCGATGACCAACTTGTCTGCCACAAGCGCGTATCTTGTGACAAGCTCCTTTACAGACTGATCGTCCACACATTCAAAAACGACATCCGCAGATGATAGTATATCGGCGATATTGTCATCGGATATTCGCACGTTCAGACATTGAATGTCTGCGTGAGGATCTATCCTACACAGGTTTGCCTTCAGCGCGGTCACCTTCGGTCGACCGACTTGATCCCGAAAATAGAACTGGCGGTCCAGATTCGATTCGCTTACCACGTCGAAGTCTATCAATTCCATTGACAAGATCCCTGCGCGGACCAAATTCATAGCCACATTTGAGCCCAATCCGCCGCAACCGACTATGACTATTCTGATATCACCCTTATTTATATTTTCTATTGTTCGACCGTTCAAAATCATCAACCGCCTGCCAAAAATTTAATTATATCTATCTTGTCCCCATCCGCTATGATACACTTATCGCAATTTTCTCGGGACAAGTACTTACCGTTGTGCATGATGATCTCTTCGCCGGTGACGACGAAATCCCTGACCGCTTGAGACACAGTCATAGGCTCTGCGAACTCCACTTCCTGATCATTGATTAATATTTTCATGATTTCTTTCTCCAATTGTAATGAAGGATCTCGTGACCACTCGCACATTGATCCGTCGTAGACCTTGACGTTCTCAAACCCCGCATAGATCAAAGCGACCGCCACGAATGCCGCCCTGACGCCTGCCTGGCAATACACCACGATGGCATCGTCTCGCTTCAGGCCCAGCGCGGACGCTTTGGACACGATCTCCTCTCTGTCGACAAATGTATGCGCTGTGTCATGCGAAATCAATTCTTCCCAATTCAGATGTATAGCCCCCGGCAAGTGACCCCCTCGCGGATTGCCGTGCAGATCCTTACCGCTCCACTCCTCGTCGCTTCTGGCGTCGATGATTTTCAGCAACGGATACTGCGTCAACAGATCCGACAATGAGATGATATACTCTCGTGTTCTGATTTGAGAGGGATATCCGGAAGGTTGATATTTGCAAACGCCGCGCTCTACAGGCAAACCATTGCTCACATAATTGTGCCAACCGCCATCCAAAATACCGACGTTTTCTATACCGTATTGCTGCGCCACGATCCAGAACCTTGCCGAGCCGCGCCCGTGATTGTCGTCATAGACTACGATCTCCGTCGCGTCGCTCACGCCCATCTTATAAAGTAACGAGATAAAGTCTTTCTCGAAGACCATCTTCGTGCCTCGCGTACTGCCGTACTCATCGCCCTCTTTCAGCCAATAGTCTACGGGCAGGACGCGTGCGCCGACAATGTGACCGGTCTCATATTCCTGCTGTCTTCTCGTGTCTATTATGAAATATTGTCTGCTTTTGTCGGACAATTCATCAACACCGATCAATTTCATATCGTCACGCTCCTATCAGCAAGGTTTTTGCTTTGTCGCTCGCTTGTAACAAGTCCATTTTCGCCCATATAGACTTCAGCTCGTTCGTAATTTTGTCGGGCAGTCGCTCGCACAATCGCTTATACAGGTCGTCCATCTCGCTCTTTTGGTATCCGACAACGTCCATGTGCTCATCTATACGGAAAGTCCTGCAAAACTCACACAGTACAAAGGAATTCTCCGGATCGTTCTTCTTCATTAGGTACTTCGCCGTCGATTCGATAGTGCGCACCAATCCTATTCTGTGAACGATCTGCGTCTGTATCGTGATGGCGTCGACAAGAGCGCGTCCCGCTCGTGAGGTTTTTCCCCAAGCCATATACAGTTCGCCCAAGCCTCTGCGACAAGAGCCTATACCGCGCAAATAGTTGATAGATCCGAATACCTTTAACGCCTTAGTATAGCAACTCTTGGCTTTCGCAAATTTGTGTTCCAGCGTATAAGCCGTGCCCAAGTGCATCAATGAGTTGCCAAGAGAATGTTCTTCGCGCGTTTTTTGACTTTTTATCTTGGCGGTATTCAGAAGATCTATGGCGTCGGGCAATTCGAGCGTATCAAGTTTGATCTCCGCCAAATCGTTCAGCAACAACGCGTCCCAATATTCGGGATCTATTGTATGCAAAATGGTATACGCAGCAGCGAACACCTCGTCCGCGTCGTCTATCCTACCCATCTGGTGGTACACATGTCCCAACAAGTGCAACGCCTGTCCCTTACCCCAGACATTGTCGCTTTGATTGAAACACTCTATCGCCTGTTGCAAATGTTCTTCTGCTTTCCCGAGATCGGAGCGTGACCATTCAAGTGCGCCGTTTGCCAAGTACAATTGTCCTACATACTGCTCAGATATACCCTGAGAAGGTCTGTTGAATATTTCTTTGAAATCCATCCATCTGCCGCGAAGAAAACAATACCAATACAGATGGGTGAACTTGATAAGTAATTCGTCCAGCCTGTGTTTCAGACAAAAATCAAGAACGCTGATGATATTCGGATACTCATTGTCGATCACAGACAAATATAGGTGAGCGTCAGTCGAAAATATTCTTCTCTCGGACAGGGACATATTCTCTGCATACCACGCGCATATCAACTCCATATATCTATCCGCGTCAAACTCTTCGTTTACAGATTTCAAAAATCCGCGCACCATCGCCGGCAGGCGGTAATACATGGTTTTGTTGTTTTCTTCCGTATATGCAAATCCTCTGTTACATATGACTTCCAGATAATCGGCAGAGATATCTGCCGACTCAATCACTTGACATATGGAAGCGACAGGGATCAACGATTGATATAGAGCCATGATCTGCAACAGCCGCTTTTCGTCAACATTGAGTAGGTCGTAGCTCCACATAAGACAATTGTACAATGTTTCGTGTCTGCCGTTCAACTCGCCGTTTGCGCTACCGATGATCCCATCGAGGTTGCCATGCACGGTCTCTATACCCATCACTTTCACACGGTTCGCGACTATTGTCAAAGCCAGCGGCAGCCCTTCCAGTCGCTGACAAATCTCCAATATAAGTTTGGAATTGCTCTTGTTGGGTTTGACGCCGGCTGTTTTAATAAAAAGTCTGCAACCGCCGGAGAACAAAGAGTCTACTGCAAGCGCGGGCATATCTATCACATGCTCCTGCTCAAGACCGATACTTACCCTGCTGGTGAAGGCAAGGGATATATTGTCCGTGTTTTGCAAGATCAATGTCGCCAGATCCTTGAAGGCCGTCACCGCCTGCTCGCAGTTATCAAAAATAAAAAGAGCGGAATGCAATTTTTTTAAATAAAGAAAATACTCGTTTAGGTTTTCTCCTTTGACATGCAAAAATTCGCCCAGTTGCAAAGTAAATATAGATACCAATTCGTCGTAAGAATCCGCGCTCTCGCACTCAAAGAAAAACACGCAATCCCAATTGTCATTGACCCTTCGAGAGGACTCTACTATCGTGCGTGTTTTGCCAATGCCGCCGCAGCCACGCAAGGTCGTCACCCTATGAGACAAAAGTGAACGAGCCACATGCGAAATCGTCCGCTTGTTGTAATAATGGCTTTCGTAATACGGCACATTGTGCAGATTGTTTTTATTCTTACGCGCTTGCGCTATTATTGCGAATATAGACCTACCCTTAATCATACTGATCACCAGATACAGTATATATCCCAGCGCGAGTACGCATATCTCGACTATGAATATGGCTCTTGCCGTTTCTTGTCCCGTGAGACGATTTATGAAAATATCGACCACCTGAATAATACCCGCACTCACGCCAAAGTACGCAAAAGACAACGAGATAAATATAAGGATCTTCTTTTTCAATGATACCCTCCCGCTTCCAAAATAAGATCGGGGAATTCCTTGTAAAAATTGTCCACGACATACTTTGAAGATAAATCTGTGTAGAGCGAATATATTTCTACGTTTTGATACTTGTTTCTTATCAATTGTATACCGGACACATGTGAAACCGGCATCAAACAACGGATCTCCGTCACGCGCGGATCGCAGGACAGGCTGTCGATGGCTGCCAACAATGAGTATCCGCTCGCCAATCCGTCGTCGACGATCAACACTTTGCCGAAGAACTTATCGGCCAATTCGTCTATCGTCAATCTGTAATAATCGAATATTTCTGCTTGCTTTTTTCTCGCGATAGCTATGCTATCCTCCAATTGTTTGTCGGATATATGAAAAAATTTGCCTATTTCCCTATTGACCGTCGGTGTACCGTATATGTCTATGGCACCCATTCCGAAAAGTGGATTGCCGGGCAAAGGGATCTTTTTGACAGGCAAAGGCAACGATATAAGCGAGGGATCGTGGGCAGTAAAGACGTCGCTTATACACTGTCCGCCCATAGGCAGAAAGGCAATCATGTCGTAAGACAGTCCGTACGACAGTGCAAACTTATACATTTTCTCACCCGCGTCCTTGCGTGAATCAAATAAAGCAATATGCGGGATATCTTTTATGATCTCTTGTATCATATCAGCATCAGTTCGATATTGTATCCCCAAAAGATTCCGGACTCAACGACGCCGGTTATTTTCTTCAGTTCCTTCTCCATATCGCCGTCGATGGCTGCGAAGCGGGCATCTATTATGAGGTTACCATTCTCCGTGATAACGGGACCGTCCTTGCCACTACCTGCCATACGTACGGCAAAGGACGTGGCACCAAGCTCGCATATCTTGCTCTTCACGTAGTTGATGGCTTTGGGCGTTATCTCTATGGGAACTGGATGATTGGTGCCCAAGTGCTCCACCAGCTTGCTGTTGTCCACAAGGATATAGCGACGATCGCTATTCACCATCACCAATTTTTCGTTATACAGCGCACCGCCGCGACCCTTGATCAGATTCAGTTGTTTGTCCACTTCGTCCGCGCCGTCGAAGCACCAATCCGGTTTATTTGCGAACAAATTGGTCGTCGGTATATCCAACGCGTCACACACCAACTCCATTTCGTGAGAGGTGGGGATGGCGCGTATGTCGAGCGACTCCTTTTTGATTTTCTTGGCTATCTCTATAGCTGCCAGATATGCCGTGGAACCGGAACCAAACCCTATGACATCGCCGTCCTTAACCAATGCTGCTATCTTCTTCGCGACGCTCAGCTTGGCGTCCAAGTTGCTTATATTCTTGAACCATTGGTCGTTATAGAGATCCTTTTCCCATTTCATACTACCTTCTCCATGTCTTTTATGCGGGCCGATACTGACCCATCATATTTTTGTTAATTATACCACTATACCGATAACTAAGTCAATATATAAATTAAACCACGCCATCTCCCTCCGACCAAGTTCTCGAGCCGCACACACGAAAACAAAAGAAGCCGGGGACGAAAGTCACCGACTTTTTTTGATCTTTTCGCTTATTTACCGAATTGTTTATTGAGATGGCCCGATCTGAGAACAAATGCAATCGCAAATTTGTATATAATCTCGTGAGCGGAAAACGTATGATTTACTTCAAAACTTCTTCGTCGACCTCGTAATTGTTTACCATATCGGCATAAGAATTCTCGTCTGTCCCTTTTAATTCGTGTACCATCTTATCCAGATTGTTTCCAAGTGTGGAAAGATTCGGGCTTGCATAGAAAATTCCTACTGCCATGTCTATATTGATAGGCACAATTTTTACTTCATTCTTACTTACTGTAAACTGGAAATAAGAAACCACATCCGGATGCACACAAGGTGCGATCATGGCGGCACGATATGTCAAGCCCGTTTCTTTTGATTCTGTCTTCACATGTCTGACGATATTGGTAGTTTCGCTGTTTAATATCTGGTTTCTGCCTCGTAGCATGGTTGGCTCAAATATGAACGAACCCTCCTCGCTATAATAAATAATATCGCATTTACCTGACGGAGCGAAGTGAAGCGGTCTGCCGTCCTCGTTGTAAATGATATTTGAAACCAAGCCGTTGGTACCATATTTAATTCCGAGCAAAAGCGCAAATAAATATTCCAACCTTAACGGTTCGGGAATATCTTCCAGCTTGGATCTGTCACGAATCGTTCCTGCTAAAATCAATAATTCTTTGTTGACAAATGCGACATTAAACTTCTTTACAGCCTTATCGAGCGCATGATTGTAAAACACTCTGTCCAACAAAAACTCCTGCTCATCCAATGTTTGGAACGGATCGGGAGTCATCTTGAGTATTTGCGCTTTGGATTCTATAATTTTACGGCGAATTATTTCGCTCTTTTCCCAAGGTATGACAACAGAACCAAGATATTCATAATAGCTCTCCTGCGTTGAAAAGGTCTCAAACCTATAGTCCTTATATTCCTCAAGTATGCTTTCTATTTTCTCGGCATTGTACGTTGAAAAATCGTAGTATGTATATGCGAAATTACCGCGTTGGACTATCAACCCGGTCATCTCGAACTTTCTAAACACTTCATCGGGATAGTCATAAAAAAGACTTCTCTCCGTCAAAGGCAATATGCCTTGTTTTTTCAAATATTCAATTAAGTACGTCTTGTTGAGCTCGTACTTGAATTTTTTCCTGTATTCGATAATTTCTCGCGCCGCAGAATGATAGTCGCAATCTTTCATGCTCAACACAAAAACCGCGAATTCATGCCTTAATATACCCTTCGCATCATAGCCGAGGCGAGCCCATTCTTTCTTTACTTCATTTATGACGAATAATGTATTCAAAAAGGGTCGCGCTTTATTATATAATGTCATGCGAACGGGACTATTCGCATGCATACCGATCATTGCCTTTGTATATACTACCGTCGCATCGCTCTTGCCGTCGATGAGTTGCTTGCCGAGTCCGGTCAAGGATATCCTTTTCCAGCCATACGACTGCGACTGAAACATGAGAAATCCCTGATCCCGCATCGCCCGCAATTGCGTCATTACACGACCATACAACCCTGTTGCCTGCGGGTTGTCTTTTATCGCTTGTATGGCTTCCTGATCGGTCAGTTTTTCTCCATTTTCGATCTTGTCTTTAACCGATTGGGGTATATCTGTAAAACGATACACTCCATTTGCTACCAAGTCGAAAAAATACGCACGGGCGATTTCGTCTGTAAAGGGAAGTCCGTCGTATGGTCTGAAAAACTCCAAAAAATCCGTATTCCTTTTTGGATTACGAATGGTCGTATTTATTGAAAAAATCTTGTAGCCTCTTCTGTCGCCACTTGTTCCCATAAAACCTCTAAAAATTAGTTATTATCACTTCATCGGCATGCCCCAGATTTTTTTTACGATAGTTGGCATTGAGGTATTGTCTATAGATATGTTTTACATTATATTGCTGCATCCATCTGTCCAGCAAATCATTATGTTTTCCGTTGGACTCCACTACATTCGACAATATAAATCTATATCCGCTGTCGTTCAACGCGTCTATAATATGCAATAAATCGATCTCTTCTTTCTCAGTCCAAAACAGGTTATAAGGAGCTTGCGTTATCAAATACGGCGGATCGAAATAATATATCGCCGAAGTCTCTACGTCTCTATATAATTCATCTCTTCGAAAATCGTAGTTCGTTATGGTAATTTCTCTGTTTTTAGTGGCTTGGCAATACTCCCTCGTCTTATCTCTCAATGTTTTTACAAAGTCCACTTTGCCTACGGGAACATTGAATTCATCTTTTGCATTAAACCTGAGATAATGATTGAACCCATATATCAATAATACAAAAAGTTTTGCGATATCTTTATCGGTATTGTAGTCATTTCTAAGTCGGTTAAACGCCTCTTTGTTGTATCGGGACAAGCCTTCATGCTTTTTTTCCGGATATGGTTCCTTCCCCTCATAAAACGTATTCGTAAGCCCATACTGTGCGATGATGGCATCTGCTTGATCTATTATGTCGTCTGCTTCATTGTTCTGAAAATAGCGAACGACATCTGTAATATGAGTATTGATATCATTGAGAAAAAGGTTGTGTACATTAGATGCGAATGAAAAAACCGCACTTCCACAAAATATTTCGTGTATACTCGTAACATTTTGCGGAAGTACTGCAAGCAAATGGTCAACTATCCTTGATTTATTACCCTGATAGTTTATGGGTGAATATAGCATCTCAATCGCTCCATTGCTTTATTGAAGTATTCGCTGTCGATTTCGGAGCCGACAAATATTCTGTTATTTTTCAAACAAGCCTCGGCAGTCGTGCCGGAGCCGGCAAATAGATCCAGAACAACGTCGCCCTCATCCGAGTGCACCTTCAATATATCTTCTATTAGTTTGAGCGGCTTCTGAGTTGGGTGAAGTCTCTTACTTTTGGGCACGCCCGGGCAATTATAGATCGGACGAAGATAGGCACTGCCGACAGGTTTATTGAATGTCCATTTTCCGCCGTCTTTGACCGCCCATATTGCCATCTCAAAGTCACCCACGTACCTTCTGTCTGTATTTCTCGGCATGGGATTCGGTTTGACCCAACGGATCACGTCTTTCATGGAAAATCCTTGTGCATCCAATTCTTCGACAATATATGAAAAATTCTTCCAGTCATTGAAAACGATAATAGAACCGCCCTGCTTGATTAATGGCGCAGTAAGACTTATCCACTCCTTTTGGTCAAAGTCGTAGTCCCACTCTCCGTAATTCATTCCCGATCTGCCCATATTGCTGAAACCGAGTTGGTTCTTACGACTGACTCCATACGGCGGATCGGTGATGACGGCATCTACTGTAACGTTTTTCTCCTTTAGTTCGACGAGCAGATCCTTATAATCACAATTTTCAAATATAAACTCGGGCATGATCCTTACCTCAATTATATATCCATCTATAAGGCAATAATACTATAGTTGTATTTTACAACAATATATACAATTTTGTCAAGATTGTCAAAATAAAACTCGATCCACGCTCACACGAGCGACAAGTGCAGCTGTCGACCTCAAAAAGACGAGATAATTATATGAGTCGGGTTTTGTTCCCGACTCGATTATTTTAGCGTCTATTTTACATTGCCGCAGTTTCTCAAAGAGACATTTGGTGTTTGGAAGTAAAGGTGTATGCTGTCACGCCGTCGTGTAGCCGAAGTTTGTATACTAATCCCGACTATGTCCCATATCTCTGACTCGGGCTATCAATTTCAGCGGTTCTTCGATAAGGGCGGGATTCTGAGCCTTGTTGTCGGCGATACCCACCAATATAAGGTAGTCAAAATTACGTTTGCCGCAGCCGAACACATTCAGTAGCTCGATAAAACTATGCACGAACTTCTCCGTCAGCGGAATATGCCACTCTCTCGTCGGATGGTCCTTGAGCAGCAGGAATATATCGTGATACTCCACGAGTTGGACTATGGTCATGATGTCCAGTTCGTTGAAATTCAAATGGGGTACGACTCTGCGCGCTATATCCGCGCTGACTTCGTTGTGGTGAAGGAATCTGTCCACCGTTTCGCCGCTTGCAGTCATCTCTTCCGTGCGGCATGCGGGCTTGCCCATATCGTGCAGAAACATGGTGTATGCCAGCAAGCGTCGTTCGTCTGCAGGCATATCCGCCGTGAGGATATTCATCTGCTCTACCGAGTGCAATATGTGGTCCATTACGTTATATATGTGCCACACTCCCCTCTGCTCGCATTGCATACTTTTCTGTATCTCCGGCAGCAGCAGATCCATTCTCCTGCGAAACATATAATCCGCGTCGTATTCCGCATGAAAACGTTCGCATACGTTGTCCGAAAGTAATATGCTATCCAATTTCTCCGTACGTATCATATCTCGCTCCTAAAAGAACACTCCCGTCACGAAAATCTCTATGCCTATGGCTATCAATATACAGCCGCCGATGATCTTTGCCTTTCTGCCGAGACCCGCGCCGAATTTCTTGCCGAGAAACGCCGCACCCGTGCATAGTCCGAATGTGACCATGGCGATGATGGCGGCGGATATGAGTGCCTTCCACCATACAGTGCCGGCTATATCCTCCAAGCCGAACCCGGCGGACAGTGCGTCTATAGACGTAGCCAGTGCCTGTACCAGCAGCATGAGACCGGTGATCTTTTTGGGCTCGGCCTCTTCGTCTTGCTTGCGCAGAGCGTCGAAGAGCATCTTGCCGCCCACTATCATCAGCAAGACCAATGCGATATACGGTATCCACGCCTCGAACTTGCGGAATTGTTCCACAACAAGACTGACGCACAGCCAACCTATCATGGGCATGAGTCCCTGAGCCAGTCCGAACAGTGCAGTCATGCCCAGCGTCTTGCCTCTTTTCATATCAGGCTCGCTCAGTCCGTTGCTTATGGATACGGCGCACGCGTCCATAGCCAACCCCGCGCCCAAGCCTATACTGACCAACACAAGTTGCCACATAATATACTTTTCACCCCAATACGGTGCGCAATATGAGATATGTCAGGTATGCACCGTAACAGCACAGCAATATGATGCCGTGCGTACGCGTGAGTTTGCCGTGCATAGAGAATACAAACAGCAACACCGTCACTGCCAGCATGACGAATGCGTCCACCAGAGCCTGACTGCCCGTCGTAAGCGGATTGACAACTGCCGCTATACCCAAGACAAACAACAAATTGAATATATTGCTGCCGATGACATTGCCGAGAGCCAATTCGTTTTCGCCCTTCTTGGCGGCGATAGTGCTTGTGACCAATTCCGGCAAAGAAGTACCCACCGCCACGATGGTCAATCCTACCAGTGCTTCGGACATGTCATGGTCCAGCCCCAGCGCGGCTGCGCCCTCGAGGGCCAGACCCTTTGCACCGAACACCACCAACTGTCCGCCGAGAATTATCCCAAGCGCGCCGACCACCACAAACGTGATAGCCTTCCACCACGCCATATCCTTGACTGTTTCTTCCTGCTCTGCATCCAACATGTCCGGATGACGCTTAGCTGTGATCACAAGATAAGTGATATATAATACTATTCCTACCGCCAGAATAATGCCTTCCCAGCGCGTGATTGCCAAGTCTGTAGCGTCCGCAGCGGAATGCATGCCGAACAGACACACGAACAGCACCGTCAACGCCGTCACGCCCAGCAATATAGGCATCTCACGACGATTGACGCTACGCTTGACCGCAATTGGCGTAAATACAACGGAAAAGCCCAGTACAAGCAAGATATTGCATATATTGGACCCAAGCACGTTGCCTACAGCCACATTGGCATTGCCGCCGTGACCGATAGCCATCACGGAGTCGGATACGGATACGGCAAGTTCCGGCAACGACGTGCCCATTGCCACTATAGTCAGACCTATGATGAGCGGAGATATACGCAATTTGCGCGCCATGACGCCGGCACCGTCCACGAACCAGTCGCAGAACTTGACCAGACAAAATACGCCTGCAGCCAAGCCTATCACAAAAAGTGCCAACTGTATACCTACATGCAAATCCTTTATCCACCCATTGAACAGGTCTACCAACATACCCTCTTACCTCTTGTGTAAAAAAAGCGAGACTACGCCGATTATGGCGCAAGTCTCGTTCTTCAATGTCGTACCCGGGCAACATATGCCCGGCATGTGGGTACGACAACTCATTTCTAAGCGAACTACTCCCTTGTGAGTATATTCAGTTTAACACACTTCTTCCTTTGCGTCAAGCACTTTGCAACAGGCTTGCCGCCTGCGGCAGCAGAGAGTCCAGCAACTTTTGCGCTATGCCAACTATCACCCATCTGCCGAAGAAGTTGTGCGCGTATATATGCTGTACGACCCAACTCGAATCCAGCGACTCACCCAGCATCTTTTTCAATCCTGGCAAAAATTCGCTTCCCGTCTCGGTAAACAATGCAAATATGACGGCAAACGCCAGATACGCCACCACCAGTCCCAGCACAGCACCCAAGACTCTGTTCAACACCTTCAATACCTTCACGCGCTTGAGCATCTTGGTTATAAGGATCGCCACCAAAGTATACCCCGCCACGATGATCAACGCGGCAACCAACATGGCGACCAAGCTGCGCGTATTCTCATTGACTATGATATTCGCAAACCATTTCTGCACATATGGTGCCAGGGTGGCTGTCAGGGTGGCCACTGCAATGATGCCCAATACCGTCATGATCTGACGTATCAGCCCCTTGAAGAAGCCGAGTATCACGCATAGTCCCATGACCACAATGAAAATAATGTCTATAGTGTTCATTATTTAATCCTCGTCGAAGCGAACATTTATATTGCCCGCCGAAGTTGAGACATTGAGTTTGTATTCGCCGTTGCTCGCACGATCGCGAAGGTTACACCTGCCGGTATCGCTATGCGCGCTCACGGCATACCAATACTCCGGATGTTCCACAGAACCGCGAACGGACCCGCCGGTCGTCGTCACGGAGATATCTCTGAATGTCAGATCGAAGTAGACCTTTCCCGCAAGGGTAGATATGGTGATAACGTTGCCTTCCGCGTCTACGGATACGTCGCCTGACGACGAGGTTATCTGCGCATTGACAGCATTAGATCCATCTACCAATACTGTGCCCGACTGCGTGCGGACATTCAATTGTCCTGCGACTATGTCGTCTATCTGTACCGAGCCGGACTCGGTCGAGATATCCAACGTGATCTGTCCTCTCGCCATGGCACGCTCGGGTATGCCCACGATGATATAGTCATACTTGGAAGCCGCCGCACCGGCACGCGAAGTCTGCGTCACGGTGACGCCGTCGGTGTAGGCCACCTCCGAGTTGGGATCCTGCACATAGTCCAATGTGACGTATGACGAGAAGTCTATCTCCTCCACATACACGCTATAAGAGTCGGTATCTATATCTATCGACAGAGGCGTATCCGTCTTGACGGGTATCTCGTAGTGTGCATTGCACTTGGTAAGCAGTCTGTCTACGTCCACCTCTCTGACGCCGCCGCAAGCAGCAAAGACACATAATGCCGTCGAAATCAAGGCGAACATACATATTATTGCCAACAATTTCTTCATATATTGTTCTCCATGTCGAATTTGCTTATTATCCATGCAAATTCCGACAACTACATTATAGTCCAAATCGCGACATTGTCAACGCGGTGAAACATTTTTTCGCAAACGGATCCGACAAAAAAATGCGCCCCGTATAATACGGAGCGCAATTATTCGACAATATCTATTCTACGAACTTGGCTATGAAATCGGGCAATTCTTCACGAGAACCGCTGGCTGTAATGCAGAAATTCACGTTGTGTTCGGCGGATATGAATTCCAATCCCTCGTACAACTCGCGCAGTTGGCTTATATTGCAATCGAGCAAACGCGTAATACCGTCCATATATATCTGCTCTATATCGAAGTTCGCCGCCAGCATACCCTTGATGAAGGAGAGTATATCATGCTGACTGCGCAGATCGTATGCAGAAGCATTGACCAAGCGCACATTGCGGTGCAGATCGTGAAGGCGGTTATTGCTTCTGTCGATATATACTACCACACCTTTTGCCTCGCGGGCGTAGTTGTTTGCTTGCTCTACGATGATCTTAGTCTTGCCTGTACCTTTGGCACCGTAAATAACTTGTATCAATTGAGTGTTCCTCCGTGTAATTGTTAGTGAATACAAACCTCACCAATATTATTGTAGCGCATTCGACAACAAAATTCAATACGTTTTGGGAAATATCCGAAATTATTATTCGCCCTTTTATTCGTCGGTGGACTGAAGTTTTTTCGTCTGATCCGCCAGACGAAGTGCCTCCACCATCTCGCCTATGTCGCCGTTCATAAAAGTATCTATAGAATACAGCGTCAAACCTATACGATGGTCTGTAACGCGGCCCTGCGGGAAATTATAGGTGCGGATACGCTCGCTTCTGTCGCCTGTACCCACCTGCGAACGACGGGCAGCGGCATACTCGGCGTCGGCTTGGGACTGGTAGTAGTCATACAGTTTGCTCTTCAGTATACTCATGGCGCGTTCACGGTTTTTGATCTGACTGCGTTCATCCTGACAATTCACAACTATTCCCGTAGGCAAGTGAGTGATGCGGATAGCACTCTCTGTTTTATTTACATGCTGACCGCCCGCCCCGCTGCTGCGGTAGGTATCTATCTTCAGATCCTTGTCCAGTATCTCGAGTTCCACGTCGGGAGCCTCGGGCAGCACCGCTACCGTGATGGTGCTCGTGTGTATACGCCCCTGACTCTCCGTATCCGGCACACGCTGTACGCGGTGAACACCGCTCTCGAACTTGAACTTGCTGTATGCGCCATCGCCCACCACCATAAAGGAGCCTTCCTTGAGTCCGCCCAGTTCGTTTTCCTCTATATCTATCTCTTCTATCTTCCAACGATTCTTCTCGGCGAACATGTAATACATACGCCGGATCTCGTTGGCAAACAGTGCCGCCTCTTCGCCGCCGGCTCCTGCGCGTATCTCTACGATGACGTTTTTGTCGTCGTTGGGGTCCTTGGGCAGAAGCAACACTTTCAACTGCTCCGTCAGTTCTTCCTGTTTCTTTTTCTGCAAGGCGACGTCCTCGTGCAACAGTGCAAGCATATCCTTGTCCGTTTCGATATCTATCAAGGCTCTGCTTGCTTCCATTGCTTGAGAAGCCTTCTTGTATTCCTCATAACACTCCACAATGGGTGCGAGCGTGCTATGTTCTTTGACAAGTTTTTTCCAAGTACCGTTGTCTGCGATCACTTCCGGCTTGCTTATCTGCTCCGTCAGGTAGTCGTAGCGTTCGGCTATTTTTTCAAGTTTTTCCAGCATATGATCTCCGTATGAGAATATCTTCTATAATCTATATCACTTCAATCTCGCCACGATGATACGGTCATGATCTCCGTAGTCGCGCAGCAATGTCACGTCGTACCTGTCACGCAGCAGTGCAGTGACCGCTTCACCTTGGTCGTAGCCTATCTCCAGCGTAAGTATGCCATGCTCTTTCAGGTACAAGTGTGCTTGTTCGGCAAGCGTGCGGTAGTACTTCAACCCGTCTTCTCCGCCATCCAGTGCGATACGAGGCTCATAGTTCTTGACGCTCGCGTCCAATGTATCTATGACTCCCGTCTCTATATAAGGCGGATTGCACACTATGGCGTCGAACTTCCCACTTACCTTGTCGAACATGTCCGACTGCACCGTTTTGACCTTGACGCCGTTGGACTTGGCGTTGATCTTGGCAACGCTCAGCGCGTCTTTGCTTATGTCCGCCAACGTCACGTCGCACTTCTTCTCGCAGGCGGCAGTCACGCCCAATACTCCGCTTCCGCAGCACAGATCCAATACCTTTGCCCCGTCGGAAATGTGCTTGAGAAATTGCTCGCACACGAGTTCCGTCTCCTGACGCGGGATCAGCACGCTGTCATCCAGTCGGAACGTACGTCCGTAGAACTCCGTTGCACCTATGACGTACTGGTACGGTTCACCCGCCGCCAGCCGTGCAGACATTTTGTCCAGTCGTATCAGCCATCCGTAGGGTATCTTTACTTTCGGATTGGTAAGATCCTTCTTCTCTATGTGCAATATAGCGCACAGCAACCAGTCGATATCCCCCTTCACGCACTCTGTCAAGTCGGCATGTTCTGACAATGCCTGCCTGTATGTCTCCAGATCGACCGGCTCCGGGAAGTGTTCTTCGGGTATGGTCGGATCGGCGTCCATCTCCAGCACCTTTTCAAATGCCGCTATAGCCACTTCACACATACTGTCGTCCGGTTCGCGTGTAGTCAATTTCTGAAATTGCTTGCCCAACCATTTGAGCGGGCGGAATAAGATAAAATTACTGCGAGCCAACAGCATAAGCATCTCATAACTGATCCCCGCCACCAGCGGCAACAGTGCTATCTTCAGTAGCACCCTCAGCCACCAGTTCTCTTTTTTCAAAAACAAAGTCCATCCGCATGCGGCGCATACTATGTCCAGAACCATCATGAGAATGATGGACAATACCACAACAAAAACAATGAAACTTGTGCCGCAACGGTCATGGTAACGACTGCACTTTTTCACATTGTCCACGGTCAATGGCAAATCTGCCTCATAACATGCTATGGTCTTGTGTTCCGCGCCATGGTACATGAATACTCTTCTTATCTCATTCATACAAGAGATGACGGACATATATGCTACGAGCACTATCATCTTGAACACGCCCTCGAGCAATGACTTCAGCCAAGCCCAACTCAGGTTGTCCGTGCTCAATCCCGCTAGATTGAATATGCCCTGTGTGGCATATGTCGGAATGAATATGAACAACGCCAACGCCAATGCCACGCCCAACAAGGTGGATATGAACATCATCCACCCCATACCGCCGCCGTCGCCTTTGGTATCGACGTCCTCCACCATCACTTCGGCAGATTTACCTATGATCTTGGTGCCGGACACAAGAGAGATGACCATATTGACTATGCCGCGAAGGAAAGGAACTCTTCTGTACCAAGGTTTCTTGGCGGGCAGCCGTGTCGTGTCCATGCGTATGACGCCCATCTCGTCGCGGCACGCCAGAGCCATGCTGCTCTCTCCGCGCATCATCACGCCTTCCAGCACCGCCTGACCGCCTATTTTAGTCTTTCTGACCGCTACACAGGTCTTACCTTTTTCGTTTTTCTTCATAAAAACTCCCGCGAAACAACAAATGCGACATTCTGCCGTATCGGATATATTCGCTTATTTTATAGTATAGCAAAAAAAAAGTATTTTTTCAACTGTTCATACCGACGTAGTAAAAAAATCGGCACAGAACCCTCACCGCCGCGAAATATATGTGTTTCCGGATGAAAATCCGCAACGAAAACGAGAATATCCAACGTTTTTTCTATATGCTCGCCTGTAATCATGCAAACAGCCTATGCAACAAAGAAGTCGGAAGTAAAAACTCCCGACCTCTTTTATTTTACCGAGTTGCTCTGTCCGAGTGGATATTCGCCCATCCCAAAGCGCACAGGCGTATGACCGAGAATATCAGGCGACGGTGAATACCGGAAGGACCGCACCGTTGTAGTGTTCGTTGATATAGTCATATACTTCTTTGCTAAGCAATGCTTTCAGCAAAGCCTTTGTCTTGTCGGTATTTTCATTGCCTTTCTTGACGGCTATTATATTGGCATACAATTGCGCGGCGTCACCGGAAGCATTTTCCACAGCAAGCGCATCACTAGAGGCACTGAGATTTGCCGCCAGAGCGTAGTTGCCGTTGATGACCGCCAATGTGCCGGCGGTAGCCTCATGCAGATGAGTAGCCACGGTAGCCGCGTCGACGTCTTTGATCTCATTGTCATTGTCCTCTGTTATATCCTGCAAGGTAAGCGTATCTGTCGCTTTGACTCCGCTGCGCAGGGTGATGAAGCCCTCGTCTTGCAGTAAAAACAGCGCACGGGTGAGGTTACTGCCGTCATTGGGGACGAATATCTGTCTGCCCGTTTTGGCAAAATCCGACGCCTTATATTGCGTCTGAGAGACATCCTTGCCGTACAGACCGAAGGGTTCATAGTGGACCTTCGCTACGCCAACCAAGTCGGTATGGTTGTTTACATTGAAATCATCCAGATACGGCGTATGTTGGAAGTAATTGGCGTCCAGACTCCCCTCTTGCAAAGCAGTATCCGGCATTATGTAGTCGTCAAACACTTTGATCTTGAGTTTCCATCCTTCGTCGGCAAGAACGTCCTTGATGACCTCGAGTATCTCTGCATGCGGAGTGGCACTGGCACCTACGGTGATGACATGTGACTTGTCGCAGGCGGCAAAAGCGAACACCGCAGACAACACCAACAGTGTGGCAAGCAATACAATTACAAGTTTTTTCATAGTTTTTCTCTCCTTCTTGTTTTTTTATTAAAGCGAACGGATCGCAATAATTGTTTACTTTATTTTCGTTTTCTTTCTGTGCACAGAGACGCGGCGGCGTTTGTCTACCTTGCGAGCGATGAGCATGCCCACCTCCTGTATGACCTGTACGACCACGACAGTCAACGCCACACACAGCCAGATGACGTCGTCGGCGTATACATTTCTCGCACGGGTGGCTATGGCTCCCAGTCCGCCTCCCGCTATAGTGCCGGACATTGCGGAGTATCCCAATATGGTGACCGTAGAGATGACCGCGCCGACTATCAGCGACGGTTTAGCCTCCGGTAAGTATACCTTCGTTATGATCTCAAACGTGTTTGCACCCATAGACCTAGCCGCTTCTATCACGCCCTTGTCCACTTCTTTCAGCGAAGACTCCACCATTCGTGCGACAAATGGCGCACTTGCTATCACGAGCATGAATATCATGACGCCGTTGCCGACGCTATTGTGGAACAAAAACGACGCCACGGGTACCAATGCGACCATGAGTATGATGAAGGGAAAACTGCGTATCAGGTTGACAAACACGCTCAGGATCTTGTTCAACCAGGTCACGGGGGTAAGCCCGTCACGATCGGTGATGACCAACACTATACCCAACGGCAGACCTATGATATATGCCAACAACGTAGACGCAGCCGTCATATACAACGTTTCCAATACGCCTATCCAGAATCCTCCGTTGCTCCACAGTTGCGAAAACAATGTACTCATACTTCCTCCCTATAGCTGACCTTGTGCTCGTCCAGATAGCGTCTGACCGTGTCCGACTTCTCTGCCGGTACGGTGATGACCATGTGTCCGAAGGTCTTGCCGTCGATATTCTTGGTGTCCGCATACAGGATATTGACCGCTACGCGGCACTCCATAGCCAATGCCGAAATGATGGGTTCGTCCGACTGCTCGCCATTGAATACCAGTCTCAATTTGGTCCCGTCACCGCCGTCCAGAGAACGAATGAGATTGGGGATGATCAACTGCTTGGCTATATCCGACTGGGGGAAACTGAACACGTCGCTGACGGAGCCTTCTTCGGCGATGCGGCTATTGTCTATTACCGCCACGTGCGTGCAGATGCTCTCTACCACGCGCATCTCGTGCGTGATGACCACCACAGTCACGCCCAACTTTCTGTTGATGTCCTTGATGAGATCGAGTATGGCGTCCGTCGTGGCCGGATCGAGCGCGCTGGTCGCCTCGTCACACAGCACATACTTGGGCTTGGTGGCGAGAGCGCGCGCTATGGCGACGCGTTGCTTCTGTCCGCCTGACAATTGCGACGGGTAAGACTTGGCTTTGTCTGCAAGCCCCACAAGTTCCAGCAGTTCACTGACGCGAGCGTCCGTCTCCTCGCGCGGCATGTGTACAAGCTCCAGCGGAAAACGTACATTTGCCTCCACGGTACGCTGTTCCAACAGATTGAAATTCTGGAATATCATGCCAACGCTCCTGCGCAATTCCAACAATTTCTTGCGCGGAAGAGCGGTTATATCCTCGCCGTCGATAAGTACCTGTCCGGAAGTGGGACGTTCCAGCAGATTGATACACCTGACCAGGGTGCTCTTGCCCGCACCGGACAATCCTATGATGCCGTATATGGTCCCGTCCGGAATGGTCAGACTCACGTCTTGTAGCGCGACCACCTCTCCCTCCGGCGACGGATATGTCTTGCATAAATCTATAAGTTGTATCATATTCCTCCCTGAAAAAAAGCAACAAAAAAGCTCGGGCAGATCCCCGAGCTAACGCAGATTGGTTTCGTCCTTAAAAGGTCATGGACAAAGACCCGCGCGTCGCTCGGGAATTGCACATGCACATGACCATTTTCAACGTTACCTTTTTCATTTTTCCTCTCTGCCGCCCCAAAGCGGTCAATTATGTGACTATTCTACCAACAATCCGACATAAAGTCAAGCGATTTGCGGTTGTTATTCGAAAATTTCAATACAAACACCATCGGAAACGTATAATAATAAACGTATAACTTTACCAAATTGTTGATTTTTGACATATGAAGTGTTATACTAATAGCAATATTCAACAATGCCGACAATGGCATGAAACGAGGCATATGGCAAAACGCACCGGCACAAAAACCACAGACGCCGCATCCGTAACGGCGAATAACGAGTTGTTGCAACTGTTCTCTCGGATGAGAGCGACGTTACACGCAGACGACTTGAGTTCCTTCGGTCTGAGAACTTTGCCGGAGGACGTCCTGGACTTCTGCATACCCGGAAAGCCTCTGCTACGATCTCTCAGGCAGTCGCTGCTCACCAAGCAGACTCTGCTGGACATGCGCGGTGAATTGTCCGACAAAGAAAGCGTGTTCGCAGAAGCGGGCTATTCGCAGAAACACGACGAATTGCTGTTCGCCATAGACAGAAGGCTCGAGTATTACTCGGACAACTTCAGCGGGTTCGGCTACAGAGTGGATGAAGATTCCATCACTATCGGCTCTTTCTCAAACGGTCTACGCGAAGGCAGATCGGTATATATACACTACGACGACTGCGCTGTGCTTTACGGCACCTACCGCCATGGCGAGCCTTTCGGAGAGACGGTCATAAGAAACGACGACGGCTTGCAGTATGGAGTATGGATGGACGGAGTGCTGTATCCCGGCAAAATAAGCAAATTCATCCAACTGTCCTACATATTGGATTCGTTGGAGGCGAAGGACGAATTCGGGTACTTGAAACTGCTGAGAGAGATAGAACGATCCGAGTTGAGCAACTACCGCGCGGACAAACTGCATGACGTATGCGAAGCACGGCTACGCAGTGCACAACAAGCCGTAGACGAAGAAAGAAACAGCGCGCTCGGCGAGCGCAGAAAAAAGCAACAATCCCGAAGCATACGCGTTAAAAATCACCTGTGGGCGATCACTCATACGCTTTTTTGCCTGTTTCTTGTGATGCTGTGCGAGTACGCTTGCCGCAATTGGATATGGATCATAAGTGACAGTTTCAGCACGGGACACCGTGCCGATATGTGGTATATGCTGCTATTCACACCCACTATAGCGGCACTTCACACCACTCTCATGGAAACCGACACCAAAAACGCGCGCGGCGGTATGCGCGCCGAGCAGTATATATTCCTGTCGGGACTATGCCTTTTGACAGTAGCATCGGCATTTTACTCGCTGCCCCTTGACACCACAGCGGACAAAGCGGCATTCGCGCTGTACACAATACTGCCTGTGGCATTGGCTACAGCGGTGGAATTCGGAGTGGAAGCATGGGGAGAAGCAGGTGGCACGGATATGGACAATGCCATCGACGTGGGTTACTCCTTTGCTCAACGCGAAAAGCGCACCTTCGGCGCAAGAGCGTGTTTCTTACTGTATGTGGTATCCTTGACGGGATTTTTGGGCGGATTGGGCTACGCGCTGCAATTCGGCATGAACTACAGTGCCTGGCACATACTATGGATCATACCTTCCATGCAACTTGCTTCGGCGGCAATGAGCGCGTTGGCTCACTGCCTTGCAGGACTTCGCCGCACAAATGCGTCCTACGCGCTGCACTGCTCTACCGAGTCGATCAAGGGACTGGTCTCCTTCGGATATGTGCTGGCGGTATATCTGCGTCATCCGCCCGTAGCGATGGCGAGAGTATCCGTCGGACTATTCCTGACAATGGTGGCGGCCATATGCCTTATCCTGCCCACGGTCACATTCTGCGTATGGCGCAGACGTTGAAAAAGCTTTGACATATATGATCTGACGATCTATAATAAAAATGCAAAGAGATGTTGTCCTTGCACTAACCATCTCGTTTGCACCCGCTTATCGGGAAGCCTTCGGGCAATAAAAAACAAGGAGTTTTTTTATGCAAAAAATACGTAAGTTTTTTTCCGATTACCGCCTGTTGCTCGGTTCTGTACCGTCAGTGACGGTATGTCTGTTCGTTTTGTCGGTATTCGCAATGAATCTGCTTGCCAATAAGAGTATAGATCTGAACGTAGATTGGTTGGCATTGGACTGCGGCATTATAGTGTCGTGGGTGGCGTTTCTGTGTATGGATATACTGACCAAGCACTTCGGACCCAAAGCCGCTACGCTCATATCCGTATTCGCCATAGCGGTGAATCTCCTCTTCTGCCTCGTCATGTATATAGCCGGACTGATAGGCGGGACCTGGGGCGCATTCTATGACTACGGCGAACTGGCCGTTGTCAACGACGCGCTGGATGGCACCTTCAAGGGCACCTGGTATGTAGTGCTGGGGAGCACCGTGGCGTTCGTGGTTTCGGCTGTGGTCAACAACTTCACCAATTGGGGAATCGGAAAAGCTTTCCACGCAAGACCCGACGGTATAGGGGCGTATATCTGCCGCACATATGTATCCACGGCCATAGGACAGTTCGTCGACAACCTGACATTCGCGTTGCTTGTAAGCCACTTCTTCTTCGGCTGGACCATAGTGCAATGTCTGACCTGTGCCGCCACGGGCATGGTGGCGGAATTGCTTTGCGAAGCGATATTTTCACCGCTGGGTTATGCCATTTGCAAACGTTGGAAGGCGGAAGGCGTAGGCAGTGCCTATCTGAACAAAATAAACATAAAGGAGCAAGTATGAAAATAATAGTAACGGGCAGCAGCAGCGGCATCGGCAGAGCCATCGCACTCAAATTTCTGCAATGCGGTCACGAGGTCTCGGGAATAGACATATTGCCACCGACGATCACACACGACCGCTATACACATATAGCCGCAGACATATCCCGCGACGACTTGCCGGACATAGCGGACGTAGATATACTTATAAATAATGCAGGTGTGCAAAACAGCGGCAAGGACATAGACGTCAATCTTAAAGGGACCATGCGCGTCACGGATAAGTACGGTGTGCGCGCCGGCATCAGAAGCGTCGTATTCATAGCCTCTGCCAGTGCCACGACCGGGTCGGAATTCAGCGAATACGTCGCCTCAAAGGGCGGGATGGTCGCATATATGAAAAATGTTGCTTTGCGCATCGCCCCGTTCGGCGGCACAAGCAACAGTATATCTCCCGGCGGCGTGACCACTCCCCTCAACGCGCACGTGATGGAAGATCAGTCGCTGTGGGCTCAGATCATGGAAGAAACGCCTCTCAAAAAATGGGCATCCGCCGAAGAGATCGCCGAGTGGACATACTTCGTAGCCGTCATCAACCGGTCCATGACTGCGCAGGACATAATAATAGATAACGGCGAGAGCGCACGCGCTCACTTCGTATGGTGATCGATTCGGCGGAATATTCCCCGATTTTTCACGCAGACGCAGGTCACTTTTCTATAATGACAGGCAACGCACCCATGTGCAGTCTGCCGTCGGTGACGGCGACGCGCTTGCCGTCGATCTTGTTTGTATATACTCCGTCCTGCAACGGCACGTTCACGTCTACGGCATCGCCCAAGTTGAATATTCCCACCGAACGACGCTTGGAAGATACATAACTGCACACGACCGCGTCCTCACCCTGCATCACGGCATCAAACGCTCCTTCGCTATAGACGGAGTGTTTTTTTATGGCGGCGAGACGGGAAATGAAGGAGGAAATATCCTTATCCGTGCCGAAAGCCCAGCGTACTTCGTCCACCTCAAACAGACTGGGTTGGTGATCTGCGCAAGTCTCGTCGCCGGCATACACAAAAGCCATTCCCTTCAGATAGAAATTCAATGCCCACAGCGTGCGCAAGCGATCGCCTTGCCAAAACTCTGCCACGCGCCTGCGGTCATGGTTGTCCAGATAACGAGCCTTGACATAATCTGCCGGATATCTGCCATCCTGCGCCAACACCTCTTCCATCCAACGGGACAGCGTCCCGCCTTTTTTTTCTAAAAACGAGCCTTGCATACGACCTATATCGTAACAATACAGCACGTCGAAGTACTTGTAGCATTCCCCGTCGCTCATCACGCTATATCCCTGACTGCGCAGGAAGCGGATGAAACCCAGATCCACGCTTTCGCCCAGCATCAGTATGTTTCTGTTCAATTTGCGGAGTCTGGGCAACGCATACTTCCATAGACGTTCGGACACCAGACTACACACGTCCATGCGGTAACCGTCCACGCCCATAGCTACCCAATAGCACAGCGTATCGGTGATCTCGTGTACAAGTCCGTCGCTTGAATAGTCTAAGTCGCACACATCGCTCCAATCTCCTACGCGATTGCCCACATTGCCATCCGCATCCTTCCAGAACCATTCGGGATGCTCTCTGAGCAGCACGGAGTCGCGGGAAGTGTGATTGAGCACCATATCTATGATGACTCTCATACCTCTTGCGTGAGCCTCATCCAACAATTGGCGGAAATCCTCCAATGTACCGTTCATCGGGTCTATGGCGCGATAATCGTATATGCTGTACGGGCTGCCGACACTGCCCTTGCGCCCCACCTTACCTATAGGGTAAAAGGGCAACAAGTACAGCACGTCCGTGCCCAATGCTCTTATGCGATCCAGCTGCGCGATCACGCCTTTGAAATCGTGCGTGGCGGAAAATTGCCGAACAAAAACTTGATATATCATCTGATTATTCAATTTACGTTTGTTTTGCATGAGCGTGTACCTCTCGTTCCATATGATGCCTCAATTATACCGCTTTTGTTCGCCTCTCGCAACATTTTGTAATGAAAATCTTCTCAACATGACCGATTTTTTGTACATTTTGACGTTTTTTGTTTGAAACAATTTGACAGATATCTTTGTATAAATTATACTGATTAGGTATTATTGCGAGAGGATATTATATAATAATTTCCAATATACCCTCGCAAACTATTACAGGGGACACAATGAAAGACTATTTATTGTTTATGGATGTATCGGGCGATATCGACCGCAGTTATGTGGACAGCGGTAAGATATCACTCATCCCTATGGAATTCATCATCAACGGAGAGGCGTATACCTATACCGATGACGCCGACGGAATGGACCCTGTCGCTTTCTACGAATTTGTTCGTCAGAAGGCACCCATGAGCACCACGCAGATATCCCCTTCCAAGTGGGTGGAATACTTCGAGCCTTATCTGCGTGACGGATACAGCGCGCTGTGCCTGTGCTTGAGCAGCGGTTTGTCCAGCAGTTACAATTCCGCAGTTGCGGCGGCGGAAGAATTGAATGCAAAATATCCCAACGCGAAATTCGTACCCATCGATTCCATTCGCGCCACAGGTATCACCGGTATAATTGCCGAGCGAATGATACTCAACAAAGACAACGGTCTGTCCATAGAAGACAACGCGGCAGATATAGAGGAATTCAAACACAAGACTCTTGCCTGTGCGTATGTGGACGATCTGGACAGCCTTAAGCGTGGCGGACGCATAAGCAGAACGGTCGCGTTCTTCGGCGGACTGTTGGATATCAAACCTCTCATACAGTTCAACGCAGACGGCACATTGTCCATGTGGGGAAAGCAGCGCGGTTACAAAAAGTCCATAACCAATATGATACAATACTATATGGACAAGACGGACACCGAGCATCCGCAGACGGTATATATCACTCACGCCAACGACGCAAACTATGCCAATGAGTTGGCAACAAAAGTAAAAGAAGCCAATCCCAATGCAGTGGTAAAGATCCGCCTGCTCTCTCCCATAATAGGCGTACACTTGGGTACAAGCGCAATGGTGCTCGGATTCGTAGGCAAATAAAAGACAGATATATTAAAGGCATTGCTCAGGCAATGTCTTTTTTTGTGTCATCAAGCGTGTTGTCCGCATACTATAAGCCGAACGAAAATACAAGGAGCAATCTTTTGGCAAACTACTATATCGGCGGCAACGATGAGCATGGGCAGAACCCCTTCACAGCCGGAAAACGCACCCCCGTCATGCCTTATCTGAATGTGCCTTTCTATGAAAACCAATTCAACAGACCTGCCAAGATAAGGTTTCTCGAAGGCTGTCTACGTAACAACTTCGCCGTATTCGACGTCAAGCCGGAGTTGACGGATACGCCTGTATCCACACGCGTAAGACGGATCAACGCCCAAAACCTGACGTTGTTGGTAACATTCGGCTACAATGCCTTTGGAAGCGGCAACTCATTCAATTCGGCAAAAGGGATATCCCTCTTCTACTCTGACGGAAATCCACGTCCCGCTCAAAGTCGCGCATTGGCAGAAGAAATATACGAACAGACAGTCAGGGGCACCGCTCAACCCGGACGCGGAGTATCGTCATTGACAGATGTGGGAGTATTACAAAGCGTCAACTGCCCTTCCGCGCTGTCCGAGCCGGGATACATGACCAATTTCGATGAGGCGAAATTGATGTTGGATCCGGACTATCAGACGGAGGCGGGCGAGGAAGCCTGTCACGGCGTATGCGAATATCTCGGAGAACGTTACATAGCGCGCAACGATCTGAACAACTACCCGCCATTGCGTAGCGGTATGACGGGCAACTTCGTATATCTGATACAGTACATACTCAGCCGAAACGTCGGTGCGTTGACTATCGACGGTATATTCGGCACAGAAACGCAGCGTGCCGTGACGGAATTTCAGCGAAACAACGGATTGACCGTCGACGGCATTGTAGGCCCAAACACTTGGCGCGTTTTGCTTGTGTTGCCTCCGCGCCCAACGTTGAGAGTGGGCGACAGAAACGTGTACGTGCGTTATTTGCAACAAAAACTCACGAGCAAACTGTACCCTCTGGGTAACATAGACGGCATTTTCGGAAACGCGACGCGCGAGGCGGTTGTCGCTTTTCAAAGAGAAAACAGCCTCTCCGCAGACGGCATAGTAGGTCCACTGACCTGGCAAGCGGCAGAGATCATAGGCGAAGGCAGACCGTTACCGTGAAAAAGATCCCGCATTTACTCTGCGGGATCCTTCCTTTCGATATATCTACATTTTGTCCGGAGCCTCTATGCCCAACAGTGCCAAACCGCGTTTAAGTACGGCGGCGGTGGCTTCCACCACCTGCAATCGAGCGTTTTGCTCGGCGGCATTATCCGAAATCACTCTATGCGCAATATAAAAGCGGTTAAACGCTTGCGCGATATCTATCAACAAGGCGGAAATAAGACTTGGCTCGTACTTCGCGGCGGCATCCAGAACGGTTTGCGGAAAGCTGCCGATCAACTTGATCAAACGCAACGTCTCGGGGTTGTCCAATGCCCGATAGTCGCCGGGCACACAAGAGGACTTGTAGTCGCCTGCCTTTTCCAGAATGGAATTGCAACGGGCATAAGTATATTGCAAATACGGAGAAGTCTCCCCGTCAAAATTCAGCACTCGGTCGTAGCTGAAAACTATATCCTTGATCCGACTGTTTTCCAACGCGGAAAACAGCACCGCGCCTACGCCCACCTGCTCTGCCACCTTATCTCTGTTCGGCAAGCCTGGATTCTTTGCCTCGATGATCTCTCCTGCCTTGTCCACAGCCTTATTGATGACGTCCTTCAACAGCACCACATTACCCTTGCGCGTGGACATGGCTCCGTCTTCAAGACTCACCATGCCGAATGCAACATGTACCAGGTCCTTTGCCCACTCGAATCCGGCAAGATCCAGCACCTTGAAAAACTGCTTGAAATGCAGATTCTGCTGATACGCCACCACATACAGACATTTATCGAAATCGTATTCCTTTTTGCGCCAGATGGCGGCGGCTATGTCCCGTGTGGCATATAGGCTGCTACCGTCCGACTTGACCAGCAGGCAGGGAGGCATATCGTATTCCGACAGATCCACCACCTGCGCACCCTGGCTTTCTGTAATAAGTCCTTTATCTCTCAACAGTTGCAACGGCCCTTCCATTTTGTCATTGAAGAAACTTTCGCCGTTCCAACTATCAAAGCGTACATTCAGCCTGTCATAAATCGTCATGACCTCTTCCAGCGTGACCCGTTTGAAAAATTCAAAAAGTTCCTGTGCCTCGGGATCTCCTTTTTCTATGCGGGCAAACCATTCGCGAGCCTGCTCCGTCAACTCGGGATGCGAAGGCTCTTCCCGGTGGAACTTGACGTACAGTCTTTGCAACTCGGCAACGCCTTCCTTCTCGGCAATCGTACGATCGCCCCACAGCTTGAATGCCACTATCATCTTGCCGAACTGCGTGCCGTAGTCACCCAGATGGTTTATACCTACCACTCTGTAGCCCAGCGCGGAGTATATCTTGTACAACGCGCTGCCTATCGCCGTCGTGGACAGGTGTCCAATGTGAAAGGACTTGCATATGTTGACGGAACTGTAGTCTATGCACACCGTCTTGCCCGCACCTATATCGCTGTCACCGTAGTGTCCGCGCGCGGCGAACACGTCGGATATGACCTCCCAGGTCATTTCCAGTCTGTTCACGAAGAAATTCAGATACCCGTTGACCGCTTCCGCCTTGACAATGTGTTCGTCCGTTTCAAAATCCGCCGCCAACTTCTCGGCAATAGCGACCGGGGACATACGCATGGATCGAGCGAGACGGAAGCAAGGCAACGCGAAATCGCCGAACGTATCGTCGGCGGTTTCGGTGATCATGCTCGTCAGCTCCTCGCGTGAAACAGGCACGTCCAGTTTATCTGCTATAATTTTTTTGTAATCTATCATATTCTGTTACTACTCCGCATCGTCCTCTAACTCTTCGGATACGGGACTTTCGGAGACGCATACGACGTGCGCGTCGCCCTTGAACTTCATGATCCGCACGCCCATGGTATCGCGACCTATCTTACTTATATCCTTGGCGCGCACACGTATAACTATACCGTTGTCTGCTATGAGCATGACGTCGTTGTCCGGGTCGATAAGTTTCAAATTGACAAGTTTGCCCGTTTTATCGTTGAATACGCCTGCTTTAACGCCCTTACCTGCACGAGACTGCAACCTATAGTCCGTGAGGTCACTACGCTTGCCGAAGCCGTTTTCCGAAACGGTAAGGACCTCCACTCCGTTGCGAGCGATGGCCATATCCACCACATAGTCGTCATCGTCCAGATTCATCGAGCGCACGCCCTGTGCTTCTCTGCCCATGGCACGCACATCCTCTTCGGCAAAACGAATGCACTTGCCCTCGCGAGACGCTATGATCACCTCGTCATAACCCGTAGTCATATCCACGCCGATAAGCTCATCGCCTTCCAACAGGGATATTGCTATCTTGCCCGTCTTGCGTATCGACTCAAATTCCGCAAGATCCGTCTTTTTGATAAGTCCGTGTCGCGTCGCCATGATCAGGTTACCGCGGCTGTCCTCCTTGCGCGGTATGACGGCGGTGACTTTCTCGTCCGGCTCGAGTTGCAGGATATTCACTATCGCCCTGCCGCGAGCGGTACGCTCCGCCTCGGGGACCTCATAGCCCTTGATGCAGTACACTTTGCCTTTATTTGTGAAGAACAGGATGTCATCGTGAGTGTTTGTGATGAACATTTTCTCCACGAAGTCCTCCTCGCGCGGTTTGTGTGCCGTGACGCCCTTGCCTCCGCGGCGTTGCGTACGGTATTCGGATACAGGTAGACGCTTGACATAGCCCAGATGAGTCATGGATATGACAACGTCCTCTTTCTCTATAAGGTCACCGATATCTATCTCTGAATAGTCCGTACATATTTCCGTTTTGCGCGGATCGCCGTACTTGTCGCGTATCTCACCCAATTCCGTCTCGATGATCTGCGATATACGCACGGGTTTGGCAAGTATATCTTTCAGATCCTCTATCAATCTCTCCAACTCTGCCAGTTCTTCGCGCAGACTCTCCACCTCCAACTGAGTAAGGCGGCTGAGACGCATCTCGAGAATGGCATTGGTTTGACGTTCTGACAATTCGAATTCCGCCATCAGTTGCTGTGCTGCGATCTGACGATCACGGCTTTCCTTGATTATCTGTATCACCCTGTCTATATTGTCCAGCGCGATGACGAGTCCGAGAATGATATGGTGGCGATCTTCCGCTTTTTCCAAATCAAATTGTGTGCGACGCGTTACCACTTCACGTTGGTGCGCTATATAGTAGGAAAGTATCTCTTTCAGATTCAGTATGCGCGGTTCGCCGTCCGCCAATGCCAGCAGTATGATACCGTCGGACACCTGCAACTGCGTGTGCTTGAACATCATATTGAGCACCACTTGCGCATTGGCATCGCGCTTGAGGTCGAACACTATACGCATACCGTGACGGTCGCTTTCTTCGCGTATATCCGCGATACCTTCCAACCTCTTATCCTTGACCATGCCGGCGATAGTCTCTACCAACTTGGCTTTGTTGACTTGATAGGGTATCTCGGTGACGATGATACGCTGTCTGCCGTTGTGTTCCTCTATTTCCGTCTTTGCGCGCACGAGAATGGTTCCCTTGCCCGTCTTATACGCGGCGCGTATTCCCGCGCGTCCCATGATGATACCACCGGTAGGGAAGTCCGGAGCAGGGATGATCTTCATCAGTTCTTCCACCGTGATATCAGGATTGTTCAGTACCGCTATGGCTCCGTTGATCACTTCGCCGAGATTGTGAGGGGGGATATTCGTCGCCATACCTACCGCGATACCGTCTGCACCATTCACCAGCAAATTCGGGAATCGACTGGGCAGTACCGTGGGCTGCATAAGCGTATTGTCAAAATTGGGATAGAAATCTACGGTGTTCTTATCTATATCCCGCAGCATTTCCGAAGCGATCTTGCTGAGTTTGGCTTCGGTATAACGTTGTGCCGCCGGAGGATCGCCGTCCACGCTTCCGAAGTTGCCTTGTCCGTCCACCAACGGGCAACGAATGGAGAAGTCCTGAGCCAGGCGCACCAATGCCTCGTATACCGCGCTGTCGCCGTGCGGGTGGTACTTACCGAGCACGTCACCTACTATACGTGCGGACTTACGCGTGGGTTTGTCATTGAACAGATTCAGTTCGCCCATGGCGTAGAGTATACGTCTGTGCACGGGTTTAAGTCCGTCTCGCACATCCGGTATGGCACGGGAAACATTGACCGCCATAGCATAGGCTATGAAGGATTTCTTCATTTCCTCTTCCATCTTGACCACCTTGACGGTGGTTTTATCAAGCGCGCCTACATAATCGAAGTTTTGCATATCGTTTTTGTTTGCCATAACTTTCTCCTTACACGTCCAGATCTTCTACGAGTTTGGCGTTCTCCACTATAAACTCGCGTCTCAACTCCGGCTGATCACCCATCAACAGGCTAACGATCTCGTCCGCCTCGTATGCGTCTTCCATCGTCACCTGCAGCATGATACGGCTTTCGGGATTCATCGTCGTCGTCCACAATTGCTCTGCATTCATCTCGCCCAGACCTTTGTAACGGCTGACCTCGGTACCCTTGTTTCCCAATTGCGCTATCTTTCTGTCTCGTTCCTCATCTGTGAACGCATAATATTCTTGTTTGTTTTTGGTGATACGGTAGAGCGGAGGTTGCGCTATATACACATGTCCATGCTCTATCAGCGGACGCATAAAGCGGAAGAAGAAGGTAATGAGCAATATTCTTATATGGCTTCCGTCCACGTCAGCATCCGTCATGCAGATGATGCGATCGTATCTCAATTTACTTTCATCGAAATCGTCGGATATGCCGCAGCCGAACGCCGTGATCATAGCCTTGATCTCTTCATTTTCCAACGCCCTGGACAGACGTGCTTTTTCGACGTTCAATATCTTACCGCGCAAAGGCAGTATCGCCTGAAAACGTCTGTCTCGTCCCTGCTTGGCAGTGCCGCCTGCGCTGTCGCCCTCTACTATATATATCTCGCAATGTTTGGGGTCCTTATCCGAGCAGTCGGCGAGTTTGCCGGGCAATGACGCACTTTCCAGCACGCCCTTACGTGTCAATTCTCTTGCACGTCTGGCGGCGTCACGCGCACGCTGTGCCGTGACGGACTTCAGAACCAGCTCCCGAGCCTCTTTCGGGTTCTCTTCCAAAAACGTAGACAATTCCTCTCCCACTACGCGGCTGACGGCGGTGCGCATCTCGCTGTTGCCCAACTTGGTCTTGGTCTGTCCTTCAAATTGAGGATTTTCCAACTTGACGGATATGATGGCCACCAATCCTTCACGCACGTCCTCTCCGGTGAGCTTCTCGCTTTCTTTGAGCAGATTGTACTTGTGACCGTAGTCGTTGATAGCCTTGGTCAAAGCCGCCTTGAATCCCTCGAGGTGGGAGCCGCCTTCTTCCGTGTTGATATTGTTGGCGTAAGCGTGGACTATCTCGTTGTAACCGTCGTTGAATTGCAGAGCTATCTCTATCTCCCCTTCCTTGACAGACTTGTCTATATACAACGGTTGAGGGAATATCACATTGCGCGAACGATTGTAGTTCTCCACAAACTCGGCAAGTCCGCCTTCATAGCAAAACGTCTCCGTCCGTTCGCGACTGTCACGATCGTCACGCAACACGATGGTGATGCCCTTATTCAGATAGGCAACTTCTCTCAGGCGATTTTTCAACCGCTCATACTCCCACTCCACCGTCTCGAATATCTCCGCGTCCGGCATAAATGTGACTATGGTCCCGGTAGTATCGGCGTCACCGACCACCTTCAGCCTGTCTTCGGGTATACCGCGATGATACATTTGATAATGCAACTTGCCGTCCTGCTTCACCTCCACCTTGAGCCACTCGCTCAACGCATTCACAACGGACAGACCTACACCGTGCAGTCCGCCACTTATCTTGTATCCGCCGCCGCCGAACTTGCCGCCCGCGTGCAACTTGGTAAGGCACAGCTCCACTGCGGATATGCCCTCTTTCTTGTGTATACCGCATGGAATTCCGCGCCCATCGTCCTCCACCGTCAAACTGCCGTCGGCGTTGATGGTGACGTAGATATTGTTACAATATCCGGCAAGAGCCTCATCTATGGAGTTGTCCACTATCTCCACAGCCAGATGATGCAACCCCTTGACGTCCGTCGATCCTATATACATTCCCGGACGCTTGCGTACCGGGTCCAGACCCTCGAGAACCTGTATCTGATCTTCGGAATAGCCTTTTGAGGTGACAGTATTCTTTGTATCCATTGCTCACTCCTTTATATTAGATATATATATTGTAACATATATAAAAACATTTGTATACAGTTTGCGAACATTTTGCTTTATGATTTTTTCTAATATTGCCCTCTGACGCCCTCTATGTGCCCTATTTTGGCAAAATGAGACAATCTCAGGTAAGAACACACACTACGCATATAACGTGGCGCAACGCGGGATTTGTGCCAAAAACTATTTGTTGTAAAATCGACGGAAGTGTGCTAAAATTATAAACGATGATAGTAACGGAAATATCCGTAAGCAACTGGCGCAATCTCGCGCGTCAAAAAGTACAGCTCGGACCAAAACTGAATATATTTGCAGGTGACAACGCTCAAGGCAAGACCAACCTTGTGGAAAGCGTATGCTTGTGCTGTCTGGGCAAAAGTCCGCGCACGGACAAAGACCGCGACCTTATCTGTTGGGGCAAAGATCGCGCTTTTGTCAGGGTGCGCTACGTCTGCCGTCTCGGAGAAGGAGAGATCGCCGTCACGCTTAACGCCGGAGCCAAAAAGCAAATAACCATCAACGGCATATCCATATCCCGCACGGGCGAATTGCTTGGATACTTGAACTGCGTATACTTCTCTCCGGACGAGATACGCATCATCGATCAATCGCCCTCCGAGCGCAGGCGTTTTATGGATATAGACCTGTGCCAGACGGACAAAACCTACTTCTACAGTCTCAGCCGTTTCAACAAAGCGTTGACTCAGCGCAACAACCTGCTCAAGCAGGCGAAAAATATCGACGAACTGCGCGACATGATATTCGTGTGGAATGAGCAATTGGCGGAAGAAGGCGCGAGGATCATCCTGAAACGCAGAGCGTTCTGCAACAGACTGAAAGGCGTAGCCGCAGAAACTCATGCGTCCTTGACCGACGGCACAGAACGGCTGAGCACGGAATACGTTACTCAGATACAAGGCGAGACCCTCGACCAATTGACAGAGAACTACCGTTCCCGACTCGATTCCGCCCTCGACAAGGACTTCGCGTTACGCTACACCTCCACAGGCTGTCAGCGTGACGATGTTGCCATCAAAATAAACGATACAGATGTGCGCACATACGGCAGCCGCGGGCAATTACGCACAGCCGCTCTATCCTTGAAGCTGAGCGAACTGAAGATCTTTCGGGACATTATAGGCGAATATCCCATTCTCATCCTCGATGACGTACTCTCCGAACTCGACCCTGTCAGACAACAACGCCTGCTCCGCTTCGACAACGAGCTGCAGATATTGCTGACCTCCGCTTACAATATACCGTGCTCTCTTGCAGGGAACGACTGCAAATACTTCACAGTGAAAGAGGGCATCTGCTCGCAAAAGTAAAAAACAACGTCAAAAGCCTCGCCGATCGGCGAGGCTTTTGTGCAGCGAACTAAAACCCATTGATCGTGCCGAAGACACCGCTTCCGGACACAGACTGCCGATTGCCCCCGCAAGTTCTGTTACCGAAGTAGCAATTGAGCAACAATATGACAAATGCGGCTATCAGTCCGGTCGTCAGCGACAACTTGCCGTCTTTGTCCAGTACGGCATAAAGCAGCAAAAGATACAGCAAACTTGAAGTGATATTCATACAAATCCCCTTTGAAAAGTCAAACTTAGTTTTTTTACTACAATATGCGTCATTTTACGTCGACGTGACGGAACTACAATTTTTGTGTCAAATAGGTACAAGCCTACTTCACAATATGCAACGGGAGGTGTATGTATGATAGCCGCAACAGCAAAAGTTTTGGACGATATGGAATGCTATTTGCCCGATGACAACAGCGTACGACGGATAGCACGCTTCTTCGCCTTGCTGGGCGAGCCGTCGCGAGTCCGGTTACTGTCTGCACTGACCATCTCGCCTTTGTGCGTCACGGACATAGCCGCCATATTGAATATGAATCAGACCACCGTTTCGCATCAATTGCGCATGCTGCGTGATCTGGACATAGTGGTATGCGAGCGGCAAGGCAAGATCATCAAATACAAAATTGCAAATCCGAAGATAAACGAAATTCTGTTGGTGGGCGTGGAGTATCTCGGGTTTTAGTATCAAATCGCTTGATTTCGGCAAATGAGTGATTTATAATAAATCCATCTCATCTCGGAGGGACAATATGTACAAGAATTTCATCTTTGATCTATATGGAACGCTCGTAGATATCCGCACAAACGAATATGAAACCGGCGTTTGGGAAAAGTTATCCGAAACGCTCAATTTCTACGGCGTATACTATAACGTAGATGAACTGCGTGAAGCATACTTCAGCAGTTGCGAATTGCAAATTACTCTCGGCAAGAAAAAGTATCAATATCCCGAAGTGGACGTGGTAGAAGTATTCCGTCACATATTCGAAAACAAAAACAAAAAGACAAGCAAACCGCTTGCGACACATATCGCACAGCAATTCCGTGCCTTCTCCACGCAGCATATACGCCTGTTTGACGGAGTGACAGACGTACTTAAAGACCTGCGTCGCGCAGGGAAAAAATTGTATATACTTTCCAACGCCCAAGCCTGTTTCACCAAGCCTGAGCTTTCCAAACTCGGGTTACGCAAATACTTCAACGGCGTCATGTACTCTTCCGACGAGGGGTGTGCCAAACCGGACGGTATGTTTTTCTCACGTCTGACCGAGAAGTACGGGCTGAATCGCAAAGACTGCATATACATAGGCAACGACCCTGTGACTGATGTGGACGGCGCGCGCAATGCAAAAATAGACTGCCTGTGGTTGAAAACGGACGACTCGGACGATCAACCGCGTTTTGCACCCAAGTATACCGTGCCCAACGGAGACATTACCGAAGTGCCGAAACTCTTATTAAAAAAATAATACCCTGTACAAGATATGCCCGCAAGCGGAATGGTTTGCGGGCGTTTTCAGTGAGGAATTCAATCTTCTATGCCTCTCAACATGGCGTTCGGGCATATTTCTTTGACTATACGATACAATTTTCGCAACTCGTCGTCTGTATAGCCTTCTACCAACGGGTCTATAAGATCCGTACCGTGCACGAACTGTTGCAGATACCATTTGTCTGCCCGACGCAACCTCTCGGCTACCTCGCTAAGACTTGACGCCGTATGAAAAGTACGTGTGACCGTCGTGCGAAACTCATAAGGCACCGTCCCCTGTAGCAGAAATTCTATCGATTGCTCGATGGCGTTCAGGTCCACCTCCGTGCCCGAAGTGGCGCAATACATCGGTATATCGTTTTTCACGTCCATAGCAACGTAATCTACCAGCCCGCCATCTACCAGATATTTCAATTTATATGGAAAACTGCCGTTTGTGTCCAACTTGACGCTATAGCCCATCCCTTTCACTTCTCGCAGAAAATCCGCCACATCCGGATACAGCAACGGTTCCCCGCCCGTCAGACATACACCCTCCAGAACATGTCTGCGCTTGGATAAAAAGGTAAGTATCTCTTCTTCTGTCCACTCATCGGAAGTGCCTGCCACGATCGAACCGTTGTGGCAAAAAGGACAGCGGAAGTCGCACCCGACACAAAACACCGTACACGCCACCCTCTCGGGGTAGTCCAGCAATGTCAATTTCTGCAAACCGCCGAATCTCATAGCGCGCTCCTCAAATCACACAATTCCTTCGCGATATCGCACGCCAGAGATACATTGTTGTACACAAGCTGAATATTTGCGTCCAGACTCTTGCCCTGAGTAAGCATACGTATTTTATCTAACAAGAAAGGCGTCAACTGCTTGCCTCCGATTCCCAAAGCGTCGGCTTCGGCTATAGCCGCATTTATATTTGCGTCGATATATTCCCTATCCATGGCATATTCTTCGGGAATTGGGTTCACAATAAGTATCCCGCCGCCGAGACGCAATTGTTTGTGAGCCTCTATAGCCCTGGCTATCTCGCGAGCGGAATCCATCCTGCAATCCACGCCATACCCGCTCGTGCGCGTATAAAACGCCGGCATTTCATCCGTGCGATATCCTATGACGGGCACGCCTCGCGTTTCAAGACACTCCAATGTCAAACCTATGTCGAGTATAGATTTCGCCCCGGCACACACCACGGTCACGTCCGATTGCTGCAACTCGTCCAGATCTGCGGATATATCCATCGTCTGTGCCGAATTGCGGTGCGCTCCACCTATACCGCCGGTAGCGAACACGCTGATACCTGCCAGTTTGCAGGCGTACATGGTTCCGGCGACCGTCGTGGCACCCATCGCTCGTCTTGCTGCCACTATGGGCAGATCACGCCGCGACACTTTGGCTACGGCCGGGCCTTTCTTGCCCAGAGACTCTATCTGTTTTCCATCGCACCCGACCGTCAGCACACCGTCTATAACGGCAACGGTGGCAGGAATACAACCTTTATCTCTCACTATACGTTCTACTGCCAGTGCCGTTTCCACGTTCTGCGGATATGGCATGCCATGCGATATGATGGTCGATTCCAGCGCAACGATAGGAAAGTTGCGTTCAATTGCGTCCGATACTTCTGCCGATACGGTAAAATAGCGATCGTTCATATTTACTCCCTCCGTCGGAGCCTGTATGCTTCTTACTCCGTACTGTTATATATTATCTCATTGAAATACTTGCTTGTCAATGTAAAATGCATTTATCGGTAATGCCAGGGGCAATATTGTGCCAAAAAGTGTATTTACAAAACTTGACAAGTGTATTATACTTAATATAATGCTGAGTAGGCGTTCTTTGAATAACGCCCATTGCAATACGGAGGTATATATGAGAAAAACAAAAATTGTGTGTACTCTCGGTCCGGCAAGTTCCACCTATGACCAGATAAAGAAAATGGCTCTGGCGGGCATGAACGTGGCTCGTATCAACATGAGTCACGGGCTGTACGAGGAGCATCAAGCAAAAATAGATACCGTCAAGAAGGTACGCAGATCGCTCGGTCTGCCCATACCCATAATGATCGACACCAAAGGTCCCGAGATCCGCATAGGAACATTCAAAGACGGACAGATCGAAATTCACGAAGGCGACCATTTCGACTTCGTCAACGACGGTTCCGAAGGTGACGAGAATCACGTCAGCATAACATACAAAGATTTATATAAGGATGTCGCCGTCGGTTGTCAGATCCTGCTCAATGACGGATTGCTCGCGTTCAAGATCATCGCTATTGACGGAGAAACCATCAGGACAGTAGCGCAAAACGGCGGCACGCTATCCAACCGCAAAGGACTGTTTGTACCCAATGTGAAGATAAATATGCCATTCCTCTCCGAACAGGACAAGCGCGATCTGGACTTCGGTATCAAAAACAACGCCGAACTCTATGCGGCAAGTTTCGTACAGGATGCCGCCAGCGTGCGCGAGATACGCGCGTATCTGTTGGAACACGGTGCAAAGGACGTATGTATAATATCCAAAATCGAAAGCCAAAGCGGCGTAAACAATATCGATGAGATCATAGACGTATCCGATGGTATCATGGTCGCTCGCGGCGATCTTGGCGTAGAACTACCCTACGAAAAACTTCCCGCCATACAAAAAATGCTCATAACCAAAAGCCGTATGCGCGGCAAGTTCGTCATCACGGCGACGGAAATGTTGGAGAGCATGGTGACAAAACTTCGTCCCACTCGTGCCGAGATCGTGGACGTCGCCAACGCCGTATATGATGGTTCGAGTTGCGTAATGCTGTCTGCGGAAAGTGCAGTAGGCATCAATCCTCCCAACACCATAGCCACTATGGCGCGTATCGCGGAGGAAGCGGAGCGCAACGTGGACTACAATGCCATGTACCGTTCGTACCCCATTTCCCTTATGGACAATACCGATGCCATAAGTCACGCGGCGGTCAATACCGCATTTGACATCAACGCAAAAGCCATAGTGGTCTACACCGAAAGCGGAGTTTCCGCACGCATGGTAAGCCGCTTCCGCCCCGGTGCCGTAGTCGTTGCCATGGCGAACAGCGACAGAGTATATCACCAACTGTCCACAAGTTGGGGAGTGGTTCCCACCATCTGTCAGACATTTGACAACACTGACGACATGTTCATCAATGCGGAAGAGACTGTGCGCCGTCTCGGTATAGCCGAACCCGGCGACAACATAGTTATAACGGCGGGAGTCCCTCTGGGAACAAGTGCCGGTACCAATCTGATAAAAGTAAGCAAAATAGAAGACAACTGATATAAAGCAAAAAAACGCCATTGTCCTAACGGGCAATGGCGTTTTACTTATTTTTTTGCAAGTGCTTTGATCCTCTCAAGAATATAAGTATCGGCAGGACAGAACTCATAATCGTCCGTCTCCGACGGAGTGATCCAACGGATATCGTTGTGCTCCAGCATAGTAGGTTCGTCGGCTGTAACGGCGTTGAACAAAGTCAAATGCACCGTCACGTCGGGATACTCGTGCGTTACTTCACAAAACAGATCTCCTACCGTAACCGCGATATCCAACTCCTCGCGGCACTCGCGCGCCAGTGCCTGCTCCGCACTTTCGCCCGCCTCCACCTTGCCGCCCACGAATTCCCACAAAAGGGCCCTCTTCTTACCGGCGGGACGTTGACATATAAGAAATTTATCTCCGCGCCATATAAGTGCCGCTACAACTTCCATTTTATGTTTTATTCCTTTACAAAATTATATTTTACAAGTGTATTGTAGCACTTTCCTCACTTCGCCGTCAAATAAAAACCCACCCGAATGTCTCTCGGGTGGGTCAAAAGAAATACCGTTATTCCTTGTCTTCAGGTGCGGACTCTGTCGGTTGTTCTTCGACAGGTGCCTCCGCGGACTCTTCTGTCGGCGTCTCTACGGGTTCCTCTACAGGTTGCTCTACAAGTTGCTCTGCAGGTTGATTCGCAAAGGGATCTTCGCCTTCTTCTCTACGCTCGGACGGAAGCTTATGGCACTCTACCAATTCCGCATAAAATTCGGCGTGAGCCGCTTCATAGTACGGCATAAGGAACAGCCAGCCAATACCAAACGTAAGCAAGCAGAGCAGTATCCAGCCGATGAAAGAGAATTCCAAGCAGAAGAGTTTCCACTTGTATCCCGCCATCATCTCTTTACTTCTCGTAATGGATTCATTCGCACCAAGTCCCTCATCCATCATCAGATAATACATCTGACTATACGCAAAAGGCTTGACCCATACGGCGAAGAACTGTCCCACTATAGGAATGATACCCCACAAGAAGATGAACAAACATCTCAAAATATAGCCGCCCAGCGTGCTGCCATAGCGACTGAATCCGGAGAATATCTCGCCGAACTCGGGGTTCTCTTCGCGCTGCTGTTTGACATAATAGCGAGCAAGACCCGCCGTCATCGGACCGGCAGTAAAGATCAGTCCCACAGAGCCTACTATGTTACCAACAATGCTTGCGCCAAAGGACTTCCAGTAATTGCCCTTGAGGCGTGCCCAAGCGCGACCGCGAAGCTCTTTGCTGCTAACACTCATCATAAATAAGTTTCCTCCTTATATTTATTAATGTCATTATAGACCATTTTCAACAGACAAGTCAATATATTTTGGGAAAAATTGCGCTGATTTTGTAAAAAAATGCGATAAATCGGCGAGATTTACCGCATACGTATGTCGGAATTCGATGATTTACTGCTTGGATTTGCCGCGACGGACAAAATACGCCAACACAAACCAAAGTATAACAAGGACCTGCAAGGCAGCACCGATGAGATATATCATCCAAGCGTATTCCGTGACGACTATGCGAATGACCAGATGCAGTAACAGGCACAGCGTCCAGATAAGCGCAGATGCCACCGCACAACGCATCCACAGCTTGCCCCAGATGCAACTGAATACCAGCGTAACTATAAGCGCGACGGGTATCGCCGTGATATATGAATACATAGCCACGTCTTTGCCTGAGGCGGGGACTATGATAGACCATATAACCGTGACTATAGTCGCTATCAGAAATACCAATCCCGCACTCAGCAAGGTGATAAGCCAACGCTTTGCCCAGAAGTCCTTGAGTCGCAATTTTTTCTTCGCGCTTGCATGAGGTACAAGAAAGTCATTGACGGTGACGCCGTAGATGTCCGCAAGTTCTTTGAGCACAAGCACGTCGGGAACGCCTTCTCCTCGCTCCCACTTGGACACCGCCTTATCGGAATAGTTTATCTTTTCCGCAAGTTGTTGCTGCGTCAGATTGGCTTGCTTGCGATATGCCGCCAGATTAGCGGCAATTGTCTGTTTCAATTCTTCCATAGTGCCATTATATCACTTATTTTCTTTATATGCAACCGTAAAAAAGCCAATTCTACTCTGAGTAGAATCGATATGATTTTTCTCTACAACTCTCGACGCGCAGTGTAGACTGTCGATAAGCATGAGTAGGGAGACTTATCCGCGAGAAGGTATATAATGGATATTGTGCGAGCGATAATTCGCTCTACCCAAAACAAGGAGGTACCTATATGTACACCATAAGTTGTGAATCCACTGTTGATCTCGACTTGCGCTATCTGAACAAGCGAAATATTTCTACAATTGCTCATTCGTATGTACTGGACGGGATAAATTATCCGGATGACATGCGTAACGGCGCGAGCCTGGCAGTGCTATATAATCAAATAGCCTCCGGCAAAAGTCCACGTTCGTTACCTATAAGCGTCGAACACTACACAGAATACTTCCGCCCGCTACTGCAAGTGGGAGACCTGTTGCACCTGACATTGGCGTCTGCACTATCCGAATCGGTGGTAAATGCTCTCAATGCGGCAGAGCAATTGCAAAAAGAGTTCCCCGACCGTAAGATATATATAGTGGATACTACGTGCGCCAGCGTAGGATACGGTATGCTCGTAGACTGTCTGGCGGATCTGCGCGACGAGGGTAAGACTCTGGACGAAGTACACGACTGGGTCATTCTCAATCGC
Source organism: uncultured Clostridia bacterium (assembly GCA_947623225.1). Taxonomy (GTDB): domain Bacteria; phylum Bacillota; class Clostridia; order Christensenellales; family CAG-314; genus Fimimonas. Next base: position 17,698 of record CANQGO010000010.1, on the reverse strand, counting down.
ACCAGAGTGCATCAGATATTCTATTCTGTATCTCCGCGCTATCTCAAACGGCACGCGGACGTATCCTGCCTGAAGGGCAGACATCTGCACCGTCACTCGTGCCTCGTCATGAGCACGGATAGCAACGGCAATATTCTGCCCATGCGCAAGCATCGCAAAGAGACTCGCGCGGCAGACAGCCTTCTTCAAGATATAGGTGACAATGTCGGCGGCGACTACAGCGGCAAGCTGTGGTTGGGGCACAGCGATTATATAAGCTCCGCACATGCCATGGCCACACGCCTCCGCAAATTGTATCCAAATGCGGATATACGCACGTTCGATATCGACCCCGTCATAGCTTCACGCTGCGGACCGGGAACGGTATTGGCATGCTATTGGGGAAATGAGCGTGCCGTCGCAAAATAATCAAAAGGAGGTAAAGAATATTGTATACAATCAGTTGCGAATCGACCGTCGACCTTAACTGGTCTCATCTGGAAGAAAGGGGTCTGCCTGTCATAGCATACACCTATATATTTGACGGAGTGGAATACTTCGACGATTTACGTAAAGGAGACGGGCTTAAATTATTTTACGAAAAACTCACTTCCGGCAAACAGCCCTCCACGTCCCTGATCAATACGGAACGTTATGTGGACTTTTTCCGTCCTTTTGTAGAGCAGGGAGACTTGCTGCACATAGCATTCGGCTCAGGATTGTCACAGTCCTGCGCCAACGCGATCGCCGCAGCGGAAATATTAAAAAAGCAATATCCCGATCGCAAAATTTACGTAGTTGACTCATTGTGTGCCTGCGTGGGATATGGATTGTTTACGGATATGATCGCCGATAGGCGTGACAGCGGAGCGTCCATAGATCAATTGTACGAATGGGCTATGGCAAACCGCCTGAATGTAATACACCAATTCTATTCCACCACCTTGACCTATTTCCGTCGCAGCGGCAGAATATCCGGTCCCGCTGCACTCATAGGCAATATCCTGAAACTCTGCCCCATCATGCACCTTGACGGCAATGGTAAAATCGTAGCCTACTCCAAAGTAATGAGTGAGAGCAAAGCGATGGAGCGAACTCTTGCCGAAGTGGCGCGTAAGATCGCCGACGGCAAAGACTACAACGGGAAACTGTGGATAGGACATTCGGACTGCATCAAATCCGCGCAAAAAATGTATGACGCACTGCATGCGGAATATCCCAATGCAGACATACGCATATATGACATAGGCCCCGTGATCGCTTCGCACTGCGGACCGGGCACGGTAGCGATTTTCTTCTGCGGCGAATCACGTAGCAAATAAGCCTCATCAAAAACCCTCTTGCTTTCGGCAAGAGGGTTTTTTTATTCGGCATTTTTTCGTAAAAAATAGTAATCAAACAAAGCATCCCCACCCGGATAAACGTGCATTTTGTCACGGAGTGCCTGAGCACAATAAGGAGTCTGTATCCGTCTGTATGACCAGTGCGCGTCGTCATATTCTATAAGCACGGCGCGCGCATAAGGCTCGGGGTGACAGCCCACGCTGCCGACATCAACATAAAGCCTGCGACCCTCTATGTCGCAAGGTTCATGTTTGTGACCAAAAAACACCGCGTCTGCCTCAACCTCGCTGAAGATCTCGTCGAAATCCTCTGCTGTCGGGTGTATCTGCAACGGCATAAAAGGAAATTGCCGCCAAGTATCCGCTTGCGGATCCAATGCATAGTGACAAAAGAATAATTTTCTTCCACCGCATATTCTCTCCGTATGCAGTGGAAATTCCTTGACCGCACGGCGCATATCCTCTGTCATACTGTCAAATACGGCTCGCTTGTGCTCGAAGGGCACATGCGAATTTTGACGAATATCCGCATGGTCCAACACAAAATCCCTGTCGTGGTTGCCCAGCAGACAAGTAACGTCGCTGCGATCCAACAATATCTCAAGACACCTGCGACTGTCAGGGCCTATATCCACTACGTCACCGAGATGCAATATCTCATCGCACTTGTACTCATCCAACATTTTCAATACGGCTATCAGGGCTTCCTCGTTGCCGTGTATGTCCGTTATCACGCCGATCCTTTTCATATCGCCATTATACCCGAAATCTTTTCAAAAGACAAATAAATGCGGCTTTTATCCAAAACCGCATTTTTGAATCACTCTATTCGCAACGCGCGCGACGAACACTGTCTGCCCAGCCTTCTACAAGACGGCGACGGGTACGCTCGTCCATCGATGGAGAGAATGTGCGCTCTATCTTTTTGTTGCTACGTATACCGTCTATACTATCGAAGTAACCTACCGTCAACCCCGCCAAATAGCACACTCCCAATGCCGTAGTTTCGGTCACACGGGGGCGCAGTACGTCTATACCGAGTATATCAGCCTGAAACTGCATAAGGAAGTTATTTTGCGAACCTCCGCCGTCAACATACAAAGAGGTGATAGGACTGCCGAGGTCGCTTTCCATGACCTTCGCTACGTCGTAGACCTGATAGGCTATACTCTCGAGCGCGGCGCGAATGAAATGTTCCTTCTTGGTGCCGCGAGTGAGTCCGTATACCGTTCCTCGCACTTTCGGATCCCAATAAGGCGCGCCCAATCCCACAAAAGCGGGAACAATATACACACCATTGGTGTTTTTCACGCGCATAGCATATCTTTCCGAATCGGAGACGTCGCGCAGCATGCGCATCTCGTCTCTGAGCCACTGCACTATGGCACCGCCCATAAATACGCTGCCCTCGACGGCATACTGCACATTCCAATCCGTCCCTGCCGCAAGTGTAGTCACCAATCCCTTGGAGCAAACGGGCTTGGTGCCGGTATTCATCAACAAAAAGCAACCCGTGCCAAAGGTGTTCTTCATAGAACCGGAATCCACGCACAATTGTCCGAACAACGCCGCCTGTTGATCGCCTGCAACGCCACAAATAGGAACCCTCGCCCCCAGCATGGTCACTTCCGCATAGCCGTAGTGACTGCCGGACGGTTTGACTTCCGGCAACATACAGAGCGGAATGTCGAAAAGTTTGAGCAGCTCCTCGTCCCAACGCAATGTATGTATATTAAACAACATGGTCCTGCTTGCATTGGTATAATCCGTAGCGAAAATTTTGCCCTTAGACAAGTGCCACATTATATACGTGTCCACCGTCCCGAAACAAAGCTCCCCGCGCTCGGCACGTTCGCGTGCGCCTGTCACATTGTCCAGTATCCACTTCAGCTTGGTAGCAGAGAAATACGCATCCGGAACCAGTCCCGTCTTGTCATATATATACGCGTCCAGTCTGTCTTTGCGCAGTTGCTCGCAATAGTCTGCCGTACGTCGGCACTGCCATACTATGGCATTGTAGACAGGTTTGCCGGTCTTACGCTCCCACACTATGACAGTTTCGCGCTGATTGGTGATGCCCACTGCGGCTATATCTTCACCCGTTATGCCTGCGCGCACGAAGGACTCGGCTATCACGCCGAGTTGGCTGCTCAATATATCATTCGGATCGTGTTCCACCCACCCACCGCGCGGATAGATTTGAGGAAATTCCTGTTGAGCACGGGAAACTATCTCCCCATTGCAGTCAAATACAATGGCTCGCGAGCTGGTGGTACCCTGATCCAATGCAAGAATATATTTCATCTGTACACCTTCGCTGTTTTTTATTTGTGTTGCAGCAACTTCCTTGCCCGTTCGCATATATCTTCGACGGTAAGACCGTAATCCCTCTTCAGGTCGTCCAGCTTACCCACCTGAGTCAGCCTGTCACGCACAGCAACAGCGTCACACAACGTAGGAGCCTGTGCGGACAACACTTCCGTCACCGCCGAGTACAGTCCGCCGTGGATGGAGTGATTCTCTGCCGTAAGAACGCGACCCGTCTTGCGCGCGGAAGCAATTATCGCCTCCTCATCCAGCGGCTTGACAGTGTGTATGCCCAGCAGATCCACGGATATTCCTTCCTTCGCCAATACGTCAGCTGCCTTGACCGCGTCAAACAGCATCGTCCCGCTTGCCACTATGGTTATATCATTACCGTCACGTAGTTTGTCTGCCTTGCCGAAATGAAACTCATAGTCTTCGGAAAAGAGCGTATCCGTCTGTTTGCGGACAAATCTAATATACATGGCTCCATCGTGCTGAACTATATAGGGCAATGCCTTCCGCAACTGTACACCGTCTACTATATCCAGAACGGCTATATTACTTAAGGCTCTCATGCACGCCATATCTTCGAACGTCATGTGCGTTCCGCCGTTGTAAGTGGTATGCACACCCGGATCGAATCCCACTATCTTCACGTTTTGCTCGGAGTAACTTACCGACACGGCTATCTGATCGAATACTCTGCGTGTGGCAAACGGAGCAAAACTGTGTATAAACGGTATAAACCCGCTAGCGGCAAGTCCTACGGCAACGCAAGTCATATTGGCTTCTGCCACACCTACATTCAGACACCTGTCGGGAAATTCCGCATACAACGCTTTTGTCCCGCCCGCTCCGGCGAGATCCGCGTCAAGAATGAATATTTTGTCGTTCGTTCTCATAAGGCGGGCAAGTTCTCCCGCGTATTCTTTTCGCAATTCCATAGTATCGGTCCCCTTATTTCAATTCTTCCAATGCCGCCGCGTACTGTTCGTCCGTGACGGTAGTGCTATGCACGCCCGCACCCATCGTTTCATAAAAACTGATGCCTTTGCCCTTGACCGTATCCATTATAATACAGTGTGGTGAGCCGCAATTGTCTGATTTCGCTTTCACTATGGCAGCGTCCAACGCTGCGTGATCGTGTCCGTTCACGCGCTGCGTGGCAAAGCCGAACGCCTCAAACTTGGCGACGAGGTCTTCTACGTCCATCACGTCTCTGGTGTAACCGTCTATCTGCATCTTATTACTGTCGACGAAAACTATAATATTGTCCAGTTTCTTATCTGCTGCCAACATGGCAGCCTCCCAGTTCTGTCCTTCCTGCAACTCGCCTTCGCCCGTTATCACATATACGTATCTGTCCTTGATCCCCTTCACCTTGTCGGCTATGGCAAGTCCGCAGGCACAAGACAATCCCTGCCCGAGACTTCCGGCGGTCATATCCACACCGGGCGTCAGATTGATATTAACGTGACTGGGCAAGCGTGTACCCAACTGATTAAGCGTGTCCAACCACTCGATGGGGAAAAAGCCCTTCAACGCCAATGTGGCATAGAGTGCCGGACCTGCGTGGCCTTTGCTCAATACCAACTTGTCCCGGTCCTCCATTTTGGGATGGGTGGGATCTACGTGCATATGATTGGTATACAATACCGCAAGCAAGTCTGCTATAGACAGACTTCCGCCTACGTGTCCCGACCCCTGTGAATGTAAGCATCTGAGCGTATTGCGTCGGATCTCTTTACTAAACTGTACTACATCCATATTTTCTACCTCTTTTATATATTTTCAAAAATTATTGCAAATCGCCCAAGCGATCATGGCAAGTAAAATATATCACCTGAGTATTTTTCATACTTTTCAACAACGCTGTTGCGCGACGGAAATTGTATTCGTCGAAATTTACAAAAGCGTCGTCTATAACCAGCAATGGAATATCTCCGTCGTAGAGCAACTCACTCAGTGCTATCCTAAAACACAACAGTGCTATCTCTCTCGTACCGCGGCTGAATTCGTCTATCTTCTTCGTCTGCTCATTTTCTCTCAGACTCACGCTAAAATTCCTGTCCAATTCCACCTGCAGATCATTGCCCGTAACCTGCCTTATCAATTCCCTCATACGCGCACACAGCTTGGGCAAATAACTCACCGACAGATTCTCTTTCGCTTGCTCAAGCAGTTTGGACACGGTATCCGCCACACGATAGCGGTACTCAGCCGCTTGTTTCTGCTCGGACAGGTCCAACAGTTGGTCGCTTATACTCACGCTATCGAGATCCAGACCTGCCCTCTCCGCTTCGAGACGGCTGCCTTCTGCGACCAATCTTTCATTCTGTGCGGATATGTCTTTCAACGCGTCTTCCGACTCGGTCAAACGCTGCTGTAAGTGTGACGTATCCACCCGGGTGATCTGTGCGTGCTGCAACCCATCCATGGCGCGCAGATTGCCCTTGTACTCGGCGTACGTCTCCCACAATGCGCGCCTCGTGCCCTCAAGATCGTCCTCTCGCACGTATACGTATTTGCCCGCGATTTTGTAAAATTCTCTCAGTAGCATATCGCGTTCGTCGGCGTCGCTTTTACCGCCCGCCGCTCTGTATCTGTACAGCACATATACAAACACGCATACACCCACTACTGCAAGTACGCCGCCCGACACCAGCCCCACGACCATATTCATAAGACTTGCCGCGCCCAGTATAATCATTACGATGCCTATCAAAACGAGTGCGCCTGCCGTGCACAACAGCGGCAAATTTAGTCCATGGTGTTCTTTGGGCAAATGGTCGATCTGTCTTGCCAATTGATCGCACCTCGCCATATCCTCTTCGAACTCGACAGGTACACGTGCGATACGCTCATGAAGTTCTTCATATTTGGCTGCGGAGCGTCTCTGTTCCTCCGCAGGCTGAGCCTGAGCCAATTTGCCGCGTAGCTCATTGGCTTCATTCTGCATCTCTGCCGCCTTGCGACTAAGACCTTCACGCTCTTGCTCAATCTGCGCCAGCCGCGAATCTATGTACTCGCTACGACGCTTATTGGCGTCTACTGTATACAGTTTTCTGTCGAGTTCACGCTGTTTGCTTTCAAGCTCCGCTATAACTCCACCCACGCCCTTCTCGTAGCGCAGATTCTTCTTGTATGCGCGCAATTTATCCTGTATCTTATCGTAGTTGTCCGCGCTGTTCTGAACCAGATTCGCCAGTCGAGCATCCAGATTGTCATTAGATGCAAGCTCAACCGCTTCTTGGGGATAATACGCCGAGCGATCGTAACTTTCCGCCGTCAGTCCAAGCAGCACTTCGCCCGGTTCCTTGTCCCAATTCACAACGGTGCCCGTAGCCTCTTTGACTATTCGTTTCTGCTCACTCTTGGCTGTCAAGCCGAAAAATCTCTCTATCCGGTACCGCTCCCCGTCCTTTTCTACCGTCAGACTGCCGCCGAACTTGCCATTGCTGCCCCACGGTTGGTAACGAGCCACGTCCTTGATACCATTGACCACCCTATACTCGAAACCGTACAGCATGGCGCGTATAAATGCGCTCAATGTCGTCTTGCCCGCACCGTTTTCTTTGTTAAACACATTGACGCCCGTATCAAATTCAACTTTGAAGCTCTCCAGCTTGCCGAAAGATTCTATATTCGCACGAATCAATCTCATTGCGGATCCTCCCCGCCAAGTACGGCAAGACCCATTTTGAGCACATCGGCGCGCAACTGCTCGTCTTGTATATCTTCCGTCAATTTGACAAATTCGCCACGCAAAGAGACCTCTCGCTTCAGTGCCTCCGTATCGATTGCCGGACGGGTGCAGTCTTTGACGCGCAGGGCAAAAAATTTGCCGCCAAGCACGCTGTTCGCCGCAGCCTGCACATGCAGGCTCTCTTGCGTCTCTCCCACCAAGATAAGGTTGAGATAGTTACGCGTATCCACGTCCGCAACGCCGTCCAATATCTTTCGCTCCAGCGAGATATCGCCCGTCACACTGCTTATATCCAGCTCTATTGTAACGACCGATCGCACCGATTGCGGAACGAATCCGACCGTGCGCTTCTCGGTATCTATTTCCACAAAACCGGTCTGCGCGCACTCGTCAAATCCGCGAGGTTCCAACGCTCCGCTGTAACAAGCCCGTACCTTACCAAACATATACTCGGCATAAGCATGCCTATGCCCCAGAGCAACATAGGACGCCCCGCTGCGAGCGATTGCCTTCTTGTCTATCAAACCATACGCCGGATCGTCTACGTCGCCGTGCAATACTACCACATTGAAACGCGACGGATCCAGTTGCAATTCATTCCACTTGTCGGCGTCATCATGACCGAGTTCTCTGCCGCAAATAGTGACGTCCGCGCACTCATACTTCGTCCAATCGTCCCCAAAGAACTTGACCTCTTGCGAGCACAGATTTGCCAGCAGATCGTAAGGAGAGCTATCGCCGTGATTGCCTCTGAGTACAAACCATGTACACCCGCTACCCTTCACGATATCGGCGACATTGCGCACGGTGGAAGCAAGGGCGGATCCGTCGAACAGGTCTCCCGCCACTATGATGACTTGCACGCCCGTGTGGCGAGCATAGTTCGCCATATTTTCCAGTGCGCTCAGCAACTCCTTCCTGCGCCGCAAAGGTTCGGCGACTCCCGAAAGAGGTGAGTCAAGATGAATATCTGCAGTATGAATAAGTTTCATAAAATATATTGTATCATAGACGAGCAAAAGTTTCAATACATATAATTTGCAGAAAATATCAAAAAACCGCCTGCGGCAACGGAGAAAGCCGCAGGCGGTCAAAGAGAAGAAAACAAATAAGCAAAATTACTTTCCTATCTGTATGCAGGCATTGTTAAGCGCCAAAGCGATGATATATGCCGATTGCTGTTCGCAAATGTCGCAGGCATCTCTTTGCTCATCGCGGTAATCTTGATAATAACTCAGCATGACGTTTTACCTCCTGTTAGTTTAGTTGAATTTGAACCGGTCTATTGACCCAATTCATTGAAAATCATGGCGTAACCGAGAGCAAATATGTAGTTCCCGTCCGGTTCACGATAGTCGCCGTTTTCCGTATAAACATCTTTCTGAAAGAACATTTTCTATTTCCTCCTTGTTCGTTTTACGCTTACATTATATTGCCAATAGTCCAAATCAGATTATATTATCTTGCAAAGAACTAACACTATCCTGTTTTTTTGATGAATTTTGTTTGCAAATATTTCAAGGTCGTGTATAATGTTAGTGTAATTTGGACGGAACAGAGGCGCAAATTGAAGTTTGACGATTATCACAAGCTGAATGACAAAACGGTACAGCAGTACAAGGAAAAAACCGTACACGGTACGGCGTTGCTTCCTTTCGCCAAGTATCACACCAGTATATCCGCCATGCTACCCTTCTATCCGATCCATTGGCACGAAGAGATGGAGATCATACGCGTCCAGAGCGGCAGAGGATACTTCTGCGTGGATGGTAAGAGGTACGACGCTCAGGAGGGGGATATCATCATACTGCGCCCCTTCGTCATGCACTCCATCAATAGGGATGAGAACTATGACATGGAAATAGACGCCATCGTATTCAACTTGCGTCTGCTGGAGACGGGGGAGGCGGATCTGTGCACGCTCAAATACTTCGCGCCCCTTCTCAGCGACAAACACTCCGTGCCCGTTATGGTACACCCTTACGACGGGTGGTATCATCCGTTCGACCAAAGTATGACTTCCATACTTATGTGTGATATCGAACGCGAAGGAGCGGAATTGGATATCAAGGCAAATCTGTATTGGATGTTTTACCACCTGTACAACAATCGCCTGATGGACGTGACGCCCAACGAAGTGGAGGACAAACACCAATATACTGTCCGTCGCGCATTGGAATATATCCGCGCCGAGTATATGAACGATATAACCATAGAAAAAATCGCAAAATATTGCGACTACAGCGAATTCTATATAATGAAACTCTTCAAACAATACACCGGCGTCAGTTGCGTGGACTATGTAAACAATTACCGCCTCACCATAGCGGGCAGGATGCTTCGTGATTCCGATGACGATATCGCATCCATCGCCTATGCGGTGGGATTCAACAACGTCAGTTACTTCAACCGCCAATTCAAAAAACAATACGGTATGACCCCGCGCGAATTTCGCCGACAACGTGTTTAGTCCAAAAATTGCGCCCCGAAAGCGATCGCTTTCGGGGCTTTTTCATAAAATATTTTTGAATATCTCTCAGTACTCTTCTTTCTCAGGAAGAATTGCGTGTTGTATGGCTGTTGATTCCCCCTCTATATAGTACGGAGCACTCGTATATTGTTGGAATATCGATCTGTACTCCATCTCACTCGTTGCACCTTGATGTACATACACCACTACGCCCTCTTGGTCTATTATTACATTCTGCGGCGCAGATTGGAAACCGAATTTTTCGCAGATATTGTTGTAAGTGGCTCCGGCAACGGCGTTGTTCGGAGTAAGGTCCTGCACTGTCCATACGGTATCAGGCACATTGAACGGAGAAAGAAATTCGTCACGGATCTTCTGCGGCGTATCATAAGGTACTACGTCCAGCATGACTATGGCTATCTCATCCTTGTAAATATTGTACGCACTGATCAGCCCCGGCATCTCCGATTGGCAAGCACTGCAATCTGAGAAAAAGAAGTTGAGCAACACTATCTTCTTCTGCTCAAGCAGCTCGCTCAGCGTAACGGACTGACGCGAACGTACGTCCGTAAACGTATAATCATGCAGGACAGAGCCTTTTCCGTATTTTGTATTGTTATTCGCTTGCTCTGCAGGCAACAGAGATGCGGTCACGATCAGATCCTTCTCCAGACTTCCTGGTGCTATGGCATATTCGCTCTCGGCGTGGTAGCCATCCGGCAGACCCTCTATCTTCACGGTGTAGTCGGCAGGGACCAAACTGACAGTCATGATACCATTGGCGAAATTACTTCTACTGGACGTGGCGACCACGTCGCCCTCTGAATCGTACACATTCAAAGTAATGGCAGACAGCCCCGTCTGTATCGTCTCCCCGTTGCAGCGAGCGACACGGAACTTGTATTCTACAGGTTCGTTCTCCACCAACTTCGGAATAGACTGCCTATCCTTTGTCTCCTCACAACGCAGGCAATGGACGGAGCGCGAGCCTTCTTCCGCGAAAGTTGGCTCCTTATCTATAGTGCTACCCGTCTGCCAATTGTGACCGAGCGGCTCTATCGCCAGACTCTTCACCGCGGGCGTATTGGTCCCATCGCCGTCGCAGCCGGCACGCTTGCATTGTATCCTTCTCTCGCCCTCTTCAAGACAGGTGGCTTCCTTCACCACCACAGCGGTACCCGTGAAGTCATGACCGAGAGGCTCTAACTCAGTCTCCTGTCTGTTCTGACAATTTCTGCATATTTTTATATCCAGTCCGGGCTTGGTACAAGTAGCGACAACGGAATTGATAAAGTCGGGACGGTAATTGTGCTCGGCGAGAGGCAGATCGTACTCCTCACTCTGACTACACCGTGCACACTTGTGAGTAGCCTTACCCGCCTTGGTGCAAGTGGACGCTTCCAATACTTCTATGCTCTCGCTATCCCAATCATGTCCGAGCGCAGGAGATTTTGTCGTCATCTCCTCTCCGCACACGGAGCATCTGCTTGTGATCACGCCCGGTTCGGTGCATGTGGCAGTATTTGATATCTCTTCCCATTGATGAGTCTCGCACTTTTTGCAGGCAGTCAACAGCACCGCGCACAACGCGATCAGTCCCAGAAGCAGTAACATTACCTTGTATTTGCCAAACTTCATATCGATATCTCCTTTTCAGGCACAAAATAACCGATCGATCTGTCGAAGAAGAACGTGATCCTTACTCCCGATTCGTCATGAGTTATAAGCGTTATCGTGTTTCCGCTCACAGAGTAGTAGCCCTCGTATACCACACCATATGGATCTGTATACACTATCTCTCCGTAGCAACTCACCGACAGGTGCGACCAGTCGTCGCAGTCGTATTCGCCGTTCACGTCGCCGTTGTATCTGCGATACTCGAAGTAGGTAGAACCAGTGTTCTCCTGTTCTATATATATAGCGAAATAGAAACTCGCGCTCTTGTCGTTCTTGTCGTTGTTATCCTTGTAGTAATAGCTGACGTCATCTATCTCTGCCGCGATACGGTAGGAACCTCTGCCTATCAGCCTGCCCGACGCGTCATATCTCTCCGCCTTGCCGTTGCCGTCCAGGTACATATATTCGCCCGGTCGCACACCTGCGTCCCAATAAGCAAAGGAACCGAATATCAATTTGCGTTCGACAAGATATTCCATTCCGCTGGAGCTGGCCCTCATCACATTGAATACTTTTGATGCGGTGTTCTCGTCATTCAGATTGTACGTGAATACTATCGTATCGCCGTTCTCGTCCACCGTGTATGCGTGCGTCTGTATGTCTCTTTTGTCAAAAGTGGCGCGCGCCATGGTACCTGTGTAGTCCACGATGCCGTCTCCGTCCTCATCATAGGTAGCAGAGTGCAAGCGGTATCCGTCGCCACGCAATATACCAAACGTCTCGTCTACATTCCATTCGCCGTTGTACGCTTCATTGTACACGTCGTACACCAGATATTCGTCATCCCATATCGTTTTGAAAGAACCGAGCAGTATGCGATACACTTGTCCCGTAACGTCCTCCGTCACCGTGTACTCACGTAACTCATCACTCCAGCGACTCGTCTGCACCATGCTTCCCTGAAGCGTATTGGCGAGGAATCCTCCCTCGTAATTGACCACCGTCACTCTGTTTTCTCCGTCGAATACTATATAGTCATACAGTTCGCCGCTACTGTCCGGGCCGAATGTGGCAAAAAATACGTCATCCGGCATATAGCGATAGTACAATCCTGCATCGCGAGAGACATTCACCATACTGCCATCCTTCTCCTTCAGGTAGTATGTGTCCTCGCCGCAAGTGAATACCACTACGATCTCCATGCGATAAAACGTTCCGTCCAGCTCCGTTCCGCCCGGCGTTGTATATACGGCATTGTTGCTGTAGCCGTCGCATACAAAGTTGTCCAGCGCAAATTGCATGTCGTCGTATCTCTCGAAGAACTTCCATTCTCCTTCCTTCTGCTGCTTGCGGAATGTGAAATTCTCATAATATCCCACAAATTCGTCGCGCGGTGCTTCATAGCCTTCCCCTCCGAAGAAATCGATGAGACCGTCTACCCAGAAGTTGCTGTGGTAAGTGTACTCGTCTTCGGAACCTGCCACTTGAGCATATATACCCTCGCCCACGAATATAGGCTCGCCTATGCCGACAGGCACGGCTATATACGCCTTGTTCGTGCCCTGCGCCAGCAACAGACGGGCGGGATACGCATTGGCAAGCTCTCTCGATATATAGTCGTAGTCCAATATGTTTTCTGCCAACGCTTGAGTGAACTGCTCTTCGCCGATCTCTCGGTAGTAGTACAAGTCGAGCGAGTCATCTATATGGAATGAGTAGAAGTCCAATATCTCACCGACAGAGTGTGTGTAGGAGATATTATTGTGTTCCCTACCTTGCTCGTCGATATATGTGGCGGTGCCGCTATTCGGATCGACAACTATATTGTCAGATATGTGTATAAGTTCCGCCGTGCCGCTGCCCGACGCCGTCAGATAGGTCGCCGTGCCATCGCCGAGGGAAAAATCCATCTGCGCGTCTGCGGCGACGTCCGCAAAGTGATATCTGTTGTCCTGTCCCTCCACTGCCGTGACGGTCCCCGTGAAGTATGCCGCATATACGTTGACAGTCTCTCCGGAAGAGAGCGTGCTCTCGTCTATCTTCACCAATACCATACTTTCGTTGTAGCGATCCAGCAGCACCATTATGAATGCGCCCGTATACGTCTCTCCTCCCAACGTCAGTGCATTATCGAACGTATACAGTCCGCCGACGGAATTCTTGGTGACCTTGCCGAAGAACAACGCCGTAGTATTGCCGCTATTGTCCTGTTGCAATGCAAAATACACGTCCTCGGTAGCCCCTTCGTAGTCAAAGTTGATAAGCCATACGCGGAATGCGCTGCGCGCGTCCTCGGTCATCCACCAATCGCGCACGATACTGTATGTGCCTTCGTGCTCGATACCGTCCTCGTCTATATATACGCCGCCGCCAAAACCGTCCAGTATGAGCGCGTGGTCGATCGGGTCCAGATCTCCGTAGAAGTCGCTGCGCTCAAACGTTTTGTGCTCCTTGTCCACTACTCTGAAAAGAAAATCTTCCAATTTCTGCGCGCCCACATACATGGCGCACTCATAGTAGCCGTCCTTGTTGATAGCGTACGTACCTTCCGCATGCAGTACCGGCTCTCCCGTTATATCGTAGTATGTCGGATGCTCGGGGTCGAAGTCGTACTTGAAATTGCCCAAGCCGTCCAGTGTGATGGCGGGATATTGTCCTGAGACAGGGCGGTATATGCCCGCCTCTTCGCGATCCTGCAATACAAAGTATGTCTCGTCCTCATCGGTGACGAATACGAAATTTTCGCTGAAGTGCTCCGAACGGAACAGGTAATTGTTCCACTCGAGGTCAAATACCACTTCGCCCTCTTCCGTATTGCCTTCGGCGTCGGTGAATTGCGAAACATAGTTGTCGCCTATGCTCAGTTGGGCTTGACCGCCGCGCTGAGTATATGTGCGCATAAGCGTTTTGTTGAAATAGTAGAAGTATTCCCCGTTGATCTTGCCGGAAAGTATGACGGTCCCCTCGTCAACGAAAGTGAATATCCCCGTATCGGCGTTATATGTGCCCGCTTTGCGTTCTACACCCTGCCGCTCGAGATATAAAGTGTCCGGTTCCCCGTCATAGCGATACAGACGATCGTCTCCTCCCACAGCGTCGGTGAAATATACGACATGATCCTCCGTGTATTGCGCTACCAGCGTTACATTCTCGCTCGGCATGGCAGTACCGTCTGCCAGCAGCACGTCGTCGAGATACCAACCGATGAACTCCCTGTCATTGGGTCCCGTCGGTACCATACTCTTCACCGCGTCGCTCAGGGACGCTCCCGCCTTGAGCCATATGACGGTCTCGGCGAGACTTCCGCCGTTGACATCCAGCGTGACAGAGTATCCCTTGACCCACCTGGCGTAAAATGTCGCGTTCTTACTCGGAGCGTCTATCTCTCCGCTCAGCACATCTCCGCTCAGGTCCCGAGAGGCACTCCACCCGTCGAATATATACACCTGTCCCCCGTCCGTCTTGTTGGCAAGTTGAGGCAAGGTGATCTTAGTCCCCTTCTGTACCTTCTGCGCCTCGATAGCCTCTCCGCCGTTGGTCTCAAAGGAGATGCGCACTTGCTTGGAGCAAGATCCCAATAAAAAAATCGAAACCGTCATCAATAAGATAACGGCAACTGTCAGAATTCGTCTGAAAATATTGTAATTCATAGGCTGCCTCATTCAAATTGAATTGTTTTATATTTTATCACAATTATTATATTATGTAAATCGCTTGCACGTACTTTTTTCGTTTATTACCGAACAATAAGGCGCATTTGTTTGCTTTTTTCATAATATAGTGCTACAATAAAACAATAATTTTGCGGAGAATATACGCTATCTGCACGGTCCGATCGGTCAGATACGGCATCTCTGCAAGAAAATAAGGAGGTAAAGTATGAACAAAACTATCAAAACGCTGTTGGTTGCGGTAATGGTCGTTTGTCTTGCGGTATCCGCCATCGCGCTGGTCGCCTGCAAAGATAAAACGGTCACCTACACCGTCAACGTGACATGCAACGATACCGCCGCTCTGAACAACGTGAAAGTTCAGATAAAGAAAGCGGACGGCACTCTCGTCAAAGAAGCAACTCCCATAGACGGTAAAGCCACCTTTGACCTGGAGGGCGCAGACTATACCGCCACACTCACCGGTGTGGCAGAAGGTTACGAATTCGCCGACGGCAAACTCACCGCCGACGCTCCGTCCTGCACCATCACCGTCACAAAGAAGCAGACCGAGCCTACCGGCTACACCTACACCGTCAACGTAACCTATCCCGCCCTGCTGGACGTGTATGGTAACACCGTCGACGAAGAAGAGCCCGCGAACGGCGTGACCGTATCCCTGTATGCCGGCGAACTCGAGGACGACAATGACGCTGCTTTGGCAGGCAAGACGCCTGCCGCAACCAAGACGACCGGCGCAGACGGCAAGGCAGTATTCCAACTGGAAGACGAACTGTACACCATAGTCATATCCGGACAAAAATCCGATTACAGAGTATACTATCCGGAAGGACACTTCGTCCTGACCGTGAGCAAGGACTCTCCCACATGCGAAGTGACCTTCAGAGAACTCGCAAGAGTCGGTACAATGTCCTCTCCGCTCACCTTCCACCTTGGAACCAACACCGTGCCTCTGACCAATGACGCACTTCGCGCAGCCGGCGGAATGGGTGTTGTGTACGCCTTCACTCCGGAGAAAACGGGCAATTATACTTTCACGGCAACGGGAAATGCGGTCATTATTCCCAGCGATGGTTTTATGCCCATAATTCAAAATGGCGGTTCTGCCGTAGTATCATTGGAAGAGGGTAAAACTTATTGCTATTTCTGCATAGCCAACGATACGCCCGAAACATATACAGTAACTATTGCCGAAGGCGGTGAGCTTGGCGGTGGAGAACACGACTACCCGTGGGAAGGAGAAGGAACTCTCGCCAATCCCTATGTAATTACGACCTTGGCAGATTCGTATTCTATTTACGTAGAGGAGCCGATATATTTAACTTACACTCCAACCGCAAATGAAACTTATACAATATCTTCCAACGACACTAATACGTATATTGACATATTCCTGATGGTCACACCCAAAGACGAATATGATAACGGAAGAATTGCGTTTAAGAATTTTAATGGAAAAGAAACAAATACGTTAAGCTTCACCCTCACCGCCGGTGAAACATATTGGTTCTCTGTCGACCCGTATAATTATAATGTCGACGTGGAGTTCACTATTACACAACAAGGAACTACCCCCCCCCAATCGCCTGACGGTACAATAGACCATCCCTTTATATTGGATGAGTTGGTGGGAGACTATCACTACGTAATAGCAGACGAGAATAGTCTTGTACACCTGAGCTACACGGCTACGACTGACGGAGTGTATGTCGTGTCCACTACAGACGCAAACACTTGGATCACCGTGTATTCCACCCATGAAAAGGTAGACGATGAAGATACCGGTACTATTCAGCTGTTCACTGTAGGCAACAACTCGTTATCGCACGACTTCTCTGTAGAAGCCGGACAGACATATCTGATCTCGGTAGATGCTTTCTCTGACTACGGTGAGAATATCACCTTCAAAATCGCGGAAAAAGCCGCTGTCACTCACAAGGTAGACATAGCCGTCAAACTAAAAGACGGATCTGCTGCCCCTGCAGGTATCACGGTTTCTGTTATCAACGACGACAATGAAGAGATAACTGCTGTCACCGATGAAAGCGGAGTGGCTCACTTCAACCTGGAAGACGGTTCATACAAGATTCAGATCAGAAAATTCATAATGCCCGACTTCCAAGATAACGGTCCTCAGGATCAGGAATTGCCTTCGGACCTCTACACTGTGACAGTTGCCGGCGAAGATACGTCCACGACAGTGCAATATCAGGAAAAAGCCCAGGCGGAATAAAGACTTGTGCGCCTGTGAGACAAGCGCACAGGTCGCAACAAAACAAAACGAGAGGGAACCGAGAGGTTCCCTCCTTTCTTTTGCAAATTAAAAATAGTAGTACATTGGCGTTCCCGGCGGGAATTGTCTCCGCGCAAGCGGAGTAAGTGAAGAGACACTCGGTGGCTCGGAACGCTACATTATTTCATATTCAGGTCGGGGCAAGAGATCGGGGCGGCAAGCAATAAGAAGCAATAGAAAAAGGGCACGCAAAGCGAGCCCTTTTCTGTTGCGACCAAAAAGCGTAGCCGCCCTATGGCGTTCCCGGCGGGAATTGTCTCCGCGCAAGCGGAGTAAGTGAAGAGACACTCGGTGGCTCGGAACGCTACATTA